>CAJUID010000009.1 GCA_910585905.1 uncultured Lachnospiraceae bacterium
AAATAAAACGGTAGCATTTAATCCACAAGGAGAACTAATATCAGAATATTTTAAGCATGGACGTTCAATCGGAGAATTGTGCCAAAAAGGAGATGGAATGCTAAAAAGTTTTGATACAGAATATGGTAGAATTGCGCCGTTTATATGTTCTGATATGGCATTTTTGTCTAAAATACAGCAGGCAGGTAGAAATAATGTAGATATACTAATTGTTCCAGCTTCGGATTGGAAAGAAATGACATTATTAGCTGCAAAGACAGCGATTGTGCGTGGGGTTGAAAATGGAAGTAATATAATCAGACATACAAATAACGGAATGTCGATTGTTTCAAATGTTAAGGGCTGTGTGTTGGCACAGACCGATTACTTTCAGTCTGATACAAAGACATTATCAGCACAGGTTGCTATGAAAGGACGCTTTACTCTTTATTCGTATATTGGAAATCTATTTGTATATCTGTGTAATTTATATTTGTTAGGGAGTTTCATACTTCCCCCAAATTAAACGATTAATTAAGAGGTAGTAAATTCCAGTTTGTAGGGGAAAACAAATAAACTATCAAAGAGCCAGTCGTTTAGACACAGAACCGATGAATTTGTGAAATCACAGTTTATCGACTCTATTTCATTTCATAAGGTTTTAGGGCGAACGTCCACCATATAAAAAACGGTGTTATGTTGGGCGGTATTGCTATGCCCGAAAAGACTCAACAGACACTCTCCAAACCTGTTTTTGAAGTTTGGAGGGATTTATGGATAGTGAGGGAAATGTGATTGACTTCGTTGTTGATGAAGCGGTCATTGAGCAAATCCGCACAAACGACAGGACAGATTTTAATTCTAACAGGCGGTTTTACCGATGGGCGAGCGACTTTGGCGAATACCTTGAGGGCATGGCGGACAGGGAGAAGCAGGCGGAGGTAAAGTCTGTTTCTGATTTACTGGACGAGATTGAGAGCGAAACTCTGTACCTTGCATTAGTCACGGTGGACAGCGTTGCCCAAAAAAGAATTGTACGGTGTGCGGTGTAGAATATGTTCTTGGCTCTGCCATATCGAAGTATTGTCCTGCTTGTGGTACCACATTGTCCAGGATGATCGGAGAGCCTGTGGTAGATATATGGGATATCCTGTCCATGTTTATCCTACTGATTGCCGCCTTCACCGTTTTTGTCTGCGATTATGCAAAGAGGATTGAAGCTGGCTGCTGACAATAGGCTTGTACAAAAGTAATGTTACGGATGCGTATTTTTCTTTTTCTCTGTTTGTCAAATGAATCAGGATATGGTAAAATAAAACGATATATGCAATGAGTGGGACTGGAGTGTACAGTAGAGCACTCTAATCCTCTATTTTGATAATTTGCGGATGGATCGTTTCATTTATTATAACCAAGGAGGTCACAAAATGGCACAGAGAACAGATATCCATAAAGTATTGATCATAGGTTCGGGCCCCATCATTATCGGCCAGGCCTGCGAGTTCGACTATTCCGGTACACAGGCGTGTAAGGCTCTGAAAAAGCTGGGATACGAAATCATACTGGTGAATTCCAATCCCGCCACCATCATGACAGACCCGGAGATGGCGGATGTTACTTATATTGAGCCGCTGAATAAGGAGAGACTGGAGCAAATCATAGCAAAAGAGCGTCCCGATGCCCTGCTTCCTAATCTGGGCGGGCAGTCCGGCCTGAATCTCTGTGCGGAGCTGGCAAATGCGGGCATTCTGGACAAATACGATGTGAAGGTCATCGGTGTACAGGTGGATGCCATTGAGCGGGGTGAGGACAGGATCGAGTTTAAGGAAGCCATGAGCGAACTGGGCATTGAAATGGCCCGCAGCGAGGTGGCATATACGGTAGAAGAGGCCCTGGAAATTGCGGATGGCTTAGGATATCCTGTGGTACTGCGTCCTGCTTATACCATGGGAGGCGCAGGGGGCGGACTGGTATATAATAAGGAAGAACTGAGAACGGTCTGCGCCAGAGGACTGCAGGCCAGCCTGGTGGGCCAGGTCCTGGTAGAAGAGTCCATCCTGGGCTGGGAGGAACTGGAGCTGGAAGTGGTGCGGGATGCGGAGGGCAATATGATCACGGTCTGCTTTATCGAGAACATTGACCCTCTTGGAGTGCATACCGGTGACTCCTTCTGTGCGGCTCCTATGCTCACCATTTCCGAAGAGCTGCAGAAAAGGCTTCAGGAGCAGGCTTACCGCATTGTGGAGTCTGTCCAGGTGATTGGCGGAACTAACGTGCAGTTTGCCCACGACCCTGTCAGCGACAGGATCATTGTCATAGAGATTAATCCCAGGACATCCCGTTCTTCCGCGTTGGCTTCCAAGGCCACAGGTTTCCCAATAGCCCTGGTCAGCGCCATGCTGGCGGCAGGGCTTACGCTACATGACATTCCCTGCGGGAAGTACGGCACACTGGACAAATATGTGCCAGGCGGCGACTATGTGGTGATCAAATTTGCCCGCTGGGCCTTTGAAAAATTTAAGGGCGTGGAAGATAAGCTGGGCACACAGATGCGTGCCGTGGGCGAAGTCATGAGCATAGGTAAAAACTATAAAGAAGCTTTCCAGAAAGCTATCCGTTCCCTTGAGACGGGGCGCTACGGCCTGGGGCAGATTTCGAAACTTGAGGAAAAGACGAAGGAGCAGCTTCTTCAGATGCTCAATACTCCCTCCAGCGAACGTCACTTTGCCATGTACGAGGCTCTGAAGAAAGGCGCCACGGTGGAGGAGATTCATGAGATTACCCATGTAAAGGCATGGTTTATCGAGCAGATGAAGGAGCTGGCGCAGGAGGAACAGGAGCTTCTTGCCTGCAGAGCCGGGGAGCCGGCCATGGAATCAACGGCTGACAGTGAGTCATCCCAAAGTGTGGACAAAGCAGACGGCTGTGGAGCGACCGGCGGCGTGAACGCAGGAGGCCAAGGCGCCTCCCGGCCTGCAGAAATTACCGACCAACAGCTTATACGTGCCAAGAAGGACGGGTTCTCGGACAAGTACCTGAGTATCTTGTTAAATATCCCAGAGCAGGAGATCAGGGAGCGCCGTATCGGCCTGGGCGTGGAGGAGGCATGGGAAGGCGTCCATGTCAGCGGCACTCCTGACAGTGCATATTACTTTTCCACTTATAACGGAAAGGATAAAAATCCTATCCGCAGCGACAGGCCGAAGGTGATGATTCTGGGCGGGGGTCCCAACCGTATCGGCCAGGGAATCGAGTTCGACTACTGCTGTGTGCATGCTTCTATGGCGTTGAAAAAGCTGGGTTTTGAGACCATTATCGTAAACTGTAACCCGGAGACGGTTTCCACGGATTATGATACCTCCGACAAACTCTATTTCGAGCCTCTGACCCTGGAGGACGTATTAAGCATTTATAAGAAAGAGCAGCCGGTGGGTGTTATTGCCCAGTTCGGCGGGCAGACGCCTTTGAACCTGGCGGCGGATCTGGAGAAAAACGGCGTGCGTATTTTAGGCACTTCACCTTCTGTCATCGACCTGGCGGAGGACAGGGATCAGTTCCGCGCCATGATGGATAAACTGGAAATCCCCATGCCCGAATCTGGTATGGCTACCACCGTGGAGGAGGCCCTGGGTATTGCCCATGAGATTGGCTATCCCGTGATGGTGCGCCCTTCCTATGTATTGGGCGGCCGTGGAATGGAAGTAGTGTACACGGATGAAAGCCTTACCGGTTATATGCGTGCGGCAGTGGGTGTGACCCCTGACAGGCCCATTCTCATAGACCGTTTCTTGAACCATGCCACAGAGTGTGAGGCGGATGCCATCAGCGACGGGACCCACGCTTTTGTGCCTGCGGTGATGGAACATGTGGAGCTTGCGGGGGTTCACTCGGGAGACTCCGCCTGTGTCATCCCCTCTAGGCATATTTCAGAGGAAAGTGTGGCTACCATAAAGGAATATACGAGAAAAATCGCGGAGGAAATGCATGTCCAGGGTCTGATGAACATGCAGTATGCCATCGAGAATGGCAAGGTGTATGTGCTGGAGGCAAATCCCAGGGCATCCCGCACCGTGCCCCTGGTTTCCAAGGTCTGCAATATTCGTATGGTACCCCTGGCAACGGAAATCATCACGGCGGACATTACGGGAAGACCTTCCCCTGTGCCCGCGCTGAAGGAGCAGGATATCCCTTATTATGGTGTGAAGGAAGCGGTATTCCCTTTCAATATGTTCCAGGAGGTAGATCCTGTCCTGGGACCGGAAATGCGCTCTACTGGGGAGGTGCTGGGACTTTCGGCTTCCGTGGGAGAGGCTTTCTTCAAGGCCCAGGAGGCTACCCAGACCAGGCTTCCTTTAAGCGGCACGGTGCTTATCAGTGTAAACCGCAAGGATAAGGCGGAGGTAGTAGAGGTAGGAAAAGCCTTCAAAGAGGCAGGCTTTAAGATCGTTGCCACCGGCAATACCTGTGCGCTGCTGAAGGAAGCGGGCGTGGAGGCTCAGCTTGTAAAGAAACTTTACGAGGGCAGGCCCAATGTGCTCGACCTGATCACCAACGGGGATATTGACCTGATTATCAATTCCCCAATTGGCAATGACAGCGTCCATGATGATAGTTACTTGAGAAAGGCGGCAATCAAGGCAAAAGTTCCCTACATGACCACCATTGCCGCTGCCCGCGCCACGGCGGAGGGTATCCTTTATGTGCAGAAGACCGGAAACGGGGAAGTGCATTCCCTGCAGGCGCTTCATGGGCAGATCAGGGATAAGGCATGAGGATTATTTTCAGCAGCAAATGGATGTGCAGTAACCACACTTTATACAGGGTAATTATTATTTCCTGTGCAGCGTGAAAAAGGATATAGAACAACAAAATTTGGACAAGTATGAAGCGGATGAAGGCTTTACGCTTGAATTTTTGAAGCCGCAACTTGCGATAGATGTAAACAGGGAAACGATACTGGATGATTTCACTCAGATAATGTTGGAACGAGAGGCACTTGTATTGGAATTACTGATACAAGAGGGATATTTTGAATGTGGAGGTAAATTACATGAAAATACCCAAAATGATATTGTTTGATTATGGTCAGACACTGATTGCAGAACAGAAATTTGACGGCGTAAAGGGAACAGAGGCTGTCTTACAGTATGCTACAAGAAATAAGTATCATTTGTCGGCAGAGCAGGTGCAAGCCAAAGCAAATGAAATCAATCAGGAATTCGGGAGATTTGATCCTGAGAAGAGGCACTTATTTCAGATAGAAATACCCAATACAATGTTTACGCCTTATCTTTATGAATCGCAGGGAATAGAGATTTCATTAAGCAACTCCGAAATTGATACCGTATTCTGGAATGCCGCTGCTCCGGGAATGCCGACAGAGGGTATCAAAGATTTTTTGGGATATTTGAAAAACAAAGGTATCCGCACAGGCGTAATCAGCAATATTTCTTATGCTTCTTCTGTGGTTGCAGAACGTATCAACAGACTGCTTCCGGAAAATGCTTTTGAATTTATCATTACCTCAAGCAATTATATCTTCCGCAAGCCAAACAAAAGAATATTCGATTTGGCTTTGGAAAAAGCTGAATTAAAGCCGTATGAAGTCTGGTATATCGGGGATCAGTATGAATGCGATGTAAAAGGCTCCTTGAATGTCGGTATTCTGCCGGTATGGTACATAGGAGCGATTGATCTGCCTTACACAGAAGATAGCAATATCTTGACGGTAAAGACTTGGAATGAAATAGAGCGGTACATGGAGGGATAGCGTGTGCAGAGAACAGAAAATGTCGCATTAACGGTTTTATGCCTGATTCATCAAAATGATAATTACCTTCTACAAAACAGATTAAAAGATGATTGGAAAGGTTTGACTTTGCCCGGAGGACATATTGAAAAAAATGAATCTATCATAGATGCTGTTATTCAGTCCTTTGCTAATTGAATTTTTGGAGAAATCAGAATTCCAATTTACCGGAGTAATACAGAAACACGATATAAAAATTGTATATTGTTTACCTTTAGGTAGCGATTATCTTAACAGACAATCCGCTACCTTTTGACAGAGCCGACTATCCATTTCGGGGCGCTTGACAACGCTTTTGAGTGCAAGGGAATACAGACCGAGAGGGGCAGCATCAATCAATTATCAAGAACAATATATGGAAATTTAATCGAAATATGAGTGCGATTGTGGTATTCTGTTAGTGGCAAAAATTGATAGTTGCAAAGGAGACAAAACTATATGGCAAAACAGTTAAAGAAAAGACCAATTGAAAAAGAACTGAAATTCTTAGCTGACTTTGAACTATACGGCGTGTTAATGTTTGCAGGAATGTATTTCGCAACAAAGTTTATTATCGATATGGACTTTGGAAAGAACGTGTTCAAATTAAATTGGATATCGTTTTATCCATTGTTGATATTTTCTGCCATAGTAATAGAGGGCAGCTTCTATTGGCGTAATAAGTTGAGAATGGTAAAAAGAAAAACGGCGTTAAGTAATTTTGAAATTGGCAGGATTTACAGTAAATTAAGATGGATAAATGTGATTTTATTAACAGCCTATCTGCCAATAATTATTATTGCGGTTCTTGAAAAAGAAGATTTGTCTGGAATAATTGTTGGAATTTTACTGTATTTTATGGCGATAATAGAACAAATCAATTATTTTCATATCAGGCTTTCTTATGAGTCGGTAAATGGCAGTCTTTTAGTTATTGAGCCATTAAAAAAACTTTTTACTGGAACTGGCAAACGTTCACAATTGAGGAAGGATATTGATACTTATTTGAAAGGTTAAATTTCAGTTTATTTAAAACACCATAACCACAATCACAATAAAATAAGTAGCACAGTGTCAGAGCGTATAGAAAACCAGTCTATGCGCTTTGACACTGTGCTACTTATTTTCTTTCTTGTGTTTTTTATTATTCTATCACCAGTTTAAAACTTTTAAAATGGTGTCCTTGCGGCATAATCAGTTGTTTCAAGGCAGTCATAATGGCAGTTGGTATTAGGATATAAAAAGGGGATGAGGAGCTAAAAAAGCTATATAATCTTTCGGCTTTTTGCCCAAAGTATTGACATAAGTATAGTGCGAGAGACGCTACAAAAAAGCAGAGCATAAAGAAAAGCCCGCAAATTTCGATATATGGTTTACGAGCTTAAGGTCTAGTGCCGGTGGTGGGACTCGAACCCACACACCCTTGCGGATAACAGATTTTGAGTCTGTCTCGTCTGCCAATTCCGACACACCGGCTTAAAAATTGATATTGCGTTGCACAACAGGATTAATTATAACAGCAAAAGCTAAAAGTGTCAAGATACAAATTTTTTTGACTTTCCCCATTTTTTGAATCATCAGCAATCTTAGAGTAAAATTGGCGAAACTCTATTGTCTATCAATGACAGCAGTATCTTCTTCAAAAAAGAGGATAGTTTTATAAAATTGATTTCCGTGTGCCAAAGTGAATAGATGTTGAACAGAGAGGGGAAATGTGTTACTCTAACAAAAGTGGCGAGTTAAGTTGGTTTGTATGCAAGCTGGGTCTTTCAATGGTGTTTATATATGGAACAGCTTGTATTTGAAAATACGAAGAGTCTGTAAGAATGGGGGACATTATGGGAAGTGTGTTAGCGATTATACCTGCTAGGAGCGGTTCTAAGAGTGTTAAAGATAAAAATATCAGATTAATGGATGGAAAGCCAATGATTGCATATTCTATTGAGCATGCACAGAAAGCGAATTGTATTGATAGGATTATTGTAAGTACAGATAGTGAAGAGTATGCCGCGATAGCTAGGAAGTATGGGGCAGAAACTCCGTTCTTGAGGCCGGCTGAGTATGCAACAGATACCGCATTAGACTATGATGTTTTTTTACATGCATTGAATTATCTGGAGGAGGTTGAGGGATACATACCAGAACTTGTTGTGCAGCTTCGGCCTACCTATCCAATCCGGCGGATTAGCGACATTGAAAACATGGTAAATTATCTTAGGGAGCATCCAGAGATTGACTCAATGCGCTGTGTGGCGCCAGCAAAGGAAGTTGCCTACAAGATGTGGCATATGGATGGACAAGGTATGTTATCTCCTATTATGAAGGATATTCCAGAGTGTTATAATATGCCGCGTCAGCAGTTACCTAAAGTGTATTATCAGAATGCCTGCATTGATGTGGTGCGCACAGAGGTTATTACAAAGAAGCATTCCATGTCTGGCAGCAAGATTGCCGGTTATGAGATGAGTGATAACTTTGATATAGATACGGAAGAGGAATTTGAGAAAGCTGAGGAATATTTGAAGATTACCCATGGAAATAAAACATTTGTTTTTGACATTGATGGAGTAATTGCACAAATTCAGAAAGATTTGGACTATGCACTTTCAGAGCCAAATGAACGTATGATCAATATTATTAATAGGCTTTATGATTGCGGCAACAAAATTGTATTGTTTACAGCAAGGGGATATGTTACGGGCAAGGATTGGAGCAAGGTTACAGAGGAGCAGATGAAGCGTTGGGGGGTAAAATATCACGAGTTAAAATTTGGAAAACCAAATGCAGATTATTACGTTGATGATAAAATGCTAAGTATGGACAGGTTATATGGGTTAGCACACGAAGTGTGGAAAGAGTTTAAAGAACAGTAATGAAATGCGTAGTATGTAATTCCAGCAGAGGGATAATGTTTTTGATGGCATATGCATTGAATAGTGTATGATTTTGTGATGCAGCAAGAGGTGATTGTTCGTGCTGGCGAGGCCAGCATGATTGGAAATCTGTTATGGATGTTACGAATGAGATTGTGGTTTGTCGTTGTGTTATAGAAAATGAAATTGGGCATAATACTACATTGATAGCAGAGGGGCATTATGACCTGCATAGAAAGTTAGATAAAACATTGCAACTTGTGTGGATGTTCAGAAGAAGAAAAGTTTTGAATGCTCTTTTGGCACTGCATAAGGCTAGACTTAGAGTTTTGCCGGGCAACTTAACTTATAATATACGATATTTTTGAAAGGGCGGATTTGATATTTTGTTTCAGAGGGAATAATATTGTATATGAGTCAAATTTTGGACACGCTCTAATGTTATTACATGAAGTGACGATATAATCTATATAGGTTTTGTTACCCTTTATGGTTGTTGGGTAAATTTGTTGTATATGGCATGGAGGCCATTGATCAATTCAAGGAAGAGAGAGGATAATGGTATGTGAAATAATCAATGGTGGTACGGGTTTCGCTTTGTTGGCGGTGAGAAGTCCATTGGTTATTTTTTTCATAGAGGATATTATTTGTAAGGAAAAGGTATCTACATTTTCCTTTTGGAGGCGGAAGAATGAGTAAATTATTTGAGAATTTGTTTATTTTTGAGATGGCAAATAGCCATCAGGGTAGCGTGGAGCACGGAAAAGATATTATCAATGAAATGGGGAAGATTGCCAGAAGGCATAATATTAATGCGGCTGTCAAATTACAGTACCGCAATCTTGAAAATTTTATTCATCCAGATTATAAGGGACGTCAGGATGTGAATCATATTCCTAGGTTTGAAAGTACACGTCTGCTGTATGATCAGTTTTGTGAATTGGTGGCAGCAATTCGTGATCAAGGTATGTTGGCAATGAGTACCCCGTTTGATGAAGATGGCGTTGACTGGTGTATGGATCAAGGTCTTGATATTATTAAGGTTGCAAGTTGTAGTTCCTTGGATTGGCCGTTATTGGAAAAGGTAGCGGCAACGCATAAGCCAATTATTCTTTCGGTGGGTGGTAAGACTATTTCTGATATTGATAAACTGTATAATTATTTTACTCATAGAAGGTGTGATTTTGCATTTATGCATTGTATTGCAGAGTACCCTGCACCGATGGAACGGTTACAGCTTGATTTTATAGATAAATTAAGACGTCGTTACCCTGATCATGCAATTGGATATTCTGGTCATGAAGACCCAGATGATAATACAATTCCAATGATGGCGATTGCAAAAGGGGCAAAAATATTAGAGCGCCATGTAGGACTTCCAACAGAGAACATTTCTTTGAATGCATATTCTATGAATCCGGCACAGGCGGAAAAGTGGGTGACAGCAGCATTAAATGCAAAAGAAATCTGTACCATGAAGAAAGAAACAGAACGGTATATTAGCCAGGAGGAAATTGATTCTTTAAATTCTCTGATGCGAGGTGTATATCTAAAGCATGATGTGGAAGAGGGGCAGGAGCTTACAAGGGACGATGTATTTTTTGCGATGCCAAACCATGAGCGCCAAATGACCAGCGGAGAGTTTTTTGAAGGGGTCATTGCGAGTAAAGCATATAAGGCGAAAGAGGAACTGCATGAGAGAAAGCCGATTACTGATACAAATCTTGCGCGCAGCGTGATTCATGATGTAAAAGGTATGCTATATGAGGCGAATATATATCTGGGAAATGATTTTGAGGCGGAGCTGTCCCACCATTATGGAATGCGGCACTTTAGGCAGTTTGGAGCAGTAATCATAAATGTTATTAATCGTGAATATTGTAAGAAATTAATTGCTGTTTTGCCAGGTCAGCAGCATCCGCTACATGCCCACAAAGTAAAGGAAGAGACATTTCAGCTTCTCTATGGGGATTTAGTAGTGGAAGTGGATGGTAAAAAAGTAGAAATGCGTCCTGGAGATATTCAGACGATACTGCGTGGGGAGAAACATGCATTTACATCAAGGACAGGAGCAGTTTTTGAGGAGATTTCGACAACACACGTCAAAAATGATTCTTATTATGAAGATCCAAAGATTGATAAACTTGATCTAATGGAGCGTAAGACGAAAGTTTATAAGTGGTAACAATATTCCATATAATGCAGAAAGGAGGTGGAAGATATGATCATACAGCATAATATGCAAGCAGAAAATGGCAGTGGGATATTTAAGCGCGTGAACCGGGACAAAAAAAGAGATTCTGAACGCTTGTCCTCTGGGTATCGCATTAACCGCTCGGCGGACGATGCAGCTGGTTTAGCTATTTCTGAAAAGCTGCGTACCCAGATTCGGGGGCTTAGCAAAGCAGGCGATAATATTCAAGATGGCATTTCTTTGCTGCAGACGGCTGATGGCGCTCTGAGTGAAATTAGCAATGTTATCCACCGTATGAGAGAATTATGTGTTCAGGGAGCAAATGATACAAATGCAGATGAAGACAGGAATGCAATCCAACAGGAGCTTAATCACATGTCACAGTGCATTGATGATATTCTGGAACATACGGAATTTAATACCATGAAGATACTTCGATTGGGAGATGCGTACATTGACTATGTAGAGACTGTGATAGGAACCCTTCCGCCAAATGTAACTTTAAGTAGCAATATTTTGCAAAGTGGGGCATTATCACCACCGGGTCCAGGGCGTCCACCTGCAAATTATGCTTTTGCTACGATAGATTTTTCAGCACTGAAAACAGCGGCAGATGTGCAGACGTTGTTAGATACTGGTTTTTATACTACTTGTTGTACTTGCGATAATAAGTATAATATACGTTTTGTAAATAATAGTTCAACACCTTCACAAAATGTTGGGCGTAACCCGGTTTTTGATGTAAATATTCAGGGGCTTACGAGTGGTGCAGATGTTGTGAATGCGATTGTCCGCACAGTTAGAACGAATCATTTTACAGAATTTATGGTGGATCCTGCAGATCGTGGAAAACTTATTATATATGATAATCGGCCAGGCCAGCAGCCATATCCGGCACAGGATCGTGGTGTGGTGGAACCACAGCTTATCCATACAGATGCCGTAATTAATGATCCGGGGGGGCTTCAAATTCAGGTAGGGCCAAATGCAGGACAGCTTGTTCCATTAAATTTGCCAACGCTTTCTTCTGCTATTTTGGGTGTAGATATGTTGAATGTAGGCAATAATATGGTTGCGAACCGTTCCTTGGAATTGGCGGATGAAGCTCTGGATATGTTAAATTTTGAGCGTTCAAAGATTGGCGCGTTACAGAACCGTCTGGAATATGCCTATGATTATGCGATGAATGCGGAAGAAAATCAACAGGCTGCAGAGTCCCGTATCCGGGATGCAGATATGGCAGATGAAATGGTGGCATATACGACCAAGGATATATTGGAGCAGGTGGCACAAAGTATGATTGCCCAGTCAAATCGCAAGCCAGAGATGGTTTTATCTTTGCTTGGGTAATATTTGGTAAACTTCATTTCAAAGGGGAATGTGAGGATATTCCCCTTTTGTAAGCTTGTGATATAGTTTGATAGTAAATTATGGTAATGAAAGATAAGTGATATAGTTTACGTGTGGAGAATGCTGTGTTTACGGGAGTGATTGGATGTTGCTTTCATGATGACGTTTCTTTAAAGTCATGCTTAAGAAAGGTTTGATAATTGCCGATATAAACATTGAAGCATAATCAAATAACCCTATAATTGATTTTATGTGGTAAAGTAGTAGCCATACATAAGGGTATATAAACTTTGTAACAAGTACATTATATGCGGATAGGCAATACATTTGTTTATATTGACAGGCAAAAAGGATTATTAAATTGGCCTTTGTTACCTCATAATATACAATAAGGGTAAAATCTTTCTGTTATAAGTTTGTAAAGAGTGATTATATTTGATAATGCAATTAAGTGCACTCATAAATTAAATTATGGAGTAAACTTTTCTTCTTGCGTATGCAAGGGGCAAAACGCAATGTTTATAAGGGGCTGAAAGTTCCTTTATACTTGGCAGTTCTAAGTGTTGTTGGCACTTGTTTAGAACGGACTGATGCAGAGTGTAGATCTGCGTGCGGGTTGTTGAACATCCATAGGATGCCTGTTTCCTTATTTAAGTGTCCGAAGTTTGAGAGAGTGTTTCAATTTGAGAAAGGTGGGGCAGAGGTATGAAGATAATTGGTGGAATAAAATACTGGGGGCAATTGTTGCTTCTGCCAATTTACTGGTTATCTTTTTTGGTGCCAAGGGATAGGAAGTTGTGGCTTTTTGGCAGTACATTTGGCAGGAGGTTTGCAGATAATCCCAAGTATCTTTTTCTTTATATTAGCCAACATAGGGAAGAGCTTGGCATCCGCCCAGTATGGATTACACATAACAGGGAAATCGTAAAGCTTTTGCAGGGGAATGGTTATGAGTCATATTATTATCATTCTATAAAAGGAATTTGGTTTGCACTGCGTGGAAAGGTTTACCTTTTTGATAATTATTCAAAGGATATCAATTTTTGGCAGAGCGGTGGGGCTGTTAAAGTGAACCTATGGCATGGTGTCGGGAACAAGAGAATTAATTATGACAATATATTTGATATGGTACGGCACCCCAAAAACAATTGGGATAAACTGAAATATTTCCCAAGAAGGTTGTCAGATGAAAAGCCAAGTCATTACATATTGGCTACCTCGCCTTTAATGTGCAAGATTTTTGCACGGGCATTTCAGGTTTCGGAAGAGCATGTGATTGAGGCTGGGTATCCGCGAAACGAATACGTAGTAGAAGGAGACATAAAAAATATACTTTCCAGAGAGGAAAGTGCAGCATGTCGCTATATTTATCAATGGAGGCAAGAGGGAAAAAAGGCTGTGCTGTATATGCCGACTTTTCGGGAATCGGAAATCAAATTCTGGAAGGTTGTAGCTATGGAAGACTTTAACCAATTTTTGTCTGCAAATAATATTCTGTTTTTAACTAAATTGCATCCAAAATCAAAGCTGCGCAGAGAATTTGGACAGGATTCTTTTAGTAATATCCTTAATTTAGATGCAGATATGGATCCTTATGTTTTTTTGGGGCAGGTTGATGCCCTGGTGACGGATTATTCTTCTGTATATTCAGATTTTATGTTGTTGGATCGTCCAGCAGTGGCATTTTGGTACGATTATGAGGAATATATGGCTAATTCAAGGGATAGTTATTTTGATTTTAAGGAATATATGCCAGAGGTTTCGGCAAGAAATCTTGAGGAGTTGGAACAGGCATTGGGCAGTGTTTTGTCAGAAGATGCCTGCAGGATTCCACGAAGCAGATCGAGGGAAAAAATTTTTTCATCTGCGGGGAAGGATGCTTGTATTGTGATTATTGAAAAAATCAATAGCATTCTTATGGATAATAGGTTGGAGGCAGTTAAAAATTGCTGATCATTCGTGTGTTAAGGATAGGCTGCCAGTGAAAAAATAGGCTAAAAGCAGTGACAGCTACGATGGTCTTGTGAATAAAGATGATACAGCAGGTAGATGGGAGCGGAGGATAGAGATGCAGATTGAAGTGATGAATCAGTATATGTTTGAAAATATTGAAGGGTTAATCCAAGAAGGAAAGCTGCGGGAGAAGAAGATTATTTTATTTGGATTAAATACATCTTCATTTGCTGCTAAAGATTATTTGGAAACAAGAGGACTTGGAGTTTATGCCTATATAGATAATGATGCAAGAAAGCGGGAAGAAGTGAATAGCTTTCTGGATAATATCCTCCCGCATCAGATATCTAAAAAAGACTATAGGCAGTTAAAAGAAAGGATAGCATATGCGTTTACACCAGAGGAATTATTGAATAGTTTTGATTCTGACGTTGTTATTTTGATTGCTTCAAAATATTATAGACAGATGTGTTGCCAGCTTCAAAAGATGGGTTATCAGGAGGGGCAGCATATATTTAAGACCATGGATTTTTATGGCATGGAGGAGATATTTGGAAACCTTGCCACTCAGGAATGCGGCGTAGAAATGACTGCCAAAGAAGTGAAAATGTGTCAGATGGATATTTTACGATATGTTAAAAAAGTATGCCAGGAAAATAATCTGCGATATTATCTTTGTGCTGGCACTTTGTTGGGGGCTGTCCGCCATAGGGGATATATTCCGTGGGATGATGACATTGACATAGCAATGCCATATCCAGATTACCGGAAGCTTTTAGACTTGATATATAAGGAAGATAGGCGTTATCAGGTGTGGTCTCCTTATTATGACAAAGAAAAATGTTTTTGTCTTTTTTCTAGGATATTTGACCAGGACACAGTAATGAAGGTTTGGGAGTATCCGTTTTTAATAACCGGGGGGGTTAGTATTGATGTCTTTCCAATTTTTGGGCTGCCGGATAAGGCAGGGGATGTTATGCCTTATTATAGCAAGGTCAGAAGACTTCAGGAACAATTTATTAGTACATATATTGAATATGCAGAAGAGACAGAAGAGGTAATATACAAACGTATCAGTTTACAGGAAGAATTGCTTTCTCTCTTAGAAAAATATTCATTTGATAAAAGTGCACAGGCATTTTCAATTACCAAGTACAAGGAGAGGGAGATTCTTCCGGCAGCTATTTATGATAGCAGCATAGAGATGGAGTTTGAAGGTGAGGCTTTTGCTGTGGCAGAGGGATATGACATCTATCTAAAAGCTTTATATGGAAACTATATGGAACTACCGCCAGAGGAACAGAGGACTACGGATCATAATTTTAAGGCATTTTGGAAAAATGCTGCGGATTCTACAGCAACTTTTCTTTCGGCATAGTTTTATAAAATCTTTACAAGATTTATAGAGAGATATGAAAGAGTATATTTGGTAAGAAGGGAATACATAGTTATGATGGGTTGGAAAGAATGGAAGAAACAGTATGGTGCTATGGCAATCTTTTCAGATGATTACATTCCAGTAAAAGAAGCTATGGTATCTGTCTTGAAAAGTTACAAAAATCAGGGAAAGCAGGTTGCTATTTGGGGTGGAGGAATCAAGGGCACTGCATTTTTAAAAGTAGTAGACCCTCATAACAAATACATTTCATATGTAATTGATATAAAAAAAGAAAAAGCTGGGACATTTGTTGCTGGCAGGGAAATTATTCATTGTTATGACTTAAAAGAACGCGGGATTGATGTGGTTTTTATGATGAGTCAGAAGCATTTTGTCCAGAATTATAATATTTTGCAGGATGAAGGAATCACATGCAAATTACATGATATGGATGAGATTGTAAAAAAGAGATATTCTGCAGATGAAATTATGATGGGAAGGGATATGGAGAGTGATAATGCCGAAAACCAAAGGATGACAAAAGAGGTACAGAGGGAACTTCTTCCCATATTGAAAGAAGTGAAAAGGGTCTGTGTAGAAAATGATATTCCATATTTTTTGTGTGCGGGCAGTGCGTTAGGTGCTGTTAGGCACCAGGGATTTATCCCATGGGATGATGATATTGATATTGGAATGTTTCGGAAGGATTATATTAGGTTTTTGAGGATTGCCAGAGAAAAGCTGTCAGATGGTTACCTTCTAATTGATGCAAATGATACACCAGATTATTATGTAGGCCACGCAAAGGTATTTAAGGACCATACAGCATTGGTAAATAGGGAAACAAGCCATTTGAGGATGCATCATGGTTTTTATTTAGACATTTTTCCGTTTGATACGATACCCGAGGGAAAAGAGGAACAAGAACGTATGAATCAGGAAGTGACAGATATTAAGATTATGTATACCAATATGAAAAGACGAGAAAAATATGCCGGGAAAAATCCGATAAAACGTTACTTTGCAAATGAAAAGTATTATAAATTAAAACTCAAATCTCCCAAAAAGGTATTTGGTGAGATGAACCGCATTTTAACACAGTATTTAGAAAGTGATTATAAGATGGTGGCAGATTTATTTGCGCCATATAATAAAAAATTGTTTTATAGAATGGAGGACATTTATCCAGTTATTTTGATGCAGTTTGAGGATGATGTTTATCCGGTGCCAGGAAATTTTGATCAATATCTGTCGGTTATGTATGGTGATTATATGAAGCTGCCTCCAGAAGATAAGCGTTTTGTGAAGCATGATATTATCTGTTTCGACAAAGAACGCAATTATAGTGAGGATGAAAAGTGGATGAAAAAATGCGCATGTTTTTCCCAGCGGACATAAGCGTGAAAGGAGAAAGAAGAGATATGAAAGCATTGATATTGAACTCTGGAATGGGCAGCCGTATGGGGGATTTAACAAGCGAGCAACCAAAGTGTATGACTGAGATTTCTCCACAAGAGACAATTATTGGCAGGCAGTTAAAAATATTAGCTGATTTTGGGATTGTGGATATTATCATTACTACTGGGTTATTTGATCAGGTACTTGTAAATTATTGTAATTCGCTGGATCTTCCAGTCAGGCTGACATTTGTTAAAAATGATAAATTTAGGGAAACAAATTATATTTATTCTATATATTTGGCACAGAAAGAAATCGGGCAGGAGGATATATTGCTTCTGCATGGTGACTTAGTATTTGAGGGGCATGTCTTAGAAGAGATGCTTGCATCGGAAACAAGCTGTATGGCTGTGAGTTCCAAGGTGGAGCTTCCAGAGAAGGATTTTAAGGCTGTAATCAAGGATAGTAAGATTGAAAAGGTCGGAATTCAGTTTTTTAATAATGCACTTGCAGCTCAGCCATTTTATTATCTGCGGAAAAGAGAATGGAAAATCTGGTTGGACAAAATTTCTGAATTTTGTGAATCAGGTAATTGCAATGTCTATGCGGAAGAGGCGTTAAATGAAGTTTTGGATAAATGTAGTTTGCTTTCACTGGATATAAAAGATGCGCTTTGCAGTGAGGTTGATACGCCGGAAGATTTATTGCAGGTTTCACGGAAGCTTGCGGAATTAGAAAGGCGCACAGTATATATGTGTTTTTCAACAGATATGTTGCATTCTGGCCATATTTCGCTAATTAAAAAGGCAGCCAGGCTTGGAAAGTTGGTTATTGGTGTTTTGTCGGATGAGGCAGTGATCAGTTATAAGAGATTTCCTCTTATGCCATGCAAGGAGAGAATGGCATTATTTTCTAATATTGTAGGTGTATACCGCGTGGTGGAGCAGAAAACGTTAAGTTATAGGGAAAATTTGGAAAAGTTGCAGCCTGATTTTGTGGTACACGGTGATGATTGGAAACAGGGGATACAAAAGCCGATACGGGATGAAGTGGTTGATGTGCTGGTTGCTTATGGGGGAAAGCTTGTAGAGTTTCCCTATTCGGACAGTGAAAAGTATGCGGAGCTTGAGAGAAGGGCAAGGGCTGAACTTTCACTTCCAGATATGAGAAGAAGCCGTTTGCGGAAAGCAATTGAGATGAAAGAGTTGGTTACAGCGATTGAGGCACATAGCGGCATTACTGGGTTAATTGCGGAGAAGACAATAGTAAGCGAAGAAGGGAAATCTTATCAGTTTGATGCAATGTGGGTATCTAGTTTGTGCGATTCCACAGCAAAAGGAAAGCCGGATATAGAACTGGTCGATATGACTTCCCGATTTCGGACCATTGATGACATTATGGAGGTAACGACAAAGCCGATTATTTTTGACGGGGATACCGGCGGCTTGACGGAACATTTTGTGTATACAGTAAAGACCCTGGAGCGCATGGGCGTTTCTGCAATTATTATTGAGGACAAGACAGGACTTAAGAAGAATTCGTTGTTTGGGACAGATGTGGTGCAGACACAGGATAGTGTTGAAAATTTTTCGGCAAAAATACATGCAGGAAAAATGGCACAGAAAACAGCAGATTTTATGATTATAGCCCGCATTGAAAGTCTGATTTTGGAGCGCGGTATGGAAGATGCGTTAGAGAGGGCACATGCTTTTACAAAAGCTGGTGCGGATGGAATTATGATTCATAGTAGGCGGAAAGAGCCTGACGAGATTTTTGAATTTGTGGAGAAGTTTCGAAGGGTGGATGCCGTAACGCCGGTTGTGGTAGTGCCTACGTCGTTCAATGTAGTTACGGAGGAGGAATTTAGAAAGCGGGGTGTAAATGTGGTTATTTATGCAAACCAGCTTACACGGAGTGGTTTTCCGGCTATGCAGAAGGCGGCGGAAGTGATTTTGAAAAATCACAGGGCAAAGGAAGCAGATGATCTGTGCATGCCAATTCAGGACATTATTACACTGATACCGGAAGGAGATTACTAGTGGAGATGCAAAAAATCATTTGGGATGATATTCTGAACGGTTTGCAGAGTGAAGTATTGGAAAAAAGGATGTCAGGAGTTCTTCTGATCTGTGGGAAAAGAATGAGAGAAACAGATATAGGGAGAAGACTTAGAAAGATGCCATTTGTTGTTGCGGTGTTTAGTGATTTTGAGCCGAATCCTACATATGAAGCTGTGCTCCAGGCGCTAAATATGTTTGAGAAGAACAGGTGTGATGCCATTATGGCGTTGGGCGGTGGCAGTGCAATAGATATTGCAAAATGCGTAAAAGCTTTTTATGGGATGGACGGTTCTGTGAACTTCCTAAACCAGAACATACTACCAAATAAAATACCACTTGTAGCAGTTCCGTCAACCGCTGGCACTGGTAGTGAGGCAACATCGTTTGCAGTGATTTATTTTGAGGGCATAAAGTATTCTGTGGCGGATGCTTCTCTAATGCCAGGGCTTGTATTAATGGAAGCTTCGCTTCTAAGGACGCTTCCTGCTTATCAAAAGAAGGTGACAATGTTAGATGCGTTTTGCCATTGTGTGGAATCTTACTGGTCGAACAATGCAACAAGGGATAGCAAAAAATATGCAGCGGACGGCCTTCGGTACATTATGGGAAATTATAAGGCGTATCTGGAAGGTGACGAGAGTGCGGCGAAAAATATGTTGCTGGCGTCAAATTTTGCAGGCAGGGCGATTAATATTGCAAAGACGACGGCAGCTCATGCAATGTGTTACCAAATGACAAAATTATATGGTTTTCCACATGGGCATGCAGCCGCTCTATGTCTTGCTGGTGTATGGAAATATACATGGCGGGGTGCAGACATTCAGGGCAATAGAGCCGTTTTGGGATGCTTAAGGGAACTGGCTCATTGTCTGGGCTGCGGGACAATTGAAGAATCCATTGAGTTTTATATCAAGTTTCTTAAAGAATTAGGGATAACATTTGATGCCGAATGTGGGCAGGATGATATTGGTGCCCTTGCTGGCTCAGTCAATGAGGAGCGGTTGAAAAACCATCCTGTTTTGTTTCAGAAAAAGGAAATTCAGGAGATGTATGCTGAGATAATGGGAGGCGCATATGAAGGCAAGTGAATTTGTAAATGTGATAGGTGCTGATTTTTACACGGGGGTGCCAGATTCGCAGTTAAAGGAGTTTTGCAATTACCTGATGGCCAATTATGGGATTAGTTCCAGGCATATTATTGCGGCGAATGAGGGAAATTGTGTGGGAATTGCGGCAGGGCATTATCTTGCAACAGGAGAAGTTCCAGTTGTATATATGCAAAACAGTGGTATTGGGAATATTGTAAACCCATATGCATCACTGCTGCATTCAGAAGTTTATGGAATACCTTGCATTTTTATAATTGGCTGGCGGGGGGAGCCAGGGGTGCCGGATGAGCCGCAACATATCTTTCAGGGGAAGGTAACGGAAACACTGCTGAAGGACTTGGAGATTCGCTATTACGTTGTAAGTGAAGAAACTGGAATCGAAGATATTGTGAAGGTGATGGAGGAATTTCGGGATAGCCTGGAAATGGGAAAAAGCGTCGCTTTTATTATGAAAAAAAATGCGTTTGAACAAGAAACTGCAGTGTCTTATCAAAACAATAACGTGCTTTGTAGGGAAGATGCCATTGGGATAATTGTGGATGCCGCTTCAGATGATGTAGTTGTCACGACGACGGGAAAAGCGTCAAGGGAATTGTTTGAGATACGGGAACAAAATGGGCAGAGCCATTCACATGATTTCCTGACGGTGGGTTCTATGGGGCATAGTTCATCTATCGCACTGGGGATTGCACTGGAAAAAAGGGATAGGAAGATATGGTGTATTGACGGGGATGGTGCTGCGTTAATGCATATGGGTTCCATGGCAGTTGTCGGCTCTAATAAACCTACAAATATGGTTCATATTGTCTTAAACAATGGTGCACATGAGACAGTGGGTGGTATGCCAACAGTTTCAGAAAATATTAATCTGCCAATGATTGCAAAGGGGTGTGGTTACCAGAAGGCGGTTCAGGTACAAAATGGTGAGGAATTGAAAGCTGCCTTGCAGCAGGCGAAAAGGTCAGATGAGCTATTTTTTATAGAGATTAAATGTACGATTGCGTCTAGAGGGGATTTGGGGCGTCCGACAACGTCTCCGCTGGAGAATAGAACGGCGTTTATGGAGTTTTTGGGGAATGGATGATAATCACAGAATGGGAAGGAAAAGGCTGTACAGATGCTTGAACAGAGAGAATTTATTATTTGGGGCACTGGAGGTGCCGGGAAGAGGTTTTTGGAAAGGTACACGGGACTTAGGATTGCATATGTGGTAGATGGAAGTGATAAAAAAAGAGGCCAGGATTTTTTCGGATACACGATTTCTTTACCAGATGATATCGAACATTGGCAGCATTATTATGTGATTATAACAAGCACTTTTTATAAAGAGATTAAATCATTTCTTCAAAAAAAGGGATTGATTGAGTATAAAGATTACTGCAGCTATAAAAATATAGTAAATCTATATTCCATGGGAGAGTTAAAGAATCAAATCCATTGTTTTCTGCAAGAACTGAGAGAAAAGAGCGGGGAGTTGTCTAAACCAGTTTTGATGTTAGGTAAATTAAATGGGGAACATAAGAAAAATGTATCACTTTACTTAAATAGGCTGGCGGAATCCGACAAAGGGCATAACTGGATTTTTTTGTCAGAATCATCTTTTGGAGAGCAGGATGCGTGGTTTCATTCTATGGAGGTTTTGTTCCTGCCAGATTTATTTTTGCAAAATCAATATAAAGGCAATGCCACTGTGCCATATATTGCAGAGGATAGTGTGGATGATTGTTTGCGGGATGCGGCATACGCTATGCAGTTTGGCATGGAGGGCATGCCAATGGAATACGCGCTTTATGTCTGCAAGGAGGCAGAGAAATTTTATTGTCATGTACTAGATATATTAAAGCCGGCACAGGTATATATTTGGAATGCGTTTGCTCCATTACATAAAGTATTTGCAGAAGTGTGTGCAGAAAAAGATATAGAAATTACCTATGTAGAAAATGGTGTGCTTCCGGGAACTCTGGCATTTGATCAAAGAGGGCAAATGGGAGAAAGTGCTCCAGCCGTTTTTCACGAGGAATTTTGCCGGATACCGGTGGAAAGTGAAGAGAGAAAACACGCAGAGGAAGTATTAGACTTCTTAAAGGACAGTGGGTTAAATCGGTATCAGCAGAAAGAGGATGAAGACTTTATCCGGTCTATCAAAGACGAGCTGTTGCCAGATAGTCCCGTAATCTTATTTGCCGGAGGCTTAGACCATATGTCAGGGCTAGTGCCTCACAATGCGAGGGCAATAAAATATCATTCGCCGGTTTTTGAAACAAGCGAGGAAGTGGCATGTTATCTGAGGGAGTTGTCAAAGCGGAGAAAATGGAACTTGATTTATAAGTCGCATCCGTGGCAGCCTTCCGCGATGGAATCAGATGAAAATGGTTTTTTGTGTGTTAATAAGGGTAACATTAATGACTTGATTGATCTATGTGATGTGGTGGTTACCATTGTGTCACAGGTAAGCTATCTTGCACTGATTCGGGAAAAACCAGTAGTAATGCTTGGGTATATTCAGTTAAGGCAGCAGGGGTGTACCTATGAGGCATTTGAGAGGGATAGGATAGAGGACATTTTATCAGAGGCAATCCAGGATGGACTTCGGGAAGAGATGAGGGAAGCATTTACTTGCCATGTGGCAAGGCTGGAAAAGGCGTATCTATATGATGATATGTCAGATAAAGGGATAAAGATTGGCAGGGATATTGCCCAGCTTACCAGCAGTGTAGAGGAGGCATGTGTATGGCAAAGAAAGTAGCGATGGTACCAATTAAACTAAATAATGAGCGTGTTCCGAACAAGAATACAAAAATATTAGGCAGTAAGCCGCTGCTTCAATATATTCTGGATACTTTGTTAAAGGTAAAAGATTTAGATGAAATATATGTATTTTGTAGTGATGAGGCAATTATTCCGTATTTGCCGGAGGGAGTACGCTTTTTAAAGCGCGATGCTTCACTGGATTTGCCAACGGCAAATTTTACGCAGTTTTTTGAGGCATTTATGAATCTAGTGGATGCTGAGTTATATGTTTTTACCCATGCTACTGCTCCGTTTATTGAAAAAGAAACAGTTGAACTTTGTATTAGCAAAGTGGAGAGCGGGGAATATGATTCTGCGTTTACAGCAGTAAAGATACAAGACTTTTTGTGGAGTGGCAATAGGCCATTAAACTTTGATGCGCAGAATCTTCCGCGCAGCCAGGACCTTGAGCCGATTTACCGTGAGACAAGCGGAGTGTATGTTTTTCAAAAAGAAGTGTTTGAGAAAGAAAAAAGGCGCATTGGGAATCGGCCATTTATTGCGGAAGTATCATGGAGGGAAGCTGTTGACATTAATACATATGAGGATTTTGAGATTGCGAGGATGGTTGTCAGTGAGCGTTCGCATTCCTATCTAAATTTGATATTTGATTTTGATGGGGTGGTCATTGATTCAGAAAAGGTACAGGAACATGCTTATTATGAAAGCTACAAAGAAGTAGTCGGTGATGATAAATGTCCAGACTTTGCAGAGTATATGAAACATACAGGTGATTCCCTGCCCAATATTTTTCGGAAAATGGGACTTCCAGAAGAAATGACTGAGCCATACCGCAGAATTAGCAGACAGTCGGTTGACAAAGTAATTGTTTTGGAGGAAGTAATTGCACTGATTCGCCGGATAAGGGAAAAAGGAGTCAGATGTGCAATTTGTACTGGGAAGGATAGAGTTAGGACATTAGAGATTTTGGAATACTACCAGATTGCAGAGTTGTTTGATGCTGTGGTTTGTTCCGATGATGTGGATCATCCAAAACCGTCGCCGGAACCAACACTTCTGGCGATGGAGCGGATTGGTGCAATTAAGGAAAATACACTTTTTATTGGAGATGGGTACAATGACATTTTAAGTGCGAAATCTGCGGGGGCATGTTCTGTGTTAGTGAGTTGGTGTGGAAACTATTGTCCAGAGGCGGCAAAAGAAGCAGACTATGATGTAAAAAGAGTATCAGAATTAGAAAAGATATTAGAAAAATGGGGGAAATAAAGAGTGAAAGTTATGAAAAGAAAAGCTGGCATTGCCGGGATTGCTGGGGCATTATGTATAGGAATTGCTGGGATTGCCCTGACCAATAAAATGAAAAATGAGGAAATTCAAAAGAGACAGAAAGCTAAAGATAAATTTAAAGGATATTACAATTTACTGAATCAATGGCTTCGTTTAAAGCAGGAGAACAAATCTCTGGAAACATATTTTATTGAAAACCAATATAAAACAATAGCAATATATGGGATGGGGGAATTGGGGAATCGGTTATATGATGAACTGAAAGAGTCCTCTGTTCAGGTAAAGTATGCGATTGATGAGAATACAGCAGGTGCTTACTCAGAAATCGACATAATTGCGCCAGAAGAAGATTTTCCGGAAGTGGATGTGATTGTTGTGACAGCAGTATTTGCCTATCACGAGATTGAAGAAAAGCTGTCAGATAGGACAGATATCCAAGTGATTTCACTGGAAGATGTCGTGTTTGAAGTTTAAATATGGAGGATGGGATATAGATGGAGATTATAGCGTTCTATTTGCCGCAGTTTCATGAGATACCGGAAAACAACGAGTGGTGGGGCGATGGATTTACTGAATGGACAAGTGTAAAAAAATCAAAGCCGCTTTTTCCAGGGCATAACCAGCCAAGGGTACCATTACATCATAATTATTATAATCTATTAGATAAAAATGTAATGAGGTGGCAGGCAGGACTCGCCGCAAAAGCAGGGATAACAGGGTTTTGTTTTTACCATTACTGGTTTAATGGAAAACAGCTCCTGGAAAAGCCAGTGGATAACTATTTAAGGTGGAAGGATATTCCGCAAAGGTACTGCATGTCGTGGGCAAATGAGTCATGGATACGTACTTGGAGCAATATGGAGGGAAATGACTGGAATGAGGTTACAGATAACCAAATGCTTCAAAAAGGGCCAAGTATCTTAATGAAACAGAGTTACGGCGGGCGCAGTGACTGGGAAGAACATTTTTATTATCTCCTGCCGTTTTTTCAAGATGATCGATATATCCGTTATCATGGAAAACCTGTATTTTTAATACATAAGGCAGCAAAAATTAAATGTCTGGATGCCATGCTTCAATGTTGGGATGAATTGGCCAAGAAAAATAGCTTGCCTGGTATTTATATACTGGCTACAAATTGCGATGCCAGATTGAGCAGGTATGTAAAAGGAAGAGTAATGTTTGAGCCAAATTATACGCTGTACAATGAAAAAATTGACTATTACCAGAAGCGTGACCAGTTGATTGATCAGCTGAAAAAGAGAACTGGTTTCACATTAATCAAACGGTATCATTATGATGTAGTTTGGCAAAGAATTGTAAAACGCAATCTAGAAAAAGCCAGATATCAATACTTTAGGGGAGGATTTGTGGATTTTGATGCCTCACCAAGGAGGGGCAGGAATGCCAAGATTTTTTCTGGAGTTACGCCATCAAAATTTGAGAAATATCTAAGAAAATTATTAAAACGCGAAAAGGAGATGTTGTTTATCAATGCATGGAATGAATGGGCGGAAGGTGCGCATTTAGAGCCAGATGAGAGACACCGATATGGTTTTTTGCGGGCGTTGAAAAATGCGAGAGATTTATCCTAAGACCAAGCCAAAGTAAGAAATAAGTGCCTATAAACAATGTTCAGGGGAGACCATGTAATGTTAAAGATTTTAATTTGGGGAACTGGCCAAGGGGCAGTAAAATATTTAGAAAAGCATTTAGAAATGTTGGATTATATTGATATAGCAGCATTTGTTGATGGCAGGAAATCGGATGACAGGATCGAATATTTTGCTATACCAGGAGGGACACAAAAAGAAAAAATATCACCTGCAAAAATTTCAGGATATTCCTATGATTATATCGTTGTATTGAGCACTTATTATGAGGAAATTAGAAATGACGCAGTAAACTGTGGGGTGGATCATCATCAGATTATGCGGGGAACGGAATTCTATCTCTATTGGATTAAAAAAGGGTATTTGGATTTTAAGAAAAAATATGGGGCATGGTTGAAGAAAAGAGAATATGAAAATGTAGAAGAACAAAGTAATTATGTTTGGGTGTCATGGCTACAAGGGTATGATGAGGCACCAATCGTAATACAAAAATGCATAGATAGTATTAAAAAATATTCTAAGGGACAAAATTTTTGTTTTATTACAATGCAGAATTACCAGGAGTATGTAGAGATACCAGATTATCTATTGAGAAAATTAGAAAATGGGATGATTACTTTCACGTTTTTTTCTGATATTTTGCGGCTTTTATTATTAGATCGGTATGGTGGACTTTGGGTGGATGCTACGGTTTTTTGCATGGGAGATTTTAAAGGTCTTTATCATAATAGCGATTTCTTTACTTTTCGTATAACAGATAAAAATGATGGAAGAGTTGCAGCAAGCTGGTTTATTTACTCAGTTAAAGGACATTTATTTATAAAAGAAACTCTTAGTCTGTTATTGCGCTATTGCATGGAATCGGAGAAGATGGAACATTATTATATAATACATTATTTCTTCCGCATGGTAACAGAATGTTATAGAGAGGTATGGGAACAGTACAATACAGTTGAAGTGACAGATTGCTATTGGTTGGGGAAAAAGATAAATGAGCTATACAGTATAGAAAAGTGGAAGGATATTGCAGATAAGATGCCAGTGCAGAAATTAAACCGCAGGAACAAAATAAATACAGAGAAAGAAAATACTTTTTATAGTTATATTACATCAGGAAATGAAATGTGAGGGGAAGGGCAGATGAGGAAAATAGTATTAGTTTTGGGGATGCACAGGTCTGCAACTTCTTTAACTACAGAGTTATTATCGTCATACGGGCTGTACGTAGGAGAAAAAGAGGACTTATGTAAACCAAATCAAAATAATCAAAGGGGATATTTCGAGAATAGGAGTGCCGTATGGCTAAATAATAAGATTTTGTATGAGCATGGAATGCATTGGGCCGATTTGAGTGAGGACATCACAAAGAGGATGGAAACGAAATATACACCTGAGATAACTGTTATATTACAAAAAATGATAGATCAGGCAGAGGACAGCCAGACGCTGTTGTTAAAAGATCCACGTATGTGCCTGGTGGAACCAATTTGGAAAGAACAAATAAAACAAATTGGTTTAGAAGAGCATATTGTCATGGTTTTTAGACATCCGTATGAAGTTGCCAAATCTATAGAAGTGCGGGACCATATTGATTTTTCTTATTCCCTGAAGCTGTGGTTTTATAACAATTTTTCTGCCCTTTGCAGTATGGCAGAGTGTGATACACCTATACTAGTCCTAAATCACAACAATTATTTTTCAGCATATGAGGAACAGATTGATAAAATAGAGACCTTTTTAAATTGGTCAGGCTCAAACAATGAACTAAATAAAATAATTGATGTGTCATTGAGGCATAACAATGTTAAGGAAATTCAAACGGAGATTAATGCCAGATTAAAATCAATGGTGCTTGAACTATATGATTATCTAATTGAACTATCTTTAATGAAACAGGTTGTTATAAGAAGAGAAAAATTAATGAGACTGTCGGGCTTTTTGAAAGAGATGATGCATTTTTCGTATTCAGAAGGTAATGATGATATGCCCCCTACTGTATTTCGGGGGACATTAGGAAAGGAAAAGAAACACTGGTGTGCCTATCAGTTAGAAAATAATAAAAAATTGTTGGTATCAGGTTTTCAGCAGATTTGTGAGGAACAGGGAGTCAAGGAGTTATCCGTCTATGGCAATGGCACGCTGGCAAGAGCATTGCTGCCTATATTAGATGTATCTGGAATACATATTATTGCTGTATATGATAAGAATCCATTGGATGTTGGACAGTCGATTCACGTGTGTGGAATTCAAGAAACATCTTTGATTGATGGGATGATCTTAAATACAGCAGTAAATTATGGGGAGCAGGTAAAGAACGAATTGATAGCGAAGTCTGCGACGTGTAAGGTTATTGATTTATATGAGTTGTTATATGCGATGTTAAAAGGATATAAAAACATTATCTAAAAGGGGAAGCGATTATGAAAGTTTTGTTAGTAGGGGAGTTTAGCAAGCTGCACAACAATCTGCAACATGGTCTGCGGGAACTTGGAGTAGATGTGGTTACTGCTAATTTTGGAGATTTTTTTAAAAAGTTCCATAGTGATATGAAACTTTTTAAAATTCCTAAAGGCAAGAAATACGACTTTCTGAGAAATGAGTACAGTAAATATATTTACCATAAATTTATTCAATATGATGTGATTCAGTTTATATCAGAAAGGCAGTTATGTGCTGATTATGGGTTTGAGAAACATCTTCCAGTCGCATTGGTAAAGAATGCGAAATTGTCGGTTCTTTTATTAGCAGGATGTAATTATCAATTTTCTGTTGCAGATAGAATATTACCGATAACGCCATGTGCTGAGTGTATTAAATATGATAAGAAGAAGAAATATGGATGTGAACATAGATATGATACAAAAATTAGAAAACTGGCATATGCAATGCAGAAGAATGTAGATGTTATTGTTCCAACAGCATATGAGTTTTATTTGTGTAATCAAGATAGCGAATTTAGAGACAAAATAGTGGATCCGATTGATTATCCAATTATCGTAGGGAAGGAAAAAAAGCATCATTTTAATGATAAACTGCTTGTATATCATCCTTTGAACCGGGAGGGGGCAAAAGGGACTGTAATGATAAGAAAGGCTTTTCGGATTTTACAACAGAGGTATGGAGAACAGGCAGAATTTATTATAAAGGGTAATATGCCATTTGATGAATATAGTGAATTTATGAAAAGTGTGGATATTATTGTAGATGAAAAGAATGGAATTACTTTTGGAATGGCTACTTTAATGGCAATGGAGGAAGGGAAAATAGTAGTTACCAATAATTACAGAAATACGATTGAATGTGCGCAATATCAACATGTTAAAGAGGCTCCAGCGTTTGAGACGGGAACGACGGTTGAACAGATTGTAGATAATTTGTCGTATGTTATAGAAAACAAAAAGATGTTTGATAAAATAGCGAAACAAGGACATGATTTTGTTGCAAGATATCACGATGATAAGGTGATTGCTAAAAGGTTTTTGGACTTATATGAAAGAAAACTGTATGAAAAAGGTATAAAAGAACTATAAGGTGACAAATAGAAATTAACAGAAGGAGCATGATTATGCAGGTTATAAAGTATGCGTTTCAACAACATGGAGATGAACGGGGAATGCTGGTTGCGCTGGAGGAATTTAAGGATATTCCATTTGAAATAAAGCGTGTTTATTTCATGTATGAAACAAAATCGGATATTCATAGAGGATTTCATGCACATAAAAATCTAGAACAGATATTAATATGTATTCATGGTTCTTGTAAAGTACGTCTTGATAACGGTTTAGAGAAAAAAGTGGTATCACTGGAAAAACCGTATGAAGGACTTTATATATCAAATGACATGTGGAGAGAGATGTATGATTTTTCGGAAGATGCGGTACTCCTCGTATTGGCATCTGATTTTTATCATGAAGAGGATTACATAAGGGACTATGATGAATTTATAGAATTTAGCAGAAAAAAATCTAGATAGAATGGATAATTTTATATTATGCAGGAATTTTAATGGAAGATGGTACTTTAAAAGGTGGTAAGGAATAATGATGGGGACAAAAATGAAAGTTGAATGCAACCGATTGGATAGAGGGTTTAATTTATATAAAGAAGAATTTGAAGAGAAGGCATTGCAGGTATTAGAGTCAGGTTGGTATGTTTTAGGGAAGGAATTAGAAAGTTTTGAAAAAGAATTCGCTGAATATTTAGGTATGGATTATTGTGTTGGTGTTGCAAGCGGATTAGATGCTTTAAAAATTGCTGTTCGGCTATTAGGAATTGGGGTAGGTGATGAAGTGATTGTTCAAGGCAATACCTATATTGCAACTGTTATGGGAATTACGGAAAGTGGAGCGATACCAGTTTTTGTAGAGCCGGATAAGTTTTTTAATATAGATGTAAAAGGTATTGAGGAAAAAATCACAATAAAAACGAAAGCGATTATGGTAGTTCATTTATATGGCCAGGCAGCAAATATGCCCGCGATTATGAAAATAGCCCAAGAGCATCATTTAAAGGTGATTGAAGATTGTGCCCAGGCGCATGGAGCGGAATGTTTTGGAAAAAAAGTTGGCACATTTGGTGATATAGCCTGTTTCTCCTTTTATCCGACTAAAAACCTAGGGGCATTTGGTGACGGAGGTGCCATTGTTACCAATGATGGGGAGATTAACAAGCAAGCAAGAGTATACCGCAATTATGGCAGCGATAGGAAGTACCATAATCAAATGATTGGAGTAAATTCAAGGTTAGATGAACTGCAGGCAGGTTTGCTGAGAGTTAAGTTAAAATATTTGGATGAATTAAATAATGAGCGGAGAAAGATTGCAGCAAGGTATCTTGCTAATATCAGTAATAAAAGTGTTTTGCTACCGATGGAAAGGGAGGGGTGTGCTTCGGTTTGGCATCAGTTTGTTGTGCGGACATGTGGACGTGAAAACCTGTTGCATTATTTAGAAAGTAAAGGAATACACAGCATGATTCATTATCCCATTCCCCCTCATTTATCGGAGGCATATCAATTCTTAGGGGTTCGAGATGGGCAGTTACCTATTACTGAATCTTATGCGGAGGAAATTCTTTCATTGCCAATTTATAACGGGATGACTTTGGCAGAAACGGATTATGTAATAGAAAGTATAAATAATTTTCGGGCGTAGCTGTAAATTAAGGAGGCAATATGGAAATGGAATTAATAGAAATCACTGCAGAAGAATATGAAAAACTTTGTGATGGATATAAGTATTTTTATAATAGCAGGGCGTTTCATGAACTAAATAAAGGAAAAGTAGAGAGGGTAGTCTATTTTTTGTTTAGAACAAGAAAAAATAAATTAGCGCTTGCAGTTGGCATTGCGGATGGGGTTATGAAAATTCCATATTCTGCTCCTTTTTCTGTATTTGAAACAATGCAGGATTATATAAAGATTGAAGAAATTGACCAAGCTTTGGAATTATTAGAACAATATGCAGCTACCCAGCATATTGACAAGATTTTTTTTCGATGTCCCCCAGCTTTTTATGATTCTTCTTTTCTATCAAAATTATACAATTGCCTGATAAGGTTTGGTTATCAAATTGCTATGTGTGATTTGAATTATCAGTTTCATTTGCGAAAGGATAAATTGTATATGGATTTATTGCATCGAAATGCAAGGAAAAATCTAAAACAGGCAATGAAAAGAAACCTTGAGTTATTTCAATGCAGTACGGATGAAGAGAAGAAAGAAGCATATCACATTATTGCCGCTAATCGTGAGAGTAAAGGGTATCCGCTTAGAATGACATATGATCAGATTATGGAAACAGTTCAATATACTATTCATGATTTTTTTATACTTAAATGTGATTGTATTGGAATTGCTTCTGCAATTGTTTTCAAGGTTACTAATAATTGCCATCAGGTAATCTATTGGGGAAACCTTGAAGGCACAGAGCACAATAGGCCAATGAATTATCTGGCATATATGTTGTATCATCATTATTTAGAAAAAGGGATTGAGTTTTTGGATATAGGGCCATCAACAGAAAATGGTATGCCCAATTATGGGTTGTGTGATTTTAAAGAAAGTATTGGATGTGAGGTAGATACAAAATATACATTTATAAAGAATATTACTGTGGAGGGAGATTTATAGCTAAGAAATTTGGAGTGATTATATAAAGGGGGTTGTACCATGATACAACGATGTTTGGAAGAGCTTGCCATAATCTCTTTGAACACGGAGCAAGTTGATTTTGCTGTTGAAGATATTAACAACATTCTCCGTGAAAAAAGTTCGGATGTTATTTACTTTATATTAGCAAAGAAGTTATATGGGATAGTTAGCACTGGTGATATAAGGAAATGCAAAGGTAAGAGGGTTGGGATTAATAGAGAGTTTACATATTTAGTAAATTGGGATTACATGCATGCAAGAAGTATTTTTAGGAATAATTCGAAGGTAAATAAATTGCCTGTAGTTGATGAAGAGGGATATTTATTGGGGGATTATTCGCGCTGGGATGATAGAAGGCGGATTATGCGGTGCAAAGCAGGTTGTTTGGGCAATTTGCTAAATGTTATTCATCATAAGACTATATATTTGGTGAATCCAAACCAGAATAAAGTTGATATGTTTGAATATGGAAAAGTCATGTTTCAACAAGAAGCGATTACTTATAGTGTTTGTGATAATGAAAGTATAGTATCTTTTTTTCATGAGGGAAATATATTTGTTTTTGTTGATGAAGATGAATTGCGTGGTGTGAAAAGCCTTTATTCTCAGCTAATCAATCAATATGGAATAGAATTATATACTTTAAAAGCATTGGCAGATCAGGCAATTGCTTATAGTGAAGAAAAAGAAATATTAGACATATTAACGAAACAGGGAATAGTATGTTATACCTTGAGCCTTGGTGACCAGGAAAATTCTTGGTATCAGAAATACCGTAGTTTGCAAAATAAGAGGTTGATAAATCCGAACAAAAATATTTTACCTTCCACAGAACTTGCAGAGGGATTTTTTGAAGAACTGTATTCGGATAAATATTTTAAATCTATTTCTAATCTGCCAGAAGCAATGCATTGCATTGATGGTGTGAATAAATTGAAAGATGTCAATAGTAAATATTTTAATGTTAATGGTGGAAACCGGTTAACTGTTGGACAACCAGATATATACCAGAAAACAGTTTATTTTTTTGGCCCTTGTATTATGATAGGGAGTTTTGTTGAAGATAAGTATACAATTGAATCTTTGCTGCAAGAAAAATTAAATAAAATTGGAATGTATCGGGTAATCAACTGTGGGGCATATAGTGATAAAAAAATTGATATTAACAGGATTTTAGATACAAATTTTAAGGAAGGAGATATTGCAATAATTTACACCTTTGACAGAACATTTGATGGAATTCCTAATTTAAGTTTAATTTCTCTGGGAGAAAGATATCAAATACCAGTTAAGTGGACAGTGAATACATTGCCACATTGTAATCATAAGGTAAATATGATTTTGGCTGAAGAAATTTTTTCTATGATTAAGCCTGAGTTGAATATGAAATGTCAGTCTAAAGAAATTCCATCAGAGATTATAAGGCAAATGTATATATCACAAACTTATATAAAAAGATATTTTTCTGGATTCAATTGCGAAAAGCACAATAAAATAGGCGCAATTGTTATGAATTGTAATCCATTTACTAAGGGGCACAGGTACTTGATTGAGTGTGCCTGCCAAGTAGTGGACTTTCTGATTATATTTGTAGTGGAAGAGGATCGGTCTCTGTTTAGTTTTGAGGAGCGTTTTGAAATGGTTGAAAGAGGGACTGCTGATCTTGGAAAGGTGATGGTGGTGCCAAGTGGGAAATTTATACTCTCTCAAACTACTTTTCCTGAGTATTTTTTGAAGATTGCAGACGAAGATATTGTTCGCAATGTGGAATATGATATAACGCTGTTTGCTGATTATATCGCTAGTGAATTGCATATTGCATATCGTTTTGTGGGTGAAGAACCTATTGATAATGTGACAAATGAGTATAATAATGCCATGAAGAAAATTCTACCTAAAAAGGGGATTCATTTAATGGAGATAGCTAGAAAAATGGAGGATGGTGTGTATATAAGTGCTTCTGAAGTTAGGACAAATATTGAACGTGGTTCTATGGAAGAAGCATATAGATTAGTGCCAGAAACAACAATAAACATTTTAGAAGGAGGAAGATAAATGTATAACGAAATAGAAAATTGGTATGAGCCAGCAGACGAACTAGGTGAATTTACATTAGTAGCTGAAATGACGAGATGGGAGAGCGGTTTTTTATGTGGACTATTAAAAAAATTTAAACCTAAGAAAATTCTTGAAGTTGGCGTTGCTGGCGGTGGAACTAGCGTGATTATTCGAAAGGCTCTTGAGATGCTTGGCCTTAGTCAGACGTTACATTTTAGCGGAGATTTGTCTGAAGAATACTATCGTAAAAAGGGATCCGGTCTTGCCACTGGTTATCAATATGATGTTGCATGTGAAAAAAAGGCTATAGAAAGAGGAAATCATACTTTGTATACTGGGAAATATTTGCCAGAATATATTGATAAGGTAGGAGGAGACATTGATTTTCTTATTTTGGATACGGTACATAGTGCACCTGGAGAATTGTTGGATTTACTGATTGTCTTACCATATTTAAGCGAATCAGCAGTTATTGTCTTTCATGATCTTGCAACTGACCATCAAAATAATTTTAGGCAGTCTGTCAGTATAAATAAGTGTTTATTTGATTGCTTAGATGGTCAAAAGTATTTTAATGTATGTGGTAACGATGCAGATGCGGATATGCTTTACGGATACTCAGATATAGGTGCTGCGGTAATCAGCAATAGAGATGATTGTATACGTGATTTGTTCTCAATGCTTGGTTTGCCTTGGGCATATATGCCATCAGACAGGGAATTACAAATTTATCAAGAAAAGTATGCTGCGGCATATGATTCTAAATATATAGAACTTTTTGAATTGTTGGTAAAGGTACAGAAGCATACATGGAAGATAAATTCTTTAGAGGGAAGAAAGAATTTGATCAGTGATTTCAAAAAGGGAACATTAGAAAAGAAGGCATATTTATATGGGAACGGAAAACGTGGAAAAAATCTTTACCATTATATTAAGCTGATTGGTGGCAAAATAGATGGATGGGTTGTCTCAGATGGACATAGAGTTGAAGAGCAGCAAGATGGACTTCCAATTTATACACTATCAGAGTTAGGCGAACTGGATGAAGAAAAATTAATTATCGTGGCGTCAACATTTGCAGATGTTATAGAAAATATTGAGAAGTCAGGTATTGATTATTGTTTACCAAATCCATTTATCATTGGACAAATGTTACAGTATGAAAATGTTTAGTGTTTTGTTTAAAGAGCAGGCAGAAGGAGCGGTTTATTATGAGAGATTTAAATGCTTATGAAAATTTTTATGGAACAAAATCATTTGAAGAGATACAAGTTGTTTACCGTAGAAGAAAAATGTTGCAAGTAATGAGGAAATATAAGCATGATCACATTTTGGAGATTGGCTGTGGTACAGACCCACTATTTGCACATATGGATGATTATTTATCTATGGCAGTGGTGGAGCCAGGAAATGGTTTTTATGAACATGCCTGTGAGTTATCAAAAGAGGACAGCAGGATAACATGTTATAAAGGATTTTTTGAGGATGAGGTTAAGAATCTTTTGGAAAATCAGCCCCCATTTGACTTCATTGCGGCAAGTATGTTGGCTGAATTAGAGGATATCGACAGAGGATATCAAGCTCTTTACAATATATGTTCCGAAAAGACAATATTGTATTTATGTGTATCAAATGCTGAATCGTTGCATCGGCTTGTGGCATATGAGGCTGGACTGATTAAGGATATCGCCGAAATATCTGGGCGCGGTGAAAAGCTACTGCAACGAAGAGGACCATATACCATGGACGAGTTGTGTACTCAGATAGAAAAAAATGGATTTGAGATCATTGAAAAAGGAAGTTATTTCCCTAAGCTATTTACACATCAGCAGATGCAGAATATGTTGGAACAAAATATTATTACGAAGGATGTTTTGGATGGAATGTATAATATGGAGAAATATCTTCCTCGGTATGGTTCTGAAATATATGCTGCATGTGTAAAAAAATAATGTGTTTGATGATATTTGGGCTAATGGTAGATATAAGGCAAGGAGGAGAAATAGTATGAGCAACAATGTAAAAGAATATGGTGGTTATCTGCCAATTGAGCTGCCCTTTTGGAATAAAGAGTATTTTGCAGGGGTTCCAGAGAAAGATATTGTTCGGTTAAATTGTGGCCGCAGTGCATTTTGGTATGCATTAAATGATATCAAGCCATCAAAACTATATGTGCCGTATTTAAATTGTGATAATTCTACGGATCCTGCAGATGCTCTTGGAATTCCATATGAGTATTATAATTTGGATTTTGATTTAACCCCAAAAGGTATACAGCCAATGCCAGATGAAGCAGTTATTTGGATAAATTATTATGGAAACGCCTCGCAGGAACAGATTGATAAGGTAAGGGCATTATGTAGTAACACAAATCTTATTATTGATAATTGCCATGCTTTCTTCTCAGAACCTTTAGATGGGATGTATAATTGCTATTCTGCACGCAAATTCTTTGGTGTGTGCGATGGTGCTTATATTATAAAGGAAAATATACCCAAAATATCTTTATCTAAATCGGAGTCATCTAGCTACATGCATTTTATATTGGCTTCTCTGGAAAAAGGTACAAATGCCCTTTATCCAGAAAATTTAGAGAATGAAGAACGTTTGGGAAAAGAAGTTTTAGAGATGTCAGAATTGACAAAGAAAATTCTATCTTCTATTGATTATGAGCGAATTAAGAAAACTAGAAAAAATAATATGCTTTGTTTACATAGTATTCTAGAAAAATATAACGAGTTCGAAGTAAATGTACAATCAGAGACACACATGTATTATCCATTGCTTATTACAAATGATGCGATTAGGCAGAGGATAGTTGATCGGCATATCTATACGCCAACATGGTGGAGGCATGTGCCAGATTACTTCCAAGGAAATACATTGGAGACAAAATTATCAAAATATATGCTTATGATTCCAATGGATCAGAGATATAGTGAAAGTGATATGAGGGATGTCGCAAAAATAATAATAGAAGAATATGGGAGGTGTTAGGGAAGATGTCTTTTGATATAGATTTGTATGAAAAACAGTTTCTAAATGATTACCAGAGCGGAGATTTTGAAAATACACTTACAGAATATAGAAAGAAAAAAATAAAGGAGATTCTTAAGGGATATTCTACAAAAAATATTCTAGAAATTGGCTGTGGTATGGAACCCTTCTTTCTTGTGTATCAGGACTTTGAAAAAATGACAGTGGTTGAGCCAGCTAATGCAATGTATCAGAGTGCAGTAAAGCATAGGAAAGAAGTTTTAGGAGATATTGAGTGTATTCATGATTTTATAGAAAACAGGGTAGATGAGCTGAAGGACAAAAAGTTTGATTTTATTTTATTGATTGGATTGATACACGAAGTAGAGGATCCGAATAGGCTAATGGATGCGGTAAATAGATTATGTAGCAAAGATAGTTATGTTTTGATTACTACAAATAATCCATATTCTTTTCATTTAACGCTTGCTTATGAGGCAGGAATGATTCCACAACTTGGGATATTGACAGATAAAGCGAAGTCCTTTCAGAGAAATTCTGCTTTTACAATGGACGAAATGAAAAAGCTTGCACAGAATCATGGCTTTTCTGTAGTTGAAGAGGGGTCTTATTTTATCAAGCCATTTTCTCATGGTCAGATGAAAAAAATTGTGGATAACCAACTTATTGGAAGAGAGGTTTTGGATGGTCTAGATGGGTTGACAAAATATATACCGGAACTGGGAGCTGAAAATTATTGTGTAGCAAGATTAAGCTAGGAGGGCAGAACATGTTCAATGATTATAGAATATTGGCGGAACCTGAAATGATATTGGAAAAGAAAATAATAATATATGGATGTGGTTCCTCAGGACAGCGTTTATTTCAGTTAATGGAAATTTTAGGGTGTAATATTATAGGTTTTTGTGATTCGGATGTGAAGAAAAAAGGCAAAAAGTTCGTTGGAGTAAATGTTTGGCATAAGTCAGACTTACCTTCAATGCTTGATGGGGAAACCATTATTATAGTTGCATCTGTATTTTATGATGAGATTATTAAGGAGTTAACTGACATTGTGGAGGGGGAGGTTGTTTTTACAAAGTATGCCTTTGGATTGTCACTTTGGCTAAATTATAAATCAATGAATTTTGAATTGCGTGATGTCATTTTAGAATATATGGAAAATTGGAAGAAGATGGAATTTGCGTGTATGGAGGATTTTTGTAAGAAAGAGTCTATCAAACATCAAATGGCTCTTTATCATAACAGCGTTTTAATCTATCAGCCAGGCAAGACGGGAAGTATGTCTTTATGGAGAACATGCGAAAGCTATGGTATAAGTTCAGTAGATGTGCATATATTAAATCCATATAGTTCTAATATTAGATACATAGAGTGGTGTCAGCAGGCATGTAAAAGATTTCAAGGAAAAATAATTGTTCCAATTCGGGAACCAATTGCGAGAGATATTAGTAATTACTTTCAATTGCTTGCACTGAGTCCAGCAATTGTTGAAGAACTTTTTGATGTTCATGAGTTTTACGAAGGTTTTCATAAAATATATTATGATTATCTGATTAAGGAAAATGAAACGGAATTTAATGGATATCCTATTACTAATGATGCTTATAACTATAGGAGAGAGGGGTATGTAAAGTATGGATATGAATTTGACTTTTTTGAGATTGAATTGAAGAGGTATTTTGGGATTGATGTGATGAAACATTCATTTGATACCCAAAGGGGGTATTCTATTATAAAAGAGAAAGGTATAGAAATATTATTGATCCAGCTTGAAAAGATGAATGAGTTAGAGGGAGTGGTAGGGGAATTTCTTAACATACCTAATTTTAAATTAAATTCGACCAATGTAGGTAGTGAAAAGGAGTATAGATATTTATATCAAATATTTAAGAATAATATCAAAATGAAACAGGAGTATGTTGATTTTTATTATAAAAATAATGTCGCGATGGAGCATTTCTATTCGGAGGATCAGAGAAATCATTTTTATAATAAGTGGATAAAATATATGTAACTTTAATAGTTTTGTTTAGAACAAGAACTGGAAATAAGGTACTTTCATTAGATTTGAGCTTACAGCGAAGGAGATTTATATATGAATATGACAATATTTGATTATAATATGTCGTTATTATCAAAAGAAAAAAAGTATTATATATTAGGTTGTGATGACAGTGCCAGGCAATTTGCTATTCGGCTTCTGAATTCTGGAGTTTATTTTCATGGTTTTGTAGTTTTAAATAATGTATTGGAGCAAGGTTGTCGATTATGGAATAAGCCAATTATTGATATTCAGGAATGCCTTGAGTGTTCGGATATTATGATAATAACTTCATACATAAGCTATCTTCAGGATAAGGAAGTTTTAAAGAAATATAGGCTAGATGCAAAATTGATAAAATTTGAAATATTAAAGCCATGTATCACTGATGCATCTGGGGTTGTAATTTATGGGACTGGTTCGCAAGGTGAAGAAATATTTCAAGCTTGTTCTGACTTGATTAATGTTTGCTATTTTAGTAATTCTAATGAAAATCGTTGGGGAAATTATTTTTGTGGAAGAAAGATTATTTCTCCACAGGAAATAACAAACTTACCGGATGATACAGTTATTATAATAGCCAGTAATGCATATCAAAAAATACATGACAGTTTATTAGAATGCCATATTGAAGATGACAGGATATACTGTCTAGAAAATGGGGCATTGAGATTTTGCCAATCTTATATAATTGAAAATTCGTTTTTGATATCTAAATTAATGTTTTTGTTACAAAATAATAAAAATATGGTTCTTTATGGAGAAGAGGCTATTGTGGAGAAGATTCGAGAAAAGTTTGAATTATTAGATTTTTATAATATCGAGACGATAGGCCGGAAAAGTAAGGAAGAGGATGGGAGTTTATTTCAGTTATTGTATTTTGATTGGAAAGAAAAAATTTGTTTACTTGCGGATGATATGAACATAAGAAGCATGGAGTTAATAGATAAAATAGGTATTCCAGTAAAAAATATTTACTGGTTAAAAAATTGTGATGAGTACCAAAAGTATGACCATATTAAAAAATATAAATATGTTGCAGATCCTACGCTTGGTTATTCGGCGGTAGTATTAGGAAAGGGCGAGGAAGGCGAAGCGGAATATTCTGGTTTTGTAAAATATGAGTATAAAGATGATAGTAATAATATATGTACTATTTTGACATTAGGTGGCTCTACTACACAAAGTTTTTTTGTACGTGAGCCAACATGGAGTGAATGCCTATCCCGTATTTTGACAAAAAAGAAGATTCCACACAGAATTTTATGCGGAGGGATTGGAGGGTATTCCAATATTCAGGAATTTTTAAAATTAACACGAGATGGAATTATGTTGCAGCCAGATATTGTTTTAAGTTATAGCGGGGTAAATAATACGAACTGGCTTATGGATGAGGAATATCCTTTTATTCATAGATATCAGAGAGCAATTTTTGATAAACTAAAAGTAAAAAGACATATTAAGGTTGGCGTAGATGATATATCATTGTCTGCTTCAGTAAACTATGGGATTAAAGATCAGGAATATAATCCATTTCAATTTTGGCTTATGTATGAGAGATTAATGAATAGTGTTTGTAAAGAATTGTCAATTACATTTAAAGCATATCTACAGCCAATACTTTTTTCAAAACCAGTGTTTGATGAATATGATCAGGAATTATTGCTGGGTATGTTTGGTATTACAGCAAAAACGTCTGAAGATATGTATCAATATGCCGAGGATATCACACAAAAATATAGTAGAGATGTTAAGAATGCGCTTTTATTTAGAGAAGAAGTAAAAGAATATAGCAATATTTATCCAGATTGGCTTGTCGATTTTTCTCATATTATGGACAATAAAGAAAAGGTATATATGGATGAAGCCCACGTTTATGAATGTGGAAATGAGATTATTGCTGAATGTATTTACGAGTCTATTTCACATGATATAACAAAACTATCGCATATAGATAATTGTGTAAGAAGGGAGTAAAAATGTATATATTAGGAATATCTGGTTTATACCATGATTCTGCAGCTGCATTGATCTGCGACGGGGAAATTGTTGCGGCGGCGCAGGAGGAGCGTTTTACAAGGGTCAAACATGATGCCCGTATTCCGGCAAATGCCATCCGGTACTGCTTAAAGCAGGGCGGTATTGCGGCGGAGGATTTGGAGGCAGTTGTCTACTATGACCAGCCTCTTCTGACCCTGGACCGTTTTTTAAAGAATGCCTTGGCCCTGGGGGAGGAAGCGGGGGCTTTGGTAGAGCGGACCTACCCGGATTTATTTGCCCGGAAACTCTGGATCCACAGGCAGATTGAGGCTGCAGCCGGCGGGCTTGGAAAACAGGGGAAGCTGTTTGTTACAAAGCACCATATCTCCCATGCGGCATCCGCATTTTACCCGTCACCGTTTGAAAAAGCGGTTGTGCTGACGGTTGACGGTGTTGGCGAGTGGACAACCACTGCAGTCGGCGTTGGGGATGGGAACAGCCTTATGCTGTATGAGGAGATAAAGTACCCGCATTCCATCGGGTTACTCTACAGTGCGTTTACCTATTTCTGCGGTTTTAAGGTAAATTCGGGCGACTATAAGTTTATGGGGCTGGCACCGTACGGGAAGCCTGTTTACTATGATGTTATCCGGGAAAAGATGGTTGACATAAAGGAGGACGGCTCTTACCGCCTAAATATGGAGTATTTTGATTACCATAAGGGCGGCACGATGATCAACGAGGTAAAGTTTTCGGAGCTCTTTGGCGGTGGGAGGAGGCAGCCGGAATCCAGGATTACACAGCGTGAGATGGATATCGCCGCTTCCGTCCAGAAGATCACGGAGGAGATGGTCATACTCCTTGCGCGCCATGCAAAGGAGAAGTACGGGGATGGGGTCCAGAACCTGTGCCTTGCGGGAGGTGTGGCTTTAAATTGCGTGGCCAACGGGAAGCTGCAGAAGGCGGGCATATTTAAAAATATCTGGATACAGCCTGCCGCGGGTGATGCGGGCGGCGCCCTTGGTGCGGCACTGTATACATATTATGCGCATTTTGGGAAAGAACGTTTGCCGGAGGAGGGCGACAGCCAAAAGGGGAGCCTGTTAGGCCCGGCCTTTGCTTCGGGTGAGATAGAAGATTATCTGAAAGGAAGCGGATATCCTTATCACTTGTGCAGTAATAAGGAAGAGAAGGCGGCGCTCCTTGCAAGGCTCCTGTCTGAGGAAAGGATCGTCGGCGTGGCGCAGGGGCGCATGGAGTTTGGGCCAAGGGCGCTTGGGAACCGCAGCATCCTTGCGGACTGCCGTTCACCTTACATGCAGTCGAGGATCAACCTAAAAATCAAATACCGGGAATCCTTCCGGCCATTTGCGCCGCTTGTGCTTGCCGAGCGGGAAGCGGAGTATTTTGACCTGCCATGTGACAGCCCATATATGTTAAAAGTAGGGGATGTGCAGCCGGGGAGGAGGGAGCCGTTTGACCTGGAGGGGCTTTTGTCCGACCGGGAAGGGGACATGCTTCAGGTTGTATCGGAGCCGCGCTCTGATATCCCAGCCGTGACACATGTGGATTACAGCGCAAGGATACAGACGGTGGACCGGGGTCGAAACCCGGAGCTGTACGGAATCCTGTCGGAATATGAGAAGCTGACGGGGTGTGCAGTCCTTGTAAATACATCGTTTAATGTGCGCGGTGAGCCGATCGTGTGCACGCCCAAAGATGCCTATGAGTGTTTTATGAGGACGGATATGGATGTATTGGTACTGGAGGATGCGGTGCTCTACAAGGAGGAGCAGCCGGAATTTGAAGAGACAGAGGACTGGAGGGAAAAATATGCGCTGGACTGATATGGATGAGAAAGAGATGATAAAGGCATGGGCAGCGGAGGAATATTCGGAAGAGATACAGCGGGAATATCTGCCGCAGCCGGATGTCTGCAGGGAGAGCTACTGGGCAGACTATGATAATGGCGGGAACCTTATGGAATATGATTTTTCTTCTATCTCGGAATTATTGGTTTTGTTAGAAGCTGAATTGCCAGAGAAAAAGATGGAAGATTTATTTAAACCTATAGCTGTAGCAACATTTAAGCAGCGTGCTAGAGAATCAGTAGACGGAAGGATTTTGACGGAGGCTGGGGAAGAGGTAGGCAAGATGGAAATACCAGAGTTTGTATATATTTTCTAAAAGGGGATGGATTACTTAAACCGAAAGGAATACTATCCAGGATTTTTTTATGTACTTGGAAAGAAAAAATAGGTTTTCGCTTGCAAGGAGGAAGTATTTATAGTAGAGGGGATCATAGAAATGATATGGGCAGCGAGTGACAGTTGGGCAACTTAATAATTATAAATTATTATTTGAATACACAATGCTTTTAAATTATAGGGGAGGCGTTTAATGGCTACTAATATAACAAAAAAACGCATAATGGATTTTGCCCTTTCTTTGAAAGTTCAGCAGAGGAGTGCCAATACAATAACTTCATATACAACAAATATCCGGAAATTAGAGCTTTTTTTAGATGGCAAGGAACTTACAAAGGAGCAGATACTTGCATATAAAAAATGGCTCTCTGATCAGGGATTTAAACAGCGCACGATTAATGCCTATCTTGCTGCTGTAAATCAGTTTTGTGATGTAATGGGGTGGAAAGAGATGAAAGTAGTATTAGATCCTATCAGTCAGGATGTCACAGAGGAAACCAGAAAACAGATGTCGTCATCAAGTTATGGGAAAATAGTTTATACGGCACTCCAAAATGGCAAGGAAAGGCTTGCGATGATGATACAGGTTTTATTTCTGATGGATTTAAGATTTTGTGAACTTGAAAGATTCACAGTAGAAGCCTTGGAAAAAGGAGAAGTAGATGTTGTCAGGAAACATCAAAATAGAAAAATCCCAATACCGGAAAAAGTTTTGAAGGATCTGCGTACATATATAAAGCATGAACAGATAATTTCGGGGATTATTTTTCGGACTAGCAATGGGGCGCCTATTGATAGGTCAAATTTCAGAAAGGATATTAAGAAAATATGTGTGCTTGCTGGCGTGGAGGAAGAACTGGGCTCTATTCAGCATTTGAAGAATGTTGTTATGGATGAGAGTCCTTATTATGGACTTAAAAAATGGGAGTAATGTTTTGAGAGAATTTTGATAGGAGGATTATCATGTTTTCTAATTTTGTATCTTTAGGTGCGGCATGTCCGACGGCTTCTTCTATGTCAAAATACGGTTTGCGGAGTTTTTCAGGGCCGTTTGACTGGTTGGTTACTAGCTGTTTGGACTGGGTATTATACTATATGGAAAACGGTTTTAATGATTTTTTGGAGAAAGAGAATTTAGAGCGTTTTAAAGGAAGTCCGTTGAAATTTAGAGATAGAAAAAGTGGGTTTGTTTTTTTGCATGATGAAGAATATCCCTTTGAAGATAGGTTTTATGACTTGAAGCAAAAATATCAAAAGCGAATAGACCGTTTTATGAAAGAAATTAAAAAGCCCACCTGTTTTTTGCGCTCTGTGATTTCTTCATATGAGCTTGACTATATTTCGAGTAATGTCAGCTACATAGAACAAATTATAAAAAGTAAAAATAGTGAAAGTGAGTTAGTTCTTTTGATTCATAGGGATGCACAGATTCCCAAATCCCTGCCATTTAAATATTTTATAATGTCTGGAGAGTTTGCAAAAGGACATGAGACATTAAGGAGCTGGTTTGATGGTGCAGATGGGTTTCTGGAATTTTGTGCAGACAATTACAGTCCAGCTTCACTTATGAAGAATATAGCGTATGACCAGAAGAAAGAAATACAGTTTTGGCATAAGAGAATGGATAAAGTGTCTCAAAAATATAATACACTTGTAAAATTATGTAATTTTGACTTTAGTGACGAATCTATTCCAAGGCGTATTATTATTTATGGTGCTGGGCACATTGGATGTAATTTTTACAAAAAGATTAAAAATTTTTGTGAAGTGATTTGTTTTGTTGATAAAAATGAAAACGGTAAAGAATTAGACGGAATTCCGATTGTAGGGATAGAGGAGGTAAATGATATTAATGATTTAGCCTTTATTGTTACAGCTACACATAATTTTGAAAAAATTAAGCGGGAGATAAAATGGCACTATAAGACAGCTCTTGTAATATCCTTGGATGATTTGCTGGTAGATAATCCGTTTTAATTACATTTTTTACCTAGCAGCCGGGTGAAACCTTGCTGCTAGGTAATTTATGCTTACTCAGCTATTTTTTTCGTCTTTCTTCCATATAATAATATATTTTTTGCAATAACAATTTATCATCATAGTTCAGCCGGTTGGAGCGTTCCTGGAAAACCATGTTTTCGATTGATGCAGTTAAGTAGTCTCCTAATAAGATATCGTTTGGAGTGACATTTAAGGCATGGCAGATATTAATCAAAGTTTCTAAAGACATACTCACAGTGCCAGTCTCAATGTGGGACAGATGAATGGAAGAGATATTTGCCCGTTCTGACAATTCTGTCTGTGTCATGTTTTGTTCTTTTCTTAATTCTTTTATATTTTTTCCGATTTGCCTTATATTCATGGTCTACCTCGTTTTTTATGATTCCTGTATTTCCTGTCTTTAGGATACCAGGAAGTTATTGAAAGTAAAATAATTTGTAGCAAGGTTATTGTTTAGTTTCAAATAACTATATGTATTATAATATATAGATGGATGAATATTTGCAAGTCTGAATAGGATTTAGGGCAGGGCAACAGCATTTATTCCCGCGAAGCAACGAGCCAAGCGCGAGCTTGCTCGCATTTGGCGACTGCCGCGAGGGTCAAATACCCCGCCCCTCTGGGGCGAACTTGCTAAAAAGAAGCTAAGTCATGCCCCGTTGCTTGCAGCGGGGTATTTGACTTTTTCAATTTACAGTCAATAAAATAGATTATAATTTTTAGTTATCCATCGCAAAAATTTAGAGTGTTCCTTATAACTTGTTTTTTGATTGTAAAGTGGCCGATTTGAGGAAAAAGAGATATAACAAAATCACACCTGAGTAAACAAAAACACAAAACAAAATCAAAACAAAGAGAACGTATTAGTATCGTGCTTATTCAGAGGCGGTGATACAATAATTGTAACAGATTGGTGCTGCATTTTATTGTATTATGGAAAGAAAGGATGGATAAGTATGAGAAAAAAAGGTAGCGGAAAAAAGGCAGCCGCGCTGGTTTTAACATCGGCATTGACAGTGACGAGCGTTCCGGCCATCGGTCCGGCAAAAAGCGTTTCTGCCGCAGGAGGGACAGACGAATCAATTGTGTATGCAGTGGATTGTGGAGATATTAATCCTGCCACGGCGCCGGAGGATGGGCCTCTTGGAACCCATAACTCCGTAACAGACCAGGTTTATGGGGTGGACAGTGTAACAGGGAAAAAGTGGGGAATTGATGATACGGTGAGCGGAAAGCTAGTTAATGGTGCTTGTACGGTAGGAGGCGTTTCTACAGATTGGACATGGCCATATGAGTTTACAACATCAGATCAGGCGTCAAAGACATCTACGAACCGTTATACAAAAAACCAGACAGAGAGTGGGATTGACCCAAGACATTTAGATTATCGGTTTGAGATTGAGAATGGAACATATTTTGTTGAGGTAGGGTTTGCCGACCCGTGGGGTGTTTCGCAGAGTCCTTCGGTTTATGCAAATTATGGTCAAGAGGATCAGTCTGTGCTTGCAGAAAAGTTTCTAGTTTCTACTAATAATGGTATTGTCACGGCAAAGGTTACTGTAAAAAACCAGGAATTAACGATTAATGCAAGAGGGACGGGCAGCGAAAATGCGGCAATAAATATGACACATATTACGATTAAGAAAGCAGATGATAAGACTTTGGCACAGACTGATTATGATGCGCTTTCTATCCGTACAGACAAAGTGGCTTCAGACCTTGAACTTCCTTTGACTGGGAGCAAGGCGGATAGTAAGATTACCTGGTCATCTTCCAATGAGGCAGTAATCACAAAGGATGGTAAGGTGACAAGGCCGGGAAATGGTGAGGCGGATGTGAAAGTTACGCTGACTGCTGAGATTGTAAATGGGACAGCAAAGTTAATAAAAGAATTTGAGGTGATTGTTTCTGCTATGAATCAGACGACAGGGATAGAGTATTTTGATAGGACAGCAGTAGAAGTGACAGACGAGTATTATGACAATGCTTTAGAGTTAGATGCCAAGAACCTTTTGGCGCTGGATGCCGACCGGCTGTTGGCGGGATTTCGTGAGACAGCGGCTTATGCAGCTGGGATGAATGAGGCAGACCGCAAAGCATATATGAAGGATAAGGTGCGCTATGGCGGCGGCTGGGAAAATGCGTTGATTGGCGGGCACACACTTGGTCATTATCTTACAGCAGTAGCACAGGGTGTGGTGAATCCAGGTCTTAGCAAGGAGATGCAGGAGAAGTTAAAGGAGAGGCTGGATTATATGGTTGATGCGCTGGCGGATTGCCAGTCAAAGACTGTAGGAAGCAAGGCGTGCAAGGAGGGGTATCTTTTTGGCGCGAAGCTTGTCAGTACAACCGAGTTGGAAGCGCAATTTAATAACGTTGAGAAAAGTTTGGCAAATATTTCGACACAGGCATGGGTGCCTTGGTATACGATGCACAAAATCCTTGCAGGGCTTGTGGATGCCTATGAGATTACTGGGAGCAAAACAGCACTTGCCACAGCGGAAAAATTAGGGGACTGGGTTGCGGAAAGAGCAAATAACTGGTCAGATGCGACACAGAGTAAGGTGCTTGCAATTGAGTATGGCGGAATGAATGACGCAATGTACGAACTTTATAAGTGCAGCGCCAAGGAGGAATATAAAAAGGCAGCCCATATGTTTGACGAGACGGCTTTGTTTGAGGCAGTTTTATCTGGAAAGGCAAATGTTTTAAATGCAAAACATGCAAATACGACAATCCCTAAATTCCTGGGGGCACTCTGCCGTTATGAGGTAGATTCTTCTGAGACAGTTTATCTTGAGTATGCAGAAGCATTCTGGAATATGGTAATAAAAAATCATACGTATATTACTGGCGGAAATAGCGAAGATGAGCATTTTGGTGCAGACAATATTCTTCATGGGGAGAGGACAAATGCGAACAATGAGACTTGTAATACATATAACATGCTGAAACTAAGCAGAAGGTTATTTATTATTACAGGTGATAAAAAGTATGCAGATTATTATGAAAATACGTTGATCAATGCGATTATGTCCTCCCAGAACCATGAGACAGGGCTTACCATGTACTTCCAGCCAATGGCGAGCGGGTATCATAAAGTGTTTGGTACACTGGATACAAATTTCTGGTGCTGTACTGGTTCTGGTATGGAGAACTTTACTAAGCTTCAGGACAGCATTTACTTTAAGAGTGGAAAAACTGTGATCGTCAACCAGTATCTTGCTTCAAAGGCGGCAGGGGATGGTTATCTGCTGGAGCAGACAGGAGATTTAAGCGAATCGGATACCATGACATTTAAAATATCAGGGGATAAAGCAGATATCAGTTTGAAGCTGCGCATTCCTGACTGGGTTCCAGAGGGGAAGGCTGTTGTTAAATTTGGCGAGGATACATACGAGTATACAACAACGGATGGTTATATAGTGATTCCAAAGGGTAAGTTGGCAGCTGGAACAAGCTTTACTGTGAAGCTTCCGATGGAAGTTGTGGCGTATAACCTGCCGGATTCTCAGAATACTTATGCATTTAAATATGGCCCGTTTGTATTAAGTGCTAAGCTTGGCACGGGCTCCCAGAGTGTTGGTTCTCATGGTGTTTCTGTAACAGTGCCTACTGGCAAAGCAGTTTCTAATGACAGCATTGGCATCCGGGCAGAGGCGAGCGTGGAAGAGTTTATGGCAAAGATTAATCAGTATCTGGTAAGACAGGACGGCTCTATGGACTTTACGCTGAACGGAACGGACTTTAATTATGCATTTACGGCACATTATAGTCAGGATAAAGAAAATTATGGTATTTATTGGACTTATTCAGTCAATGAGGATGACAGAGGTGCCGAGGCTGTTCTGGCGGAAAAGGCAGAAAAGCGCATGCAGCGTATACTTGTCGATAAAATTGAGCAGACAGGAAGAGGCCAGTATGAAGAGAGGTTCCTTCTTGCAGATGGTGAGACAAAGGATGGGCTGGTAGATAATAATTCTTTGGGAGAAGACGCGCCGGATCTGACCCGCCGTGCAAGCGCAGGAGGTTCCTTTGGCTATAAGATGCAAGCGGCAGAGGGGGAAGATAATTATGTGCTGGTGACTTACAGAAAGTCGGAAGATGGAAAGCCGATGAAAATTTCTGTGGGGGATGCAGTTCTTTTTGACGGAAAAGTAGACAGCAAGGCAGCAGATGTAGTAAATGTAAATCTTTCCAGTGCAGATACTGCAGATTATTACCAGGTGATGTATAAGATTCCCGCAGATGTAGTAGACAAGAACCTTTCGTCTATTGAGGTATTGGAAAATAATGCAAAGGTAACAAAGCGGGTTCTTACGGTAACATTTGCAGGTACACAGGCGGAGGAATCTGCAAGGGTATGCAAATCGGTTTCTATGTTAAAGGCTATGGGAACAGAAAACTCCCTGATTGATGTGACATATAATGGAAAGAAACTGGAGGCAAAAGAGAATACCTATTATATCAACATTCCATATACGGAAGTTCCTGAAATGACGTTCCAGATGGCGGACTCAAATGGATATATTGAAGTGGATGGCAAAGCCATTGATGAGACAAAACCAAAGAAATTAAATAAAGCTTCTGCGTCGGGTACAGTAACATCATATACTGTTAAGGTATATGCAGAAGACTTTAAGACAGCAAAGACATATACGATTCAGGTAGAAAAGGATTATTCCGGTATTTCCTTAAAGGAAAATCTTGTGAATGCTTTTAACTTTGAAGATAATACGAATGGCGCTACAGCAGTAGCAAAGGCTGCTACGCCAGTAGAACAAAGCGGCGTGTCTTACCAGTATCAGGAGGGTGCAGTAGGCAAGGCGATTACACTGGATGGAACTTATGGGCTGAAACTTATGGAGAATGCAAATGCTCTAGGGGAGAGTTATACAATTAGTTTCTGGATGAATCCGAAAAATGTTGGTTCTGGTGTTGACCCGACAGTTGCAGCAGGTCTTTTCTCGCCGGAATACTGGCTGAACTTGACGCTGGACGGAAAAATCTGGTCAAGGAATGGGGATTATATTGAGACAGGGGCTTCCAGTGCGTATATAGCAAATAAATGGCAGCATGTAACCCTGACAGTAGATGGAAACAGTGAAGGAACAGCACCTGGGACGGTTATTGGACAGCTTTATGTAGATGGGGAAGTTGTCAGCAAAGGAAATGTTGCAAAAGGCATTATGACACAGATTGGTGCAAAGCTGTACTTTGGTGTGAATGCATGGGATGCATATTTTTCCGGTGCACTTGATGATGTGATGGTGTTTAACAAAGTGTTAAGTGAGGAGGAAATCGCAGGGATTGCGAGCAAGGCAATTACAAGCGGGAACCTTTCTGGCGGAGGCAGCAGTAGCAGCGCGAAGCCTGCAGTAAAGAGTTTGGCAGTGAAGGCGGCAGGGTATCCGCTTAGCAAAAATACAGTTACACTGGTAAAGGGGAAAAAAGTTAAACTAAAAGTAAACGTATCTCCGGCAAAAGCGGACCAGAAAGTAGCATATTCTTCCAATAAAAAGAAAGTTGCAACTGTTTCTTCTATGGGAGTAGTAACCGCTAAGGGAATCGGAAGTGCGAAGATTCAGGTGAAGGCTGCAAACGGAAAGAAGAAGGTAATTACAATAAAGGTTGTAAAAAAGGCGAAGATTAATAAGGTACTAAAGGTAAAAAAGGCAAAGATTTCTATTAGTAAAGGAAAGAAAGCCCTAATTGCTATTCGTAAGATGACAGCAGGGACTACCAGTACGGTTGCATATAAATCCTCTGCCCAGGATGTGGCAGCAGTGAATGCATTCGGAGTGATTACGGCAAAGAAGAAAGGAAAGGCTGTGATTACAGTTCGGTGTGGAAGGAAGATTGTTAAAGTAAGGGTTACAGTGAAATAGTATTTTTAGTTTTTTGGGGGCACCGCTACAAGCGGTGCCTTTGTCTGTGGATACAGTTATTGACACGTTTTCCAGCTTTTGTTATAGTTGAAATACGAGAGTTCGGAGAAAGGAGAAGTGTATGATAAAAAGAAACAAAGTATTTGCAGGGATTATGGTGGCGGCCATGATTGTAAATATGACAGGCTGTTCTGGCAGCAGTTCCGATGATAAGGACTCAAAAGGGAAGCAGAAAGTAGAAGAAAAGGTGGACAGTGATTTTAAGGTGAGCTACGACGGAATTAAGACGGCATCCCTTGATGTTGGCCTTAGTGTGCATGACCCGTCAATTTTTGAGGAGGACGGGACATATTATATTTATGGTTCCCATATGGCGACGGCAAAGTCGGAGGATTTGCGGAACTGGACAATGGTAGCGGATGGATATGGGAAAAATTCGGTTTATGGTGACCTGATGTTTCGTGAAGAGCCGTTTGAGTATTCGGGTAATTTAAATAGCTTGATTCCGACAGATGACAGCAATTGTCATGTATGGGCGCCAGATGTGATATATAACAAGGAACAGAAACTTTATTTTATGTATTTCTGCACTTCGTCCACTTGGAACGCATCGAATCTGTGTTATGCAACATCCAAGTCACCGGAAGGACCGTTTGATTGGAAAGGTGCATTGATTTATTCTGGGTTCGATAATGAAACGATGAAAAAGACGGATGTGTTAGATTATGTAGATGAGGATTATGCGAAAGAACATTATGTAAAATCGAGCGGAAATGAGTATAATTATGAAGAGTGTCCAAATGCAATTGACCCAACTGTGTTTTATGATGAAAATGATAGGCTCTGGATGGTATATGGTTCATTTTCCGGCGGTATTTTCTTGTTGGAGCTGGATAAAGAGACAGGGAAAGTAATCCACCCAGAGGCAGACCCGGAAAATGATGTTGACGCGTATTTTGGCAAACGGCTGATTGGAGGCGGGCATACTTCGATGGAGGCGCCTTATATTCTGTATGATGAGCCGAATGGATATTATTATCTATATGTGTCTTATGGTTCCCTGACAAGGGAGGGCGGTTACCAGATTCGTGTATTCCGCTCTAAGACGCCGGATGGTGATTATGTGGATATGAAAGGGCAGGCTCCGGGAATCGGGAAGGGAAATCCGGCATATTTTGGCCTGAAACTTTCTGGCAACTATATGCTGCCGAGTCTTGAGATGGCTTATATGGCAACAGGCCATAATTCTGCGTTGTTGGATAAGGATGGAAAGCGTTACATTGTCAACCATACCCGTTTTGATAATGGCACAGAGTACCATGAGCCGAGAGTACATCAGTATTTCCTGAACGAAGAGGGATGGCCTTGTATGCTTCCTTATGCTACAGACGGGGAGACTATCTCGGAGAACGGTTATGCGATGGATAAAGTAGTAGGTGAATATTTTGTGATCAATCAGGGGATAAAAGTAGATAAACAGATTGCTGAACCGTTTAAGCTGATGTTGACTGAAAAGGGAAATGTATTTGGGAAAGGGATTACCGGCACATGGGAGATGAAGAAGGATAGCTGTTATGTACATATTACCTACAAGGAGAAAGAGTACAGCGGCGTGTTCTGTGAGATGAAGGATGAGGCTGGCACACCGGTTATGACATTCACGGCAGTAGGTGAAAATGAAAGCATATGGGGTGTAAAATATTGATTAAGAGAAAAAAAGTAAAAGCAAAACCTGCCAATAAGAAAGAATGGGCAATTGATATTGCAAAAGAAATCTTTACATGGGTACTGTTTACAGTTCTGGTATTTGCATACTGGGTGGCAATGCTTTTGATTTTGTCGCTGGTATTATTAAATGTTTGGCGTGTAAGGTTTGAGGAGATTCTTGATTATTCCACGGTTTTAACAATTATTTCTTCGGTCGTCTATCTAGGGCGGATGCTGTACCGAAGGTTTCATTAAGATTATTGCAGTACGTTTTTGCGAGGGCACCAGAGAAATGGGTGCCCTTTTTTGGATGCAGTTAGGGCAGGGGGCTTCGAGAAAGCATGGTTCTGGCAAAATGATGAGTTTTTGTTATTTGTTTTGTACTACATGCCATAAGAATTTGGGCAATTAATAAAAAAAATGTACATTTTTTACGAAAAAGACTGGAAAAAGGTCACGTTTTATTGTAGAATATAACTACAAAGCCGAATGGTTGTATTGACTTTTTAGTACAATCATAGTATTATAAAATAAGCTAAATTATTTTATAAAAAGGTAAAATCGTATGAACAAAGGTAAATGCCCTGTGCAAGAAAAGGGCATTTCCTTTGCATGCAGTTGTCAGATATGGGGTAATCTGGCAGGCTGCTCTGTGTAAGCTGATAATCCCGTGATATGCTGGCGGGATATCAATAGGCAGTATGGCAGGCTAAAGACTGACCCGCGCATAGTCAGGGCCTGGCTGCTGCATCAGGGTTAATACTTGATAAAGGGGTATTAACTGGCACGCAGTTGTGGGAGGCCGGGTTATGTGGTCTGTGTCTGCTTGGCTGCATGCACAAAATAAACTGTAAGGAGGATGCTATGCGGTGTAGAAAAAATGGAGGCAAGATTAAAAAGACAGCTATACTGGGAATGACTGCGGCCCTGGTTGTGGGCAGTGTGGGATTAAAAGCTGCCGCTACCGGAACACCGGAGGATGCAGGAAGCAGTGCAGAAAAACAGACTGCTTCCTACGATGCGGAAGAGTATTCCAGTGAGCGCATCGGGACGAACTACAATGTAATCAGCAGCAAATATACGCTGTCGGATTACACCGGAGAGGCAGTCCAGTTTGCTGTAGGCGATGTAGTGTCGGAAGATGGAAAAAAAGCGCTGACGCAGGAAACAAGAGAGTACCAGGGTGGTTCAGAAGTATTGAAGCTGTCAAGCGGGGATAAAGTCCGGTTAAAGCTGGATGTTCCGAGCGATGGTTTGTATTTTATGAATTTTGATTATCTCTCATATGATGAATCCATCCTGCCGGTTTCCCTGGAGCTGACAGTGGACGGGGCTAGTCCGTTTTATGAATGTCGCAATATGGAATTCGAGACAACATGGAAACTGAATGAGGAGCCGTCAACAGACCGTTATGGTAATCAGGTGGTCACAGTTCCGAATAAGGTGATCCAGTGGGAAAAGAAATATTTGATGGATTCCAGTTATCGTCATTCAGATCCTTTAAAGCTGGAACTGAAGCAGGGCGAGCATATTTTGGAGCTGGATATCAAGGAGGGCAATTTCCTTTTAGGAAATATTACACTGGAAGCTCCGGTTGCAACTGAAAAGTATGCAGGCTCAGAGAAGGCAGAGGGAAGTGAAATCATTGAGATACAGGGTGAGGCGTACGATACCACGAATAGTTCTTCTATTCATGCAGTGGCAGAGTATGATACCAGCCTGGATCCATATGAGGTAAAAGATACTGTTTTAAATACATTGGACTCAGATTCCTTTAACACAGCGGGACAGAGGGTTTCTTATAAGTTTAATGTAAAAAAGGCGGGGAATTATAATTTTGCTATGAATTACCGCCAGTCTGAAAAGACAGATTTTCCGGTATTTACGGATGTTGCAATTGACGGAAAGATTCCAAATGATGCATTTCGTTCTTACGCTGTGGCATATTCCACAAAGTACAGAACAAGTACATTGGAGGATTCCAAGGGGGAGAAGCTGAGTGTGTATCTGGAAGAGGGGGATCATACCATTTCCTTTACGCTCAGTATGGATCCAATCTGTTACATAATGGAGACACTTGATGTGGTTATGTCAGATGTCAATGACCTGTCACTGGAAATTACAAAGGTAGCAGGAAATAATGCAGATAAATACCGTGACCTGAAACTCTCCAGATATATTCCTGACCTGGAAGATAGGCTGTTTGGATATGCAGATAGGCTTACAGAGTTGGAAAAGAGTGCAGTAAAATGGAGTGAGAGTGATTCTAACGTTGCGGTAATGTCTTCCGTGTTAATTGCGGCAGAGCAGCTTAGGAGCCTGGGGAATAACCCGGACGAGATTCCTTACCGTATCGCCGAATTGTCAACCAGCGTGAATTCAGTAAACCATCATCTGGCGACTGCAATTGATAACCTGATTGAGAATGGGTTGGCGATTGACAGAATCTGGGTTTATCAGGAGGGAGCTGACCTTCCGAAAAAGCCTGGCATGTTTAAATCAGCGTGGATGGGTATCCAGAGATTTGCTGCATCCTTTACGGATCAGGCATATTCTGCTAACAACACAGATGAAAACCATCTTCAAGTATGGGTAAACCGTTCTAGCCAGTATGTGCAGATTATGCAGAAGATGATTGATGAGTATTTTACTCCAAAAACTGGTATTGAGGTAGATATCAGTATTATGCCAGACCAGAACAAACTGGTTCTTGCAAATTCATCCGGCAATGCACCAGATGTAGCAACGGGAATTAACTACACCATTCCATACGAGATTGGTATCCGTGGCGCCTTAGTTGATATGGCGAAGTATGAAGATTTCAAAGAAGCAGCTTCTAATTTTGAGCCTGGTTTCTTTATGACAGGAAGTGTTGGCGATGGTATTTACTCTATGCCGGAGACAATGAACTTCTGGGTACTGTTCTACCGTACAGACGTTATGGAGAAGTTGGGATTAGAAGTTCCGCAGACAATGGATGATGTGATTGCCATGCTTCCATCGCTGCAGATGAAAGGTTTGAACTTCTATTATCCTACAGCTGGTATGTTGCTTATGAGAAACTTCCACGGTACAACACCTCTGATCGTACAAAATGGCGGTTCGCTCTACAATCCGACTGCTGCGGAAGGAACAGCACTTGGCAATGAAGAGACGGTAAATGGATTTACGAAATTAACGGATTTATTTACAATCTACAACCTTCCGGTCAATGTTGATAACTTCTACCAGCATTTTAGAAATGGTGATATGCCGATTGGAATTGCTGATTATGCTACTTATAATATGCTGACAAATGCGGCACCTGAGCTTGCAGGTTCCTGGGAAGTTTCCTTGATTCCTGGTACAGTGCAGGCGGATGGAAGCATTGACCGTTCTGTCTGCGGATGTGCAGAGAGCAGCGTTATCTTTAAGAGCGATTCAGATAGAGAAGCAAAAGCATGGGAATTTGTTAAATGGTGGTCTTCTTCTGAAGTGCAGGCGGAGTTTGGCCAGACAATCCAGATTACATATGGTAGTGAGTATATCTGGCCGACAGCAAACATGACAGCAATGGCCCAGCTTCCTTTGGAGGCGCAGGTAAAACAGGTAATCCAGGAGACAGCAAAGAATGTTGTCGATGTAGCAAGAGTGCCTGGAACCTATCTGTTAGAGCGTGAGATTAGCAATACCTTTAATGACATTGTTGTAAATGGCCAGAATGAACGGACGAGGATTGATAAGGCGGTTAAGAGCGTAAATCATGAGTTTGACCGTAAGTTGGAAGAGTTTGGCTATAACAATAGCGACGGTTCGGTAAAGAGGGATTATAATATTCCTACGATAGAATCGGTAGCCGAGCTGCTTAAGAGTACACCATAATAGGTAGCGTTTGGTTACGCTGATTCAGCTAAAACGGAGGGATGAAAAAAATATGGCAAATAATAATAGCAGTGCTGGCGTAGAAGCAGCCAGCCCAAAAAAGAAAAGTAATATCCGCAAGCGTGAGCGGAACAACTGGAATGGCTACCTCTTTATGGCGCCATATGCCATTATGTTTCTTGCATTCATTTTGGTTCCGGTTCTCATGGCTGTGGTATTATCCTTTACAAACTTTGATTCAATTCAGTTCCCCTCTTTTGTAGGCTTTCTGAATTACATAACATTGATTACCAGTGATGAAGTATTCATGCAGTTTGTATTGCCGAATACAGTAGTATATGCGATACTCGTCGGTGTCGGAGGATATGTTCTTTCCTTCGTGCTGGCATGGGCGCTTTGTAATCTGACAAAGCTGCCGAGAACGGTTTTTGCTTTGATACTTTACTCACCAAGTATGACAGCCGGTGTTGCTATGACAGTTCTGTGGAAGGTTATCTTCTCTGGCGACCAGACAGGACTCTTAAATAGCTGGCTGATGAGCCTGGGATTTATCAATGAGCCGATTATCTGGCTGGTAAGCACAAAATATCTGCTGCCGATTGTTGTCATTATCGGTCTTTGGTCTTCCATGGGTGTAGGTTTCCTGTCTATGATCGCAGGTATCCTGAATTCCGATGAAGAACTGTATGAAGCTGCAGCGATTGATGGAATTAAGAACCGTTTCCAGGAGATGATCTATATCACAATCCCGCAGATGAAGCCGCAGATGCTCTTTGCAGCGGTTATGTCCATTGTAAACGCATTCCAGAATGGTTTGATCTCAACTCAGTTGACTGGTAACCCGTCACCGGGATATGCAGCACAGTTGATTGTAAACCATATCGAGGATTATGGTTTCCTGCGTTATGAGATGGGATATGCGGCAGCGGTTTCTGTTGCGCTGTTGTTGATTGTACAGTTGTTCTCAAAAGCATCTAATGCGCTTTTGACAGAAAAAGATTAATGAGAAGGAGGGATAAGAAATGGCATATAAGGGAAAACGAATTAATCCCCAGAAGTTTGAGAGAGGCCAGATTAAGATTATGGTAGTTCTGCTTCCGTTAGTTATATTCATGGCCTTGCCATTAGTGTTTATTGCAAACCATGCGTTTAAGCCGATGGAAGAGTTGTTTGCATTCCCACCAACTTTCTTTGTAAAGAATGCAACTATGGAGAACTTTACAAAGCTGATAAAATTCAGCCGTACGGCTGGTATCCCGCTTAGCCGTTATGTGTTTAACAGTATTGCGGTTACGTTATTAACAGTTGGTTTTTCACTGCTCTTTACAACATTTGCGGCGTTTGCGCTTGCAAAGCTGAAGTTTAAGGGCAGGGATTTAATGATGACAATCAACCAGTTCGCGATTATGTTCGTAGCGACGGCTGTATTGATTCCTAGATACTTGGTAATCTGTAACCTGGGTATGATTGACAGTATCTGGGCGCATGTATTTCCATTGTTAGCTTATCCTGTTGCACTGTTTCTGGTAAAACAGTTCGTGGAACAGGTGCCAGATGCTTTGATTGAGGCCGCCTATATAGATGGAGCAACGGATATGACGGTTTACCGAAAGATTATTATCCCAATGATCAAACCGGCGATCGCTACAGCAGCAATCCTTGTATTCCAGCAGGTATGGGCAAATATGGAGACATCGAACTATTATATCAATGATGACGGCATGAAGACACTGACATTTTATATGAACTCATTGGTAAATGCGAATAATACGGTATCTGGTCAAGGTATGGCAGCAGCAGCTACATTAATTATGTTTGTGCCAAACCTGGTGTTATTCATTATTCTTCAGAATAACGTCATGAATACCATGGCACATTCTGGTATCAAGTAAACAATTGCAAAAAGGAGAAGGAAAAAGGCATTATGAAGAGAAAAAGAAAGTTTATAAAACTGGCAGCTTTGTTCCTGGTTGCAATGGTTCTTACTTCAGGAATGAGTGCTGTAACAGTATCCGCAGAAACGCCGTACCTGACATTTACAGTCAATGGATATGGCGGAATGGAAGAGACGCAGACTGCGTATCTGGCACACCAGACAATTATTAAGTTTGGCGAAGAGTTTATGAGTTCCCCAAATGATATCTGTGTTACGGATGACGGAAAAATCTATGTAGCAGATACTGGGAATAGTAGGATTATTGTCGGGACGACAGATGGCGAGTTAGAAAGTATTATCGGCGAGGGTACGCTGAAGGCTCCAAGGGGCGTGTTTGTCACAGAGAATAAACATGTCTATGTGGCTGACAGTGATGCAGAAGCGGTATTCGAATTTGATCCAGAAGGAAATGTATTGAACAAATACACGAAACCGGACAATCCGCTGTACGGTGGTTCTAAAGTAGTTTTTAAGCCGATCAAGGTTGTTGTAAATGATGCAGGGATTATGTTTGTAATCTGTGAGTCAAATACAAACGGTATTGTGGAGATTTCCCCACAGGAGGGCGGAAGTTTCCTGGGGTATTTTGGAACAAACTTAACATCTGTTGATTTGGTGACAATGGTTTTCCGTGCGATTGCATCTGATGCACAGAAGGCAAAGATGATTAGTAATATACCATCAACCCCGGATAATCTGGCAATCGACGAAAAAGGACTGATCTACACGGTAACCCGAGGAGATGGAAATAACTCTGTAAAACGCTTAAATATTGCTGGTGCCAACCTGATTAATGGTGCAAACCTACAGGGCTATTATGACGACTCTCCGGCTGCAGTTGCAGTAGGAAATCATGATAACATTTATGTGGCTTCTTCACAGGGATACATATATGAGTATAATAACCAGGGTGAGCCAATTTACTTATTTGGTGGAAGAGATGACGGAACACAGCGTGTCGGGCTCTCTACACAGGTTGCAAGTATCCAGGTTGGTAAGGATGATGAAATCTATGTGTTAGATAATGACAGGCGTCAGATTCAGGTATATAAGCCATCCGAGTTTACACAGAAGCTTCATAACGCACTTTATCTCTATTCAAAGGGGCGTTATACAGAAAGCCGTGAGCCTTTGTCAGAGGTGTTGAAGATGAACAGCATGTTTGACTATGCGAACAGGGCGATGGGCCGTGCGTATTTCCAGGAGGAGAATTATGATGAGGCGTTGAGGTATGCAAGGCTGTCCAAAGATAAGAGCGGTTATTCCGATGCGTTTTGGGAAATCCGAAACAATTGGCTGAAGCGGAACATTGTGGCGACAATGGTAATTATTGTGTTGGCAGTTATCCTATACAAATTGCTGAAGCTCTGGGATAAAAAGAAAGGCGTATTGTCAGGTGTTAAGGCTGGATGGGCTAAGTTAAAGGAGAAGAAACTGATTTCAAATCTGTGTTACTCTGGATACTATATGAAACATCCATTTGATGCCTCTTATGGAATTGCACGTGAAGGAAGGGCATCATGGAGTGCGCCGTCTATCTTACTGCTTATCTTTATGATTGAGTATGTAATTAATAAATACCTCTGTGGATTCCTGCAGAAGACTGTGCGTGAAGGCAGATATGATATATTCTCTGATGTTGGAATGATTGTAATTGTAATTGTGGCGTTGACTTCCTGCAATTATCTTGTTTGTACAATTAATGAAGGGGAAGGTACAGTGAAAAAGATTTATACTTATTTCTGTTACAGCCTCCTTCCATATATTATATTGACACCAATCAGCTTTGCCTTGTCTCATGTGCTGACAAAGAATGAGCAGTTTATTATTACACTGATTCAGTTTGTACTGGTGGCATGGGTATTGATTATCGGCATTCTGGGCATCAAGGAAGTAAACAACTACACTGGCAAAGAGACCTTTAAGGTTATTGCGCTGACATTATTTACAATACTGATTGTTTCATTGTTGATTTTCATTATTTATGTACTGTGGGCTCAGGTATTCGAGTTTATTAGTGCGATTTACGGAGAGGTGGTGTATCGGCTTGAGAAATAAGAACTGGAAAAAACTGATTGCACTGCTGGCTGCTGTGTCAGTAGTTACGGCAGGCGTTCCGGGAATTGTGCAGTATGCCTCAGCAACTGGTACGGAAGAAGAGGCGCCGGAAGGTGGAACAGAAGGCGGGGAAACTGGAGAAAAGAAGGAAGAGGAAGAACCGCAGGAGGTATCCGACACAGGCGAAGTTATTATGAAAAATGCGGTTGGAAAGAAGCCGAAATCTGAATGGATTACCATGGAAGATTATGAGCTGGTGACGGAGAGCGATACCTATAAGATGTACCTGTATGAGCCGACGCTTTCCATTATGCTGGAGAATAAGGAGACTGGAAAGATTTTGGAATCGACTTTAAGTGATGAAAAGGATGATGGTTACAGTAACCGCTCCTGGAATTCCTATATGAAGTCGGGAATTGTCCTTACAGCGATCAAAAACAATAAGAGTGGTTATCAGTTGGATTTAATTACTAGTCCTCATACACTTGATGTTACAAAAAATGATAATGGATTTTCGGCAAAATTGTTTTACAATGAGTTCAAGGTTGGCCTGACTATGAATGTTACTCTAGAAGAAGATGAGCTGGTTGTAAATATTCCAGATGATTCCATTGTGGAAGAGCAGCAGGGCAGTTATATTGCTACCATCAGCCCATATCCATTTATGGGGTATTCTTTCCTGGATGAAAAGAAAGGGTATATGTTAATCCCAGATGGAAATGGTGCCTTGGTTAATCTGGACAATAAGGAAGGCCGCTATACAACTGGATTTAACCAGATGATTTATGGCAGTGATGTCGGTTTTGATGAAAAGACTGCGAAAGCTCTTCTCTGGGATGAAGTGGATATGGTTCGGAATGCCAATGAGGTAATTGCGCCGATTTTTGGTATGGCGCACACCGAAGATCAGATTGGCTACCTAGCAGTTGTGGAGCAGGGTGAGAAGCGTGCCAGCATTGAGGCGCAGCCAAACGGGGCAAAAGTTAGTTATAACCGCTGTTTCGCAAACTTTAAGTCAAGGGATGTCTTTGTACAGCCGTTAAATAATTCAAATTCTGGTACAGTTCCTAGCACGGAAGCAGACCGCACACATACAGACAGACAGGTGCGTTATATCCTGCTTAGCGGGGAGGATGTCAGCTATTCAGCTATGGCGACAATATACCGCAATTACCTGCTCGATAATAAACTGATTTCAATAAAGGATAATTCCTATAACACAAGAGTGGATTTTCTTGGTACAGAGAGAGAGAAATTCTTGCTTGGTACAAAAGCGGTAACAATGACCACGACTGAGAATGTGGAGGAGCTTTACGATGAGATGCAGGAAGACGGCGTGTCTAGTCTGCTTACCCTTTATAAAGGATGGCAGAAGGGCGGTCTGTATAACTTGCCAATTACGAAGTATAAAGCAGATAGCCATATTGGTGGAACATCAAAGCTTACGGATTTGATTAAAGATTCGGAGGAGAAAAACTACCATATTTACCTTTATAATGATGCACTTAGGTTGAACCCAAGTACTGATAGCTTGAATTTTAATATGGTAAAGCAGGTAAATAAGAGGACGTTTGAGGAAGAACTGTATGCAGAGGTGTACAGGACATTCTATTACTTAACACCAGGTAAAGCGGCTGAGGCCATTGAGAGTTTCGCTGATTCCTATGTTGATGATGGGGTATCGAACCTTGCAATGTCCGGAATTAGTAATACTTTATTTACTTACAGTTTTAAGAATAAGTTTTATAGCAGAAATGATACGGCAAAAGATTATTCGGATGCACTTGACAAGATTGATAAAGATGTGAATCTTATTCTAGAAGAGCCGGCTGCCTATCTTTGGAAGAACACAGATGCATTTCTTGATATGCCTCTTGGTTCCTCCGATTATATGTATGTTGATGAAGAAATACCATTCCTTTCTATGGTATTAAAAGGTGTTATTCCAATGTATTCTGACTATGTAAACTTTGAGGCAAACAAGACAGAGTTCTTCTTACAGATGGTGGAGGCTGGTGTGTTCCCATCCTTCTATCTGACATATGAGAAGTCTTCTGACCTGATCTACACCAATTCATCTAACTTGTACAGTACAGAGTTTAGCACTTACAGAGATGTAATATCTGGGTATGATAAGGGCTTGCGCGAAGTGAATGATGCAGTAAAAGATGCATTTATTACAAAACATGAGAAGACAGATACTGGAGTTACCGTAGTAACCTATAGCAACGGCGTGAGGATTTACGTCAACTACACAGGAACAGCCCAGACGGTAGATGGAGTTACCGTGGAAGGTATGTCCTATTCCTATAAGGTAGGTGAGGCCGAATGAGTAAAAAAGTGAGTAAAGAAGAAAAGAAAAACCGTAAAAAGGTAAAACCTGGACGTTTAGCAAAACGGGAGGCGCTGGTGGGAATCGCATTTATCTCCCCTTGGATTATCGGGGCGTTGATGTTTTTGATTTATCCGCTTGTTATGTCTTTCTGGTATTCGTTAAATAATATCCGTATTACGCCAAGAGGACTAATGTTTAGAAATGTAGGAATCGGAAACTTTACGCAGATTTTAATGGCTGATGTGAAGTTTCCGGTAACATTAGCTGATTATGTAATTTCAACGATTGCGTCTGTGCCAATTATCGTTGTATTTGCATTGATGATCGCGATTATGCTGAATCAGGATGTTAAGGGAAGAGGTATTTTTCGTTTGATTTTCTTCCTGCCGGTTATTATTGTCAGCGGGCCGATTCTTGGCATGTTAAATGATGAAGGTGCAGGAAGTGTTACGGCAATTGATATTCAGGCGATTACGAAGGCAATCGAAGATACGTTGCCAGGTTCCATCGCGGAGCCGATTTCCAGTCTTTTTGAGAATATGATTACGATTCTCTGGTATTCGGGCGTACAGATTTTGATCTTCCTGTCCAGCTTGCAAAAAATTGACCGCTCTATGTATGAAGCTGCCAAGATTGACGGTGGTTCCGGTTGGGAGTGTTTCTGGAAGATAACATTGCCGACAATTAAGCCAATGATTTTGCTGAACTGTGTCTATACGATTGTATTTATTTCTAATAATGACCAGAATGCAATTATTGAGTTGATTAAGAATTCTATGTTCTCCGGGACACAGGAAAAAGGATATGGATATGCTTCCGCTATGGCATGGCTGTACTCCATTGTAGTGCTGCTGATTGTCGGGCTGTTTGCATTAGCGTTTGTCGCACAGAAGGATGTATATGCAAAACAGGTAAAGAAGGCAAAGAAGGCACGCAAGAAGGAACAAAGAGAGCTTAAGAGAGTAGGAAGGAGGAGTGCTAGACATGCAAAAAAGAGAGAAAGAGAACAAGCAAAACAGCACTAATGGTCAGGCAGTAGCTGTTGCAAAGCGTTCAAAGTTTAACAAAGACAAATTTCGGAAGTTTATGCTTGGGACGAAAGAGAAGCAAGGCTTTCTGAAAGTATTTTGTATTTACGCTTTACTGATCTGTATCGGTTTTATCTATGTAAATCCGATTTTGCATATGATAAGCAGAAGTTTTATGTCATTAAATGACCTGCTGGATTCATCTGTAAACTGGATTCCGAGCGCGATTGACCTGTCGAACTATGCACAGGCAGCAAAGAGTATGGATTTCTGGAGTTCTTTAGGAAAAAGTATTATTATTGCCGGTGTTCCGACTATCTGTAACTTGATTTCTTGTTCCATTATCGGTTATGGGCTGGCACGGTTTGAATTTCCGGGCAGAGGTGCTGTATTAGGGATTATCCTGTTTACCTTTATTCTGCCAAGCCAGATTACAATGATTTCTACTTATTTGCTGTATACGAACATGGGAATCCTTGGAACACTCTGGGCATTTATTTTACCAGCTTTGTTCGGAATGGGAATCAATGCACCAATCTTTATCCTGATTTTCTGGCAGTTCTTTAGGCAAGTGCCGAAGGTACTGATTGAGGCAGCACAGATTGATGGGGCAGGCTATCTGAAATCATTCTTTAAGATTTCGCTGCCTTCTGCAGCACCAGCTATTATTACAGTATCACTGTTCTCTTTTGTATGGTACTGGAATGAGTCATATCTGACAGAACTGTATGTTTCTGGTGTTAAGGTTAAGACAGGTTGGACATCGCTTGTTATCCAGCTTGACAACTTTGCCACAAACTATTCAGCTTATGCACAGACGGCTACTGGTGGGGCTACCAGACTGAATGAATCTATTAATATGGCAGGTACTATGCTTAGTGTGCTGCCGTTGATGCTGATGTATTTTGTACTGCAGAGATACTTTGTTGAGAGTATTGACCGTACTGGTATTACTGGTGAATAATGGATATAAAGTATTTTACAAAAAACTATAGAAGTTTTGATATATCTATGATATAATCAACTAATGAATGCAAAGTGTTTTAAGTGCTTATCAAAAGTCATTGCATATTAGAAAAGGAGGAAGATTATGAGAAAAAAATTATTAGCTATGATGCTGACTATGTCCATGGCAATTGGATTGGTTGGCTGTGGCGGCGGTAAGCAGAGTGAGGTTCCTGACAGCGGCAAGGTTAAGATGTCAAATGAGACGGAGACGGTGGAAATTGATGGTATTAAGTATACCAAGGCCAAAGACCTGACAGAAGAGGAGATTGAGCTTACGTATTTCCACTTTGACCAGGATGAGACGGTTACATACTTAAAAGAGCGTTTTGAGCAGATTTATCCTAATATTCATGTAAATCCGGTATATGAAAACGTAAAGACATATAATGATACATTGCTGTCATTGGTAAACAGTGGTGATACACCAGATGTTATTATGTTTTCTGACGCTGATTTTGCATTGAGCAACTCTCTTCTTGCAGATATTACAGAGCTTTGGAAGTCAGACCCGGAGACAAAAGAGGTAGCTAGTACAGTAAATGACTGTGGTCTTGGCTGCTTTGCTACAGATAAGCGTTTTGCAGTACCTGTTAAGTTCTTCCCAGGTGCTATGTTCATAGACAAGAATGTGCTGACAAAGTTGAATATTGATGTACCTTCCAGAAATTGGACATGGGATCAGATGATTAAGTTGATTAAGGATTGTACAGTTAAGGATTCAGATGATGGTATGCCATACTATGGATGTGGATTCTATAACAGACTCGATTCTTATTATGGAATTGCTGCAGCACAGACAGTACAGGGTGAGTTTGGATTTGACGGCAATAAATTTGACTTAACTGCATGGGCGATTGGCGAGCAGGAATTTGCAGACCTGAAGCAGGGCGGTTATATTGCACCTTCTACAGAAACTATTGAGATGGAACAGTGGATGGGTGACTTCCAGGGCTGGTGTGGTGCTTCCTCCCATGTAGCATTGTTTACAGAGGCATTCTGGACCTACCAGAACACATGGGCAACAGAGAACTACAAGCAGTATAACCTTGATATCATTCCTTATGTTGTTCCTGCTGTAAGCGAGGAAGATGCAAAGGCTACCCACCATACAATTGCAACAATCGACTTTGGTGGATTAACAACATCTTGCCAGTATCCACGTGAGGCATATGAGTTACTGAAATTTATGTCATTTGGTAAAGATGGATGGAAGACAAGAATCCAGTTATACAATGATGAGTCACAGAAAAACTCCAGTGGACTTCCTCTGAAGCAGGATGTTATGCCAGCTCCAATCACAACAGACGAAGAGGTTTGGGATCAGTATATCGAAATGTACTGCAAGGGTATGGATGATGAGCATGTAGGATATTGGAAAGAGTTCTTTGACAGCTGTATGCAGCCAATCCCATATGGATGGACCAGCATCGCAGGTTACTGGAACTACTGTGATGAGTATTTCAATAAACTGGATATCCATAATAAGGTAGACAGTGGTGAGTGGAAAGCTGCAGATAAGGTAGATGAAGCAACCACAAAGGCAAACTATTACCACGCATCAGCAATGCTGCAGTACTTTGGACCAGAAGGATATGATATTCTTTCTGATGAAGAGATTAAGAAGTATGAAGATATGGTAAAAGAAAATTCATAAAGTGGTATGTTTGAAAACTTTATGAGATAAGTGATAAACAGAAGGGCAAGGCAGGTTACCTTGCCCTTTTGTTACATAGAAAGAGATTACTGCTACAGCAGGACGCCAAGAATGTAATGGAGATGGAGGGAATTATGGCGAAGTTAATAATAAATGAAGAAAATAGGCTTAGTACAATTGAGCCGGAAGTTTATGGACATTTTTCAGAGCATCTAGGCAGATGTATTTACGAAGGCATTTATGTGGGTGAGGATTCTGATATTCCAAATGTGAATGGAATGCGCACGGATGTCGTGGAAGCGCTAAAAGAACTTAAGGTTCCAGTGCTGCGCTGGCCAGGGGGATGTTTTGCAGATGAATACCATTGGAAGGACGGAATAGGACCAAAGGAGAACCGCAAAAAAATGATTAACACACACTGGGGCGGTGTGGTTGAGGACAATAGCTTTGGGACTCATGAATATATGGAACTTTGCCGTCAGCTTGGTTGTAAAACATATATCAATGGGAATCTTGGAAGTGGAACTGTGCAGGAGATGTCTGAATGGGTAGAATATATGACATTTAAAGGGGTTTCCCCAATGGCAGACCTTCGCAGGAAAAATGGCCAGGAGGAACCATGGACCATTGATTATTTTGGCGTTGGAAATGAAAACTGGGGATGCGGTGGCAATATGACGCCGGAGCACTATGGCAATGAGTACCGCCGCTATCAGACTTATGTCAGGAATTATGATGAAGACAAGCCGATTGAGAAGGTATGCTGTGGGGCGAATGTATCAGACTATTACTGGACAGAAGGTGTCTTAGAGACAGCATTTGCCCATACCGAAGAAAAATTCCATGGCTTTATGGATCATCTCTCTTTGCATTATTATGTCCATCCAGAGGGGTGGGATATTAAGGGAAGCGCTACAGATTTTGATGAAGAAGTCTGGTATAAGACTTTGTACAAGGCGCTGTATATGGACGAACTGGTTCGCCGCCACGGTGGAATCATGGACAAATATGACCCAGATAAGAAAATTGGGATGTGCGTGGATGAGTGGGGCGCATGGTATACCAATGAACCAGGAACAAATCCTGGATTTTTGTATCAGCAGAATACAGTCCGCGATGCATTGATTGCGGGTATTACATTAAACATCTTTAATAAGCATTGTGACAGGGTTAAAATTGCTGCACTGGCACAGGTGGTAAATGTGCTGCAGGCTGTAATTCTGACGGAAGGTGCTCAGATGATCAAGACGCCGACCTACCATGTAATGCATATGTATCGTCACCATCAGGGAGCAGACCTTTTAGAAAGTGCTATTACTGGTGTTGAAGAAATTGGCATGGGCGAGTGGAAGGTTCCGAAAGTAACAGAATCTGTTTCTCTGGGGGAGGATGGATTAATTACCATTACATTGAATAACCTGTCAATTGAGTCTGGCGAGAAGATTGAAATCGGGTTGGCAGGTAGCGGCTATCAGGTAGCAGAGGCAAAGGTTGTAACAAATGCTGATATGCATGCCCGCAATACATTTGAACTTCCAGAGGAAGTGACAGAGGCAGAGTTTAGTGACTATGTTGTGAGTGAAGGCGGGATTATCGTTAATATGCCTAAGAACAGTGTGTTGGAACTTCGCTTAAAAAAATAGATTAGTCATAAGGAGTTATGTGGATGGCTGGTGTATGTAAAAAATGCCTTTTGCGGGAAATGGCGGAGGCAGATGCAAAAAAGATTGCCGCCTATAGGGATGCGATCAAAGAGAAAGACCGTGTTGCAGAAGCGGAGTATGAGGCAAGGCTTGCTGTGTGCAAGTCCTGTGATTTCTTAAATGCTGGAACCTGCGGCGCCTGTGGGTGTTATGTGGAACTGCGGGCGGCGGCCAAAACAGGCAAATGTCCATACAAAAAGTGGAAATAAAGAGGACAATGAAAAAGGGAATGGTGCTTTGAATATTTATTATTCAAAGTGCCATTCCCTTTGTTTAAAAGTATTTTAAGTGAATCAATATTTGGTACTACTATTTCTTTGTTACTTTTACTTTTACAGTTGCTTTACTGCTCTTGCATTTTGCAGTAATTGTGGCGGTTCCTGCTTTTTTTGCAGTAGCTTTGCCAGATTTTTTGTTGATGGCAAGAACAGACTTCTTAGAGGAACTCCAAGTAATGGAAGATGTCTTGAAGCCATAACCTTTTGCCTTAAAGGTAAAGGATTTACCAGCTTTGATGCTTGTTTTCTTTTTAGAGATCTTTACATATGCTTTTTTTACTGTAATCTTTTTTGTAAAGGTCTGTGTCTTGTTATCGCCATTTGTAAGTGTTACCGTGATAGTAGCAGTACCTGCCTTTTTTGCAGTAACTGTACCAGATGTGTCAACAGCGGCAATGGAAGCATCTGAAGAGCTGAAAGTTGTCGTATAAGTGAAATCAGCGCTGCCAGATATAGAAATCTTGGAAGTATTATTGGTATCGCCACCATAGTAAATTGTACTTTTGCTTGCGGAGCAGGAGAAGTTCGGATAAGAACCCTTTTCTGCCTTATATTTTGCAGCAACTTCGCTGGCGCTTAGTGGGGCGGTATATAAGTCTACGTTGTCAATGCTGGCACCTGCGATATCCTGTGTGGCAAATAATGTACCACTTCCAACGCGGATATCATTGATTTTTGCCATATTCTCTGCAGTTAGAATACTCTTAAGGACTCTGGTATCCGTGGAGCGTACTTCTCCATTAATGTATACTGTGATGCCGGTTGGTGAAACAGTACAAGTAATCAGATTCCATGTGTTAGAGTCAGGAGCTAGTCCTTCTGAACTGCTTACACTTAGATTTTGGTCACGGATAGTTCCAAATCCACCTACAAATAGGGCAGTTGCAGGAAGCATATTTTTATCGCCCGAAGTTTTCGCTTCAAATAATGCAGAATGCTCCAGTGTGGAGCTGCTGCATTTTGCCCACATACTTACAGTAAAACCTGAATCACCTATGTTTTTAAATACATCTGATGGCAAAGCGAGATAATTCTTGCCACTTGTACCAGAACTATTCTTGATTGTCAGCACGTTTCCGGCAAATGTATCAGATGTAATAGAAGCACTTCCCTGAAGGGTAGCTTCTGCAGTATTTGTTCCAGTGCTCACCACTTTTTTATCGGTTACGTTTTCGAAATCATATCGGTAATCTGGTTTTAAATTAGAAGACAAAACAGTAGTCTTATATTCTTTGGTGGTTGATTCTGAGCCATTGGTAAGTGTAGCTGTCAGAGTTATTTCAGTATCCTCTGCCGGACGGGTTACCTTACCAGTGTTTGAAATTACATCTGCATTGCTGGAACTCCAAGAAATTTTTGTATTTTGGAATCCAGAGGTTGGCAATGTAAGGTCGCCGGTTGTCTTGGAAGTAATGATTAGCTCACCTTCCATGTTGTTAGCTGCCCTATCAAGCGCCTCTTTGTCAGTGTATTGATATGCTTCTTTTCTCACACCCCAGATAGTCTGGTTATTTGTGCCGATAGCGGTAAATGTCATTCTTTTTTCACATGTTGCAGATTCATCGTGTTGCTGGAAAAAGACGCCGCTGTAAGTTACACCGTCGATAACAGCACTCATATGGTAAGAGCCGTCTTTTGATGTCCATGTGCCTTTTATTGCACCAGAAATCGTTCCATCCGCATTCAGTTTAATATTCTGTGGTTTCTTAACGTTTGCATTGTCAACATTTGTGCCGTGATTAATATATTCATAATCACCTACGATGCTATCTTTATCATAGCCTGTTTCGGATATCTTATCACCTTTGTTTTCAAATACAGCAGTAACAGGCCAACCCTCTTCATTGATAAATTGCTGATGTACACGCACTTCATGTATTTCACCACGATTATCAAAGCGGGTGTGGTAGATCAGATAACGGTTTCCATCGCTGTCAATCAAGGCAGAATTATGGCCTGGCGCCTTGTATCCAAGCTGGTTGGTGGAGAACTTATAATTTCCCATTACTTTTACACCATGGTCGAGACGGGTTGTGAGCTGCACGTCATCGTAATCATTCCCCGCAGCATCTAAATATGGGCCGTCTGGAGATTTGGAGCGGAACATGCGCATATGGTATCCGCCGTTTGCTGTTAAGGCATCATAGGATACATATAAATAATAATAATCACTTTCTTTGTCATACAGAATATATGGCCCTTCGCCAGTTGACCAGTGATTCTTGCCCCCCAGGTGAGTACCAAAGTAGGCGTCTACTGTCCGTCCGTCAGCGGTAGTAGATGTTTTTCCAGGATAAATAGCTGCACCAGTTTTTGGGTCAATCTCAAGAAGGAAAATACCGCCAGAGAAAGAACCATAAGTCATCCAAAGTTTACCGTCCTTATCATAGAATACAGTAGGATCGATGGCATTCGGCGCATAACGGAAGTTATAGGAAATTCCGTCAAACCAGTCTTTATTAATGCCGTCCAGCTTGCCATCAGCAATTAACTCATCAATATTCGTATTTTTGTAGGAAAGCTTACCGCTGGCAACATTGTCAAATCCAGAATAAACCAAGGTATCTACTACATCATATGGTCCCTCGATGTTTTGGGAAACACCGTAGGCGATAGCGGAACGACTCCAGGTGGAAGTGGTACAGAAATACATCATATAAGCTCCGGTAGAGCCGTCTGCATTAACATAATCTTTGTTCCAGAATACATCCGGTGCCCAGACATGGTACAGACCGTCATCGGTGTCGCCTTTGTTTCCGGCCCACTCAAAAGGTTCTTTTAGATTTTTGTCCAGGTCGCCAAATATTACGTTATTTTTGGCAGTATACCCATTTGTAAATGAGGTCCAGTTTACCAGGTCTTTTGACTTTGCTGCATCAATATGGGAACCGAAAGCATAATAATACCCGTCTGTTGCCTCTGTAATAGATGGGTCATGAACGGAAACCCTTGCAGGCGAAGTAGTTAAAGTGGTAACAGATGCAGCCGCGGCAGTATCCGTATCTGGCGGAACTGTTATGGCTGTTGCTGCCAGTGCCACAGTCATAACACAGGACACTAGCTTTTTAACGCTTTTTTTCATATTATTTCCTCCATTTCAAATTCAAGATTACGCTAATGGTTTTTTAGCATAACTAAAGGGTATCATATTTGTACAAATTTTACAATAGAAATGGGGGAAATCAAATTGTGATATTTTTGTGTCAGTCATTTTTCACAGAAATAGGATGCGAATTAATGAAAATTCACTGCATATTTACCAATAGTGTAGTATTGCGGATTTGATAAATTAGAAATTTAGGTATAAAGGTATTTCAAAGTTATGAAGCTTTATTCCCGCGTAGGCAACAAGCCAAACGCAATGCTTGCAAGGAACTGAAAGTTCCTTTGCACTTGGCGACTGCGCGCGGGGTGCCGAATATCCGGTGGATGTTCGTTTAGCAACGACCGAAGCGGAGCGGAGACCTAATACTTCGCCACTTGGGGCGGAACCGGCCAAGGAACCGAAGGGTTCCTTTAGAGAAGCTAAGTCATGCCCTATTGCTCTGCAGCGGGGCATTTGACTTATTTAGTGGGAAGTATCCGTATAGCGGATATACTTCTGTCAAAGTAAAGGCAAAATAGAGTGTTTTTTGTGCAAATTGCATGAAAAAAGCGCTGGAAACACATGGAATTTACAATTTTGCCTAGCTATATTGACAAAGAATGGGGAAAATGCTAAAATGTTTTAGACATCTTTAAAAAATATTTTATTAAAGGAGGAATTTAGAAATGATGAAAAAATTTTTAAGCGGTGTTCTGGTTTCAGCATTAGTTCTTGGAACAGTCAGTGTTGTTAATCCAACAACCGCAGAAGCTGTATCTGTACCGAAGCCTGCATACACATTCGATATGAACAAGGCTAACAAGAATGTAGTAGCAGTAGCTCGTAAGGGTGACACAAGCAGCATGAAGCCGGCAGATGTTACAAAAGGTGGTGTTATGCCGACAGAAGCAGCAGCAAAGGGTATCAAGTTAAAGTATGTAAAAGGTAAACATGGCAAAGCTTTATACTTAGACAGAAGCAAATCTTATGGAGCACAGTTAAAGGGTGTTAATCTTGGAAGCGGCTCTTGGTCAGTTTCTTTCTGGGTTAAGATTCCAAATGGCATGGGTGATTTCTCTGCTGTATTCTTTGCAGGTACTGACTTGACAGAGAAGGGTGCTAAGTGGGTTTCTATCACACAGAGAAGAGACTTAGGTGACATTGGTGGTTCTCCAATTATCTGGTCTCGCGATGCAAAGGCTGTGTATGATAACAACAAAGGTGAATTCCCATGGTACTGCAAGAATGGTGCAGATAAGAATGGTGAAGCAAAATGGGTAAAAGGTACTGCATTTGACACAAAGAACTGGGTACATGTAGTACTTACTGTAAACACAAAGAAAGAGGGCGTTTACAGCGAGAAGGGCTCTGAAGGTTATACAAAGAGCGCTCAGGCATTTACATATATCAATGGTAAGGCATACGGAAACGGTGCAGTTTCTAAGGGTGCTATCAACAGCAAGACAAAATATTTCCTTGGACTGAATGGTTGGGATATCCCGATGAAAGCTTACTATGATGATGTAAAGATTTGGAAGAAAGCATTAACTGCTAAGCAGGTAAAGGCTCTTTACAAAGCTGATAAATAAGATTTTTTAAGAATCTTTGATAGCATAATCGGTGCGATACCGGGTTCGCAGAACTGCATATTGCAGAGTTGTGAACCCGGTATTTTTATTCTCGCGTAAGTAACGACCGAAGCGGAGACCTAATACCCCGCCGCTTGGGGCGGATTCGCTAAAGAGAAGCTAAGTCATGCCCTGTTGCTCTGCAGCAGGGCATTTGACTTTTCAGAAAATAATTGTAAAAAGATATGTTACAAGTGTTGACACAATGTCAGAACAAATATATAATAGATATGCTGACGCGGTGTCAGTAATAAGAAATGGAGGACAGAGATTATGTTAGAGAATTTTACTTATTGTAACCCGACTAAACTTTATTTTGGAGATGATTCACTAGAGTGTTTAAATGAGGAGCTGCCTAAATATGGGCAGAACGTTGTTTTAATCTATGGCGGAGGGTCGATTAAGAAAAATGGGATATATGATGCCGTAGTGGAGATTCTAAAAAAGAATCATAAAGATGTGGTTGAAATCTCAGGTGTTATGCCGAATCCGACACTTGCGAAGCTGTATGAAGGGGTTGAGATTGCGAGGAACCATAACGCGGATTTGCTATTGGCGGTTGGCGGCGGATCTGTTTGCGACTATTCTAAGGCAGTTGCAGTGTCAATTCACTGTGAGGAGGACCCATGGGAAAAATACTTTATCCGTTTTGAAGAACCAGATTGTGAAATCGTTCCAGTTGGCTGTGTTTTAACGATGGTTGGAACAGGTTCGGAGATGAATGCAGGTTCTGTTATTACGAATCAGGATACAAAGCAGAAAATCGGCCATGTATTTGCATCGGAAAATGTAATGCCAAGGTTTTCAATTTTAAATCCGAATTATACTATGACCCTTCCAAAATATCAGATGGTCGCCGGAATTTATGATATCTTTAATCACATCTGTGAACAGTATTTTTCTGGCGAGGATGACAATACCAGTGATTACATTAGTGAGGGATTAATGCGCTCCTTAATCCATTCTAGTCGGATTGCCAATCAGAATCCAAAGGATTATGAGGCGAGAAGCAATATTATGTGGACTGCAACATGGGCGTTAAATACGCTGGTCGCCTGTGGTAAAAGTACGGACTGGATGGTGCATATGTTGGGCCAGGCAGTCGGTGGTTATACAAACGCGACACATGGAATGACGCTTGCAGCGGTTTCACTTCCATATTACCGTTACATTATGCCATATGGTCTTGCAAAATTTAAGCGTTTTGCTATGAATGTGTGGGAAGTCGAAACAGAGGGGAAGACAGATCAGCAGATTGCAGAGGAAGGGCTTTCCAAGATGGAATGCTGGATGAAGGAATTAGGATTGGTAATGAACCTATCTGAATTAGAAGTAAGTGAGGACATGATAGAGGGTATTGCAGATGTGACGCTTTTTATGAATGGTGGATATAAGGTACTTGATAGAGATGAAGTGATAGAGATTTATAAAAAGTGCCTGTAATCAATAGCAGGCGGATAGGAGTAGGTCATGCCGAAAGGTTCAAAAGAGTTGACTGCGGCTAGAAAAGACGAAATTATCACAGCTTGTGCAGAGCTTTATAAGACAATGAGTTTTAAAGAGATTACGATAAAAGATATTGGAACGGTAACTTCATTTACCCGCACTTCAATCTACAATTATTTTCAGACAAAGGAGGAGATCTTTCTGGCTTTGCTGCAGAGAGAGTATGAGTTGTGGATTGGAAAATTAGAGCAGATTCAGGCGAGATATGAGAATATGACGCGGATGGAGTTTGCGTCCGCGCTTGCACACTCTCTAGAGGAGAGGCCGGACCTTTTAAAACTGCTGTCTATGAATCTCTATGATATGGAAGAGAATAGCCGCATGGAGAGGCTGATTGAATTTAAGGTGGTATATGGCCGTTCGCTTGATCAGGTAGATGGTTGCCTGATTCGATTTTTTCCAGAGATGACAAAGCAGGAGCGGCGGGATTTTATATATCTTTTCTTTCCATTTATGTTTGGGATATATCCGTATACTGTGGTGACAGAAAAGCAGAGGCGGGCTATGGCACAGGCAGGTGTAGATTATGCGGATATTTCAATTTACGAAATGCTGTATGCCCAGGTTAAAAAATTGTTAGGGATATGATATAATGAGTATCATGTGTCAGATTTTGGCTTAATGGCTTGGAGTTTTATGGATGTATGCGGATATTGTTTCGGCCAGCGAAGCTGACATGTCCAGAAGGGTGAAAGAAAAAAGAAGGAAGGATAAAATGCAAACACATATCTTTCACCTTTTGTGTTTGCGCCTCAAATGAAAATGCAGGCATTTTTGCTTGGGGCTTGGTGCAAATTATGACAAAGCAGGAATGGAGAGAGCGGACAAGGAAATCAAAGATAATTTTAGATGGTGCAACTGGTTCTAATTTGCAGAAGAGGGGAATGCCTGCAGGGGTGTGTCCTGAGGAGTGGATTTTGGAGCATCCAGAGGTTCTCTGCAATTTACAGAGGGAGTATATTCAGGCCGGTACGAATATACTCTATGCACCGACTTTTTCGGGAAACCGTGTGAAACTTGAGGAGTATGGGTTAGGAGATAAGATTCGGCAGATGAATCTTGATTTGGTGTCAATATCAAAGGATGCAGTTAAAAAGGAAAATGCAGCTGGAAGAGTGTATATTGCCGGGGACTTGACGATGACTGGAAAGCAGGTAGAACCGGTTGGCCCGTTGCCGTTTGAGGAATTAATTGATATCTATAAAGAGCAGATTGGATATCTGGTAGAAGCAGGAGTTGACCTGTTGGTAGTGGAGACGATGATGAGCCTGCAGGAATGCCGGGCTGCGGTAATTGCTGCAAAGGAGACAACAGACCTACCTATTATGGTAACGCTAACATTTAATGAAGATGGGCGGACGCTTTATGGCACAGATCCAGCGACAGCTTCTCTGGTTTTAACGGCACTTGGCGTGGATGCAGTTGGTGTGAATTGTTCTACTGGGCCTGACAAGATGATATCTGTGGTAAGGAGTATAAAGGAATTCACGGACCTGCCCGTGATTGCCAAGCCAAATGCCGGGCTGCCGCAGATGGAGGACGGCGAGACGGTTTATGACATGGGGCCGGAAGAGTTTGCAAAGAATATGTTGCTTCTTGCCAGTGAGGGAGCTGATCTTTTAGGTGGTTGCTGTGGTACGACGCCGGAGCATATTGCAAGGATGGAAGTGCTTCTTAAAGAAAATGGCCTGATAAATGAGACAAGCTGCTATACACGTGGGGAGCAGGTTATTCGCCGTGCTCTTTCCAGTGAACGTATTACAAAGAGGATTGATCTGGATGGTGCATTTTTAATAATAGGTGAGCGGATTAATCCAACTGGCAAAAAGGCACTGCAAGCAGAGCTTAGGGAAGGATGCCTTGATATGGTTTCGGAAATGGCAGAAGAGCAGGAGGAAGCAGGGGCATCAATACTGGATGTCAATATGGGAATGAATGGTATTGACGAGAAGGAAATGATGGTAAAGGCAGTAAAGGAGTTAAGTATTGTGACAGATTTGCCACTGTCTATTGATTCGAGCCATGTAGATGTTGTAGAGGCTGCTTTGCGAATTTACCCTGGCAGGGCATTGATTAATTCTATCTCATTGGAGCCGGAAAAGTTTGAGAAGCTGATTCCAGTTGCAAAGAAATATGGGGCAATGTTTATTTTGCTTCCGCTGTCAGAAAAGGGCCTGCCAAAGGATATGCAGGAGAAGAAGAATATTATCCATACAATTCTGGATGCCGCCTTAAACGAAGGTTTGGTTAAGGCGGATATTGTGGTTGATGGTCTGGTTGCGACCGTGGGGGCTAATAAAATGGCTGCGATAGAGACGATGGAAACAATCTCTTACTGTAAACGGGAGCTAGGGCTTGCCACAGCTTGCGGGCTTTCTAATATTTCGTTTGGGCTGCCAGAGAGGATGTATGTTAATAGTGCATTTATGGCGATGGCGGTTCAGTCTGGCCTTACGATGGCAATTGCCAACCCGTCACAGGATCTCTTGATGCATACGATGTTTGCGGCTGACCTGTTGATGAATAAGCCAGAGGGGGATATCCACTATATTAACCGCGTGGCTGATAGGAAACTGACGGTAGTGTCTGGTGAGGTTTCGCAGGATGCAATTGTTTCTGGCAGATCATCAGGGAAGGCAAAAATAGCTGATGTCGGGGTAAATGAGGATGCTTTGTTTCAGGCGGTTGTCAAGGGCAGGAAAGAAAAAGTTTTAGAGCTTGTGAAGGAGAGGATGGCTGAAGGTGCAGAAGCCCAGAAGATTATTGATGAAAGCCTGATTCCTGCGATTAACCATGTAGGGGAATTGTTTGACAAGCAGATTTATTATTTACCACAGTTGATTTCCAGTGCAGAAGCAATGGAGGGTGGAATTGGAATCCTGGAACCTGTGCTTGCGCAGAATAGGGGGGGGAAGTCTCTGGGTACGATTGTGATTGCCACAGTGGAACATGACATTCACGATATTGGAAAAAACCTTGTCTCACTGATGCTTAGAAACTATGGATATAATGTAATTGACCTGGGAAAAGATGTCCCAGCAGAGACTATCGTTGCAAAAGCGAAAGAAACAGATGCCGATATTATTGGGCTTTCTGCCTTGATGACTACAACAATGATGGAGATGAAGAAGGTTATTGAACTTGCAAAGAGGGAAAAAGTACGCGCAAAAATTATGATAGGCGGAGCGGTCATAACGCAGGGATTTGCAGATGAAATCGGAGCGGACGGTTATTCAAAAGACGCTAAAGAAGCGGTGGTATTAGTGGAGCGTTTGTTAGGGCATGTTAAAGAAATGTAGTTATATATTTATGATGTGACATTTTAGCATGTTCTGGAGTGGAAATCAGGTATCGCAAATAGTTTTTTGCTGTTGCTAATGGAATGGAGAGTATATGGAAAATAAATCAGTAGATGTAATTATTCCAGCATATAAGCCAGGAAAGGAATTTCAAGAACTTCTTGCAAGGCTGATGCGGCAGACTGTTTTGCCAGGGAATATTTTTATTTTGCAGACGGTTGAGGATGGGGAAGAGCTGCTGCAATTTTCAGAGGAACACATAAAGGTTGTGCCTATAAAACGGGCAGAGTTTGACCATGGTGGAACCAGGGATTATGGGGCAAGGCTTTCTGAGGCTGATTATATTCTTCTTATGACGCAGGATGCTATGCCGAAAAATGAAGGCGTAATTGAGGAACTCTTAAAAGGTTTCACTGGTGAGCATGTTGGGATGTCATATGGGCGGCAGCTTGCCAGAAAGGATGCAGATATTACAGAGCAGCTTGCCCGGCTGTATAACTACCCACCGGAAAGCCAGTTAAAGACTAGGGCGGATTTGGAGGAGCTGGGCATTAAAACGTATTTTTGTTCGGATGTTTGTGCGATGTATGACCGCAGGCTGTATCTTGAACTGGGTGGTTTTGTCCATCCAACGATTTTTAATGAAGATACCATTATGGCATATAGAGTGATTCAGGCGGGGTATGGTGTCTATTATGCTGCAGATGCGAAGGTCATACATTCTCATTCATATACCTGTATGCAGCAGTTTCGCAGAAATTTTGACCTGGGGGTATCCCAGAAAGAGTACAGTGAGGTATTTGAAAATATATCTTCCGAAAAGGAAGGGGCAGGATTTGCTAAAAAAACGATTTTCACATTGTGTGGAAAGATGCATTTTTTAAAAGCATTCTATTTTGCGTGGCAGTGCGCTTTCCGACTGTTTGGATATAAGATGGGAAAGAGTTATGACAGGCTGCCGGAAAAATTGGTGCTCTGGTGTACCATGAGCCCGTGGTACTGGAGTAAGGATTGATACCCAAAAACATTGTTTATGTCGTGAAATGGCAAGTTTGGAAGTGTAGAGATGGATCAGATTTGTATTAAAAGATTAGAAGTATTTGCAAGGCATGGTGTTTTGCCGGAGGAAAATGTGTTAGGGCAGAAATTTTTGATTTCAGCAGTTTTGTATTGTGATACCAGTGTGGCAGGTGTATCCGATGCATTGTCGGATTCTATAAATTACGCTGAGGTATCAGAATTTATTAAGAAAAGCACGGAGAGCCATGTTTTTAAACTTTTGGAGCGATTGGCCTGGCATCTTGCCAAGGGGATATTATTGTCTTATCCACAGATACAAAAGGTGGATTTGGAGATTGAAAAGCCCTGGGCGCCCGTGCTTTTGCCACTGGAGACTGTCTCGGTAAAAATCACAAGACAATGGAACAAGGCTTATCTTAGTATTGGTTCCAATCTGGGGGATAAGAGAGAAAATTTACTGCAGGCTGTCAGAATGTTAGATGAGGATTGTGAGACAAGGGTTGTTCGCCAGTCTTCGTATATTGAGACAGAGCCAGTCGGCTACACGAAGCAGGATAATTTTTTAAATGGTGCTCTTGAAATCCAGACGCTCCGTTCAGCGGAAAGTCTTCTTGACCTGATTGGAGAGATAGAGCAGGCGTTAAAGAGGGAGCGCAGTATTCACTGGGGGCCTAGGACAATTGATTTGGATATTATATTTTATAATGATGAGATTATTCAGACGGAACGCTTAACGATCCCGCATATTCAGATGGCGGGAAGGATGTTTGTGCTGGAGCCGATGTGTGAGATAGCGCCGTATGTGGTTCATCCGGTCTTTGGCAAAACTGTGCTGGAGTTAAAAAAGGATAGGGAAAGGCAAGGGGATTAATCGCAAAATGATTCAGAAGTAAGTAAAATACGTTTTTGCTTTAGATTTATAGGATTTTGTCGATATAATATATAGGTTACAGGTGGATAGCTGAGTATAGAATGGAGGGAATATTATGGATAATGGATTGTTAATAGGGAATGCGCCCGGATTCCGAAGTGATGACGCGGTAAAAGTGGTTACAGAACAGAATCGCCGCACGCAGGATGGAAAGCAAAATCAGAAGCAGGGAGGTTCTGTTTATGCAGGTGATTTGCGGGGAAATCAGGATAGGGTGAGTGCGAAGTTTGCATATGCGCAGAAAAATGCGGTTAAGAGGCTTTTAGAGCAATTTAAATCCGATCTTGCGATAGATGAGGAGATGCAGGCTGGCAGCAAGCGTGCCGAAGAGCTGGCTTTGGGTGCGACCGACGCTTTTAAAGAGTTAAATGATCTGGATGATCAGCGTGCGGAATTGATGAAGCAGTATGAGATTGACCCAAATGGCCAGGAGCAGAAGGATTTGGAATTGATGCAGAAGGCAAATGAAGCGAATAAAAATCCGTTTGATCCAAGCCTTCAGCTGACGGATGAAGAGAAAGAGCGTTATGCGAAACTTCCGCAGCCGACAGAGTATCAGGAGGCAATGCTTGTGCTTGATAAGAGAGAGGAACAGCTCCGCAATACGATTCAGAAAAACCGTCAGGATATTGCTGTGGAGAATGCGACGGTAGAGGCAACAAAGAAGGCACTTCTTAAGGTGCATCCTATGGTAGAGGCGAAGAAAGACTCAGAAAAGATGATGCAGAATGCCCTAAAGGAGCAGGCTTATGATCTGCTGCAAGAGGGTGTTGACAAAGTCAATGAGGATATGGCTGAAAACAAGGAAGAGATGGCGGAGGCCAAAGCGGAAGCACTGGAAGAGAAGATTGAGCGCGAAAAGATGAAAGCAGAAGAGGCGAAAGAAGAGATATCTAGGCAGGAACTGCAGGAGTCGGTTTTTGCGGCATCAGAGCCAGGAACGATGAGTGATCAACAACTGTATGACAATCTGCAGAATGAAATTAAGAACTTAATTCAGGATCAGATTGTGCTTGATGTAGATTTAAAAGGGCTGCGTGTTGATAAGCAGGTTTAGTTTGTAATAAATAAATGAAATAGAATATAGAAAAAGGGGCTGCTACACTAAGCAGAATATATACAAAATATAGTTTATTCCCGCGAAGCAACGAGCCAAGCGCGAGCTTGCTCGCATTTGGAGACTGCCGCGAGGGTCAAATACCCCGCCCCTCTGGGGCGAACTTGCTAAAAAGAAGCTAAGTCATGCCCCGTTGCTTGCAGCGGGGTATTTGACTTTCAAGGTTTTTAATCACTATGTTTTGCATCATTTTTCTTAGTGTGACAGCCCTTTTGGAGTATATTTGCCTAATTAGCTTTGTCTAATTAACTTGTTGTGGCAGTTGCTGTCACAACAAGTTATCGTTATTTTTTCTTCCAGTCCCATTCTTTTGTAGCACCGGATGCTAAATCCAGTATGTACAGCTTGCTCTGGTCAAATTCCTGATAGAACAGATAATTGGAAGTAAGGTTTAGATAATTATAATCGCCAGATGCAATCAGCTTTAAGGATTTGGAATTGATATCAAGCGAATATAAGCCGTTATCTGTGCCATTGTCAATCTGGCAGTAGACGGTATTGCCATCTGCGCTGACATTATAAGTGGCAAGCCGGTCGGAGACTAGGGCTTCTGGCGTGCCGCCGCTTACTGGGATGCGTTTCAGCGCATAGTTATCGTTCATATCCATAAAATAGAGATATTCCCCGTTTAGGATTACACTGGTGCAATTGCCATCATAGATGACAGAATCGCCAGTGCCATTGACGTTTAGGGCATGGATGGCATGGTTTTCTTTGTAGCCTGCATAATAAATCGTATTATTAGAAACAGCATATGGCGCACAAGGTTCATCCAAAAGTTTTTTATCTTCTGATCCGTCTATTTTGGCAGCGTATAGCTGCAGCCCTTTTTCTTGGTCATAATGTTGGTAGTATACATTATTTCCATACAGGCATGCCACCTGCGTAGGGTTTTTATATAGGCTTGAAATGCTGCTTCCTTTTAGGTTTGCTCGGTAAAGCCCAGTGGTACTAAGTGCCATAAAGAAATCGGAATCAACGTTTTTTTTGTCATTTCTTTTTGTATAGAACATATATTTACCAGCAACATTTAGGTAACTAACATTGTCATCGGATAGTTTTTTTACTTTCTCTAAATTGGATTTCATAGAATAAAGCATTCCTTCATCATAAGGATTGGAAAAATAAATGATACCGTCGGATTCGCAGAAGAGTCCGCCGTTCAGTAAGTTACCACTGGTATTTCCGGTTGTACTTTCATCTTCGTACAATTTAATTCTATTAAAATATTGCATGACCAGAGCGGTCCCAATTAGGACAGCAAGGACAAGAAATAGAATTAAGATGCTTTTTTGATTCTTATTCATAGTAATCTCTCCCATCTGATTATTTTTATTCCCGCGAAGCAATGAGACCAACGCAATGCATATAAAGAATTGAAAGTTCCTTTGCATTTTCTGCGGGGTGATTTCTATGCCAAGTTTGGTGCTTGCCATAGAATGTTGGTTCATTTGTTTGATAGTATCAGTATACATTTTATGGCGGAAGATTGCAATGAGGAATGTGATATGGGGCAGGGCAGCAGTATTTACTTTTTTATTCGCATCCAATCCTATTGATAATTTTCAGTTATCTATCACTATCTATCATAAATGCCTGCCTTCTTTTATCTGTATTATGTTTTTGGTTTTGAAATGACAATGCATTCCATAAGAAAGTGCAGACATGTTTTACAACATTGTGCTTTTTGGAGGAACTATGTGTCTTGCTGCCTTCATTTTCTATTTGTGTTCTCCTCCACAAACTCCCATCATGCAGCAGTTTTTGTTTTACTTATGTTGTTTGGAACAGCCAACATGCAAAATGCAGAAAATAGTTATCCTCTTACTTGCAAGCACGACAAGTTTGCCTGTTTTCTGAAATTAGCTGTGAATAGTAACAAGGACTAATATTATCTTGGAAAGTCAAAAGCTTCAATTAGTCTTTTGGAAATATCTCTAAAAGGCTGCTATACTTTAGCTAGGAT
>CAJUID010000010.1 GCA_910585905.1 uncultured Lachnospiraceae bacterium
TTGCATGATTCTTCAAAAAACTTCAGATGGAATAATCGGGAATGCAGTCTCATCGCTGGACAACTAGCTTTGATAGAAGGTCTTTGCTTTGTAAAACTTCGATGGAATAAGCGCCCCGAAGCATGTCTGAGCGGCAATGCAGCAGTGTGCTATGTTTTCCTTAAAGGCACGCTTTCGCTACGCAGAGGCACGTAACGGTGCATAATATCCTGCAGGACAGGATTTAAGCACCGACGGCCTCTGAGTGCCTCTGCGAAAGACATAGCACACTGCTGCATTGCCGTGAGTTTGCGAAAGGGGCGCATAAATCATACATCGAAGTTTGCAAAGCATTAGACCTTCCTCAAAGCGTAGCGTTGCCAGATGAGGCTGCATTCCTGATTGTTCCATTGGAATACGGAATGAAAATCATGTACACAGAGCAAAATTGGTGAATGATATGTGTTATGGATAACTGCAGATTATCTCTTCATAAAAAATGGGGAAAGTCAAAAATTTTCCATCTCTTGGGGAAGGGGATTTCTTTAAATGGTAATCTCAATTTGATTCCCCTCAATTCCGATTATACAGCTTTCATAATAGCCATCCCCTGTAGTTCTTGGGCCGCTGATTACGGAAAAGCCATCTTTTTTTAGTGTTTCCGTTAGCTCATTTACTTTTTCTATGCTGCCTACGCTAAATGCAATATGGATATAGCCAGTTCTGTCAGTTGAATTTTCAGCATTTTGCATTTTAGGTTTATTCATGATTTCCAGTCTGGCGCCATGCTCAAACGTTAAAAAATAGGAGCGGAACCCGGTGTTTTTATTGTGATATCCATCATTAGGGACTGCGCTAAAATATTTAATAAAAAAGTCTTTTGTTTTCTCTAAATCGTTTACATACATTGCAATATGTTCAATATTCATAAAGCTACCAAGCCTTTCTTTATGTATTTAATTTAATGGCATTATTTATGGTCTTAATAAATAGGATTCAGTTAATTGTTTCTTTGCTGCATTCTACCATAAACATGGAGAAAATGGAACTATAAAAAAGAGTAACTGTGGGAATGGAAAGTTAGTAGGTGCTAACTAAATTGCATTTTCTTACAATAAGTGAATTATTTTTACCTGTTTAAATATAATAGCAGGATTTTGTGATATATTTTAGTAATAAGAAATATTTTTGTTTTTAGATATGAGTTAATTATATTAAATATTACAAAATAAATATTTTGAGAAATGGAGGTGCAGGAGTTAAAAAAAATCATACTATATTGAAAGGGGGGAATAGGATAATCTGATGCAGGAATATAATTATACTTTGTAAGTAGCGTTTTTATTATTAGTCTAAAGAGTAAAAGAAACATAATTGATTACAAATAGTTAGTCTAGTGTTTTGTTCAGAGAGGAATGGTGTGCATATGAAAAGAAAAAAAATAAAATATTCATTATTAATTGTCTTTGCACTGATGATATCTATATTATCAGACATAAATGTGAAAATGGCTAGAGCAACACCTGCTTCTATCGATTTAAATATTACACGGTATCAGCAGGTTAAAAGCAACTGGTGCTGGGCAGCTGCAGCTCAGATGATTGGAAAATATTTAGGCGGTTCGAAAACACAGTATCAGATAAGTACAAAAGTAAAGGGGAATTCCACTAATAACTCTACTGCCAGTTTAAATGAAGTGGTATCAGCGATTCAATATGCTGTCGGAAATACATATGATTGTTATTATGTTGGTGTAAAGTTATATGGAGACCTCGAAGTTCTTTTGGGGGATTGTGAAATTCCACAGGGGATAAGAATGCAGTGGGATGATGGTGGAGGGCATGTTATTGCAGTAGAGGGATATACGAACGATCGGCAGCTCAGATTAGTTGATCCAGGAGAAAATTGTAGCAAGCATAAATATTACTATACGGCTTTGGTGAATGGAACCACAATAAAGTCAGGTAAGGGACATTATGCACAGACTTTTGTAGTAGAATAGGAGGTGAGGGTTTATGAAAAAAATATTATTATTAATACTTTGTAGTTTTATTTTGATGAACTTTGGTACAGTTGCAAGTGCTGAAAGTGTATGGGAGGTTTTGGGCGAGAAAGAGGATATTTTAACGGAAAGCGATGATTTTGAGGGGGTTAAAAAGTTAGAGGCTGAAATGCTTAGAGGCTTAGAAGATATGTGTGACTGGTTGAAAGATCCCTCAGATTTTCCAGAAAGTATGGATTTTTCAATGGCAGTTAAAGTTTATGTAGATACTGGCATCCAAAATTACGAGACAGACCAGGAGAAAGAGATTATCAAGAATTTTGGGCAAAGCGAGTATGTCTGGGTAATCCCTATGGTGATTTCAGGTGAAAATGTTACTGTTACAGTTGCAAAAGGCCAGCCGTTAAATGAAGAAAGGGCGTCTGTACTGACATCAGAGGAAAAGGATGAGATTAGAGATCAGGAGGGCAAGTGGACAATTAGTGAGTGGGCTGTAGGTGTTGGAGACCCATTATTATCACAGGTTCAAGATAAGAAGGATTTATTGAAAGACTGTGACCGTGCTGTGCTGGTTGGGGGTGTGCCGGGACTGCATGAGCCGGCTGTTCTTGGGTTTAAAGAAGGAAAGGCAGCCTTGTGGATGCCGTTGGGATTCAGTTATCCTATGTTAGAGGATTTGCCTAAGAGCAGAGGGGTATCAAATGGGTTGTATCAGTACAGTGATGTAATAGAAGCATCACAAGAATATGTCCGCTATATCAATAGCGGTTCGGGAGGAGGAGGCTCAATTGTGGAGAAAGAACCGCCAGTTAGTATTTTTATTGTAATAGTTTCAGTAGCTGTAGTTTCAGTATTTGCGGCAATTTTTGTGATTTGGGAAAGAAAAAAGGCGGAATAGAAGGTTATAACTAAGCGGTTATATTTCTGTGTTTAACAATTAGGAACTAATTTACTATGTTATTTTTTGTACTAGAGCGTGTTTGAAAATTGTTTTAAGCTGCCAGGTGATGCAGAAGTTATTTTATTGCGGCAGTATTTAAATATTTAACAAAAGGCAGATGTTCCTTTTCAAACACGCTCTAGCATCCTAACACGCTCATAAGTGCAGTCCCTACACCTTCAAGATAACTTTCTGTTTGACTTTCCCCATTTTTTGAAGAGGATACTCAGCAGTTATCCATAGGCAGAGGAGTTTCGCCAATTTTGCTCTGTGATTGCATGATTCTTCAAAAAACTCCAGATAGAACAACCGGGAATGCGGCCTCATCTCCAGACAACTAGTTTTGATAGAAGGTCTTTGCTTTGTAAGACTTCGATGGAATATACGCCCTAAGCATGTCTAAGCGGCATGTGGCAAGGTGCTATTTTTCCTCGAAGGCACGCTTCCGCGTTTTCTATCTAATTAAAATATCTCGCCGGAAATAATCTCTGTCTACCTTGCCGTGTATGCCTTTCACATGGCCGCTATCTGTATATTGCCAACCACTCCAGCGTTTCCACAGGTTTTCCATGTCGGGGCTTTTTACCCCGTATTGTGCAATCCAGAGAGGATACTCTCTCAATCGGTCATCTTCAAAGACAGTGGCAGCATTTGACGCGTCACTGTAAATGACTGGGCGATGTCTGGTTCTTGTTTCCAGTTCTCTAAGAAATTGCAGGGAGATATTTCTTATCTCCTGGTGGGGCAGGGAGCCAAATTCTTCAAAGTCCATGGCAGGTCTGGCGTGTTGTCTCTTATTTTTGATTCTGTCATAGAAGAAAGCAGCTTCTTCTTTTGCTTCCTCCAGATTTCTAGCCATAACATAGTGATAAAATCCGATGCGCAGTTTTTCGCGTTCTGCATCGCGGTAATTCCGTTCAAAATCAGGGTCTGTGATATCTCTTCCCTGAGTTGCTTTGATATAGACAATGCGGATGCCGGATTCTCTTACTTTGCGAAAATTAATTTCGCCTTCCCAATTGCTGACATCAATTCCGTCCAGTTTTTTATCTCGTCTCATACAGAAATTTCCTTTGATCTTATTTCTTTTATAATATGACGCTTTTTCCTTTTTGGTGCTTCTTAACATGATGCCAGGTTATTCTATTATGGCATTATCTATTTTTTCGGGATTGACGATCAATACCTATACAAAAGCGGTCAAATGGTTAAAGTATCTGCATTTTTCTAGCTGTAAGGAATGAGGTTTCACGTAGTATGCTTTGGCGTGTATGGTAATATTTACAGGTGTACTTTTTGGGCAGGAACAGTTATAATATGTGACAGCAGCGGGGATCCTGCCAGCTTCAAAGTCCTGTAGCCAGATTACAAGCCAAAGTAACTGGTGAATATACGAGTAGCCAGATTAGAATCCTCCTATCGCCTGCTATATACTTACAGAAGCTTGGCAGAGAATCCCGTTTTGCTGCAAAAACCGGAAGTATTTCCGATTTGTTGGAAGATGCCCACAGTAATCAATATGTAAGGGTATTTAAGCAGCATGTAGCTGGATGTATTCTTATGATTAACTGCCTTGGAACATATGGACGATATATTATTATAACGTACTGGCGAGATTGACATGATTAGAAGTGTGAAAGGCGGGATATAAGAATGAAAATATTAGTTACAGGTGGTGCTGGATTTATTGCCAGCCATACAAATGTAGAACTTTTAAATGCCGGTTATGATATAGTGGTGGTTGACAATTTGGTAAATGCAAACAAAGAGTCAATCCGTCGGGTTGAAAAGCTTACCGGAAAGCAGATTGTTTTTTATCAGGAAGATATTTGCAATGAGATGGCGATGGATGAAATATTTGCAAAAGAGGCATTTGATGCCGTAATTCATTTTGCAGGTTTAAAGGCCGTAGGCGAGTCCTGTGAGAAGCCATTGGAATATTTTGAAAATAACTTGTGTGGGACAATCTGTTTATTAAAATTAATGAGAAAATATGGGGTAAGATCACTAGTATTTAGTTCCTCTGCGACAGTGTACGGACTGCCGGAGAGTGTTCCGATTACAGAAGAATTTTCCCTCTCTGTTTCCAACCCATACGGCAGAACAAAGCTTATGATTGAAGATATGCTTCGTGACCTATACCAGTCAGATTCTAGTTGGAATATTGCCATACTCCGTTATTTTAACCCGATTGGGGCACACGAGAGCGGCGAGATAGGCGAAGACCCAAATGGAATACCAAATAACCTACTCCCGTATGTGGCAAAGGTGGCGTCTGGTCAGTTAGAATGCGTCAGGGTGTTTGGGGATGATTATAATACACCGGATGGGACTGGCGTAAGAGATTATATTCATGTTGTTGACCTTGCAATTGGGCATATCAAGGCACTTGAAAAGCTGCAGCAAAATCCTGGGCTTGTTACATACAATCTGGGGACTGGGACGGGATATAGTGTCCTGGATATTATTCACAATTTTGAGAAGGCATGTAAAAAGCAGATTCCTTACAAAATCGTGGAACGCAGGCCAGGAGACATAGATATTTGCTATGCAGATGCTTCTAAGGCAAAGAAGGAGCTTGGCTGGGAGGCTGTGCGTAATATTGATAAGATGTGCGAAGACGCATGGCGGTGGCAGAGTAAAAATCCAAATGGATACCGCAGTGCAGGGGAAACAGAATGAGATATTATATTGCTGACTGCCATTTTGGACATGACAAGGTTCGGAAGCTAGACAAACGTCCTTTTGAGACGGTAGAGCAGATGGACGCCTATATGATAGAGAGATGGAATCAGGTAGTTCGAAAGAAGAAGGATGAGGTTGTTATTCTTGGGGATTTTTGTATGGGGAAGGGAGAGCGTGTCAATGAACTGCTGTCTATGTTAAATGGAAAAAAATGTCTGGTCAGCGGCAATCATGACAAAATGTTTTTGCATGATAAAAAGTTGGATACCAGCCTATTTGAGTGGATATATCCGTACGCAGAGCTTCATGACAATAATCGGAAAGTAATTTTGTGCCATTATCCGATTATCTGTTACAATGGGCAGTACAGGGGAAATAAAACATATATGCTCTATGGGCATGTGCATGACACCAAGGATTACAGAAATGTAAGTCATTTTGTAGATGAGACGAGAAAGACCACTTGTGGGGAAGATGGGGAGAAAATTCCCTGCAATATGATAAATTGTTTTACGGTTTTTTCAGATTATAGGCCATTGTCCTTAGACGAGTGGATAGCACGGGAATGTACTAGCAGCATTTGACCTAATATATTATTTTCTGGTAAAAAAGGCTTTTGCCCAAAACTGGATATACCGGTGGAGGACACGGGCCTTTTTATATTCTTCGGCAATTTTTTTATAGTGCCTCTTTTTCATTTTTTTATTTCTCTGAAAAAGGGAATCGTATTTTACCATAAGCTGGCGGCAGCCAATAGCAGATTCAAGTGCAGGGTAATCATGATAGCAATCTGGGCATACGGATATCGTTGTTTCTGGCGACGAAATATGGTGCGGCAGGTGAAGAGAGTTTAAGCGAAACCAGATATCATCATCGCAGTGAGCCACTAGACCATTATCAAATTCGCCAATCCAGTCAAATGCCTCCCGGTGGAAGACTAGTTGTGCCAGATATTCAAAATCCTGTGAAACAAGGCCAAAATCTGAAACATCTAACATATTGGCCTGCTGCACAGCCATATCAGTGTATACCGTGTTGTAGGAATGGTTTTCTTCCATGATGGCTACAATTTTTTCCAGGCGTTCGGCGGGCATAATATCCTGAGCCGAGAGGAAAGTGATATAGTCCCCTTGGAACACTTTTAGAACCGAATTTTTTCCATTGACAAATTCACCCTCTTCTGGAATCTCCATATATACTACATCAGATAAGAGTTCTTTTTCTTCTTGAAGGGCTTCTTTGTACTGGCTGCCGGGATCGTTTGAATCCAGAAGGATAATTTCGATACGGGAAAGAGTCTGCTCCTGGATGCACTGGATGCACCGTTTCAAAATCATAGGGGGCGTCTGTCTTGTCTGTATGACAACACTTATTATGGGATTTTCTATTTTAGCCATAAAGGTAAACCCTGCCTTTCTGAATTTTATAACTAAGTGATAGTTCGATGTAAACGCCTCTAGCGCTCTATAGTGATGGTTCCTATCCTATAGCCTTGCAGTGCCTCCACATAGCCATCGTTGGCAAATGGGACAATTTCACCGCGGTCAGGGTCTTTGAGGCTTGCTGTCAGCATATAATGTCCATCATCTAGTTCCGATGGCATAAATGTAAATGGAATTGTGATACCCTCCTGGCTGTTCCAACTGCATGGGTCAATATTCTCTGATTTTTGCTCAGAATCAAGAAGCGTAATGGTTTTTCCCGTTTCTTGATGAGTAAGGGAGAGGGTAAAGTGTTTTTTGTGGTACAGGTTGGAAAAGCCTGTGTTTTCCAGAATGATACTTCCTGTGGCAGGACCTTTCTGATATGGCGTATAGGAAAGCGTGCAGTCTCTTAGTACAAGGCGTGCTCCCATATGGTCTGTGATATAGTCGTAAGCGGACATACCATCATAAATACTGCCTTCCTGCCGAAATGTGCTATTTTTCCACTTTGTGATTACCGCTTCATCGTGAAGTTGGTTTAAGTATGAGACATGCATTGTCTTTAAATCTGCAATGGCGTTTTTCCAATCATTGTACGTATTGTCTACTACGGCTTCCCCACCATTTGGGACATTAATGCAGAGTTTCCGCTGAAATGCAAGTTCATCGGCGCGGAGGTCTTCGGCACTCCGAGAAGCAGTCTCCGGTGTGTTCTGGTATGTCCCGGTGTCTGAGATAGAACCAAGCATTCCGTCATTATACAACCCAAGTCTAGCCTTTATATTATCAATGGAAACTCCATATTGTGTGTACCGCTCTGGATGCTTCTCCATTTCCTGCAGAATGGCGCGGTAATGGTTTGGCGTGCGCACGGCAAGGTAAATAGAGGGGGAGGTAACGCTGGCATAATACACAAGGAGTTTTGTCATTTCTTCGGTCGATAAATATTTAGAGCTGTGCATCTCAGCCCAGCTTCCAACAAAGATTCCCTGTGTGGTATAGATCAAATCTTCATATTCGTTTAGCACTGCGCCAGCTTGCTTCATATGCTGCAGGATAATGTTGATATCGTCAGGCTCTTTTTCAAGGCCAAGGCCGTCCCAGTCGTAGAGGAAGCGGACAATAACGGCTGATTTTGTGTTTGAAAACTTGTCGAAGACCTGCCTGATATTATTTAGGGCTGATTCATCTAAATCCTGGCTTTTATATTCGGCCAGGTTAAATTCTATTAGTGACATACGATAAGTGTATCCATTATCATCAATTTCTTTTATATATAATTCATTTGTAGACAATGCAGTACCAGGACGCAGATAGTATCCATAGAGTTGATACCAGCCGCACTCTGGACGGTCTAAATTGCCCGTGATTTCCATTCCCAGCTCATTTGAAAGCACTGCGGAAACATAATGCATGGTTTTGTAGTAGTGCAAGCCGATTCCCCCTCCTGTTAGCAGTATGGCAAGAAGACAAAAAGCAGTAATCAGTATTTTTTTATTTCTTTTCATCGAAATTATTTCCACCTTTATCGTTGATTGGCTGCTGAAGTAATTTCCATTTGCTGCGGACAAATACATTGTAGGTGCTAAATAGCATAATGCACATGTAAAGCAACGGTTCAATAATGCCAAAATGCATGCTCTTTCCTGCAGTGCGTTTGTGCATGACAGCAGGAATCTCTTTGATCTGATATCCAAGCAGTGACATCTGTACCAACATATTTGCATCTGGGTAGTTATTATCAAAGTTGCCGAAATGTGCATAATATTCAAACACAGGGCGGTTTAGTCCCTGCAATCCAGATGTTGGGTCTGTGATGTCCTGATGGCTTGCGATTTTTATAACCCTCCGAAAAAAACGTATGGCAACTTTTTTAGCAAAAGGGATGGGAAAGCTTTGGCTTTCCTTTAAAAAGCGGGAACCAATTACTAAGTCCGGCCGCTTGCCAGCGGCATCTTTTTGCCGGAGGCAGTCGTATATTTTTGGTATGTTGCAGGCATCATGCTGTCCGTCACTGTCCATCTGGATGATATAGCGGTATCCCCCCGTAACAGCATACTTATAGCCAGTCTGCAGAGCGGCTCCATACCCCAGGTTATACGGATGGTTGACAAAATTAATATTCAGCAACTTTAAGATTTCTGTGGTATGGTCGGCAGAGGCATCATTTATAACAATTATATCAGCATATTCCATAATACCAAATTCTTTTAAGCTGTCAAGAAATTTTCCAATGGATGCCTCTTCATTGTAAGCCGGCATAATAATTAATAAATCGTGTTTCATGGTCAACCTCATTTCCGCACATATTAAAGTAATTCATAGAAAGCCTTCATATCCTCGGAATGTGCTAAGTTTACGTGTTTACTTGCCAGTTCAAATTGATGTAGTTTATCGGGGTCTGCAAGCAGCGCTTTAATAGCTGCTGCAATGGCTTTGGAGGAGAGTGGAATTAAAAGTCCAGAGGTATCATGGACAATCTGTTCCCGGTTGCCGGTACAATCAGAGGCGATAATTGCTTTCCCAAGTACCTGCGCTTCTTCTATGGCGATGCTTTTCCCCTCAAAGCGGGTAGCGTGGACATAGAGGGAAGCCAGTCGGCAATATGGATAGGGGTTTGCTTTACTGCCAAGCAGCACAAAATGTCCAGTCAGCTTTTCTTTGGCAATCTGTCCGCGCAATTCTCCTTCCAAAGGTCCTTCTCCTAGTACAAACCAGTCAATATCCAGGCCCTCATCGCGCAGGAGGCGCAGTGCTGGGATTGCAATGTCATACGCCTTCTGGTAAGCCAGACGCCCGATGGTCAGTATCTTATACTGTGCAGTGCTTTTTACAAAAGGGTCAGCTCCAGGCAGTTTTATCTGGCTCTGCTCCAAAATCCAGTCGGTGTCGATAATATTTCGAAAAAGATAACACTTTTTGGAGTATTCTGGATAAACGTGGCAGAAACTGTCCCCGGCCTCCTTTGAGACAGAAAATATGCGGTCTATTTTAGAGTAGGTATCTAAATCAAGCTTTTTGTTATATCCGGCTTTTTCATAGTCAATATGGACAAAAGCCGCTTTTTTCCTGGCTTGGACAAAGTCAGCGACAAAATATGTGCTTCCGCCTTCCAGATAGGCAACGGCCAAGTCGTAAGTGTCATCGGGTGCTTTTGTGCCATTTGCAATGACCCGCCAAAGTAGTTTATCAAGGTTCACCCTGCGCTTTTTTATCATGGAAAACAGGTTTCGGGTAAGATATCCAAGGAGACGAAAACCGTGCAGCCGATAGAAAAAGCAGCGCAGCGTTGTTTTTATCAAGGCAGCTCTTCCCCCAATGGATAAGACGGAGCGGTGGTCAGGATGTTTGTTTAAAAGTGTTACCCAGTCCGGCACTTCGTCAAAAATCTCGCCACGGTTTAGGAGTACGAGAAGGGAGAGGCTATATTCTTCGCGCGGCAGGTTTTTTAGCAGGGAAATTAATGCACGTTCTGCCCCTGCGCGCCCCATAGTATTTATAACAAATAGTATTTTTTTCATGTTGTCTTATTTTCCTCATGCCCAGATGGTTCCTGCAGTTTCTGTACGGTTTTTTCAAGCACCCTGACCCGCTCTGCTAATAATGCTGTCTGTGAGGCAAGTTCTTTATTTTTCATTGCCAGCACAGAGAGGGATTTAAAACACTGAAACAGGATCAGATAGCTGATAATAATGGCCAGTGCAAATACAACAGCAGGCGGATATTCTGTGTGGAAGATATCGGAGAGAAAGTATGTGACTTGTGGAAAGATGCCGCCTATAATAATCAGGAAGCAGGGAACAATCCACAAGAGCGCATGGGATTCTGATATTTTTCGATGTACTGCCGCATTCATAATAACAATGAGCAGGAAGATGCCGAGTGCAATAATAATTAATTGTAATGCCAGTGTCATGCGTTCTCCTCCGTTTCTGATGGTGCTGTGATGTCAACCGGAAATACGACGCTGGTCGGCATCGCCTCATGTTTGGACGGAATTAGTGTGCCTTTGCAGAAGATATGTTCATCTAAGTTCTTCTCTACCCAGCGCAGGCGGAAATAAGCGATAATCCATCCTGAAAATGCCCCAAGAAATGTTCCAATCCCGTACCAGATCGGAGGAAGGTTTTTTGCAAAAAAGCTGGAAGCAGCGGTAACTGCCACAAAAACTACCGTAGTCAGAAGAGAACCTGTTTTATCATTAAAGTAGAAAAGGAAAATAATGCAGGAATATAGCAAAAAGATGACGAAATATCCTGCAGCGAGGCAAGGGTACATCTCCATTACCTGGCCTGCAAAACCAAACTGCGGCAGAAATACCATACAAAACAGATAGATCAGCACGGATATAATAAATTGGTTTCGCACAACGTCCATTAACTGGTAGGAGAGCAGTGAGAACATACGGTTCTTGGCCTTTGTGATGTCAATAAGGCGTCCGCCGATTACTGCTTCCGAGTATGCTTTATACCGCTCATGAAAATGAAGCTCAATCTGAGTGATTAAAATAACACTTGCTGAAATGTTCGTAAACATGGCAATACATGTCGCCATATCGTAAGGGGGATAGCAGATATAGGTATCACTTACGATAATACAGTCTGACACAGTCCAGAATATGAAATTGTGGATATAAAGCCCCAGTGAGTATAAGAAATTTGTTAGGGCTAACTGCCAGTGTTCTTTAAAGTATGCCATAAAGCCAAAATAGCATTCATTATTTGTATGGAAATATCCTTTTACATAGGCAAATTCACTGATGGATATTGTCAGGAATCCACAGGTGATTGCCACAAGCATGCTGTATGTTACAGAAAAATGTAGTATTCTGTGACAGAGCAATGCGGTTAAGATCATAATGATAACTCCCAGAAGGAAAAACAGGGAAATCTTGCTGTAATCCTTTGTAATGGACAGGTAGAGCATGGAATAGAATGTCATGCTCAAGGCAAGGAAACACACATAGCAGGTAAAGGTAAAAATTGGGTCGATCCCGCCATTTAGATAAGAATATAGGTAAAATGGTATGCCAATCACGCTGCATGTTGCCAAATTAGTAAAAATGCCGCCATAATAGCAGGGCAGTATGGCATCATACTGTTCTTCAAAGATTTTGTCAGTAACATAGCGAGAAAGAACAGAGTTAAAGGGTGCCGTACACATTAGGCTGAATATAAAGATATATAGCAGGCTGCATGTAAAGAGTACACGTTCCGAGTAAACGACAGATTTGTAGTCAAGCAACAGATATAGCGCAATGATTCCACCCATTACTAAAAGCATAGGCGCTACTGTCGTCATTGTACTGACCAGAATACCAAACAGGGTAGAAGAAATCGTTCTTTTTTCAAACGATTTTTTTACTGATTTTCCTAAACTAGCCATGTATTACCTCCTATCTGCGCGGAGAAAAGGTTTTTCGTCCAGCGTACACCCGCTGATCTCCGCCATCTCATGATAAAGGTTGTTGTAAGTTTCTTTCATCTGAGAAAGCTGGTATTTTGCCATAAGCCGTTGATAACCAACTTCCCCCATATGTTTTGCGAGCTGTGGGTCTCTTGCAAGTTTTACCATGGCATCGGCAAGGCCAGATACAGACATTGTGTCTGTAACGATTCCTGCCGGGCCAAGTTTGTCCTCACCCTCGCCATAGACAAGCCCTTCGCAGTTTCCTACATTTGTAGCTATGGCGGGGCATTTTGCTGCAAAGCCTTCCAAAATGGTGAGTGGCTGCCCTTCACTGATACTGGATAGGATTGTAGCATCCATCCGTCCAAGGTATTCCGTCACATTAATTCTGCCAGTAAATATGAGGTCCTGGGGTTTTAGGGTATCGACCAGTGCAAATACTTCCTTTGCATAGGGATCCTCTTGTTCCCATGGTCCCATAATCCAGAGTTTTAGGGATGGCTCCCTCTGCTTCGCATAGTAAAATGCATTGATTAGTGTCTTAACATCTTTGATTGGGGCAATACGGAGCACTGCTCCAATATTGAAATATTGGTCATCATTTTCTTTTTTTCCTTGAATATGTGCAAATCGCTCTGGGTCAATGCCGTTTGGTGTCACCAGGGTTTTTTCTTCAGGGCAGCCAAGCTCGACCTGGAGATGCCTTGCATACTCAAAGAGGGAAGTTACGCGGTTTGCATTGTCATAGGCACAGCTCGACATTTTTTTAAAATGTTCGATCCACACGTTTTTGTATACGCCCTCTACCCAGGTTGCTTTGATAATATCTTCCTCGCGCTCACGGGAGTAGATTCCGTGTTCGGAAATCAAAAGAGTACCGCCATAAAGTGATTTTGCCATGCTGCCTAAAATTCCAGCATAACCAGTCGCTACGCAGTGGTACAGATCCGCCTTTGGGAGCGGCGTCTTCATACAGAGGAAGAGTGGCAGGTACATAGAGCGAAGGGACCATAAAAAGTCAGAAAATGTTATGTTTTCATAGCGTTTCTCATATAAACTTTTTGCAATTAGGAAGAAATCTTTTCCCATTAACAAATCGTTGATAGAAAAGGTCTCATTGGCAAAATAAGAAAATACGCCATTCCAGTCCACGTTTTCATTTAATACCAGGCTTTGCAGCGACTGAAATTCTTTTTTATTTAAATGTAATTTTTTATGTCTTTTTTTCATGCCGATCCAGTCGATATCCTGGACATATGCTTCGCGGATTTCTGAAACATTATCCGGCATTTCATATACGAATTTTCCGCGAATACTTCTGTCTGCAGCTATTGTCTGAATAATAAATTCGACATTTGGAAACTGCTTAATCAGGCTGTGTACCCAGCTTGATACACCACCTACCACATAGGGATAGCATCCTTCCACAACAATACAAACTTTCATGATTCACCTCATTTCTGTAAGGTGAACCTCGTTCACCTTTGTTTTATGTCATAGCAAATTGCGTCAAACATAGTGGTACACCAACCATCTTATTTAACTGCATCTGCGGCCACTTCAATCAGAACCTTATCGGAAGAAGTGTTGATTACATATTTCCCACGTTCCATCTCTATATATTCTGCGCCTTTGACTGAAACAACTTTTTCGTCGTTTAGGCATAGCAGGAAAGAGGCATTTTCCTTAATATTGACTATGTTAAGCTGTATGGAATCTTTTTCGCGCTGTGAATAATAGTCCAATGCCAAAAAACGGCGTGCCTTTTTGTCCGATTCCGAGACAGTTACCTGGTCAAAGCCTTTGCGGAATGTTCTCCAGTAGGTACTTAAGTAGCGGGAGAGATTGTTGGACAAGCGTGTCCAGTCATCTCCTCGTTTTGTTGGATAGATTGCCCTGGTAAAGTCAAGATAAATGGAGGAATAGCCAAGGGCTGTCTCAATGCTTTTTAGGTACAGGTCTTCCACATCTTTATGGGAAAAACCATCAATTGTAGTTGTCATCTGCAGTATTTTATTATCATAAAAGGAGATGATCGGGTTAGTATCCAGTCCTTTCTTTGTTATTAAAGTTCTGATTGAAGAGAGGATGGAGTCCTGGCCTTTTTCCCCAAGGTAATGCTTATAAATAAATTCCGGCATGTTCCCTGGAGAGAAGACAGTAAATTTATAGTGTGGCGCCAATTTTGCCATTGCTTCTGTGTCATACTTGATTTTATCCTCATAGCGCGCAAGGTTTTCCATCTGGTCACCAGAAAGTCCCAGGTCACCAGAAATTTTTTCATTCTGGTCAAAGTAAAAAGAAATGGAATCGGTAGAAACATTATGTTCCTTATTGCTATATTCTAGTTTTGGGGCAATCATGCCGCTGAATTTTTCTTCCGTGGCGTTTAGGATGGATACCATATCAGGCCACAGTACATTTTCGCAGAGAGCTTTGCTAGTGTAGTAGTAATGTTCAGCTGTCTTTTCTGAGTTTTCATTTGAAAGGTACGGAAAATTCTGGCAGACAACATTTTGTGCATTGACGATGGGATAAATATTGTATGGCATCGCCTCTGAGAGCATGGCAGAAAGCATACCAAGCCCCGTATGGTCCTGAAAGAAATCACAGTTTACTACAAAAACAAAGCTGTCCTCTGTCTGGTTTCGCCAGAGCAGCGGTGGTAGGTCTTCATTTTTAATGTTAAGCTCCTTCTGGCGCTTTATATATCCAGTTATATAGGTTTTTGTGCCAGACCGAAGACGGAAATATGGCACGGATTTTTCTAATTTTTTATAGGTGGTCTTTCCACCCAGCAAAAAGCCATCATATAAAGTCATACCGCTAATGCGGTAAGTAGCCTGATAGACGCCGCGAATACCAATTAGCCTTTTAAACTTTTCAGAAGAGCGGATAAATGTTGTATTTGGCAGGCTGGTCAGTATAATATTTATACCAAGTTTAGATTGGTGGTATAAAATATCAACATCCTTTTTTGTGCATACTGATATGGAATTTAAAATAATCATTGTGCAGTAAGAGGAAGGGTTTGCTATAAATTCCCGAAGGTTCATAAAACGCTGGTAAGTGCGTTTTGTATAAATGCACCATTCTTCTGCAATGTTCGCTTCCTGGTTGCGCGGGCTTCCAATAATCGCTGTGTTGTAGTTTTCCGGCAGTTCCAGGACTTCACGGTCTAGAATTTGCGTTGACGAGATGGATACATGTTCTTCCGCATTCTGATTATACATAGATTTTGATACATAGTTCGCCGATATGTTGGAGAACTGAAATAAAAGCAGTATCGTAATCATTACGGTTGATATTACAATAAAATTTGATTTAGATATGGTCAAAATTATCGCCTCCTATTTATTATACCCATAGTCAATTGCAAAGTTGAACAGGCTATATTCATTCTGGACAATATGGTAACAGATAAAGGACTCGTCTTCATAATATACCTGGAATTCCTGCGGATATTTTTTTTGGAATGCCTGTGCCCAGTAGTACATTCTGCTTTCTAACGCATTGCGGTTTTCTAGGCTGTAAACATTGCCGCCGCTAAAACTTGCAGGTTTTTCGGCATTTTCTTTTGAAATACTTCCCGTGTTTGCCAAAGGAGTGTTTACTGGCGCAAATGCTCCATATGCCAGAGGCAGTTTTTCAATATAAAAGAAGACATGCTTTGTTGGAATTGTTACTTTGGAATCTGTGGTGTAGTCCTCCATTCCATTTAGGAAATTACAGATTTCCATATGCCAGCCTTTGTCAATGATAATTTGGATGCTGTTTGTGGTTGTAACAATGGTCCATGTTTTTTCTGGATAATTTTCCATAATTTCATAATTACATGTGACCTCGCCGCGTGACTGGATGGCATAAACGATACTCAATGGTTTCACATAATCGTATTTCACTGTCAGAAAAGTTAAAGTACAGGTCAGGCCAATCGGAAGAATTTCAGTAAAGCGGTGATAGCGGAATGGGCGGCAGATAATTGCATAAATAGCGTCTGCAGCACATGCAACAAGCAGTGGGGTAGCATAGGCGAGAAATATAATAGCCCGTTCTAGCTCCATTGGCGCCGGGAGATGAAGCGGTTCGGCACATGCCATCAGGATAAGCAGCAACATGTATATACCCACTGACAGTAAGTTGCGGTAATAAAACTTTCTCCGAATTATAATTATTAGGAGGGCAAATGCAATCAGTCCTTCCATGGTCCAGACAATAGCTTTGGACAGCTCCAATCTGTTGAAGCCATTACATAGATAGTTAATAATGGTTTCGTTAAAGCGAAGAAATTTTGTTTTTATATTTCCACAAACTGATTTCATGGAGAAAAGAATTGCTTTCCCCTTATCAGTCAAAAAGGTCTTTATCTTAGTAAGGGCAGAAGTGTCCTCAGAAGGTTGGATTTCTGAGGAATCTTCCCCATAGGAAGGAATTTCATCAGAAGAAACTTCGTTTTCTGTGTTTTCTACTAATTCTCCCGTTTGCTCCGTTGAGTTATCGTCCGGTGCTTCTTCTATTGTTTCCCCAGAGGAACCAGGGGTCATAACGCTGAGAGCCCAGCGGAGGGAACCTTCTAATGGTGTTCCTTGCAAAAAAGCCATGCCTAATGGGGCAACTGCACTGACAAGGCTTAATATTCCTGCGAGCGCAATAGACCAGAAATATCTAGGCTTTAAAACGATTGGTAAATATGCAACAGCAATTGCAAGACAGAGCAGGATTGCAATAATGGTAATGTAAAAGTGAACTGCGAGTGTCATAGCAAAGCTCATGGCAAAAAAGGCAAGGCTCCTTGTACTTGGAAGGATATGGTACTGCTCTAGCCAAGCATACAGTTTTTTCTTTTTTTTCCATTCTGCTTCCGTTTGAATCTCCAGTTTCTTTCGTTCAAAGAACTGGATCAAGAAATAGGCGCAGGGATAGAGAAAAAGCATTGCATATTCCTGTGGAATCGCCCATTGGTAACGCATATTTGCCAATATGCTAAATAGGTTTGGCAGTGTAAATATCAGGACACCAAGGAATGGCATATATCTGGAGCGGCAAATTTTGCGAAGCAGCACATATATCATTAAGTATATATAAATCGCTTGAACAGTGCCAAATACTCTCATAATAGAAAATACCGGAATGTTAAAAAAGGTATGTATAAAATAAAGGACATTGTGGAAACCAAATGGGTAAATTCCGGCACAGAAAATATTTCCATCGCTCATCTGGTTTATCCAGTAGTGGTGTACGATAATATCTGAAGTACCATAGGCATAATTGTTTATTGCCTGATAGGAGTAATACCAAATGTTAAAAGCAAATAGTCCAGTCAGCAGAACCCATTCTATAAAGTGATGGGCAATATGGGAAAGAATTCCACGGATAATATTGCCAATTGCTTTTTTTGGACGATGGAGCAAAAGCGCGGCGATTGTCCTAATCTTTGCTTCTCCCAAAAACAGGCGGGACAGCCCCGTATACAGCACTACAAAAAAACGTTTGATCGGAGGCTGGTTAATCTGTCTCCATGCAAAGACAGCAGGGCCAACAGATATAATGTATATCATTGGCCTGCTGGGAATATGCAGCAGAAACATTGCAAAGACTACATTCATAATATAAAAATTTCCAATAATTACACATATTATAAATTTCTCAGCAAGGCTTTTTTCTTTTAAATAATGATAAAAAACTATATATGGAAAAAGGAGGACACAGAGAGAATAAACCGTAAACATCTGTATCAGTTCTAATATTGTCCTGACTTCCATGGTCATGATCTGTGTCTCCTTTCTCTGTATTTTATATTATGATGCTAGGGTCAAAAGTAGATAGCAATGCATGTTTAGGTGCAAATTGCTATCTACTTTTGACCCGTTAAAACACCGACAACAAGCAGGCTTGCTTGCAGATTTGCGGAGTTGAAGGTGTTTGGCACATGCTTAAATGAGATTCCGTTTAATTTAAGAGGCGCTTGGTTGGTAGATACGAATTAATTCCAGCAAATCCTTATCTATAGCAATGTCAGACTTTTTTAAGCGCTCCAACTGTAAAAAGAAGTTTTCCTTATCATGTATGGTAAAGTAAAACCGCAAAAGGCAGCGGTATGTTTCCATATCATCTGGAAATTCGTCAAGCAGCCTTGGAACCCATAAATGTGCAGACTGGATATCACCGATGCGGACTAGCAGTCCGATTAGGTTGCTGTAGTATGTTGTTTTCATAAATGTTTTATCATAGTCATATGCACTCTGGCAGGTCTGTGAAAGCGAATAGACATATGTTCTTAATTCCAGGTCTGACAGGAAGTTTGTGTTTAGCATTTTAATCAAGTATTCAATAAAGAGCTGATTGACTTCCTTATCATTTGGAGTTGCCTCAAGCTGGGCATGAAATTTCTGCAGTGTATTTTGGAACTCATTATTGATATCCATAATTGCAGAGGCAGCGTAATGCGAAGCCTCTGAATCAGCGCTGTTTAACGCTTTTGTCACAGCGTTAATGGATTTGGAGACATCTCCGCGCAGAACCGTTAAAAGAAGCTGGCGCAGGTTCTCCTTATCATCAATAATGATGGCTTCCTCCATAGGGACCAGATTAATTTCAGATTCCACATCTGGGTGGTCTAGTATATCAACACGTTCTTTTGAAAATGTAACGGCAGCAAGGTCAATGCTGCTGTCAAAAAAGATGCGGTACATTACCGTGCCAATCACTAAAACAACTGCCCCTGCAATCGGGCAGAGGAATATAAAAATAGAGAGAATAGTATATTTTGTAAGCTTCCGCTCCTTGTGCCGCCTGGTGTCATAAATTCCAAACAAAAAATATCCAAGTGCCACCAAAGTATTTATGATTAAAATAATCAGTATTACGATAAGTTCCTGTTTTATTGTCATAACCATCCTCCATACCGTTTTCCTATTTAAGGAAACATCTGTTTCAGACAGGCGTACAGGTAATGCCAAGCTGTGAAAAACGCTGGATAATAAACTGTGCGTCCATTATGCTTGAGTTGGTAAGCAGAATGCGGACTCTGCCGTCAGCCGCAACCCCAATATAATCGGAAAAACGCAGCTTGGAGGACAGAATATCGCTCCACTGCTTATAAGTCATAGATTGTACAGAGGATACAGAAAGTACCACATATTCTGTAAAGCCTTTTTCCATGGCATCATGGTATGTGCTGTCAAGCTCGGCAAAGGCATCTTTTGTCAGAAGTTTTGTGCCTGCCACAAACCGGGTATTTGCCAGTGCATCCAGATAGCGGTCCGCACGTTCTACAGAATTGTAGATCATATACCCTAGAACCGTTAAAAGGTTACACTGGTATACGGACATATTCTCAAAAGGAAGCCCCCAGAGCATAATGATTTCGATTGGCTTATCACTCCGGTAGATTGCACTTGCCATCAGTGGGTAGTCTTCATTCATCGTTTTATTAACATATACCTGGCGGTTATTTAGGGCAGTCATCATCTCGGTCATATCGGTATATTTTACAGATTTGCCCAGGCTCTTTGCCTGTGCAGATGTGGCGGAGAACAGGCGGCAGTAATCGCCGTTTGCAATCGTATAAATTGCCACATCTTCCGTACCGAGAATCCTGCCGATAATATCAGCAGCGTAGAACAAGACAGCTCCGGCTTCCAGTGAGTCCAACTCTGATGTGATGCCATATATTTTTACAAGGCTGTCGTCATAATCCAAAATACGGTTCTGGTATATATTTTTAATGCGGTTGTTGCTCTCATTGATGCTGACCAGATCCTCAAGCTGGGTGTTGAGGAATGTAATTTCTTCGTCTTTATCATAAGTGATTGATTTTGTGCTGTCGCGGAGGCGGCCCACCGCCATTGCCACAATAAAGAGCTGAGCAATCCACAGGTATGTATTATAATCAATTAAAAGTTCAATTCCAGTGCGGTTATAAAGCTGGCGGAAACAATAGCCTGCCATACTGAGCGTAGCAGAGAATACAGCCTGTTTTGTACCGTAAATGCCTGCAAAGAGCAGTACATACAAAAGGAAAAAGTCAAGCCTTCCAAAATATTTGCTGTCTACCGCACGGTTATTAATCATAAAGACCGGGATAAATACGATAATATTTTCAATAAAAGGAAGCATCGCATTAAATAGGGCTTTGATCCTGGTGACAAACTTGCTGTCTGACTTTTTCTTTCCAGATACGGTCTGGAATTTCTTTTTATTCCGGCGCATTTTCTGGTATATTGCTGGGATTGCTTTTTCATAGGTATGGAAAACACTAAAATGAAACTCTGTGTCAAAAGCGCTGCCATCTAAAATAGTCTGCTGGCTGCCGCCAACAGTTTCATCCTGAATTGTAATGGAATTGTCTGTATTTTTAATTATAGTTGCAATATCCATCTCAGAAATTGGCTGGCCAGAGGAAAGATGGTATATAAATTCTTTATGTTCTTTGGAATGTATGAAGTTATATATCCCAAAAACAGCATCTGCTGCATCCATCATTGAAAAAGTTTGGCCGCTGTTTATTGTGATCGTTCCTTTTCGGATGGCTTCTAGACAGAGCTGGGAACAGACATCTGTCACATCCTCAAGGCTGTCAGGATATTTATACATGTGGTCGATGCGAAGAATTGAGATATCGACATCCATCGTTTCATTAAAATGGCGGCACAGTTCTTCGCCCTGCGTAATGGCGATGCCGGTATAATCGCTGGTTGCTGTTTTGGCATCTGGCCTGATTGTAGCATCGGAATGGTTTTCAAATACCTGATGCGAGGAAAGATAGATAAATCGTTTTATTTTGTGCCCTTCGGCAGACAAGATGATATTAATCAGGCCGGAAAGATAATGCATGGATTCGTTTCGGACATTATGCCACTGGAAATTAGAATCATATGCTCCGGTAAAAAGAATGACATCCGGCTGTACACTGTCCAAAATTTCTACAATACTGTCACTGGAATATGGAAAAATATATTGTTCAAATACGCGCTGTGGCTTTGGACCATGGTATTTATCCCCAGTCAGCACATATACTTTGTCATTTTCTTTATGTAGCTTTTTGATTAACTCATCCAGAAATGTATTGTATTTTCCAACAATGAATATTTTCATAGGCTGATATTCCTTCCCCTGTATATCACAGATTTATAGCTAAAATATATTGTACCATATATCAGAAAAAAATAATACCATTAATAAAATTTGACATGCTGAAAAATTTTTGATAATATAAATGTATAGGTGGCTTTTGTGTGTTCTTTTGCGTATAGCTGCCGGTGACAAATACGAAGAAAAGAATAAGTAGTAGCAGGGAAAGCCAACAGAAAGCTGCCGGAAGATGAGAGGCGCAGGTGGAAACTGGTACGAATACCTCTTGGAGTATCGGGCTGAACAGGATTTCCCAGTAGGCTTCGACGGTGATGCATCCGTTATTGTGCGGGGATATCATAGGTATCCTGATAAGGCATTCTGTGTGAGCAGAATGTAAATAAAAGGTGGTAACACGAGTAGCTTCGTCCTTTTGCAAAATGCAAAAGGGCTTTTTTTAACTTATAGGAAACTATGTCCTACAGTGTAAGAAATGCTCCGTGGGGCGAGATTCTTTGTTCGTTTATTAAAGAAATGGAGGAAGCAGATATGACAGTGTATGATGAACTAATTGCCCGCGGGCTGATTGCCCAGGTAACAGATGAGGAGGAAATTAAAAAACTGGTAAATGAGGGGAAAGCCGTTTTCTATATTGGCTTTGACCCAACGGCAGACAGTCTTCATGTAGGGCATTTTATGGCACTCTGCCTGATGAAACGTCTTCAGATGGCAGGCAATAAACCAATTGCGCTGATTGGCGGTGGTACGGCGATGGTAGGTGATCCGAGTGGGCGCACAGATATGCGCCAGATGATGACAAAGGAAACGATAGAACACAATGTAGAGTGTTTTCAAAAACAGATGAGTCGTTTTATTGATTTTTCCGAGGGGAAGGCAATGCTTGTCAATAATGCAGATTGGCTTTTGGATTTGAATTATGTTGAAGTGATGCGGGAGATTGGTCATCATTTTTCGGTAAACCGTATGCTGAATGCAGAGTGTTACAAGCAGCGGATGGAAAAAGGGCTTAGCTTCTTGGAATTCAACTATATGATTATGCAGAGTTATGACTTTTATAAATTGTTTCAAGACTATGGTTGTAATATGCAGTTTGGAGGGGATGACCAGTGGAGTAATATGTTAGGTGGTACTAGGCTAATCCATTACAAACTTGGCAAGGATGCTTATGCTATGACGATTAACCTGCTGTTGAATTCAGAAGGAAATAAAATGGGCAAAACACAGTCCGGCGCTGTATGGCTTGACCCGGATAAAACCAGCCCATTTGATTTTTATCAATACTGGAGGAATGTTTCTGATGCAGATGTACTAAAATGCCTGCGCATGCTGACTTTCCTGCCTTTAGAGCAGATTGATGAGATGGATCAGTGGGAAGGCAGCCAGTTAAACCAGGCGAAAGAGATTCTTGCATTTGAGCTTACAAAACTTGTCCATGGGGAAGAGGAGGCAGAGAAGGCACAGGAAGGTGCAAGGGCGTTGTTTTCTAGTGGAAATGCAGAGCAGATGCCTGAGGTCGCCCTTTTGGATGAAGACTTTGAAGATGGCTGTATTGGTATTCTCCGCCTACTTGTCAAGGCAGGGCTTGCAGCCTCCAACGGGGAGGCGCGCCGAAATGTAGAGCAGGGAGGTGTCTCATTGGATGGGCAGAAAGTAAGTGATGTCAAGGCAGTTGTGACAAAAGATGAAATTGCTAGTGAAGGGATTGTCCTAAAACGCGGCAAAAAGAAATTTATAAAAGTAGTAATCAGTCAGTAGAAAGTTCTTTATAGAGGAAGCTGTAGATTATGTCGCTTTTTGTTTTAAAACGGCGGCACATATCTATGGCTTTTTCTTCAGTCGGGACGTTTAATGCAACCTCAAGAATTGTACTGCCGCGCTCCACTACTGTACAGCGTGCCAGATATTCGTCTTGGTCTGTCCTTGTATAGTCTGTTCGGATTGAAGTATCTTCCACAATCTGAATTTTGTTTTTTTTCAGATAGCTGTCAATCTGCTGCATCGTGTCTTTGGGGAGTTGGGAACAAAAGAAGCTTAAGGTTTCTTTGCCCTTTTCCGTGATTGTATAGTATGAGGCAGCATGTGTCTGGCTGGCAATGATTAGTTCATCCTCTGTCAGTGTTTTTAATGTTTCCTGAATAGAAAAATAATCAGTATAGCCATATTCTAATATAAAATCTGATAAAATGGCATTTGTGATTTCGTGCTTTGTCCGGTTTAAAAAGTACAAGATAATCAGTTTGTATAATTTTATGGACTCCGAAGTCATGTTGCCAGCTCCTTTCTTACAAATTAAAATATTTTCCTTGATAGATATCCTGTTCTTTTAGCGCATGGGAAATGCTGTTTAAAACATTCCGTTTGTTTAAGCTCCATTTTGGCGCCAGCAACAAATCCCTGGGGCCATCCCCGGTAAGTCGGTGGATGACGATATCAGGGGAAAGGTGTGCAATGCACTTAAGAAGCAGACGAATATATTCTTCCTGTGTATAAATAGAAAGGTCAGGAAGAAGGGCAGCGAGATCCGTCCCCTTTAATACATGGAGGAGTTGGAACTTGATGCCCTGAATATCCAGTGTATTTAGATATTGTATGGTCTGTAAAATGTCATGCTCTGTTTCACCGGGAAGTCCCAGAATAATATGCACTATCACGGCTAAACCACGCGTCCGCAGCTCTTTTACGCACTGTTCAAATACAGAAAGCGCATAGCCGCGGCGGATGATAGAAGCGGTTTTTTCATGGATTGTCTGCAGGCCAAGCTCTATCCATACAGGTTTTATAAGGCTGCATTGTTCCAATAAGGTATAGATATCTTCCGAAAAACAATCTGGCCTGGTGCCAATGGAAAGCAAAACAGTTTTTGGATGGCGGATTGCTTCTGTATAGAGTGTGCGCAATTTTTGGACAGGCGCATATGTATTGGTAAAGGATTGAAAATAGGCGATGTATTTATCCCCAGTATATTTCCCGTGGGAATTGACAAAAGCAATCGCCTGGTCAATCTGTTCTGTGACGGAATCCCTACAAGGAATGGCAAAATCTCCTGAGCCGCCATTGCTGCAAAAAATGCATCCTCTTGTGCCAAGCGTGCCGTCGCGGTTTGGGCAAGTCATTCCGGCATCCAATGCTGCTTTGTATATTTTTTGGCCGAATTGCTCTTTTAGGTAGTAGTCAAGAGAATAGTAAGGCTTATCGCCCCAATGTTTCCTTTTTTCCATTGCCTTAGTTAACAAATATGTGCTTTGACCGCATTAGAGACTACTTCAGCAACTCTAGGGTCGAACGCTTCTGGCATAATGTGGTCTTCATTTAAATCCTTCTCATCAACAAGCCCGGCAATGGCATTTGCGGCTGCCAGTTTCATTTCTTCGGTAATCTGTGTGGCGCGGCCTTCCAAGGCGCCTTTGAAGATACCAGGGAATGCCACAACATTATTTACCTGGTTTGGGAAGTCGGAGCGGCCGGTTCCTATAATTCTTGCCCCTGCTTTTTTTGCAATATCCGGCATAATTTCAGGCACAGGATTTGCCATAGCAAAAAGAATGGAGTCATGGTTCATGCTGGCCGCCATCTCTTCGGTTACAATCCCTGGCGCGGAAACGCCTATAAAAATGTCTGCGCCCTTTAACGCATCGGCGAGTGTTCCAGTTTTTCCGGTTAAGTTGGTGACTTCCATCATTTCTTTCTGCATCCAATTTAGGTTATCAGAGTCTTTAGAGAGAATACCGCATTTATCACACATTATGATATCTTGAAATCCATAGCGCAATAATAGTTTTGTAATGGCAATCCCAGCGGAACCTGCGCCGTTGACAACGACACGGCATTCTTCTTTGTTTTTGCCGACAACCTTCAGCCCGTTAATGATTCCGGCAAGAACTACAATAGCTGTGCCGTGCTGGTCATCGTGAAATACTGGGATGGAAAGAGCCTTTTTTAAACGCTCTTCAATTTCAAAACAGCGGGGAGCAGAGATGTCTTCCAGATTAATCCCCCCAAATGCCGGCGCGATATGGATAATAGTTTGTATAATTTCTTCTGTGTCCTGCGTGGCAAGGCAGATTGGGAAAGCATTGACATTTCCAAATTCCTTAAAAAGAACTGCCTTTCCCTCCATAACAGGCATAGCAGCTTCAGGACCGATATTTCCAAGGCCAAGAACGGCGCTTCCATCAGAAATAACAGCAACTGTGTTTGCTTTGATGGTATAATTATATGCTTCTTCTTTATTTTCTGCAATTACTTTACAAGGCTCTGCAACACCCGGTGTATAGGCAATTGCGAGGTCTTCGCGGGAATTCACATGGCATTTTGGTGTTGTATTTAGTTTTCCATTCCATTCCCTGTGGAGTGTAAGTGCTTTTTCACTAGTATTCATAATAGTAGTCCCCCATTTCTGCCAAGCTTACATTTTTTAACAGTGGCTGGCGCACTTTAAGAGTTAATCATAGCATAGAATAAATTTTCACACAAGATTTTACTTTACAGATTCAAAAAAATTCTGTATACTTAAGGCGTCATTATATTGTATGACTTCTGTATCATTAGAAAATATGGTTTCTGCTATATATTCTTTTGCAGCGCATTCGCTGTGTTTTCAGCTTATAGGGAATATTGCTGTATGACGGCAGTTGTTTGGACAGATTATGGGTTTTGGCAGTTTGTTATTTCGTGAAATACAATTCCGTTTAGGTAACGGTGGAAAATTGGAGGAAAACATGCAGCATTTAGAAGATTTATCATTAGTTGATTTGCGTCTAGTGGCAAAGAAATGGGGGATCAAGGGGGTTACGGCTTATCGGAAGCAGGAACTTTTGGAGTTTTTGAAAGATGAGCAGAAAAAGCGCGGCGGGGATTCTGCCGAAATAAAAGAGGAGCCGGCACCTGAGGTAACGGAAGAACCAGCTGATTCCTTAAAGGAGGAAATTTCCGCTAGTGAGAAAGAATACAAAGGCCGCCAAATGTCAGAGAAAAATGATTTAAATAATAGCAGGCCTTCAGCAGAGCGAATACAAAAGCGTTGGAGTAACGGGGAACGCGCTGTAACTGCGCCGGCTGAGCGGGTGCCAGGCAAGGAAGATGAAAAGCGAAATGCATATAATAAAAAAGCGTTGTCCCGCTATAGCGAAAAACAGCAGCAACAGAGGCGCGAGTATCCGAGAAAAGAGGTTGTCAGAAAAACAGAAGAGACATTTTCAGAGCGTCCGCAAAGATACAGCCAGGGACAGGCGAATCCGACAGAGATGGAGCAGCTTGACAGCGGCGAGGTTAGGAATGGCATTTTGGAAGTACTGTCAGAGGGATATGGGTTTATCCGCTGTGACAATTATCTGCCGGGTGAGGAGGATGTGTACGTTTCACCGGCCTTAATTCGGAAATACCATCTCCGCACGGGGGATATTTTGGAGGGAAATGTCAGAGTGCGCAGCCAGAATGAGAAGTTTGGCGCGCTTTTATATATTAAGACAGTTAACGGCTATTCTCTGGATAAGGTGTTAAAGCGCCCGAAGTTTGAGCAGCTAACGCCAATCTTCCCAAATCAGAGAATCCGTCTGGAGACGCCGGGGAGCGGGATATCTATGCGTATGATGGACCTGATTTCCCCAATTGGCAAGGGGCAGCGCGGCATGATCGTATCACAGCCTAAGACTGGTAAGACAACACTTTTAAAACAGGTGGCAAAGGCCGTAAAGGCTAATCATCCCAATATGCATATTATTGTTCTCCTGATTGATGAACGTCCAGAAGAAGTGACAGACATAAAAGAATCTATTATGGGGAAAAATGTTGAAGTGATCTATTCAACTTTTGACGAATTGCCAGAAAACCACAAGAGGGTGTCGGAGATGGTTATTGAGCGTGCAAAACGTCTTGTAGAACATGGTGAGGAGGTGATGATCCTTTTGGATAGCATTACCCGTCTTGCCAGGGCATATAACTTGACGGTACAGCCAAGCGGCCGCACGCTGTCGGGCGGGCTTGACCCGGCGGCGCTTCATATGCCAAAGCGTTTTTTCGGTGCAGCGAGAAATATGAGGGAGGGGGGCAACTTAACTATTCTTGCAACTGCCCTTGTGGATACTGGAAGTAAGATGGATGATGTTGTCTTTGAGGAATTTAAGGGTACAGGTAATATGGAATTGGTACTTGACCGTTCCCTCTCAGAAAAAAGAGTATTTCCAGCGATTGACCTGCCAAAGTCGAGCACCAGAAGGGAAGACCTGCTTTTATCACAGGAGGAGGTTGAGGCGATCTTTCTGATGCGAAAAGCATTTGGCGGTACAAAATCAGAAGAAGCTGTAGAGCGGATTATAGATATGTTCCGAAAGACTAAAAATAATCAAGAATTTATCCAGTTGGTGAAAAAAGTGAAAATCGTGTAAAAATGTATTGCATTCATATTTCTACTATGCTATACTGAAGAAGTTGTGTTTAAAATTGATATTCAAAAACACTTTCAGATATGGAGTTGCTGTCTTTGTGGATGGCGGAATGGAGGTTAATCATGAGAGAAGGAATTCATCCTAATTATTATCAGGCTAAAGTAGTATGCAACTGTGGAAATGAGTTTGTGACTGGTTCTACAAAGGAAGAGATTCATGTAGAAATCTGTTCAAAATGTCATTCTTTCTATACAGGCCAGCAGAAGGCTATTAAAGCCCGTGGCGCGATTGATAAGTTCAACCGCAGATACGGCATTCAGGCTAACTAGCGACATAACTGGTCAGCATGTTGACCGTCTAAAAGGTCATAGTGTCCGGGTATCCGGGTGCTGTGACCTTTTGTGGCTTAGGAACTGTTCAAAAATAGATACATCACAGCTCCTTACATGACAGGATAGGAACCGGTGTGCCGGTTTTATATAGAATGGAGGAAGTTAGAACATATGAAATCATCAGGAATTGGTGGTCAGGCTGTGCTCGAAGGTGTAATGATGCGCAATAAATCAGAGTATGCCGTTGCAGTGAGAAAGCCGGATGGAGAAATCGCAGTGACACGGGGGAAGTGTAAGAGCCTGGCGGAGAAATCACTTTTTTTCCGTTTGCCGATTGTCCGCGGTGTTGTTGCTTTTTTTGAATCTTTGGTGTTGGGGATGCGTACATTGACATATTCTGCCAGTTTTTATGAGGAAGAGGAAGATAAAAAGCAGAACCAAAAGCAAACAGACACTTCTGACAGCAAGAACGATTGGAAAGAAAGTGCACAGATGGGAGCAACGATCGCATTATCTATTGTGCTTGCGATGTTGGTATTTGTTGTCCTTCCATATTTTATGTCACAGCTTTTAAGTGCGAAAATATCGTCCTACGCCGCATTAGCTGCGGTTGAGGGATTGTTCCGAGTTGCTTTGTTTATTGGATATGTCGTTGCCATTTCGTTTATGGATGATATCAGAAGGACTTTTATGTATCATGGGGCTGAGCATAAGACCATTAACTGTATTGAGAACGGGTTGGAGCTTACAGTGGAAAATGTGCGCAGCCAGTCAAAGCACCATAGGCGGTGCGGCACAAGTTTTTTGTTTATTGTTATATTTTTAAGCATTATTTTCTTTATGTTTATTCATTTTGATAATATGTGGCTGCGCATGTTGTCCCGTATTATCTTAGTTCCGGTGATAGCGGGTGTTTCTTATGAATTTATTCATTTTGCTGGAAATAGTGACAGTAAGGTAGTTGAGGTGCTTAGCAAGCCGGGAATGTTCCTCCAGATGCTGACAACAAGGGAGCCGGATGACAAGATGGTTGAGGTTGCCATTGCTTCTGTGGAAGAAGTTTTTGACTGGAGAGAATATCAGAGACGGTGCATCGCAGCTAAAAAGAGCATGGCAAAAATGCAGAAGAGCAGGCAGGAGGCAGCTGGAAAACGCAAGTCCAGGGCGGAACTTGCAGAGGAAATTAAGCGGCGCGAGGAAGAAAATGCGAAGCGCGCCAATGACCGTGCCCGCCGCCTAAAAGAACAGGAGCGGAAAGAGGCAGAATTAGAAAAGCTTGCGAACGAGGCAGAAAAGAGAAAATCGAAACGGCAGGCGATAATGGTCCAAAGTGTAGAAGATGAAGAAGAGAACACACTAGAAGGGCTGGATCATTATTTTGACGATGAGAAGAAAGAGGGCAAAAAATAAAGCAGTTTTTTGTATTAGATACTATAAGTTATATAAATCCTGACAGAATGGGGAAACTGTGATGGAGAACCAGGAAAAAAGTTGTAGTTATCAGGAGCTTCTGGCAGAGGGAGGTAGAGTCCTGCAAAATGCCGGAATTTTAGATGCAGATGTAGATAGTTTCTTGTTGTTAGAGTATATTACCGGGATGAACCGCGCCCAGTTCTTTTTGAGGGCAAAAGAGCCTGTCTCCCCGGAGGAGGCGAAGTGTTACAGAGAGCTTTTGGCGCGAAGGGCAAAGCATATCCCTCTGCAGCATATCACCGGGGAACAGGAATTTATGGGATTTTCATTTTATGTCAATAAGTATGTGCTGGTGCCAAGGCAGGATACGGAGTGCCTTGTGGAACTGGCACTTGCTTATGTCCCAGGAAAGCGTATTCTTGATTTGTGTACTGGTTCGGGTTGCATCGCGATTTCCCTGATGCTTTTAGGAAAACCTGCTCTTTGCTGTGGAACTGATATATCAAGGGATGCTTTGGAGATAGCCCGGAGAAATGCGAGGAGAAATCAGGCTGAGGTCTCTTTTTTAGAAAGCGATCTGTTTGAGAAGGTGGAGGGAACGTATGATATTATTGTGTCGAATCCACCATATATCCCGCCAGATGTTATCTCAGGGCTTTCGGAGGAAGTGAGAGTACATGAACCGCGCCTTGCACTGGATGGCGGCGAGGATGGTCTTTTATTTTATCGGCGCATTACAAAAGAGAGTGTGATGCATCTTTCGGGGGATGGCATGCTTTTTTATGAAATAGGCTGTGAACAGGCTATGGATGTGATGGCAATTATGGAGGAGGCCGGATTTCATGATGTGGTCTGTAGAAAAGATTATGCAGGCAATGACAGGATAGTTTTTGGGAGATTGTAAGGAGGATGGAGATGTTTGACCGATTAGAGGATTTAGTAAGGCGTCTGGAGGAACTAAATATAGAACTAACTGATCCGGATACAATAAATGACCAGGAGAAATACCGTCAGCTTATGAAGGAACAAAATGAGCTGACACCGATTGTAGAGAAATATCAGGAATATAGAAAAGCGAAAGAGGGTGTGGAAGACAGCCTTCTGATTCTGGATGAGGAAAATGATGAGGAAATGAGGGAGCTTGCAAAGGAGGAGTTAAACGAGTGCAAGCAAGCTGTTGAGGCTTGTGAGCAGGAATTAAAGATTCTTATGCTCCCAAAAGACCCAAATGATGATAAAAATGTAATTGTAGAAATCCGCGGAGGTGCAGGTGGGGATGAGGCAGCGCTTTTTGCAGCTGATCTCTTCCGCATGTATTCAAAATATGCTGAGACGAACCGCTGGAAAATAGAGGTAATGAGTGCCAATGAAAATGGAATTGGCGGATTTAAAGAAATTGTCTTTATGGTGATAGGTGCTGGGGCGTATTCTAAATTGAAATATGAAAGCGGGGTACACCGCGTGCAGCGTATCCCATCTACAGAATCTGGCGGAAGAATCCACACTTCGACTGCTACCGTGGCGATTATGCCGGAGGTAGAGGATGTGGAGGTTTTTGTAGACCCGAACGATTGTAAGATTGATGTTTACCGTGCATCCGGTAATGGTGGGCAGTGTGTCAATACGACGGATTCTGCTGTACGCATTACACATCTTCCGACAGGAATCGTTGTAACGTGCCAGGATGAAAAATCACAGTTAAAAAATAAAGATAAGGCGATGAAGGTGCTGCGCTCCCGCATCTATGATATGGAGCAAGAGAAGGCGAACAGTGAACAGGCGGCGGAGCGGCGGAGCCAGGTTGGTACAGGCGACCGCTCAGAAAAAATCCGCACATATAATTTCCCACAAGGGCGTGTGACGGATCACAGGATTAAGTTTACAAGCCATCGTCTAGGAGAAATCTTAGAGGGAGATTTGACAGAGGTGCTTCAAAATATAATTGCGGCGGATCAGGCAATGCGGCTGAGCCATCTAAACGAAGAGGGGTAAAAGCATAATTTTGCGGAAAGTTATATGTATCAAAACTGTTGAATGTAGAAAATGGAGAAGACCTTCTGGTGTATTCTGTTTATGATTAGATCATAAAAGTGCCAGTGTAAGGGGTATTACGATGATAAGTGATTGATAACAGTGAAAAATCCTTAGATTGCGGTCTAAGGATTTTTTTGGAATGAAAGAAATTAATTAAAAAATCTTGTCTAACAATTCTACGCATCTTCGTTTTTGTTCCAAACTCGGATGTACATACAAATTCATAGTAATACCTGTGTTTGCATGGCCTAGGAGTTCACTGACAGTTTTGTAATCCGCTGGTGAGATAGACCCTATATACCATTTAAAACGAAAAAAGACTATTCGTAAATTATGTTTTTTGATTCTCTGCTGCAAGGGCTTTTTTACTTGAACTGAAGCATGGTTTGCTGTATACTGCTTTTATTCCCGCGAAGCAACAAGCCAAACTGGCATGTTTGTTATCCATTTGGCGACTCCCGCGAAGGCAATATTAGATTCAGTTAAATTAGGAGGATAGTGTGAAAAATATATCTAAGGCAGCAAAAAAGGCTACCTAAGATATATTAAATTTCCACAGGAAAAATGCAAAACCAGCATTTTTCATCACTATTTGAGCCGCCAAAGGCGGCGTGGAGGATAATATGGAAAAATCAAGATTAGAAAAGCAATTTGATTTCTGCAGGGAAATTGATAAGGAGAAGTTTATCAAACGGCAGACTTATCTGTCTGATGGAATGCAGAAAGAGAATGATGCGGAGCATGCATGGCATATGGCGATTATGACAATTCTTCTTGGGGAATATGCCAATGAGGAGATTGATATATTAAAGACAGTTACAATGCTTTTGATTCATGATCTGGTGGAGATTGATGCAGGGGATACCTACGCATATGATGAGGAAGCAAAGAAAACGCAGGAACAGCGGGAAAAAGCTGCGGCAGACAGGATTTTTGGGATGCTTCCAGATGAGCAGAATGAATACCTTAGAGGGCTATGGGAGGAATTTGAGGAGGGCAGGACACCTGAGGCAAAATTTGCCCATACAATGGATAATATTCAACCGACTATGTTAAATGCTGCAACTGACGGAAAGGCGTGGGAGGAGCACGGTGTCTGGCTAAGTCAGATACTTGGCAGGAACCGGAATACTGCAAAGGGTTCTGAGAAACTTTGGGAGTATTCGTACCAGAATTTTATTCTGCCAAATCTGGAAAAGGGCAGAATAAAGGACAACTAATATATTATATTACATTTTTTGAGAGAATTGAATCAATAAAAAGTGCACCACCAGCGCTGGTGTACTAGCAAAAAAGTCTCCAACATTTTTGTTGGTGTACCACTATGTTCGGCGAGATTTTCTATAACATAAAAAAGAAGGGTACATAGTATGGCGACGAGTATCAGCAGTGGGGCAAACCCACAGATAAAAGAGATTGTAAAACTGCAGAAGAGCGCAAGGGAACGCAGAAAAAGGCAGCTATTTGTTACGGAGGGGTTTAAATTGACCAAGGAGGCGGCATCTTATGGCAGGCTGCAGAAAATATACGTGTCTGAGTCTGCTAGGGATGATATGGCTGCAAAGGATTGGCATAAGGTATTGGAACACCACCCATACGAGATTGTGGCAGATTCTGTTTTCCAGCAGATATCGGAGACCGTAACACCGCAAGGGGTACTTGGGCTGGCAGAGATGCCAGTTTATGGGCTGGATGATATTTTGATGGATCAGAGGCGCAGCATTCTTGTGTTAGACGGTCTGCGCGACCCTGGCAATCTGGGGACTATAATAAGGACAGCAGAAGGAGCAGATATGTCTGGTGTTATTTTAAGCCGCGAAAGTGTGGACTTGTTTAATCCCAAAACGGTCCGGTCTACGATGGGGGCAATATTCCGTGTACCATTTTATTATGTAGAAGATTTGGTTCTGGCAATAGAGCAGATAAAGCAGAGAGGAATTCCGGTATATGGAACAATGATGCAGGGAAGTATGCTGTATGATGAAGTGGATTACAGAGAGGGAGCCGCAGTTGTGATTGGAAATGAAGCGAACGGGATTTCAGGACAGGTTTCGGAAGTGCTGAGTAAAAAAGTTCGTATTCCTATGGCGGGAAACCTGGAGTCCTTAAATGCGGCGGTTTCCGCAGCGATTTTAATGTATGAAGTGTTCCGGCAAAGAAGAAAAGACGGCAGGTAAGATATTTTTGATTTTTCCCATTTTTTGAAGAGGATAATCTAATGTTATTGATAGGCAGGGGAGTTTGGCCAATTTTACTCTGTGGTTACATGATTTTCCAAAAAACTTTAGGTGGAACAACCAGGAATGCCGCCTCATCGTCAGACAACTAGCTTTGATAGAAGGTCTTTGCTTTGTAAAACTTCGATGGAATATGCGCCCCGAAGCATGTCTAAGCGGCATGTAGCAGTGTGCTATGTTTTCCTAGAAGGCACGCTTCCGCTACGCAGAGGCACGTAACGGTGCATAATATCCTGCAAAACAGAATATAAGCACCGACGGCCTCTGAGTGCCTCTGCGAAAGACATAGCACACTGCTGCATTGCCGTGAGTTTGCGAAAGGGGCGCATAAATCATACATCGAAGTTTGCAAAGCATTAGACCTTCCTCAAAGCGTAGCGTTGCCAGATGAGGCGGCATTCCTGATTGTTCCATTTGAATTCTGAATGAAAATCATGTATACAGAGCAAAATTGGCAAAATATCTGTGTTTTCAATAACATCAGATTATTCCCTCTAAAAATGGGAAAAGTCAAAAAGATATTTTCTTGCCTAATTTGTAGTTTCGTTGTATTATAGCATAAGTGTCGTATATAACAGATGATATGAGCAGAATTGGAGGTAAGTATGGCTGAATCAATGAAGGGACTGAAGCGTACCTGCAGGTGTGCTGAATTAAGTGAAGATAATGTGGGACAGGAAGTTACCGTAATGGGCTGGGTACAGAAACAGCGCAATAAAGGCGGAATTATTTTTGTAGATATCCGCGACCGTTCTGGCATTTTACAGGTGATTTTTGAGGATGGAGAAATAGATGAAGAGGGCTTTGCAAAGGCAGAGAAGCTAAGAAGTGAGTTTGTGGTCGCGGTTACAGGTACTGTGACAAAGCGCTCTGGGGCTGTAAATGAAAATCTGGCGACTGGTGCGATTGAGGTGCGCGCTAAGGATGTCCGCGTGCTGTCCGAGTCTGAGACACCGCCGTTTCCAATTGAACCAGGTAGCAAGACAAAAGAGGAGCTTCGGCTTAAGTACCGCTATCTGGATTTGCGCCGTCCAGATTTACAAAAGAATCTGATGATGCGGAGCCAGGTTACGACGTTAATCCGTCAGTTTCTTGCGGAGGAAGGTTTTCTGGAGATTGAAACACCGATGCTTACAAAAAGTACGCCGGAAGGGGCGAGGGATTATCTGGTGCCAAGCCGGGTGCATCCGGGGAGTTTTTATGCACTTCCGCAGTCCCCGCAGTTATTTAAGCAGCTGTTGATGTGTTCTGGATATGACCGCTATTTTCAGGTTGCCCGTTGTTTCCGCGATGAGGATTTGCGTGCTGACAGGCAGCCGGAATTTACTCAGGTGGATATGGAGCTTTCTTTTGTGGACGAAGAAGATGTTATGGATGTCAATGAGCGCCTGCTGCAGAAGATATTTAAAGAGGTACTGGATGTAGAGGTTGCTCTGCCGATTCAGCGAATGACATGGCAGGAAGCGATGGACCGTTTTGGATCGGACAAGCCAGACCTTCGTTTTGGAATGGAGTTAAGAGACATTTCAGAAATTGTATCTGAATGTGGCTTTGGGGTATTTACCGATGCTTTGAAAAATGGAGGTTCTGTCCGCGGTATTAATGCGAAAGGGCAGGGGACAATGCCGCGCAAGAAAATTGATGCCCTGGTGAAGTTTGCGAAAGATTTTGGTGCCAAGGGACTTGCCTATATTGCGATTGGGGAGGATGGTGCCATAAAATCATCTTTTGCAAAGTTTATGGGTGATGATGAGATTGCAAATATCGTAAATGCTTTGGAAGGGCAGCCAGGCGATTTGCTTCTCTTTGCTGCAGATCAGAACAAAATTGTTTATGATGTACTAGGAAATCTTCGTCTAGAGCTTGCAAGGAATCTTGATCTATTAGATAAAAATGAGTTTAAGTTTTTGTGGGTAACAGAGTTTCCTGAATTTGAATATTCGGAAGAACAGGGTAGGTATGTTGCAATGCACCATCCGTTTACTATGCCAATGGAGGAGGATATTCCTCTTCTTAAAACAAACCCAGAGAAGGTACGTGCCAAAGCATACGATATCGTATTAAATGGAACGGAGCTTGGGGGAGGTTCGATCCGTATCCATCAGGATGATGTGCAGGAGAACATGTTTGAGGCGCTTGGCTTTACAAAGGAGCAGGCAAATGAGCAGTTTGGGTTCTTATTGGATGCTTTTAAGTATGGTGTTCCGCCTCATGCGGGGCTTGCTTATGGGCTTGACAGGCTGATTATGCTTATGGCAAAGCAAGATAGTATCCGTGATGTAATTGCATTTCCGAAGGTAAAGGATGCGTCTTGCCTAATGACAGATGCACCAAATATCGTAGATAAAAAACAGCTTGATGAGCTGTGTATTGATATTTCTGTGGCAGAAGAAGCAGACAATCTAGATGTCTCCCAGCAGGTGCGGGAATAGATTGGAGCCTGGCAGAATGCAGAAAGAGACATATGAGAGAATTTTTAAAGAAATCCAGTCTAGGAAAAACGGAATACTCCTACTCCGAATTATGGGGAGGGGACTTACGTATATAACGGCATTTTGTTATGTTGCGGCGGTTGCCGTTAGTTTCCTGGTTTTTAGTTATCAGGAGGGGACTATATGCATTTTGGTGCCGGCAGTTTCATTTTTGGCAGTTAGTGTATTTCGAAAAGGCATAAATGCAGAGCGACCATATGAAAAATATAGTTTCAAGCCGTTAATTGAAAAAGATACAAAGGGAAAATCATTTCCAAGCCGCCATGTGTTTTCTATTTTTGTGATAGGAAGCACACTGGCATGGCTGTACCCTGTTGTTGGAATTGTAGTTTGCTTGATGGGGTGCATTCTGGCGGCAATACGGGTTCTGTCCGGTGTGCATTTTCCAAAAGATGTTGTGGCCGGAGGGGTGATTGGGATTGCCTGTGGGTGTCTGGCAGGATTCTTTCTTTAGAGCATGTTTGGATAGGATTTTGTGACGGTTCTTAATAGATAGGGAACTGCAAGTTAATATAGTTTTCAGTTCCTAAAGCGTGTTTGGGAAGAGATGTTAAAATACGCTTTCAGATAGAGGATAAGAGAAGATTTAGGAGGCAATTATGGCAGAGATGTACAACCACCATACAGTGGAGAAAAAATGGCAGAAAATATGGGATGATGAGAAAGCATTCCAGACGACAAATGATTATAGCAAACCGAAGTTTTATGCGTTGGTAGAGTTTCCGTACCCATCAGGGCAGGGACTTCATGTAGGCCATCCAAGGCCGTATACGGCGCTTGATATTGTTGCCAGGAAACGGCGTATGCAGGGATATAATGTTCTTTATCCAATGGGATGGGATGCATTTGGTCTTCCAACCGAAAACTATGCGATTAAAAATCAGATTCACCCAAAAGAGGTGACAAAGAATAATGTTGCCCGTTTTAAGGAACAGCTTCATTCATTAGGATATTCCTTTGATTGGGACAGGGAAATCAATACGACTGATCCAGATTACTATAAATGGACACAGTGGATTTTCTTAAAGCTTTTTAAGGAAGGGCTTGCCTATAAAAAAGAAATGCCGATTAACTGGTGTACCTCTTGTAAAGTTGGCCTTGCAAATGAAGAAGTGGTAAATGGTGTCTGTGAACGCTGTGGTTCTGAGGTTGTCCGCAAGGTAAAAAGTGAGTGGATGCTTAAGATTACTAACTATGCAGATAAATTATTGGACGGTCTGAATGATGTTGATTATATAGAGCGTGTTAAGACATCCCAGAGGAACTGGATTGGCCGCTCTGAGGGTGCAGAGGTTGATTTTTCTATTGCAGGGAAGGAAGATAAGCTGCGTGTCTATACCACTAGGCCAGATACATTGTTTGGTGCAACCTATATGGTTGTATCGCCGGAGCACCCGATCATTGACAAATATAGGGATGAGATTAAGAACTGGGATGAAATCGCGGCATACCGTGAGATGGCGGCGAAAAAGTCTGATTTTGAGCGCACAGAACTTGCTAAGGATAAGACTGGAGTAATTCTGAATGGGCTTATGGCAGTAAATCCGGTAAATGATACGGAGATTCCAATCTGGATTTCAGATTACGTATTAATGACATATGGTACAGGGGCTATTATGGCCGTTCCTGCACATGATGACCGTGACTGGGAGTTTGCAAAGAAATTTCATCTTCCAATGATTCAGGTTGTGGAGGGGAAGGAAGGCCCGGTAGATATTAATGAGGCGGCGTTTACAGATGTTGCAACGGGGCAGATGCTTAACTCTGGTTTTTTGGACGGGCTGAGTGTAGAAGAGGCAAAGGAAAAGATTAAGGATTTTCTGACAGAGAAGAAAATTGGCAGCCGGAAAGTGAATTTTAAATTGCGCGACTGGGTATTTTCTAGACAAAGGTACTGGGGTGAGCCGATTCCGATTGTCCATTGTGAAAAATGCGGTTTTGTCCCGCTGGATGAAAGTGAGCTTCCGTTACTTTTGCCAGAGGTTGACAGCTATATGCCAACTGACAATGGGGAATCTCCATTAGCGGCAATGACAGACTGGGTGAATACAACTTGCCCTTGCTGTGGTGGCGCTGCAAAGAGAGAGACTGATACAATGCCTCAATGGGCAGGCTCTTCGTGGTATTTCCTTCGCTATACCGACCCGCATAATGCCAATGCACTGGCAAGTCCAGAGGCATTAAAGTATTGGATGCCGGTTGACTGGTACAATGGCGGCATGGAGCATACAACACTTCATCTCTTGTATTCTCGTTTCTGGCATAAATTTTTGTATGACCAGAAGGTTGTCCCGACTGCAGAGCCATATCAAAAGCGTACTTCTCATGGAATGATCCTTGGTGAAAACGGTGAGAAGATGAGTAAATCTCGCGGAAATGTGGTGAATCCAGATGATATTGTTCGTGATTACGGTGCTGATACACTCCGCACGTATGAGATGTTTATTGGGGCATTTGACTTGAGCGCTTCTTGGTCGGATGATGGTGTAAAGGGTTGCCGCCGTTTCCTTGACAGAGTATGGAAATTACAGACAATTCTTACAGAAGAAGAAGGATATTCAAAAGACTTAGAGATAAAGTTGCACCAGACAATTAAGAAGGTAAGCAGTGATTTTGAAAATCTGAAGTTTAATACTGCAATCGCTGCAATGATGGCGTTGATCAATGATTTTTACAAAAAGAATGCTGTTACAAAGGGAGAATTTAAGACATTGATTACCCTTTTAAATCCTGTTGCCCCACATATGACAGAGGAGCTTTGGAGTGTCCTTGGCTGTGAGGGCAGGCTGTATCAGCAGGCATGGCCGGAATATGATGAGGCAAAGACAGTAGAATCTACGGTTGAAATTGCGGTTCAGATAAATGGAAAGACAAAAGTTACGATTTCAATTGGAAAGGAAGACCCGAAGGATGATGTACTTGCCAAGGCAAAAGAGGCGTTGGGAGACAGGCTTTCAGGCAACATTATCAAAGAGATTTATGTACCAGGACGCATTGTAAATATCGTAGCAAAATAAAAATTTCGTTTGACATTTTTAACCAGTCCTGCTATAATCTCAATAGCATTGAGGGAGTAGTTAGCGCATAGCGTGACTAAGCCAACAAACCCGGCCATATGGTCTGGATTAGTCTTAAATAACAAGACTCATGCACAGCAGCTTGCTGTGCCTGGGTCAAAAAAAGTCAGGTACAGTTGTTGTATCTGGCTTTTTTGTTTTATATAAAAAATAAGGTATGAAATTGTCCCAATCCGGCATATTTTAATGTAAAAGTAAGAGTCAAGCGTACGGGAATACGGTGTAATAATATACAGATAATTTCGTACATTTGGTACACTGCTGGAATGAGCATGTATGGCAGGGGCTTTTCTAAATGGAAAAAGTCAGATACCATTATCAAAGAAAGTGAGGGAAAGCGTATGGAATATGTTTTATTGGTTGTGGGGTTTGTACTATTGATTAAAGGGGCAGATTTTTTTGTTGAGGGAAGTTCTAGCGTAGCCAAGATGCTGCGGATTCCTTCTATGATTATCGGAATGACAATTGTTGCTATGGGAACCAGCCTGCCAGAGTGTTCCGTAAGTGTAAGTGCGTCACTGGCACAAAAGAATGAGCTGGCAATTAGCAATGCGATTGGTTCAAACATATTTAATTTGATGGTAGTATGTGGATTTTGTACATTATTCTGTCCGCTGGCAGTGCAGGCATCTACATTGAAAAAGGAATTTCCATTTTCTGTCCTGGTTGCCATTATGCTCTTGGGTTTTGGAAGTACCAGCATGTTAGTTGGCCATACAGAAGGAATCATCCTTCTAGTGGTTTTTGCAGCATTTATATTTTGGATGGTACAATCTGCCTTAAAAGCCAGAAATGTATCAATTGAAAATGAAGAATATGAAATACTGCCAATCTGGAAATGCCTTTTATTTATTGTTGGCGGCATGATAGCGATTGCATATGGCGGAAATTTAGTGATTGATGCAGCGTCAAAGATTGCCAGAAATTTTGAGATGTCTGACAATTTAATCGGCCTTACAATTGTAGCCTGTGGAACCAGCCTTCCTGAACTGGTAACTTCTATTGTAGCTGCCAGGAAGAATGAAGTAGATATGGCACTTGGAAATGTAATCGGTTCCAATATCTTTAATATACTATTTGTGCTTGGCATAGCAGCGGCGATTTCTCCAATTACATTTTTACAAGAAAATGTAGTCGATATTGTGGTTTTAGTTGCTATGAGCCTTCTAGTGTGGGCGTTTGCGTGGTCAAAAAAGACCCTAGTCCGCTGGGAGGGAGTTTGTATGCTGTTAATCTATGCGGGATATCTTGGGTATATCATAAACCGATAGAATGTAATCGGTGCTAGCCACTTATGGAAAAGAGTGCTAAAAAAATCTTGACTTTTTTGCGGAACCGTATTACACTATGTTCTACAAGGTTATTAGCACTCGATTTGATAGAGTGCTAGAGGAACAGATTAAGTATACAACGAAAAGATTGGAGAGATGAAAATGCAGAACAGAACTGGAAGTTTATCAATTGAGTCTGAGAATATGTTTCCGATAATCAAGAAATGGTTATATTCTGACCATGATATTTTTGTGCGTGAGCTGATTTCAAACGGCTGTGATGCGATTACGAAATTAAAGAAATTAGATGTAATGGGAGAATATACCCTCCCAGATGATTATAAGGCAAAGATTCAGGTTACCGTAGACCCAGAGGGAAAATCTATTACATTTACAGATAATGGAATTGGAATGACAGAGACCGAAGTAAATGAATATATTAACCAGGTCGCTTTCTCCGGTGCTACGGATTTCTTGGAGAAATATAAGGATAAGACCAACGAGGAGCAGATTATTGGCCATTTTGGACTGGGATTTTATTCATCCTTTATGGTAGCTGATAGTGTATCGATTGATACGTTGTCATGGCAGGAAGGTGCAGAAGCAGTCCACTGGGAGTCAGAGGGCGGTATTAATTTTGAGATGTCAGGAGGTTCCAGGGAAGAGGTTGGTACAACAATTACTCTGTATCTTTCGGAGGACAGCCTGGAGTTTGCAAATGAATATCGCGTCCGCGAAGTTATTTCAAAATATTGTTCCTTTATGCCGGTTGAAATTTTCCTAAATAAAGAAAACGCAGAGCAGGAATTTGAGACAATTGATGCAGCTGATGTCCGCGAAGACGATGTGGTTGTAGAAAATATCGTAGAAGAGGCAAAAACGGAAGAGCAGGAAAACGAGAACGGAGAGAAAGAAATCGTAGAAGTATCTCCAAGAAAAGAAAAGGCCAAGATTCATAAACGCCCAGTATCTTTAAGTGATACGGCACCGCTTTGGATGAAGCATCCAAATGACTGCACCGATGAGGAATATAAAGATTTTTATAGGAAAGTGTTTAATGATTACAAAGAGCCTCTATTTTGGATTCATCTGAATATGGATTATCCATTTAACTTAAAGGGAATTTTGTATTTCCCGAAAGTAAATACAGAATATGACAATTTAGAGGGCGTGATTAAATTATACAATAACCAGGTATTTATTGCGGATAATATTAAAGAAGTAATCCCTGAATTTTTAATGCTCTTAAAGGGAGTCATTGACTGCCCGGATCTGCCATTAAATGTATCCAGAAGCGCGCTGCAGAATGATGGGTTTGTTAAGAAAATATCTGATTATATTACAAAGAAAGTGGCAGATAAGTTGTCTGGCATGTATAAAGTTGATAAAGAAAATTATGAAAAATACTGGGATGATATTAGTCCATTTATCAAATATGGTTGCTTAAAAGATGAGAAGTTCCGCGAGAAGATGGAAGAATTTATTATCTTTAAGGATTTGAATGATAAGTTTATTACACTGCCGGAATATGTGGAGGAGCGTAAGAAGGCAGAAGGAGAAGATATTGAGGAAAACAAAGAGAATGAGGCTGCTGATGTTGTAGAAGATACAGATTCTTCTGTGGAGGGAGACAGTACGGATAGTGAAGAGGAGGAAGAATCAACAACGGTATATTATGTTACCGATCTGCAGCAGCAGAGCCAGTATGTCAATTTATTTAAAGAGCAGGAAATTAATGCGGTAATTTTAACGCATTCGATTGACCAGCCGTTTATTTCCCAGTTAGAGCAGGGAGACTTGAAGGTAAAATTCCAGCGTATTGATGCGGATTTAACCGATACCATGACGGAAGAGGTAGACGAGGAGACCATTAAGGCACAGACAGAGTCGCTTAGCGAAATTTTCAAGAAAGCGTTAGGCAAAGAACAGCTTGAGGTCAAGGTTGAAAAGCTAAAGAATGAAACTATTTCATCTATGATGACCCTATCCGAGGAGACACGCCGTATGCAGGATATGATGAAAATGTACAGCATGGGCGGCAATGGAATGGATATGGGTATGTTTGGCGGCGGAGAGACTTTGGTACTCAATTCAGGTAATAAGCTGGTGCAGTATATTCTTGACAACAAGGAGGGAGAGCATGTGGACATGTTCTGCAAACAGTTGTATGACTTGGCAATGATTGCACATAAGCCGCTTCCTGCGCAGGAGATGACAGAATTTGTAGCTAGAAGCAACGAGATTATGATGTTGTTAGCAAAATAATTATGGAACCTTACATTATCATATAGGTGTTTAAAATAGGTTACGTTTGGGAAGAAGGATATCGTTTTTTGATATCCTTCTTTTTATTCCCGCGAAGCAACGAGCCAAGCGCGAGCTTGCTCGCATTTGGCGACTGCCGCGAGGGTCAAATACCCCGCCCCTCTGGGGCGAACTTGCTAAAAAGAAGCTAAGTCATGCCCCGTTGCTTGCAGCGGGGTATTTGACTTTGTAAGAAAGCTTTCTTTGAGTTGGGGGTATCAACAAGAAAAGCCAAGATTTAGTTTTTTTAGCATTTTTGCTAGGGCACCAGCGAAAGCGGTGCCCTTTTCTTAATAAAATCTTAAATCAAGAAAAATTCTCAAAAAAAGATTGACTCTTAGTCATTTTTGGCATATAGTATGTCGTGGGAATAAAAATGACCGATAGTCATTTTAAGAAAGGATGAGAGATCATGATTAATGTTGGCAAATGGATTACAAAACACAAAAACATCATATTATTGATCACAGTGATTCTTCTGGTTCCAGCAGCGGTTGGCTATCTTTCGACACGTGTAAATTATGATGTGTTAAGTTATCTGCCAAAGTCGCTGGAGACAGTGGAGGGTCAGGATGTTATGGTGGATGAGTTTGGGATGGGTGCTTTCTCCATGATTGTTGTGGAAGATATGACGATGAAGGAGGCCACTGAGTTAGAGGAACAGGTGGAAGCAATAGACCATGTAAAGGATGTACTCTGGTATGATGATGTATTAGATACCAATATACCTACACAGATGCTTCCGCAGGATATTAGAAAGGCATTTTTTAATGGAGATGCTACCATGATGATTGCGTTCTTTGATTCTACCACATCTGCGGATGAGACAATGGATGCGATTGCAGAGATCCGCTCCACTGTTGCAAAGAATGCATATGCTAGCGGTATGTCAGGTGTTGTTACTGATATTAAGGATCTTGCGTTGGCGGAAATGCCAATCTATGTTTTGGTAGCGGCTGTTCTCTGCTTGGTTGTTCTTTTGATTACGATGGATTCTCTGGTAGCGCCTTTGATCTTCTTGTTGACGATTGGGCTTTCCATATTATTTAATCTTGGAAGTAATATCTTCCTCGGAGAGATTTCCTATATTACGCAGGCACTTGCGGCTGTGCTGCAGCTTGCGGTAACGATGGATTATTCCATTTTCTTGTTGGAAAGCTATGAATCCAATAAGGAGAGGTTTCCAGGTGATAAGAAACGTGCAATGGCACATGCCATTTCTAATACATTTAAATCTGTCTCAAGCAGTTCTGTAACGACGATTGCCGGATTCGTGGCACTCTGTTTTATGACATTTAAATTAGGAATGGATATCGGAATTGTTATGTCAAAGGGTGTTGTGATTGGCGTGATTATGTGTGTCACTGTTCTGCCGGCAATGATCCTTACGTTTGACGGTGCAATTGAAAAAACAACACATAAACCAATTATTCCATCTCTGGATAGGGTATCTGATTTTATTATTAAATACCGCTATATTGCAGTTGTTTTGTTTGTTGTTGTTTTGTCGCCGGCGATATATGGCAATAATAATTATGAGATTTACTACAATTTGGATACATCCCTTCCAAAGGATATTCCAAGTGCTATAGCAAACGATAAATTAAAAGAAAATTTTGATATGAGTTCCATCCATATGGTTCTTTTGGAGGATGGACTGACAGCAAAAGAGAAAAATGAGATGCTTGGTAAGATTGAAAAGGTAGACGGAGTAAAGTGGGTGCTTGGCTTAAATTCTCTTTTTGGGCCGAATCTTCCAGATACCTTGATTCCAAGTGATGTCAGGGAGATGCTAAAAACCGAAAACCATGAGCTTCAGTTTATCTGTTCAGACTATGCCTCTGCTACGGATGAGTCAAATAACCAGATTCATGAAATTGATGAGATTGTAAAGGGGTATCAAAAGGTGGGCATGGTGATTGGTGAGGCGCCTTTAATGAAGGACTTATCCGATGTAACAAATGTGGATTTGGAAAATGTAAATATCATTTCGATGGCAGCGATCTTCTTAATTATCCTGCTGACATTTAAGTCCATCTCCATACCAATAATTCTGGTGGCCATTATAGAATTTGCAATCGCATGTAATATGGCAGTTCCATTTTATACAGGTACATCGCTTCCGTTTGTGGCAAGTATCGTAATTGGGACCATTCAGCTTGGGGCAACGGTTGACTATGCGATTCTGATGACAAGCCGTTACCAGAAAGAACGAGTAGTACAGAAACGGAACAAAAAAGATGCTATTCATATTGCTCACAAAGCATCAATCAAATCCATTTTGACAAGCGGATTTTGTTTCTTTGCGGCAACATTTGGCGTGGCACTTTACTCACGCATTGATATGATTGGTTCCATCTGTACACTGCTGTCTAGGGGCTCCATTATTAGTATGGTAGTTGTTATCTGTGTGCTGCCGGCAATGCTTTGGATTTTTGATGGACTGATTATCCGCTCTTCCCTGGATATGATGAAAGGTAAGATTCATCAGAGGGATAAAGAACACAAAAATATATTAGTAGAAGAGAATTAGGAGGATGATGATTATGAGAAATAAAAAAACAATTATGGCAGTTGGTCTTACTTGTGTATTGGCGTCTGGTTTATTGCTTGGAAATATAGATTATGCAACGCATACGTATGCGGCTGCAAAGTTAGCGGCAGCGGAGGTGACAACGGTTGCCGGAGCCGTGAAAAAGAATGCGGCACAGAAAAAGGCAGCAGAGGGTGTGGAAAAGGAAGAATCTGTTTATGTTACCCTAAATGCGGATGGCAGGACAGAGGAGATTGTGGTATCGGATTGGTTAAAAAATTCTGGTGTGGGCACGACACTTAGGGATCAATCTGACTTGAGCGATATCCAAAATACAAAGGGGGATGAGAAGTTTACACAGGACGGGAAGGATCTTTCCTGGGAGGCAGAGGATCAGGATATCTATTATCAGGGTAAGAGTGATAAAGAGCTTCCTGTCAGCATGGAAATTACGTATAAATTGGATGGGCAGGAAATTTTGCCGGAAGAGCTTGCCGGAAAGAGTGGAAAGCTAGAGATGAAGATTACCTATAAAAATAACTCAAAGAAGAAAGTAAAAGTTGCAGGAGTTAAAAAGGAAGTATATACCCCTTTTGTTATGGCAACTGGAATGATTCTTCCAGTGGAGAAGTTTTCAAATGTAAAAGTAGATAATGGGCAGGTTTTATCGGAAGGTGATAATGATATTGTTGCCATATATGGCATGCCAGGATTAAAGGAAAGTCTAGACCTAGACTATCTTGACTTTGGGGAGGATGTATCAGTTGACTTGGATAAGGTGGCTGATAAGATTACAGATACAGCAACAATTACTGCAGATGTGACAGATTTTGAATTGGGGCAAACTTATACGGTTGCAACGGCAAGTATATTTAAGGATATTGATTTTGGTGATTTGGATGGCGCGGATGAGTTAGATGATAAAATGGATGACCTGGGGGATGCTGCCACAGAGCTTGTGGATGGATCTGATAAGATTCAGGATAACCTAAACAATCTAGACAGTAAATTTGATACCTATGCGGAAGCAGTTGGGACACTGAAGAGCAGTGTGAAGACACTTGATAATGGCAGCCAGAAAATTAATAAGGCAGCTGGAAAATATACTAGTTCTGCAGATAAACTTTTAGGTGCAGTCAATACTTATGTGGATGGTGCAAAAACATTTTCGGAGAGTACAAAGACATATAGCCAGGGCACAAAGAAACTGGTAGATGGTGTAGGGCAGCTATATAATGCAGCTTCTCCGTTCCCGAAGTCTTATAAAGAGTTTGATGCACAGCTGGAATCCTATACGACAGGGGTAAATACTCTGCTCTCTGAGGAGAATATAAACGGCATAGCAGATGCTGCCGCTACGTTAAAAAGCGGTGTCGGGACGGTAGATAATGGAGTAAAGAAGGTACAGTCTGGGGTTGCTGCTATCAATAAAGGAGCTAGTGACTTAAATAATCAGGATACCAAGGCATTGATTCAGGGACTGCAGGAGGTTGCGGTAAGTGGGGACGCTAAGGCCAGCCAGGTAGCAAAGATGGCGATTGCCTATATTCAGGGAGCAGAGAAATTGGCAGCTACTGTGGATGCCAGCACAAACGGAAAACCAGACGGCGAACTGGACGGAAATGGGGAAAAAGATCTGGCAACAGCACTTGCACAGATTGGAGCGGCAACAGATACGGAATCGAAAGAAGTAAATCTCTATAATGGGGCTGAAGCCTTAGAGCAGGGTGCAAAAGAGATTTCTAAAAATGCTGAGTCGATCCGTGGGTATAAGACACCAATTATGAATGCAAGCGGAACCATTAACGGAAGTATCGCAGAGATTACATCTAATCTTAGTACAATCTACAAGAACGGGCAGTTAATAACGGCGAACAATGGGGAACTGGAAAAGGCGGCAGACTCGCTTTCGAAAAATGCCGGAAAAATAAAGAAAAACAGCAAAAAATTAACTGCGTCTAGTGCAAGTTTTCGGAAAGCGACAAAAACACTTGCAAATGGCACTAAAAAGTTGTTTAATGGAGTACAGAAGTTAGCAGGTTCTACAGATCAGGTATCGGATGGCATTAGCAAGCTGGCAGAAGGAGCCATTGACCTATATGATGGCATGAAGAAGTTCCAGGAAGAAGGAACAGAGAAATTGGCAGATACTGTGACAAGTATTTTGGATGGCAGTGATGACCTGCAAAACAGGGCAAAGGCAGTTAATAAGGCTGCAAAAAATTACAAGAGTTTTTCCGGCATATCAGATGGGATGGATGGAAGTGTAAAATTTATTATGACAACAAAGGAGATAAAGGCGGAAAAATAAAGGGAGTGCATAGTTTGGGCAAGATCGAAGAAAATAAAAAAGAAAAAAAACAGGCGCTGCTTCATGCCGCATTTGAGCTTTTTACTGAAAAGGGGATTGACAATACCTCTGTATCAGAAATTGCAAAAGGCGCGAAGTTGGGAAAGGGAACCTTTTATCTCTATTTTAAGGATAAGTTTGAGATACAGAACTGCCTGATTGCGCACCAGGCCAATATGATTTTTGAAAAGGCAAATCATAAACTCAATGACAAAGTTTTGGAAAAAGCGGTGGAATCGCTGGAGGACTGTGTGATCTATCTTGCAGACAATATTATCGACCAGTTGAATGAAAATCCATCCCTGCTCCGTTTTATTTCTAAAAACCTAAGCTGGGGGGTATTTTCCAGTATAAGGATTTTTGATCTGGACAATAGGAACTGTATGGATGTGTTTGAATCTCTGCTAGAGGCATCGAAAAAAAAGTACCGTCAAGAAGAGCTAATGATTTATATGATTGTAGAATTGATCAATGCCACCTGCTACAATGTGATATTATACAAGAGCCCTGTAGATTTGCAGACATTGAAGACAGAGCTTTTTATAACGGTGCGGAATATACTGCATCAGTTTGAATGTGTGCCCGCATTCCCAGAAAAATAAGTGGAAGAAAGCACCTCTTTGTGATAAGATTTGTTTGGGAGTTTTGATACAAATCTTGGCAAAGGGGTGTTTTTTTATGGGAAAATGTATGGATACATTTGTAAATAAATTGATGGCAGTAGGAAATCTTGGGAAAGAGGAGTTTACAGAGCTTTTAAAGTTTAGGAATATCGAGACAACGGAGTATCTAAATGAAAAGGCATGTCTGGTCAGGCAGAAGGTAAAAGGGAACAAAATTCAACTCTGGGGCAGGGTTCCCATCAGCAGTTATTGCCGATATGACTGCAAGATGTGTGGGTTAAGGCGGGATAACCAGTTTGCCATACGGTTTCGGATGGAGACATCGCTTATTGTCGATTGTTGTCTTGACTTTGCCAGGAGAGGTATTACAAACTTTTTGTTGGAAAGCGGGGATGATACTTACTATACAGAGCAGTGGGTTGAGGAAATTTTGACTGCACTTAAGGATGCCGTGAAGGGCTGTAGGATTATTCTGGCTTTGGGAGAAAAGACAGAATCGGCTTATAGGCGCTGGCGCGCAAATGGAGTGGAAGGATACCTGCTGCGTCATGGGAGTGCAGAGGAACAGCATTTTAAGAAGATTTATCCCTCCAATATGTCGTTGCTTTTAAGAAAACAACAGCTCTGGCAGTTAAAAAATATTGGGTACAAGGTTGGAACCGGTTTTTTGATCGGTATTCCCTATCAGGGGATTGCCAATGTGTTGGAGGATATTCAATTTATAAAATCGTTTGGGGCTTCCATTGTAGATATGGGGGCATTTGTACCTGCAAGGCATACACCGTTTGAGCGGGAACGCAGCGGGAATGGTGATATGACAACTTACATAATGGCAATCTTTCGGTTAATGCTGCCGGATGCAATGATCATTGCCAATCCGACATTAGACTGTGTGTTACGTGATGGGCGGATGCAGGCGGTTCAGGCTGGGGCAGATGCTGTTATTGTAGATTTGGATATTAAGGCTGTGATAGAAGGTTATGGAGTATATGAGAGAAAAAATGGCCGGTTTTTATTGCCGATGGATCAGGTAGATGAGATTCGGGGACAGATTCAGGTGATGGGGTTGGATTCTGATTAAAGGTGGTATGCGTTGGAGATAAAAATAATTCTTTGGGATGACGATATCGGATGGTGCGAAAGGCTTCGGAAGGAGCTGGAAAAGGAAAATATTGCTGTGGAGGAGGCAGAAGGATGGGAGGATTTACAATGGAGGCTTCTGCATGGTGAAGGGAAGGCGGATCTATGCTATGGTATGCAAGGGGAGTCTGTTTCAGGGCGGGAAGAAATCCTTGCAGTCTTGTTGTCTGGCCAGAAGCTTCTAGAAGAACTGCGGGAAGGATGGGAAGATTTTCTTAGAAAAATTTGCCGTCTTAGTGCTATCCCGGTTCTTTATATTGCAGAGGCTTTGGAGGATAGGGAGGAATTGCAGGTTTTTTCTCTAGGAGTTTCAGATTATATTGGAAGGAAAAGAGATATCTCGATTTGTGTTGCAAGGATTTATGCTTGTGTCTGGAAATGTGGTCGAAATCGGGACAAGGACGGTATAGAGTGGGGATTTACAATGGATGAAAGAGCGCATCAGTTTAATTGTGGTGGGGTAGTTGTTAATTTAACGCCAAAGGAATACCTTGTGTTGTCCCGACTGTTTCAAGACAGGGGAAAAGTAGTACCAAGAAAAGAATTATTGTCTGCGGCATGGGGGGTGGAGTCTTTGAGCGGAGATCGAGTATTAGATACCATAATTAAACAGTTGCGTGGCAAGTTAAAGCCTCTTTCTCTAAACATTTGTTCAAAATACGGCGTAGGGTATATGCTCAAACGAAATTTGTCAAAAAATGCGTAGATTCTGAGTATTCATTTAGTTGACAACTTTATTTTTAAGTAATACTATATACCTAGGGTAAAATTTGTAGAAAATTGATACAGGGTGCGCATTGGGAACATGTATAAGGAATATTGCGCTAAATCTGCGCTAAAGTAAGGAGAAACATGAGAACAATAGTTGTCAGTGACGAAAGAATGGAGATTGTTTCCTTTCAGTTTGAAGTCAGGAATTTTCGTGAGATCAAAATTGTAGGAACATTTGAAGATGATGAGGAGGCAATGCGTTTCGCGAGAAAACATGAGATTGATTTAGCTATTATCAATGCCTCTATGAATGGCAAGGACGGAATACTGCTGGGAAGCAGGCTTCGGGAAATCTTTCCGGACATACTTTTGATTTTTTTCTCCAATGTAGAGCAATATGCCATACAAGCAACAAGGCTGCGTGCTGTGGCATTTCTGATTAAGCCATATACGAATGATGAGCTGTTTTATGCACTTGAGTCAGCTAGATTGCTTTCGAGAAGGAGAAAAAAACGCCGCATATATGTAAAGACATTTGGTCATTTTGATCTTTTTATTGACGACCAGCCAATTATGTTTCGGAGCGGTAAGGCAAAAGAGCTTTTGGCGCTTTTGGTAGACAGGCAGGGCGGCACTGTGAATACGGATCAAGTGATTTGCGCATTGTGGGAAGAAAGACCCAATGATGAAGCGACACAGAACCTTTGCAGTAAGGTATCACGTAATCTTCTAAGAGAATTAGAGGAATATGGCATAAAAGAAATCTTAATTGCAGAGCGTGGTGTCCGCCGGGTTGATACAGAGTTGTTTGAATGCGATTTATATGATTTTCTTGCCGGTGAAGAGAAGGCAAGAAAGCAGTTTGCGGGGGAATATATGTCTGATTATAGTTGGGCTGAGGAGCGTGTCGGCCAGTTGCTAAGATACGCATCTGAATAGGTGAAAAATGAGAATACGATAGAAGTCAAGTCCTATCGTATTCTCATTTTTATTTATTCTTGACTCTATCAATTATGTGCCATCAACTTAAATACTGCCTGTGAATCGCTGCAATTATTCGAATTATGGCGGTGTATTGGGAAATGGGTCTGTAATTGCAGATAGAGCAGCATGAAATTTCGGATTTTACGCAAAAATCTGCCGCAATCTGTCATGGATTACATTTCAATTACTTTTGGTTTCCTCTATTTATCCGCAGTTCTTTTCTATAATAGTAAAAAGTTAAGGAATAAAGAAAGAAAATGTTGAGGAGGTGTCGATTGACATCAGAATGGAGGAAACTATGGAGACGACTGGTTTACGCGTAATTATCGCGGATAATAACGTACAGGACCGAGAAAGTAAACAAAATACCATGACAAGTATGGGAATGGAAGTTATTCTGGCTACGGGCAATGGAAGTAAGGCATTAGAGATGATCAGAAAGGAAAAACCAGATGTGGTTGTAATGGATATGATCTTGCCAGGTATTGATGGAATTGGGATTTTGGAAGAAATCAACAAGACAGCCTACATAGAAAAACGCCCCATTTTTATTATCGAGACGGCACTGCGTATGGAGAATCTGGTTGAGGAAGCTATTCAGGCGGGAGCAGATTACTATATGATGAAGCCTGTATCCAATACGATGCTAATTAAAAGGGTTTCACAGTTAGTGGAACACCGCAAGGAAGAGACAAAAGGCGTTTTAAGGGCGAATGTCTACAGAGACATTCCGGCAAGGGAAGAGGAAGTTACCAAGGAAAAAAATAATGTGAATGACGGCTATAACCTTTCGGGGGATTTAGAAATTGATGTAACAAATATTTTGCTGGAAATTGGGATACCAGCCCATATTAAGGGGTATCAGTATATTAGAGAAGGGATTATAATGGCATTTTACGACAGAAATATGCTGCATTATATTACAAAGTTTTTATATCCAGCGATTGCGAAGAAATATAAGACAACCTCAAGTAGTGTGGAGAGAACAATCCGTCATGCGATTGAGGTAGCATGGCGACGAGGGAATATGGACACGCTTGAGGAGGTTTTTGGAAATACAATCTGTGCGGGCAAGGGCAAACCAACAAATTCTGAATTTATGGCATTATTAACAGACAAGCTTCGTCTGGAATACAGGACACGCTCTGCTTCTTAAGTATGTGAAACTTGACGCTAATTCTGATTTCATGTATGATATAGGATATGTGATGAAGAATTGGCGTCAAGCTGCGTTTATGTGTATACATGTATACGAAAATGCATATATTCCTTTTGGGCAGATGTCCTTAGGGAAGTGAGAGGAGGAATGTAATGAGTTATAGTGATTCCATGATGGCATTGAGCGATGTACTGAATAATAAATTTGATGAATTGCTAGAAAATTGTATGAGATCGGGTGTTATTGATTTAAATTTATATCAGGAATATGATGTGAAAAGAGGTCTTCGCGACAGTACAGGAAAGGGCGTTTTGACTGGCCTGACTGAAATTTCAGATGTCAGTGGGTACAATATTGTAGAAGGCGTGAAAGAGCCTGCCGATGGAAAGCTTTATTATCAGGGGTATGATGTGAAAAAACTTGTCGGAAAAGGTCTTGAGAAGCGTTTCGCATTTGAGGAGACAACTTATCTTTTGTTGTTTGGAAAATTGCCTGACGAGGAACAGTTAGCAACATTTGTTGAGATTTTGACCAGTTTGCAGGAATTGTCTGCGCAGTTTATCCGTGATGTGATTATGAAAGCGCCAAGCCCAAACCTGATGAATGGGTTGCAGAGAAGTGTTTTGACATTATATTCTTTTGATAAGAACCCAGATGATACGTCTGTACCGAATGTGCTCCGGCAGTCGCTGCAGCTTGTGGCAAAGCTGCCTTTGATCGCAGTGTATAATTATCATGCGTACAGGCATTTTAATTTTTTTGACAGCCTGGTGATCAAACCAGCTAAGCCAGAATATTCTACAGCAGAAAATATTTTGCATATGCTTCGTCCAGACGGGGAGTTCTCAAAGTTGGAGGCGAGGGTCTTAGATGCTGCGCTCGTGCTGCATGCAGAGCATGGTGGAGGAAATAATTCTACATTTACAAACCATGTAGTAACATCATCCGGGACAGACACTTATTCTGCGGTTGCTGCATCTATTGCATCCTTAAAAGGACCTCGGCATGGCGGGGCTAACTTAAAGGTTCAGCAGATGTTTGGAGATTTGAAAAAAAGCTGCAAAGAAGACACATCGGAGGATGGAATTCGTACATATCTGCAAAAAGTTTTAAGCAAGGAGGCTTTTGATGGTTCCGGCTTGATCTATGGCATGGGACATGCAGTCTATACTCTGTCAGACCCGAGGGAAGTTGTTATGAAAGAGTATGCCAGAATGCTTGCTGCGGCAAAAGGAATGGAGGAGGAATTTGCTCTCTATGATAAAGTAGAGCGCATTGCTGCAGATTTGATTTCCCACCGCTCCCATGTGATGAAACCAGTCTGTGCGAATGTCGATTTTTATAGCGGATTGATTTATTCTATGCTTGGCATACCGGAGGAGCTGTTTACGCCGCTTTTTGCCATTTCCCGTATTTCTGGGTGGAGTGCGCACCGTTTAGAGGAGCTTGTGAACAAGGGCAAGATTATCCGTCCGGCCTATAAATATGTTGGCCATCATTATGAGCTGTAATATCAGTTGTTTTAACAAATTTTTGTATATTTAAAGAAAGATAAGCCATACTAATTTCGTAAAAGTAAGAGGAAAATGCAGCATTGCAGATTATTTCTTTGGCGGGAAAGGACATTTGTGGTGTTACAGTATTCCTTAAAAGAAAGGTATGGTGAGTGATTTGAAAAAGAAATATTTAGTTTTAGCGGCAGTGGCCTGCCTATCAATCTCAGTTTTTACAGGATGCGGCAATAAGGCAAATGACGGTGCTGATCAGGCAACTTCAAGTCCATCTGCAGATGATGGTGTTATGGATGATGTCGAGAATGGAGTGGATGATGCTGTGAACGGTACGGAGGATGCCGTGGACGATGTGATTGACGGCACAGAAGATGCCGTGGATGATGTTACTGGAAATGATAACAATAACAATTCCAACAATGGTAATGATATCAATAATGATACCAACAATAATAATGATGCAACAGATGGCACAACAAATGGAAAAGATAAAGACACCAATAATAATTCCGTGACGAGCGGGAAGAAAAACCGTTAAGTTTTAAATATCCGTTGTTTAGGGCAAAACACAATGTTTTGCCCTTTTTTGATATCTGAATCCTTGTAGGAAAATTCTGATTCTATCTAAATACAATCTAATGCCTGTGCCAGGTCTTCTATTAAGTCTTCCTTATCTTCTAATCCACATGACATGCGTATCAGTCCGGCCGGAATGCCAGCTTCCTTTAACTGTTCATCATTCATCTGGCGGTGTGTGGAAGTTGCCGGGTTTAGGCAACAAGTTCTCGCGTCTGCGACGTGTGTTTCAATCGCAGCCAATTGTAGGCGCTTCATAAAGCGTTCTGCTGCTTCCCTGCCTCCTTTTAATTCAAAAGAGACTACACCACAACCACCATTTGGCAGATACTTTTTAGCAATTTCATAGTATGGGTTGTCTGGAAGCCCAGAATAATTGACATAGGCAACCTGTGGCTGTTTCTGCAAAAATTCTGCGACAGCCTGTCCATTTTCCACATGGCGCGGCATGCGGACATGAAGGGATTCTAGACCGAGATTCAGCATAAATGCACTTTGTGGGGACTGTACGCAGCCGAGGTCACGCATAAGCTGGGCAGTACATTTTGTAATAAAGGCGCCTTCTTTGCCAAATTTTTCGGCATATGTAATGCCGTGGTAGGACTCATCTGGCGTACACAATCCTGGAAATTTTTCAGCGTATGCCATCCAGTCAAACTTACCAGAATCTACAATTGCACCCCCGACAGCAGCACCATGCCCATCCATATATTTTGTGGTTGAATGTGTAACGATATCTGCTCCCCATTCAATCGGGCGGCAGTTGACTGGTGTTGGGAAAGTGTTATCCACAATAAAAGGAACTCCATGCTTATGTGCGGCTTTTGCAAATTTTTCAAGGTCCAGTACAGTAAGCGCTGGGTTTGCAATCGTTTCTCCAAATACAGCCCGTGTATTTTCCTGGAATGCTGCGTCAAGCTCTTCCTCTGTGCTATCTGGTGAGACAAATGTTACTTCAATGCCCATCTTTGCCATTGTGACAGAAATCAGGTTAAATGTCCCGCCATAAATTGATGAAGAGGCGACAATATGGCTGCCACACTCACAGATGTTAAATAGAGCAAAAAAATTAGCTGCCTGTCCTGAGGAGGTCAACATTCCGGCGGTTCCGCCCTCCAGTTTCGCAATTTTTGCTGCTACATAGTCGTTTGTAGGATTTTGCAGGCGGGAATAGAAGTATCCAGATTCCTCCAGATCAAACAGCTTTCCCATATCCTCGCTGGTCGCATACTTAAAAGTAGTAGACTGGATAATCGGAATTTGGCGTGGTTCGCCATTCCCCGGAGTGTATCCTGCCTGTACACATTGTGTGTCCATTCTGTATTCTTTCATAAAAATCCTCATTTCTGCGCACATTCTTTGCGAAAGCGAATTTCCGCTTTATGGGAGTTGTGTCCGGTGCGCGCGGGCACATAAACTTCCTTTAGTTTACCATACTTTTAACTGATAGAAAAGTTCTAGTTAATTTGACTTTCCCCATTCAAGATAAAACTATTTATATTGTAAATGTACATGATTTGGAGAAGTGTATTCCTGCAAAACAAAATAGATAATTTACTTACAAATTATCAAATACAATAGTCTCTTTTTCCAATCCGTTTACAACTTCCTGGTTAATTTTCATACGTTGTGTAATATCTTCCATATCACTGGCGAGGTTTTTGGTATTGCCGGCAACGCTGGTGATACCGTTGGCGCCGTCATCAATCGCTTTTGTGATGGCACCGATAGAGCCGGCAATACCGGACATTGAGTTTTTCAGATGTTCAGTTTGCTTATGAAATTCATCCATAATCTGGCGGATATGGGCGGCATCTTCTTTATACTGGAAGCTGGCCTGTTCAAATGTTTGAAACTCTGTTAGGACAGACTGGCTCATATAGTCGATTAGGTGTTGTGCATTTTCAGAAAGATTATATACTGCTGTGGTAACAATATCGTTAATTGATTGAATCTGGTTAGCGGTTTCCTGGCTTGAGTTGGCGAGTTCACGTACTTCTCTGGCAACAACGGCAAAACCATTACCTGCGGCGCCGGCATTTACAGCTTCAACAGAAGCGTTCATAGCAATAATCCTTGTCTGCTGGGAGATAGAGAGGATTTTACTGGTAAGGGCTTTAATCTGGTCTACACTCTTGCTTTGTTCAATCGCATTATTGAGGGAAACCAGGATTTCTTCTGCCTTGGCTCCTGTTACTTTTACACTATTTTGGGCAGACTGCTGCATGGCATCTGCACGCGTGTTCATTTGTACAGTATATGAGGTGATGGCGCTGCATTCATCAGCGATATTCTGGACATCCAGTTTCACATTTTCCGTGTTATCATGGATTACAGATACATTATTAGCTACATTTTGAATAGTTGCCGACAATTGTCCAGAAATAGTAGAAAGGTCAGCAGCACTTTTTTTCGAATCCCAGGTTTTATGCAATACTTCACCTGTCATACTATTGATGCGCCCAGAACTTTCCTGGATGGTCTTTAAAATACTTTTAATAGGGATTATTACATATTTAATAATCAATTTTAGGGCAGCAATAACAAGTAAGATGCAGATAATCACTGCAATAATGCCAGCTACCAGTGAAATGAGGTATACAGTGGAAAGCTGTGTCCTTGCATTGGCAGTCTGTTTATTAATAGATGCGTTTAGGGAATCAATGTCTTTCTCCATAGCGCTGGCATAGGAAGCTACATCACCATTGGCGAGGGCATAAGCATCCTGTGTCTTATGGCTTGCGCTTGCGCAAACTAGCTGGACTAGTGCATGTTTAAATGAGGCATAATCAGACATCAGTGCTTTGTATTGTTTCTGGTCTTTTGGTGCTACATGTTTTTTGTACTTTGTAAGCAGATTATCCAGAAGTATTTCTTCTTCTTTGATTTGCTGTACAAGTGTAATCATGGTATTGTAATCAGTAGCAACAATATGGCTTAGCGCCATTTTATGTATGTTCATAGATGACTGGCAGATTTCTGAAAGCTGACTATTGCTATTCATATAATCATCGGCAATCCTGGAAGCACTTGTATTTACGTTGCGGATATTGAAAATAGATAGAATATTTGATAAAAGCGCCACAATGCCCAGCAGTGCAATTGGTATAATTAAACGATGTTTTAAAGAGATATTTTTCATGATTATTTATACTCCTTTAGGTTTTAGCGTGCTATTTTACAGTTTGTACAAGATGTTGATTTCCCAATGCTATTATTCCTTTTGTTTATAAATAAAAAGTTATAAGCAAAAAGGTTTAATATTACGGGGCAATTATCCCTTCCACCATTGTATCTAACTGTTCCTGAAGGTTTTTTGCTGTGACATTTCCTGCCAGAATATTTGTGGTAAATGTAGAGACAGGTTCCCAGAAGTTGCCTCCGATACGTTGTAGGCAGGAAAATTCTGACTGGTCTAATAATGCAGTGATTGCAGGGGAATCCTGCACCTCTTTTGAGTCTGCAGCCTTTATATTAGATGGCCCCTGGCCGCGTAACATAAAGCGCAGTTTCTGATTTGTTTCATTTGAAATCCATTCAGCAAGTTTTGCAGCCCATTCTCGCTGTTTGGAGTAAGCATTTACTCCAACTAGTTTATAGCCGGAAAATGAGGCCATCTGAACCTGTTTCCCAGCACAAGTGTAAGACGGCAGTTTTGCAGCGCCCAAATTTTTGCCCCATGCCTTTTTTAATGCGAGGGCATTCCATACACCGTTGACTCCGGCGATGATTGTTTTGTTTTTGACGCCCTTTAGAAATCCGGCATCGTCAGTGCTGATAAAGCCATTGTGCTTTGCGATATCTAACATGGCTCTTGCAACATCAGCACCTTTGATATTCCCATCCGTACTGTTCCAGGTACAGTAATTTGTAATTCCGTCGTCATTTAGGCCAACCTTAAGCCCAGTATTACCAAACAGAGAATAGACATACCATCCAGAGGACCATTCCATAGAGACTTTTTTTCCATGATTTGCGGCAATATTCAGCATTCTGTCCAGTGATTTGATATCCTTTTTGGAAAAATACTTTTTATTGTAATATAGAAAATATCCGTTATCCGCTGTAAGCGGCAGGGCATATAAGGTATCATTTACAGATGCGGCAAGAACAGATTCCCGCAGGTTTGTTTTGCTGACCGTTTCTGCATTTTTTACTGGCTCCAGTGCTCCAGCGGCCACCAGTGTGTTTAACTGGTCATCTGCAAAGGTAAAAACATCTGCGCCATTTTCGAGGTCAGCCATCAGGGCATTGGTACAGTTACTTTCGCTTTGTGGCATATAAGTAATGGTAAAATCCGCCTGTCCTTGGTATTCTTTCTGAAATTCATCAATAATCCTGGACAGCAATTCCTTATCCTCTTCGGCGCCCCAGACAGTTAGTTGAACGGAATTGGATTTGGAAGTTGGTTCTTTTGTTAATGTTTTTTTGTTATTTTTTTGGCATCCCGATAATATTACGGTCAGCAAAATAAGGGGTAATAATAGATGAATTTTTTTCTTCATAACGCACTCCATGTAGAAATAAAATTTTCATTTATCATAGCATTTTCCATAAATTTTTGCAATGTGATTTTGGCTTTGCAAAGGGATAGATAGCAATATTTTGAAGGGGAACATCTGTTGTCCCTGATTAAGAAATGGAAGAGTGGGAAAAGGCAGAAAAATAGGCACTATGCGCCTATTTTTCTGCCTTTCCAAAATTTATAAGCAAGAATACCTCCAGAAACTATGACAAGCAAACCGGATAGAAGCTGCGAGACGGCCATTCCTGTGCCAAATAGTTTTAACTGGTCTACGCGGATTCCCTCAATCCAGAATCTTCCAAGGCCGTAGCCAAATAGATACATAAGAAAAAGTTGTCCACGGAATTTACGTTTCTTAGTACAAAGCAGGATGATAACCAGTACAAGAAGGTTCCAAAGAGACTCATATAAAAAAGTTGGATGAACTTGTATATATTTTACACCATCTATATCTACCAGATGTTTCAGTAGCTCGCTATTGATATCACTGGAACGAACTTGGGATTGTTTTAGCTGCATGGCAAATAGGTTATCTGTATAACCGCCAAATACTTCCCGGTTAAAAAAATTTCCCCATCTTCCGAAAATCTGTCCGACTAATAAGCCGCTGCAGGCGGCGTCAGTCAGCTCTCCGAACGAAAGTTTTTTTATTTTTGCAAAAATAAATGTTGTCAGTACACCGGCAATTACACCGCCGTATATAGCCATTCCGCCGCCACGGATATTGAAGATTTCCGTTAGATGTTGTGAATAATAGTCCCAACTAAAAATTACATAATAAAATCTTGCACCGATAATTGCAAAAAATATATCCCACAATGCTAAATCAAGAATTACTTCACTATTTTGGTTCAGGCGTTTTGCCTGCCAGCTGGCCATATAAAATCCTGCTATCATTCCAAGCGCAATCACAATTCCATAATAAGCGATGGAAAATCCGCCAATGGATATAGATTTACCTAATGAGTCAATTGTAATTCCTAAATTAGGGAATCGGATATCTGCTCCCATAACCACCTCTTATCTGTACATGCTTTTTTGTTCAATCAATAATTAAGAAACTCCGCTGTAACCTATGGCTGATAACAAAAACGCGAAGTGAGGATGTGTGGGCAGATTCTGGCATGTACAACAGAATCTACTATTTATATATTAACAAATGCTCTATTATACATTAAAGCGGAATAATACGACATCGCCATCCTGTACAATATATTCTTTGCCTTCTGAGCGAACCAGGCCCTTTTCTTTGGCAGCGTTCATGCTGCCCTGTTCCACTAGGTGTTCATAGCTTACAACTTCTGCGCGGATAAATCCACGTTCAAAATCACTGTGAATTTTACCTGCGGCCTGTGGTGCCTTTGTCCCTTTTGTAATGGTCCAGGCTTTTGTCTCCATTTCACCTGAAGTCAGGTAACTAATTAATCCCAACAGAGAATAGCTGGCACGTATCATTTTTTCTAATCCAGACTCTGCAAGCCCCAAATCTTCTAAAAACATTTTTTTCTCATCTTCATCAAGCTCTGCGATTTCCTGTTCAATCTGTGCACAGATCACAAATACTTCGGAACCTTCTTCGTTTGCGTATTTTCTTACTTTTTCAACATTTTCATTGCTGCTTCCGTCATCTGCGAGGTCATCCTCTGTGACATTGGCAGCATAAATAGTTGGCTTATAAGTTAGAAGATTAAAGCTTTCAAGCAGCAGTTTTTCATCATCGTCCTCTGATTCAAAATTCTTTGCAAGCTTACCATCTTCTAGATGTTTTTTTAGGCGCTCTACTAAGTCTGTTTCTTTTAAAAGTGTTTTATCGTTTTTTACACTTTTAACAAGTTTTGCATAGCGCCTCTCAAGGATTTCGAGATCTGAGAACAATAATTCCAGATTAATGGTCTCAATATCGCGCAGCGGGTCGATGCTTCCGTCAACATGGACAATATTAGAATCTTCAAAGCAACGCACGACATGGACAATAGCATCAACTTCGCGGATATTTGATAAAAACTGGTTTCCAAGTCCTTCTCCTTTGGAGGCACCCTTTACTAGCCCGGCAATATCTACAAATTCAATGGTTGCATTTACTATTTTTGCTGATTTATGCATTTTTGCAAGCACATTAAGCCTTTCGTCTGGAACTGGCACGATTCCTACATTTGGATCAATAGTGCAGAATGGATAGTTGGCAGACTCTGCGCCTGCCTTTGTCAGCGAATTAAATAAAGTACTTTTTCCTACGTTTGGCAATCCAACGATTCCTAGTTTCATTTTTATTTTTACCCATCCAGAAAACCTTTTTACCATGGTTTTCTGCCCTTTCTCAATATTTCCGTTACATCAATTATAGATAATGTACATTACTTCAACAAATGAAGCATATCTTAATAAATAAAAAGTGGTTTTCAAGTATTCTAGCGAAAAGTACGCATAGATACAACGTTTCTATATTACCATATAAAGGTTTTTAAGTCTATATTGCATTTTTATTTCTAACTAGAATAAATAGTTACTTAAGAATGCTTAATTATATAGGACTTAACTGAATTTTGAGAAATTTTTGTGCATTTTGCAAGGGAAACAAATGATTTTGAAATGTTTTTTGGTTGACTTTTTCCATAAAGTAGTGTATTATTTGATTAAAATAGTTTACGTAGCACTAAACTAAAAAAATAAATTCAGGAGGAGCAGTAACATGAGAAAAAAACTTTTAGCAACTGTATTAGCTGCTAGTATGGTGCTTTCCTTAGCACCAGTGCTTCCGGTTAATACAGGAACCGTAGCATGCGCGGAGGAAGTTAGTGAGACAGTCGGCGCAGAGGATAAGTCAACACCATTTTGGGGAGCATTTAGTAAGCCATACAAATTAGAGCAGGGAAAAATCTTAACTGTAGAATTTGATAATTATGGCAACGATGCAAATGTTTGGAACAATTATGCAATGGTATTTACAAATGATGGTACCACTCCAGAAGCAGCAACAGCTCCTGCAGGGCATAAGGAGTTCGCGGTAGTCCGTGCTGATAACTGGGGCTGGGGCGGAGGTGACAATAAGTCACTTTCTGGTGATGACATTGTATACACCAGCACATGGGCAGATGAAAATGCATACAAAGAGATTATGAAGGATGCGCATGTTACTTTAACACTTGAGAAAACAGGTGCAGTGGTGAAAGTGTCTGGAAAGGTTGTTTCAAATACAGATGCCACAAAGTCATATGAGCGTACTGTAACTCTTACTACAGATGAAGCAGATGTTTTCTTAAATCTTACTGTAGATAATTGCTATCTTAAGGTTAAATCCGTAACTTCATCAGATAATTCTGGAACAGATACGCCTACAACACCACCGGATACTTCAACACCAGGAATACCAAGTGAGGGGTCAAACCTTGATGCAATCGCTACACAGCCAGTTGCAAAATATACATTTGATAATGCAGATGGAATTGAGTTAGCTGGTGAGGCAAAGGTAGCAGACGGCGTATTAAATCTGGCTACTACAGCATCAAATGGTGCAACTTATGCAAAGATTGCAGATCTGTCAACAAATGATTTTTCTAACGGAGCTTCTTTTGTAGCAGATATTAAAGTAACTGGGCATTCATCTGACTGGACATCCATCATTATGATTGGTGATGGAGAACTTGGAAAAGAAGGTAAAGATGCAACAGCATTATATCATTTTTCACAGGGATTTTCTTCAGTTGGCGGTGTTCAGGGTGATTTCTTCCAGGGATATTTTGGAAATGCAATCTCAGCACCATATACATGGGATTGGTTCGCTAATGAAGCAAACCGTAACAAATGGATGAAACTGGCAGTAACTATTTCTAATGATATGATGGTAACATATATCGATGGACAGAAGGTTCAGGAAGCTGCAGGAAGTTATGCAAATGTATTGAAAGCATTTTCAGTAGGCAAGAATAATTATCTGGGTGCATCATATTGGCCAGCAGATCCTGACTTTATGGGCTCTATGGATAATGTAGCTATTTACAATACAGCATTATCAGCAACAGATGTAAATGCAATTGCAACAACACCTGACACACCAGATACGCCAGACACACCGGATACGCCAGACACACCGGATACGCCAGATACACCAGACACACCGGATACACCAGATACACCAGACACACCGGATACACCAGATACGCCAGCTGTAAAGAAGACAATGAAGCTCAGCAAGGTTTCTGTTAAGAAGAATGCAACAAAGATTACTGGTACAGTTTCCGTAGCAAAAGCAACTGTAAAGGTAAAGGTTGGCAAGAAGGCATATAAGAAAGCAACTGTAAAGAAAAAGAATTTCACTTTAAAAGTTGCTAAGTTAAAGAAGGGGACAAAGGTAACCGTTAAGGTAACAAAGTCTGGATATAAGGCACTTACTAAGAGCTATACAGTTAAATAATATTTAATCCTACATAATAGTTTTCTCATTACTTTTTTCAGGGAACCGGATAGCCGGTTCCCTGTTTTTTGATAATATTACTTTGGCTATTAAATCTCACAATTTTTGCTTGCCTAATTTTGAAGTTCATTGTGCTGAAAGCCTTGATGTAGCACTACTGCGCATATGTTTTCAGCAGATGTCCTAGACAAATTATTTTGCGTAAAATCCTGCGGGATTTAACTTTTGAAATAATATTAAATGTTGTTCGATTTGGTATAGCAAATGAGTTTCCAGAGCATGATGATAAATATAGGTTGTATTTTCTGTTGAATGAATTACTGTTAGATGGATAATCTATAGAAGAAAAGTTGGAAATTATTATGGCAGTATATTGTATTTTGGAGAATGATAAAATAAGGGAGGAAATGTATGGATACAAATCAGTGGAGAGAGGATTACAAAGAGTTTGAAAAGATTACTAGGCAGTTTTACGCAGGGGAGGTGACTGTGCCGCAATATAAAGGATTTTCAGGAGGATTTGGCAGTTATGCCCAGCGGGGTGGAAAGGCCAGTATGCTGCGTTTACGTCTTCCAGGGGGCAGAGTGACAAAAGAAAAGATGAAATTTGTTGCAGATAGCATTCGGAAGTATCATATTGATTTGGTTCATTTGACAACTTGCCAGACAATACAGTTTCATAATCTATCTGCAGATACGGTTTGTGCGCTTGCCGTGGAAGCATTGGATTATGGTATTGTAACAAGGGGCGGGGGAGGTGATTTTCCAAGAAACGTTATGGTTTCTCCGCTTTCTGGTGTAGAAAAAGGAGAGCGCTTTGACGTGGCACCTTTTGCTGAAAAGGCAGGGGAATATTTAATGGGGCTGATTAAGACGGTAAAGCTTCCGAGAAAACTTAAGGTTTGTTTTTCGAATTCTCCAGCGAATGTAACACATGCAACGTTTCGGGATTTGGGATTTGTGGCGCGCAGCGATGGCAAATTTGATGTATATAGTGCGGGAGGACTGGGAAACAATCCGAAGATGGGTGTTCTTTGTGCCCAGGGAATTGATGGAAGCAAGGTTCTGTACTATATTAAAGCAATGGTAAAGTTGTTTGTTGCATATGGAAACTATGAAGTTCGTGCAAAAGCGAGAACAAGGTATATGCAGGATGTTCTGGGAGACAAATATGTAGAAGAATTTCAGAAAAAACTAGAGGAGGCATTTCAGGAGGAAGACTTGGATATTGAGGTTTCGGAGATTCTTTATAATAAGTCGGGAGATGGGATATTATCCGGCAGCACAGATAGAGAAGGGGCAGATTCTCCTGGAAAGAAAGAGTTGGGGGGAAGGGTTATCCCACAAAAACAAGATGGTTTGTACACGGTGGTGTATCATCCGTATGGTGGCTGTCCTTCGCCGCAGAAATTAGTAGAGATTTGCGATGCCGCCCAGTCAATTGACCAGATAGAGCTTCGGTTGTCACCGGATGAGACAATGTATATTATAAATTTAACTGCTAGGGAGGCAGAAAAAATGTTGTCAATGACCGATGATGGTGCAGATTCGTTGTTCGGAACTTCTGTTGCCTGCATAGGAGCTTCTATCTGTCAGGTAGGGGCTAGAGATTCCCAGAAACTTTTAAAAACGCTGATAGATGCTAACAAGGAGTGGAATTTTCCAGATGGGACCCTTCCACAGATTCATATTTCTGGATGTCCATCTTCATGTGGGACACATCAAATAGGACGGATTGGCTTTCGGGGAGGTATGAAAAAGGTAGATGGCAAACCGGAGCCTGCCTTCTTGCTTTATGTAAACGGAAGGGATGAAGAAGACTGTGCCCACTTTGGCCAGGAGATTGGAGTAGTTTTGGAGAAAGAGATACCTGCCTTTTTAAAGGCTTTGGGCAATGCAGTAAAAGGGAGCGGTTTAGATTTTGACACTTGGTATGAAAGCCATGCTGACGAATTTAGGAAAATTGCAGAGGCTTATTTGTAATATTTTTCCAAAAAGTATAAAGGATTTTTGGAAAAATCCGATATATACAATAACGAGATTTATAAAAAGGGGAATGCCTGCGCATTCCATTCGTAAGAATTCCTTCAAGAGGTGGTGATTTATATGGCGATTTCAGTAAACGCAAATACACTAGTCAACAATAATACAGTATTGAACACAAAAACAAATATGGCTACCAATTATGTAGCGAAACATGCAGAGCAGAAGCCGTCAGCAGCAAACCTTAATAGCGAAGGCAAAAGTATTGCCCGGATCATGGAGGGCTCAGATCAGGATAAACAAGAGAATGACAGGCTGCTTCGAAAGATGCAGCTCTCTAAGACGCGTTTAGATGCATTGGGAGAATATTTTGGAGCAATACAGACTGCAAAAAGGGGCAGTGGGTCAAACGGTTTTGTTATGTTCCGGCGTGTATCCAATCTGGCGAATACGCAAAAAGAGTACAGAGAATCGGACAATCATAAGAACAAAAAGCTTACAGATACGTTTGTCAGCGATCAGGTAGATGCACTTCGTGAGCTGCAAGAAGAATTGTTGGAGGAACAGACACGCAGGGCAGAGGAAAATGAGCAAGAGAATGTTCAGAATGATTCTGTTCAGGATGAGACAGGACAGAGAGATGTCTCTGCAAATGCGAGGGGGTCGGAGAAAGATAAAACAGCTCAGACAATATCTGCTTCTCAGTCGGAAAAAAAGCAGCAGGCAGGCGCAAAAGTATATCAAAATAGTTTCGCTAATCAGAAGAAGGGGCAGACAACAGTTAATTGGAGTAGTATGATTTAGTGTAGTGATTTTTAGGGCACCAGCGCAGGCGGTGCCCTTTTTTTTCTATTAGTACAACGTTTAGCGATAGTCTTGTTGTGATTAGTAACTTTCTAAAAAGGAACAGAATCTTTGGTGCAAGCACAATGATTCTGTTCCTTTTTAGAATTCAGCCGTAAATGGCAACAAATACGGTGTGGATTTTGGGCGATAATCTGTTATAATATAAAGTTGTACTTGTTATTATTTCGTGACAGTTCCTTAGCCAAGGAAAATGGAGGGGGTTCATGGCCGAAGTAATGGCTGCCCTGCTTTTGTAGTAGGATAGCGAGGGGGTGAAAATTGTTTCCATAACGGGAATCGCAGGGTGCAAGTGAGTTTGGTAAAAGAAATGAGGGGGATATGGGAAAGGTAAACACAGTATTTAAACGTTATGAAAAGAAGTATCTTTTGACGGCTAGCCAGTATTGGATGTTTCGGGAATTGGTGGATGAATATATGCAAGTGGATGAGTATGGTGAGAGTACAATCTGCAATATATATTATGATACACCAAATTATGATCTAATCAGGGCTTCCATTGAGAAGCCTGTATACAAAGAAAAGCTGCGTCTGCGAAGCTATGGCATTCCTGGACCGGACGATCTTGTTTTTTTGGAGATAAAGAAAAAATACAAGGGAATTGTCTATAAGAGGCGCATTGTCCTTCCATTAGAAGAGGCGCGTCAGAGTCTGCAGCAAGGGGCAGTGGATGAAGAAAAAGGGCAGGTAGCAAAAGAAATAAATTACTTTTTAAAGAGGTATCCTTTGATCCCGAGGGTATATCTGGCTTATGATAGGATTGCAATGTTTGGGGTGGAGGATTCTGATTTACGGATGACGTTTGATTTTAAGATACGGAGCCGGGAGGACAAGCTTGATCTGGCAATGGGGGATACTGGGAAGTTATTGTTTCGGGAGGGAGAAGTTATTCTTGAGGTAAAAGTTAAGGACGTTTATCCTATGTGGTTGATCCAGGGGTTAGAGAAATTATCTATTTATCCGCGTTCCTTCTCAAAATATGGCAGTGTCTATAAAGGCACGCTTCTTTCTAATTATGCGGAACATATGCTTTAGGGGCGTTGACTTGTTACTATTCACGGTTATATAGGTGGAAATGGAGGGGAACATGTTTGAGAGTGTATTAAACAATTCAATTAGCACGCTAACAATTCAGTCTGCCGCGATTTGTACAGGAGCCTCCTTGATTTATGGGATGGTTATTGCGGCATGTTATTGTCTAAGTGGAAAAAGTACAAAGGGATTTTGTGTTTCGCTGGTGATACTTCCAGCGTTGGTCCAGACTGTTATTATGCTGGTAAATGGCAATCTGGGCGCTGGTGTTGCCATTGTGGGGGCATTTAGTCTGATTCGGTTCCGATCTATTCCAGGAACCAGCAGAGAAATTACTTGTGTTTTTTTTGCAATGGTTGCCGGGCTCGCAGCGGGCATGGGATATGTGACCTACGGGGCATTTATCTGTCTTTTGGTGGGAGCCGTAATGGTTTTTCTATCTGTTCTCCCAGTGCATTGCAGGGAGGAGCGGAAACAAATCTTAAAAATTACTATATATGAAGATTTGGATTATACGACAATATTTGATGATTTGTTTGAAGAATATTTAAAATCTTGTGAATTACAGACAGTGAAGACAACTAATATGGGAAGTATGTATCAGATTACCTACCGGATTGAACAGAAAAACCGAAAGAAGGAGAAAGAGTTTATTGATGAACTCCGCTGCCGGAACGGAAATCTGACTATAGTGTGTGGAAGGGAAATTACACCATTGGAGCACTTATAGGGAGTTGTAAATAATTTCTTTATATTTTTTGATACATAAGTAGGAAAGGTTTATGAGGGAGGATAATCATATGAGTGAGTTTATTAGAGATAAAGAAGGCATTGGCTGGAGGAGTGAAGTCAAATACCCCGCTGCAGAGCAACGGGGCATGACTAAGCTTCTCTTTAGCAAGTCCGCCCCAAGGGGCGGGGGATTAGACCCGTGCGCAGCCGCCAAGTGCAAAGGAACTTTCAGTTCCTTGCAAGCTTGCAGTTGGCTCGTTGCGTACGCGAGAATAAAGTTTTGGGTGGCAGGAATAATTCTTATGTTTGTCCTAACACTGGCTTTGCCAGGTTCTTCCAGTGCTGCTGCATCTTCTAAAAAATTGGGTGACGGAAAAATTGCAACTTCAAATGGTAAATTTAGTATTAATGCAAAGAAAAAGACGGTGACATTAAAAAAGAGCGGGACGTATCAGATATCAGGAAAAATTGGGGCATATCAGGTTGTGATCGGAACCAGTGATTTGAAGGTGACAATTGTATTAAATAATGTTACATGCAATAATACAAAAACTTCCTGTATTTATAACAGCAAGAAATCAACCAGTTTGACAATTCAGTCTAATAAAGGCAGTAAGAATCAATTTACTGGTCCGGCTAAGTTTGTACTTGCAACAGGAAAGTCCACACCAGATGCAGTGATATTTAGTGATGGTGATTTAAAATTTGATGGAAGCGGGACGATAACAGTAAAAGACCTCTCCTCTAATGGGGATGCCATTGGAAGTAAGAAAACAATTACAATGTCTTCCGGCACAGTGAATGCTTCTTCTAATGCAGCATCAATTCATGCAGATGATATTGTGGTGCTTGGCGGGACACTGATTGCTGCATCGGGGGATACCGCAGTAAAGGCGTCCCAGACAGTAAGAATAGAGGGAGGAAACTGTCAGATTAATGCTGTTGATAAAGGAATTCAGGGCAAAGCTGGTGTAGTAATTAAAAAGGGGACGATAAATATACGGACCAGTTGGAAGGATGGGACAAGATTTGAAGACTTCCGCGGAATTACGGCCGGGGTATCTGGTGCTAATGGTAAGAAGCCCGTTGCCGGGTCAATAGTGATTATGGGAGGCAGTATCTCAATCCATTCATATGGAGACTGCATTCATGCAGCTAACAATGTAACGATCACAGGGGGGACATTTATGCTGACAAGTACAAAAGATGATGGGATTCAGGCAAAGTTAATGCTTACTATTAGTGGAAATCCTAAGCTTACCATTCAAGCTGAGGGAAAGAAAGTAAAAGGTGAGATTAAAAACATTGCTTCAAACATAAAGTATTAATGAGGTTGGGGTCAAAAGATAACTTGCCTTTGGCTCGTTCTTTATGATGTATTAGGAAGGATAGGAGGAAATTGTTTTGTATTTCTTATTTTTTGTTATACCACTGATTCTTTTGATCCCAGTGTGTCTTTATATGTTTTTTTGGTTTCGGAGGATTTTTTCTCTGTTTCCAAAAATTTCTAAACGCGTTGGTATTATTCTTTCGGCTGCATTTAGTTTTTTCTGTGCATATCTATCGTGGCCGATGTATCGGTTTGGCGGTATGGTAATGATTCATTTTCTGGCAGCCAGCATAATAATAGATATCATTTATAAGATGTTGCACAGAAAAATGGGGCAGGTACCTGAAAAGTGGGATAAGGTTTATCGAAGTGGAATCATTTCTATATTGATTGTTCTGTCCATTATGGGGTATGGTGTTGTCAATATGCGCCAGGTGAGGGAAACGAGGTATGAGATTACATCGGATAAGGTGGAAAATTCCTTGCGGATTGCGGCAATTTCAGATTTGCATTTAGGAACAAATATGGATGCAGATAAACTTTCTGAATATTGCAGTAAAATAGTGGCTGAAAAGCCAGATATTTTTTTGTTGGCAGGGGATATTTTTGATGAGAATACGGAAAAGGAAGAGATGAAGAAGGCAGCGCAGATTTTTGGTTCTGTCCAAAGTACATATGGGACATATTATGTACTGGGAAATCATGACCCAAATCAATATGTCAATAAGCCACAATACTCCATGCAGGAATTATGCTATACCCTGGATGAGGCAGGTGTTACCGTGCTGCAAGATGAAGTAAGGAATCTGGAGGGGCTTACTGTTGTCGGAAGGGAAGATGCGAGTCGGGCAGGCAGGAAGAGTACCAGAGAGTTGGTGAAGGAGGCAGAGGAGGGGAATTTTATTCTTCTGTTGGATCATCAGCCGCTGGAATTAAAAGAGAATGCAGAGGCTGGGGTGGACCTGCAGATTTCCGGCCATACACATGCTGGACAGATATGGCCTACTGGGATATTGATGCAGCTTTTAGGAGTGAGTGAATTAAATTACGGATATCAAAAGATTGACAATATGAATACCATTGTAACTTCTGGAATTGGCGGCTGGGGTTATCCTATCCGCACAGGGAGGCATTGTGAGTATATTATCGTGGATATTCATGCTTAAAAAACTGGCAGATGTTTTTGGGGCTGCCGATTAGAAATGGGGACGAAAGATGTTTAATACAGTTATGTCTGTTTTTTGGCTGGCAGAAAATCCATGGATTGTACCGTTTGTCGGAGTCTGTCTATTTGCAGTGGCAGTCATTATGTTTTTGTTGCGTGAGAACTATAGGCGTAGGGAACTGAATAAGGAACTGTTGGAGACAAGTATGGCTCTCAATGCGGCAATTGATATCGCAAATCTTATTTATTTTGAGTATTATCCAGAGGAGCATCGTGCCTTTGTGCTGAGCAAGTATGATCCGCTAACTGAGATTAAAGAGTTTTTTAATTATCCAGATAGCTGGTATGAGCTTGGCTTAATGCATGAAGGTGATATTGAAGAATCAAGAAGGCTTTTTGAAAAGATAGATAAAGGGGCTGCCTATGCGGAGGCAGAGGTCCGGAATAGGTGCAATGGCTCATATCACTGGTTTCAGTATCGCATGAAGTCGATTTATGATGTACAAGGGAAACGGATTAAGGTAATTTGTACCCGTATAGATATTACGCTTTCCAAGGAAGTGGAGGATGGGTACCAGAGGCACTTAAATGCTCTGTTTCTTGCAAACCCGGATACCCTGGTATCCTGCCGTTTGAATTTGACACAGAATAAAGTATCCAATCTTTATGTGGTGCAGGATGCATGGGAAGATATGTTGAGTTCCTGCTCGACGGCGGACAGCCTGTTTGAGCGTATGGCCAGTACGATTAGCCAGGAAGGTGAGAAAGAAAAGTATCTGCATGTTTTTTCCGCTAAAAATCTGATGCTTCAGTGCCAAAATGGGGAAGCGTCTATTAATATGGCCTATTGCTGTCGTATTGAAAATGAGCTGCATTGGGTAGATGCCTTGGTTGAAATGGTAATAGAACCAAAATATAGGGAAATTGATGCAGTGTACCATGCTGTGGATATTACATATAGCCGTATGAGGGAACTTTTACTGGAAAGCTTCGCAAAGCACGATTATGATTCGTTAGCCTTTATTTTTGGAACGACACAGAGGTTTGCAAGATATAGCTGGTTATATCCATATCAGAAAAAGCTGGCAATCCAGGAAGAATATAGCAAGTCTTTTTTGCAGGATATCGGGCGTATTCCGATGGATGAACCGGAGGAGGTTTTAAAAAAGCTGCAATGGGATGTGATCATTGAAAATCTAGACAAATATGGTGAATATACTGTGTATATTACACAGTACCATAAGGATGGGGCAAAAAGAAGGAAAAGAATCCAATTCTTTTATATGGATAAAGAGGAGCAGCTTATTCTTGGCTCCCAGTTTGATATTACGAATGTCTATGAAAATGAGGCGAAACAAAAAGAGGCGCTTCAAGCTGCCCTGCAGCAGGCAAATGCAGCGAATCAGGCAAAGACAGACTTTTTATCCCGCATGAGCCATGATATGCGTACGCCAATGAACGCGATTATTGGGATTACAGCACTGGCATTAGATGAAATCAATGACCCTAATGCTATGGCACGGAATCTGGATAGCATTAGTTCAGCGAGCCATTTTCTATTAAGCCTGATTAATGATATATTAGATATGACAAAAATAGAGGATGGAGCTGTAGAACTGCATTTGGAGCCGTATACCTATGGAGAGTTTTTGGAAAACCTGCGCGCTATGTTTGAGCCGCTCTGCAAAGAAAATGGTATTCAATTTATTTTTGATATACACAGTAGGGAAAATCACACAGTATTGGCAGACAAAGTGCGTATCAACCAAATTTTCTTTAACGTTTTGTCCAATGCAGTAAAGTTTACCCCGGAGGGCGGTACGATTACTTACCGTGAAGAGAAGATAACAGTTGAGGGCAATAAACTTCGGGGACTTTACAGCATTACAGATACAGGAATTGGGATGAGCAGGGAATTTCAAGAAAGGCTTTTTGAACCGTTTGTTCAGGAAGACAATAAAATAACTTCCAGAATCGAGGGGACTGGCCTTGGGCTTAGCATCACAAAAAGTCTGTTAGAATTAATGGGAGGAAGTATTGCGATTGAAAGCGAGGAAGGCAGCGGGACGAAGGTTATAATCGAGCTAGTTTGTGAGTTGGTGCCGCAAGGTGAGCAAGAGCCAGACAAAGAAAAAGGAGAGGAAAACTTTACTGAAATTTTGGATGGCAAGCGGGTACTTCTGGTGGAAGATCATCCGTTAAATATGGAGATTGCCAGAAGGCTTCTAAAAAAGAAAGGAATATTAGTAACGTCTGCAGAAAATGGGAAAATGGCCCTGGAGCGGTTTGCTGCTTCGGAACCTGCTTTCTTTGATTTGATCTTAATGGATGTTCGGATGCCGGTGATGGATGGGTTGACGGCAGCAAAGAAAATTAGGGAGTTAGACAGGCCGGATGCAACAGGCATTCCTATTATTGCTATGACAGCAAATGCATATACAGAAGATGTGCAAAAGACGAAAGATGCTGGGATGGATCTTCATCTGGCTAAGCCAATTGAGCCGGAAATGCTCTACCAGACTTTGACAGAGCAGCTTCAGTGAAAAATAAGGAAATGCATTTAGATTAGTTGTTTCTGTCTGGATTATATGATAAAATGATGCTAACTCGTAGTTCACCAGAAAGGAAAAAAGAATATGTTACATGAAAATAACACGATCGAAGAAGTAAAAAATGAAGTGCTTTATCATGTTGCGAAAGCAGCTTTTGAAGGTACACTTGACAAGATTGAGGCAACTTTGCCATATGAAATCCTGCCGGGAAACAAGCCTAGTTTCCGCTGCTGTGTCTACAAGGAGCGTGAAATTGTGCGCGAAAGAATTATGCTTGCCAAAAATATTAACCCATTAGATGGTGAGCCTTGCCACAATACAGTAAAAATTATTCCGGCGGCGTGCGAAAACTGTCCGATTACCCGTTTTACTGTGACAGATAACTGCCAGAAATGTATGAGTAAAAAATGTATGCAGGCATGCCGTTTTGGTGCAATCTCCATGACGCGTGATAAGGCATATATTGATCCAGATAAGTGTAAGGAATGCGGCCAGTGTTACGATGCATGTCCGTATAATGCTATTGTGGATATTATGCGTCCATGCCGTCGTGCATGTCCGGTTGATGCGATTCAGGCAGGCGAGGATGGAAGAGTGCGCATTGATGATGAGAAATGTATCCGGTGTGGTTCCTGCATTAGTGGCTGCCCGTTCGGAGCAATTTCTGACAGTTCACGAATGCTGGAGGTTATTGATTACTTAAAGGGAGACAGGCCGGTTTATGCACTGGTAGCCCCTGCCGCAGAAGGTCAGTTTGGTGTAGATATTACCATGGAGTCTATCAGAAATGGCGTAAAGAAACTTGGATTTAAGGATATGGTGGATGTAGCAATCGGAGCTGATTTTGTATCAGATTCGGAAGCGCAGGAATGGGCTGAGGCATATAATGATGGAAAGAAGATGACTACATCTTGTTGTCCTGCATTTGTACACTTAATCCGTCGTCATTTTCCAGAACTTTCTGAGCATATATCTACTACTGTTTCACCGATGGCTGCTACAGCAAGGCTTGTTAAGGCAATGCACAAGGATGCGGTCTGTATCTTTATCGGGCCTTGTATCGCAAAGAAGAGTGAAGCCGGGCAGGATCAGGAAAATCCAGGTGATAATGCGGAATTGGTGCTTACATTTGAAGAGTTCCAGGCAATGCTCCGTGCTAAGGGAATTAAACTGGAACCGTGTGCTTTGGAAGAAGAGCAGCGAGGAAGTATTCATGCAAAGGGATATTCCAACTCTGGTGGTGTAACAAAGGCAGTAAAGCAGGCTCTTATGGAGCAGGGAGTACATACCGGAGTAAACGTCCGTCAGTGCAATGGCGCTGCAGAATGTCGTAAGGCTCTTATGCTGTTAAAGGCAGGAAAGCTTCCAGAGGACTTTATTGAGGGTATGGCATGTGAAGGCGGATGTGTTGCCGGTCCTGGAAATATTCAGGAAGAAAGGGCATTTAAGAGAGAGCGTGACAAACAGCTTAAAAAGGCAGATGACCGCTTGATTCAGGATACGGTATCAGCATACAGCCAGTATGAGTTCTCTATGCATAGGCGCAAAGGGGAAGCATAGGAAGAAGGAGTTACAAATGAAGCAATTTATAAAAGAGTTTAAGGAATTTATTAGCCGCGGAAATGTTATGGATTTGGCAGTTGGTATCATTATTGGTGGTGCGTTTACCAGCATTGTTTCTTCGCTGGTAAATGACATTATCAATCCACTGCTTGGTCTTTTTGGCGGAATGAACTTTGACCAGCTCAAGGTAAACCTTTTAGGGGAAGTAACCTTGTATTATGGAAAGTTTATCACAGCTGTTATTAACTTTCTGATTATGGCACTTGTAATCTTTGTGATAGTTAAGATTATGAACACTGCAGCTGCTAAATTTGCATCAAAAGAAGAGGAAGAAGAGAAGGACGATACAAAAATTTGCCCGTTCTGTAAGAGTCAGATTGATGAAGATGCAGTAAGATGCCCACATTGTACATCAGTGTTAGACGAATCAGGGGATTATTATAAGATTCTATAATAGCGAAAGTGCTCCAGCTATTTGTAATTGGCTGGAGCATTTTGTTGTACACAAGGATAGGATATTTTAGCATAATCTAAAAAATATTTTTCAACTATGTATCAGTAACTTATTTCTACTGTACTAATTCTGGTAATCTTCTAGAAATTTACGAATTTCTTCTATATCTTGTTTTACAATTTTTTTGTCATTTTCCGCATCTAAAAGTGCTTTTAATATAGAAGCTTTTGAAGGTTTATTTTTTAATGATTGATATTCACATGTCATTTTTTGTAGAGTATATTCTGTTTGGGAAATGGCATCTCTGTAGCTGCGTGATAGCACAGTTCCACTATAGACAATATCTGCAACTTCAATGAAATTATTATTTAGCAGTTTTCTAAGGACAGCCTGTACTGTATTCATGGTGAGATCTGGTCTTGCTTTTACAATCATAGCGGCTGTTTTTGGTTCCTCGCTGTCCCAAAGTACATGCATTACGTCTAAGTCACGTTTTGTCAGGTTTGTGTTAAATTGTTTTTGGCTTTTCATATAGATACCTCATCTTGTGGAGTGTGATAATAGTTGCTGATAATTTATAATGCGTAATAATTATTAAAATCGGTTCGCAGTATAAACAGACTGATTACATTTTATAATAAAAAGGTGTAACCGTCAAATACTGTATAAAATGAACACAGAAAGGGCTAATTGATTAATTTTGCCCAAAATCTCATTATTTTTACCATATTGAATTTTATGTCGAATTTTGTGGTAAAATAGAGGAGTAAAAACTTTATTCACGCGAAGGCAAAGTGAGGATGTGCAAGTATACTTGCATCATCCGAGCGTGCCCGCAAGGTCAAATACCTCATCTTTTTAGAAACAAGCCAGGACATTCCTAGTAGCTAGTTGTGGGGAATTTGATTCTTATAGATGCCCTAAATGATTTCTTATTGCAATTGTTTTGCAGTAAAGGAAATGTGCCTCATTTAGGGCATTTATTCCCGCGGAGCAACGAGCCAAGCGCGAGCTTGCTCGCATTTGGCGAC
>CAJUID010000011.1 GCA_910585905.1 uncultured Lachnospiraceae bacterium
TGCGTCAGCGAGATTTATATTACCACGCTTTCCACATCTTGTCAACAACTTTTTTCTATTTTTTTACATTTTTCTTAAAATCAATTATTCATCCCAGTACAGTCAAGTATCATGGTCATAAACAATATCATTATAAAGTAAAAAATAGAAAACGGAGAAAGAGGGATTTGAACCCTCGCGCCGCGTGAACGACCTACACCCTTAGCAGGGGCGCCTCTTCAGCCTCTTGAGTATTTCTCCATTTGCTCTCAGTGTCACTTATCTGACCGCCGAGCATGTTCTAGTATATCAACATTTTATATCTATGTCAACAACTTTTTTCAATTTTTTTGTCATTGCCTGTTACCTTAGTTACTATTCACAGTTAATTGCAGAAAATAGACAGATCCGTTGTGCTTGCACATAGGAAGTTGTCTACTTTTTGCAATTAACGATTAGGCAATTCTAAACCAAGTAAGTCAAGTATCCCTCGCGCAGTCGTCAAGTGCAAAGGAACTTTCAGTTTCTTGCAAGCATTGCGTTTGGCTCATTGCTTACGCGAGAATAAAATATAAGCTACAACTTTTAGCTTTGCATACGCAAATCTTTCAAATACTATTAAACAAACAATGAAACCACTTTCTTTTTTATCATATCCCCTTTAAGGCTTCATCATACATGTTTCTTTTATCAGAATCAATTACAACAATAACGGGAAGATTTTCAACTTCCAGTTTGCGAATTGCTTCTGTTCCAAGATCTTCATATGCGATTACTTCTGATTTTTTAATGCACTTAGATAATAGAGCACCTGCCCCGCCAATTGCTGCAAAATAAACTGCATTATTTTTATGCATAGAATCAATCACTTCTTTAGATCTCTTCCCCTTACCTATCATCCCTTTTAATCCATTTTCTAATAATATAGGAGTATATTTATCCATACGGCTACTTGTAGTTGGACCTGCAGAACCTATGGGACGCCCCTCCCTCGCTGGAGATGGTCCAAGATAATATATAATATTATCTTGTAATTCAAAAGGAATTTTCTCTCCTTTCTGCATTGCTTCATAAATCCTTCTATGTGCAGCATCCCTAGCTGTATAAAGTGTCCCTGAAAGATAAACATAATCTCCTGCTTTTAAATCTGACACCTTGTCATCTGATAATGGTGTAATAATATGTTTTTCCAATTCAATTTCCTCATTTCTTTGAAGTGATAGATTGAAAAATAATCTAGGGCAGTAAAGAACAATAGCCCAACAATCATTTCAATTTCAACCAAGAAAAATGCAAAAATAACATTTTTCTTAAGCAGACAAGTCTTCTTTTCTATACTTGTGCCGCAAAAAGCGGCATATGATTTATATGATTCTATTTTTATGACGATTTACGTGGCAACACATATTAATAGCCACAGGCAGTCCAGCAATATGTGTAGGATATGTCTCAATATTTATTCCCAATGCTGTAGTATTGCCGCCAAGTCCAGCTGGCCCTATTCCTATATTATTTATCTTTTCTAACATTTCCTCCTCCAATTCGCTTACATAAGGAATAGGATTATGGGAGCCCAACTCACGTGTTAATGCTTTTTTTGCTAATAGTGCACACTTTTCAAATGTACCGCCTATCCCAACACCTACTACAACTGGAGGACACGCATTTGGACCAGCTAATTTTACAGTTTCTAATATTGCATCTTTTATTCCTTCGATGCCATCCGCAGGTTTTAACATACAAACCCGGCTCATATTTTCACTGCCAAACCCTTTTGGTGATACAGTTATCTCGACCTGATCCCCCGAAACAATCTCATAATGAATCACTCCTGGCGTATTATCTTTTGTATTGACACGTTCAACTGGATCTTTTACTACTGACTTTCGCAAATAACCTTCCTCATATCCCTGGCGTATTCCCTCATTAATTGCGTCTTCCAGATTTCCGCCTTCAAAATGAACGTCTTGCCCAATCTTCATAAAAATAACAGCCATTCCTGTATCCTGACAGATCGGAATAGATTCATTTTTTGCAATATCCATATTTTCTTTTAACTGAGACAAAATTTGTTTTCCAATCTGGTTTGATTCTGTCTCCTGATTCTGATAAATGGCACTTTTAACATCTTCTGATAACACATAATTTGCTTCTATGCACATTTCTTTAATATTTTTTGTTATTTCCTGCACAGATATTGATCTCATTTCTATCCTCATTTCTCAAGGTTTTATATACTGACACATGAACTAAACTGACATACTGTTTTCAGTTTAGTTCTTATTCCTCTTTGTCTTCCTCGGCCCGCTCCAGCAATTTTTCCAATGATTGGTCATTCACAACATCCGCTGGCGTCACTTCTGCATCCGATAAATTTTTTTCCAATGTTTCTTCTAACTGGTTTGTCGGATTCCCACTGACATTTTCTGCGGTTTCTACATTTTCTAGATTATCCGGTATGGTATCCCTGACTTTTGCAATGCTTGCAACAACAATTTCCTTATCAGAATCTAAATCAATTAATTTTACACCTGAAGTAATGCGTCCAAGATTTGAAATCTCAGAAACCTTCAATTGAATTATGATTCCTTCAGTAGTGATTAACATTATCTCATTATTATCATTAACTGCTTTCACACTAACAACATTGCCTGTCTTTTCTGTAATCTTATAACATTTAACACCTTTTCCACCACGGTATTGTTTTGTAAACTCAGTTATTTCTGTTCTCTTACCCATGCCATATTCTGATACTAAAATTAAATACTGCCCCTGTGTATCAAGCTGCATCCCAATCACTTCATCATCATAAGAAAGATTCATTCCTATTACTCCCATAGATGATCTGCCTGTTGGGCGGACATCATTCTCATCAAAGCGAATACACTGCCCATGTTTCGTTACTAAAATAATATCTTTCTTTAAATTCGTAGCTTTTACCTCGATTAATTCGTCATCTTCACGCAGGTTAATTGCTTGCAGACCAGATTTTCTAATATTAGCATATTCAGAAATAGAAGTTTTTTTCACAATACCTTTCCTAGTAGCCATAAACAGATATTTGTTTTCAGCATATTCGCGGATCGGAATAACTGCAGTAATTTTTTCATCTGGCAAAAGCTGCAACAGATTAATAATTGCAGTTCCCCTTGCCATTCTACCTGATTCCGGTATCTCATAAGCCTTCAAACGATATACACGGCCCTTATTTGTGAAAAACATAATAAAGTGATGTGTCGTAGACATAATTAAATCTTCGATATAATCATCTTCTATGGTTTGCATCCCCTTAATTCCTTTACCGCCTCTGTGCTGACTCTTAAAATTATCAACTGTCATTCGCTTAATATAGCCAAGCTTTGTCATAGTGATAATCGTATTTTCATGTGGAATTAAATCTTCCATAGAGATATCAAACTCATCATAGCCAATTGAAGTTCGTCTTTCATCACCATATTTATCCCTGATTACAAGAATTTCTTTTTTTACAACGGCAAGAAGGAGCTTACGGTCTGCTAAAATAGCTCGATATTCTTCTATCTTCTTCTGCAGTTCCGCATACTCACCCTCGATTTTTTCACGCTCCAAACCTGTCAGAGCACGCAAACGCATCTCAACAATAGCATCTGCCTGTGCCCTTGTCAGCTCAAAACGCTCCTCCAACTTTTCCTTTGCCTCATTTGCTGTCTTAGAACCACGGATAATAGAGATAACTTCATCAATATTATCTAAAGCAATCAACAATCCTTCTAAAATATGGGCGCGCTCTTCTGCTTTATTTAAATCATATTTCGTTCTTCTGGTGACTACTTCCTCCTGATGTTTCAGATAATACTGCAACATTTGAAGAATATTCATAACTACTGGCTCATTATTAACCAGTGCGAGCATAATCACACCGAATGTATCCTGCATTTGCGTATGTTTAAAAAGCTGATTTAAGATAATATTTGGATTAACATCTCGCCGTAGCTCAATACAGACACGCATACCTTCACGGTTTGTCTCATCACGCAGGTCCGTAATCCCGTCAATTTTCTTATCACGGTGTAATTCTGAAATCTTTTCAATTAACCTAGCCTTATTTACCATATAAGGAAGCTCTGTCACTACAATTCTATTTTTTCCATTTTCCATCGGTTCAATATCAGTAATAGCACGTACTCGTATTTTACCACGCCCAGTGCGATACGCTTCTTCTATACCCCTGGTACCCAAAATCTGTGCGCCTGTAGGAAAATCAGGACCTTTAACAATTGATAAAATTTCCTCCATAGCTGTTTCTTTATCTTCGCTAATATTATCAATAATATGCACAACTGCATCAATCACCTCACGAAGATTATGAGGTGGAATATTTGTAGCCATTCCGACCGCAATTCCAGAAGTCCCATTAACTAATAAGTTAGGATATCTTGATGGAAGGACAACCGGTTCCTTTTCCGTTTCATCAAAGTTCGGGTCAAAATTAACCGTATCTTTATTGATATCTGCTAACATTTCCACGGATATTTTGCTGAGCCTTGCCTCTGTATAACGCATCGCTGCAGCGCCGTCTCCATCGACAGATCCGAAATTACCATGGCCATCTACAAGTGGATAACGGGTAGACCATTCCTGTGCCAGATTAACCAATGCACCATAAATAGAGCTATCTCCATGAGGATGATATTTACCCATGGTATCACCAACGATACGGGCACATTTACGATGTGGCTTATCCGGTCCATTATTTAACTCTACCATCGCGTACATAATTCTGCGCTGTACCGGTTTTAAACCATCTCGGACATCAGGAAGGGCTCTGGCTGCAATAACGGACATAGCATAATCTATGTATGCTGTCTCCATCTTCTTTTTCAGATCCACATCATGGACCTTGTCAAAGATATTATCATCCATTTTCTCTCCTCCAAATCTTTTAAAAAACAAAACTCAAATCAACAACCCCGCTGCAAGCAACGGGGTATCAAACTTGCAACGCTGCAGAGCAGCGGGGTATGTGACCCGCGCGCAGTCGCCAAGTGCAAGCAAGCTTGCGTTTGGCTCGTTGCGTACGCGAGAATCAAATATTACATATCACTAGTTACTATTCACGGCTGATTTTACACATGATATGAACGTGAATAGTAAAAGCCACTACAACTCATAGCAACTACTAGATATCCAAGTTTTTGACATATTTTGCATTTTCTTCAATAAATTCTCGGCGCGGCTCTACTTTATCACCCATCAGGGTATTAAAAACAACATCAATCTCCGACTCTGATTCTTCATCTATTGTGACACGGAGCAAAATGCGTTTTTCTGGATCCATTGTTGTCTCCCAGAGCTGGTCAGCATCCATCTCACCAAGTCCTTTGTAGCGCTGAATTTTATTATTCCCATCCCTTCCTATTTCTGTCAGGATTTTCCCTAATTCAACATCATCATAAGCATAATAAACCTTTTTATTCCTATCAATCTTGTAAAGCGGCGGTTGAGCTAAATATACATGCCCTTTCCGAATCAGATCCGGCATAAAACGGTACAAAAATGTCAGCATCAAAGTGGCAATGTGTGCACCATCTACATCAGCATCCGTCATGATAACAATTTTATCATAGCGCAGTTTTTCAATATTAAAATCTTCACCAATGCCTGTTCCAAATGCAGTAATCATGGCTTTAATCTCATTGTTTACAAGAATCTTATCCAAGCGGGATTTCTCTACATTTAAAATCTTTCCACGCAGCGGAAGAATAGCCTGCGTTGCACGATTCCTAGCAGTCTTTGCGCTGCCGCCCGCAGAATCTCCCTCTACAATGTAAATTTCGCAGTTCTTTGGATCTTTGTCACTACAGTCAGCTAATTTTCCTGGAAGGCTTGTTCCCTCCAAAGCAGTTTTTCGCCTTGTCAGATCCCTTGCTTTCCTTGCGGCATCCCTTGCCCTCTGTGCAAGAACTGCTTTGTCACAGATTGTTCTTGCAACTGAAGGATTCTGCTCCAAAAAATAAGTTAACTGCTCTGACACGACAGATTCTACTGCACCTCTTGCCTCACTATTTCCAAGTTTTTGTTTTGTCTGCCCCTCAAACTGAGGTTCTGAAATCTTAATACTAATAATTGCAGAAAGCCCTTCTCTGATATCCTCTCCCATAAGATTTGCTTCATTTTCTTTTAAAATCTTATTTTTCTTTGCATAATCATTAAAAGTTTTAGTAATTGCATTACGAAAACCAGTCAAATGGGTACCACCCTCCGGGGTAGTAATGTTATTAACAAAGCTATAAGTTCCCTCCTGATAAGAGTCATTATGCTGCATTGCAACCTCTACTACGATATCCTCACGCTGCCCCTCACAATAAATAATCTGCTCATATAAAGGGTCTTTATTGCGGTTTAGATAACTCACATATTCCTTAATCCCACCTTCATAATGAAATTCTCTTACCTTTGGCTCCTCCAGTCTGTCATCTGTCAGAACAATTTTAATTCCCTTTGTCAAAAATGCCATCTCACGGAGGCGCTGTCTTAATGTATCAAAATCAAATATAGTTTCTTCAAAAATCTCTTTATCTGGAAGAAAAATAACTTCAGTACCAGTATGGTCAGTAGCTCCAACTTCTTTTAGAGGATACATTACTTTTCCCCGTTCATAACGCTGTTTGTACATTTTTCCATCCTGGTGGATCGTCACCTCCAGCCACTCTGACAAAGCATTTACAACAGAAGCACCCACACCATGCAATCCGCCGGAAACTTTATATCCCCCACCACCAAATTTGCCGCCGGCATGGAGGATGGTGAATACAACTTCTACCGCAGGAAGTCCTGCCTTGTGATTAATGCCAATTGGAATTCCGCGCCCATTATCAATAACTTTGATAGAATTATCTTTTTGAATAAATACTTTGATTTCATCACAATAGCCTGCAAGAGCCTCATCTACGGAATTATCGACAATCTCATATACAAGATGATGAAGGCCGCGGATTGATGTACTGCCAATATACATACCAGGTCTTTTACGAACCGCTTCCAGACCCTCTAAAATCTGAATTTGATCCGCACCATATTCTCCATTCACTTCTGTTCCCATAACATCCTCCATTCTAACTGCCATACTCAAATGCCACTATTCACTTCCAATCATATTTTCACTCTCGTTCCCCCACAGACACAGTTCCCTTTGAAACCTTAAAAATTCTATCTAAAGTAAGCCTACTGTCAATAAATTCCTCTATACCAGTACAAGTAATGATCGTCTGAATATCATGAATACTGTCAAGCAGGTAATTTTGCCTGTTCCTATCTAACTCAGACAATACATCATCCAACAAAAGAAGCGGTGAATCACCTATTGTTCTCTTCACCAATTCAATTTCTGCTAACTTTAATGACAAAGCACAAGTCCTTTGCTGCCCCTGTGACCCATATTTTCGGATATCAATCCCATCATTTATAAAACACAAATCGTCCCTATGCGGTCCTACACTTGTAGAACACATCTTGAGGTCTTTTTCACGAGAATCTTTTAACTTTGCCGCAAATGCATCAATTACTGTATCAGGCTCATAAAACATTTTAACATGTTCTCTATTTCCGGTAAGTTTTTCATTCACTTTAGTAACAATTTCACTAATCTCTTCAACGAATTTTTCTCTTCGCTTCATAATACGGCTTCCATATTCTACTAAATTCATATCCCAGACATCCAATGTATCTTTTAGAGACGGCTGGTTATAAATCTGCTTTAGCAGCTTATTTCTCTGCATTAAAGTTTTATTATATTCTCCTAAGTCATGCAAGTATAAGCTATCTAGCTGACACAACTCCATATTAATAAATTTTCTTCTTTCAGAAGGGCCATTTTTAATAATCCTAAGATCCTCTGGAGAAAAGAAAATAACATTAAGAAGCCCCATAAGTTCCGCAGAACGCTTAATAGGAATCCCGTCAATTGCAATCCCTTTCCCTTTACTTTTTTTTAAATGCATATCAATCCGATGCATCATGCTTTTCTTTGTCAAATGCATACGAATATGTGCTTCCTCTTCCCCAAGCCGAATCAACTCCTGATCTTTACTCCCCTTATGTGATTTTGTAGTACCGCAAACAAAAATTGATTCTAATATATTTGTTTTGCCCTGGGCATTATCCCCGTATAGAATATTTGTTTTATTATGAAACTCTATCTTTGCAAAATCATAATTGCGAAAATTGCCTATTTCCAGAGAATTCACATACATAGATTATTCTCCAATCACCGTTACCTGTTTTCCTTTATATTCTACAATATCCTGTGGATAAATTTTTTTTCCTCTTCTAGTATCCACCTCTCCATTTACCTTCACTTCCCCATTCTGTATAACAATTTTTGCTTCCACACCGGAAGAAACCAAGTCAGCTAATTTCAATAGCTGCCCAAGTTTTATAAAATCATCTCGGATTTCAATTGCCTTCATACTAATTTTCTCCTTTATCAGACATTAAAATTTACTGGCAGGATTAAATAGATATAACTTTCCTCTTTATCCTTGATAAAACAAGGAGCTTTTGGATTAATCATATAAATTGTAATCTCTTCATCATCAATTACGCGGAGGGCATCAATTAAAAATCTTGGGTTAAACCCGATAAGAATGTCCTTTCCCTCCTTTGTTGCACTAATTTCCTCATCCATAGAACCAATAGCAGAATGCATTGCAAATCCCATGCTACTATCCTTGATATCTATAATTACTGGTTTTTTCTCTGATTCTTTGATTAACAAGGTAGTTCTGTCAATACAATCCAACATTTCTTTTTTAGAGACTGTCAGTTTTGTTTCATAATCACTGGAAAGCATCTTTTCGATTTTATAATATTCCCCTTCAATCAGGCGAGATAAAACAATTGTATTTTTAAATTCAAAAAGTGCATGTTTGTCTGTAAAAAATATATTAACTATGTCGTCAATTCCTCCGTTTAGTATTTTACTAATCTCAGTTAAAGTTTTTCCAGGAATAATGACGCTGACGTCTTCATAATTTTCTTTTAGCTCAACTTTGCGGATAGAGATACGATGGCCATCAAGAGAAACAACTTTTAGTTGGTTTCCTTTAATTTCAAAAAGCTCACCAGTCATTACTTTTGTATTTTCATTGTCAGAAATAGAAAATACAGTCTGACGGATAATTTCTTTTAAGGTAAATTGTGAAATCTGTATTTTATCATTTTTAACTATATTGGGTAAAAACGGAAACTCTTCTGTTGATTTTGCAGATATATTGAATTTTGCTTTTCCTCCGCTAATATTCATTACATAATTTTCATCAACAGAAATTTTTACTTCGTCGGAGGGAAGTTTTCTTATGATTTCATAGAAAACCTTCGCATTGATTGCAACAGAGCCTTCACTTTTTATTTCTCCTTCAATTACTGTTTCTATTCCAATTTCTAAATCATTTGCAATAAGCTTTATAATTTGTTCTTTTACTTCTAAAACCATACATTCTAAGATTGCCATCGTTGATTTTCCAGAAATTGCTTTTAATGCAATATTGATACCTTCTAATAATTTTGATTTATCACAAATGATGTTCATGTGTATAACTCCTTTCAAAAAATCCATAAAAATAAAAATATATATAATATAAAAATAACCGTATTCATAATCGTATAGGCTGTGCGTACCGTTAATAATCGTTAAAACTCTTGCTAGTTAAGGATTTGAAGCTAAGGAAAACTTGTACAACAACCTGCGGAATTCTGTTTAAAAACGAGGAATTATCAACATCTGCATAAAATGGGTTCAGATATCATAGAAAAGTTTTCCACTCATTTTGTGAATATGTTAATAGTAAAATCACAAATTAACATTATTGTGGGTCAATTTTCTTCCTCAAAACATCTACATGTTTTACTGTTTCTGGGTCATTTGTCTTAATTTTTTCTTCTACTAATTCTACGCTGTGAAGTACAGTAGAATGATGACGGTTTCCAAGCTTATTCCCAATTTCTGCCAAAGGTCCCCCAGTAAGGTGGCGGCAGAGATACATACAGATGTGGCGAGGATATGCAATGCTATTACTCCTTTTATTTGATAAAATATCTTTTACGGTAATACCAAAGTGGTCTGCCACAGTCTCTAATATGTAGTCAATCGTGATTTCTTTTTTAATATTTGGGTTAATTTTATCAGCTAGAGCTTCCTTTGCCAGTTCTAACGTGACCTCTTTTTCACAAAGGCTGGAAAAAGAAATCACTTTATTAATAGCGCCCTGCAGCTCACGGATATTTGTAATAATATTGCTGGCAATGTAATCAAGTATTGAGTCATCAATGTGAATATGTTCTTTTGAGACTTTAGACCGGAGAATTGCCATGCGAGTTTCATAGGTTGGTGCCTTAACATCAACTGTAATTCCCATTTCAAATCGGGAACGGTATCTTTCATCTAACATTGTCATAGTAGACGGATGTTTATCAGAAGAGATAATAACCTGCTTTTTAGAATCTGTCAGATGGCTAAAGGTAAAGAAAAATTCTTGCTGAGTAGATTCTTTTCCTATTATAAATTGAATATCATCAATTAACAGCACATCTACATTCTCACGATATTTTTCACGGAATTCTTTTAAAGACTGAGAATGCCCGTTTTTTGAACCACGCAATGCCTCCACGATTTCATTAGTAAATGCCTCGCTGGTAACGTATACTACACGTTTAGAATGATCGTGTTCTAAAATATAGTTTGCAATTGCGTGCATTAAATGTGTTTTACCAAGACCAGCTCCGCCATATATATAGAGGGGATTGATACTTTCTCCTGGCTCTTCCGCAACTTTTAAGGAGGCGGCATGGGCAAAATCATTGTTGTCCCCTACAATAAAGGTATCAAATGTATAATTTGGATTAATCGACGGATTAAGTTTTTTTGCTGTCTCCATATTTTTCTGGTTTGGCATTAAGTCTTCCAGTTCAGAAAGGGCAATAAAATTTAACTTATATTGTACTTTTACAATTTCTTCAATGGAAACAGCAAGAAAAACAGAGTATTTTTGTTCAATAAAAGACTTACTGTCTCCAATGCCGGTATCATCAATCAGAATTGTAAGCAAATCGTCATGAACGGAATATACACTTAGTTTTTGTATAAATGTGCGAAAGGACACATCAGAAATATCAAATGCAGTGTGCATATGCTCTAATATTTTTTCCCAATTCTGCCTTAACTCGTTTTCCAAATCCGTTTCCTCTTTTCTAATATTCTGTATATGCGCTTTTTCTGATGCAGACAGATAACACATCATACACTACTATTTTATATCAAATATGGGGAAATTACAAGGAACATATTCGATAATTATATAATGTATATTCACCGTTTGTTACGATTTATGGTTAATTTCATTAAATGCCATAAAAGGGTATGTTGAAATGCAAAATAATGGAATCAGATTTTGTCAGAAAATGAGGAAAAACAAGTTATCCACCGTTATTAACAATAATTGTGGATAACTTGTTTTAAACTTGTACACATCTCAAAAATGAAAAAAATACTGAAATTTAGGGCAAAAAGTGGATAATGTTGATAAAGATGTGGATAAGTGGTAAGGTATTCATTGTACAAAGTGAGTTATACACAAGTTATCCACAATTTGTGCATAACTTGTTATCAAACACGTTTTCTATCTACTAAAGTAGAATAAAGAAAAATGGGAATAATTGCATTTATTTGTCTATAGCTGTATTATGTCAACAATGAAAAACTTCACTTTGTAGAATGAATTATTATTGGATGAATTTCTTCCTATTATATAGTGAATATAAATCGTAATTATTGGAGTGGAAATAACAATTAACAAAATCCACATGTGAATAACTCTGTTAATTTTTGGGTAGAATGGTGAAATAAGTAGAAATTATGAATGGTTATTATTTTATGGCTATTTTCTGAAATAAGTCTTGAATAGTACAATGAATGCGAAATTATTAGTGATATTTTTATTTTTGACTTGACGAATGCATGATTTGCTAATATAATATGAGATACACGTGATTTTGCGTATTTTGATTGGATAAGGAGGTGTGTTTCGGATGAAGATGACGTATCAGCCTAAAAAGAGGCACAGAAGCAAAGTTCATGGTTTTAGAAAGAGAATGCATACAGCTAATGGCAGAAAGATCTTAGCAAACCGAAGGGCAAAAGGAAGACATAAGTTATCCGCATAGGTCGCATTTATGTGACCTTTTCTTCTATTTATATAATATATGAGGAACTGCTCGGCCGTGTGAAAAATTCACATGTATTTTAAAAGTATTTATGACAGATTATATGGCATATGTGGGATTGTGTAGAGATATCGGTACGGGCGGTGCCCTTTTTGTGAGGCTTTGCTTTTAGAGGAATGATTGTGTTAAATTCGATAAAAAAAAACAGAGATTTTGTTAGAGTGTATCAAAATGGTAAATCCTATGCTAACAAGTATTTGATTATGTATGTCTATGGAAATAATTTGGAAGAGAACAGATTTGGTATTACTGTCAGCAAGAAAGTAGGAAATAGTGTCGTAAGGCATAGGGTTACCAGATTGATTCGTGAAAGTATTCGGTTAAATTTGGATCAGTTTGAAAAGGGATTTGACATTGTAATTGTAGCAAGAAGTACAGCTAAGAATCGGAAATTTTTTGCAATCGAGAGTGCATTGCTTCATTTAGGAAAGCTGCACCATATTTTGGTTTAGATGAGTTTGTAATGAAGAAAGTAATGATTTTTCTAATAAATTTATATCGAAAATATATATCTCCTTTAAAGAGAAGACCTTCTTGTATTTATACACCGACATGTTCTCAATACGCGATTGAGGCTCTTGAAAAATACGGGGTTTTAAAGGGGAGTTTTTTAGCTGTCAAGAGAATCTTAAGATGTCACCCTTTTGCGAAGGGAGGATATGATCCTGTACCTTAGCACATGTTTGAAGATTGCAATTTAGGATATATAATGAAAATGATTTTCAATGTGCATTAGTATCTTGCATCATTCTATCAAAAACTTTTGGAGTAATGTGTGTGATGCAGTATGCTAGAATAGTATGGGACAGAGTTAGAATATGATGGACGCAATATTAACAACTTATCAAGGTGCTTTTCTTGGACCGATTGCCCGTGTTCTTGGGCGTATTTTGGAGGCAATTTATTATGTTCTGGAATTGGTAGGGATACAGAACACTGGTATTTGTATTATTTTATTTACTTTTTTGGTGAATGCGCTGATGTTGCCGCTTCAGATTAAGCAGCAGAAGTTTTCTAGGATGTCTTCTATTATGAATCCAGAGCTGATGGCGATTCAGAGTAAATATAAAAATAAAAAGGATCAGGCATCGCAACAGAAAATGTCTTTGGAGACGCAGGCAGTTTACCAGAAGTATGGCGTAAGTCCTGCAAGTGGCTGTCTGCCGCTTTTGATTACATTTCCGATTTTATTTGCATTATATCGTGTAATTTATAATGTACCTGCTTATGTTCAGCAGGTGTATGATATTTATGAGGGATTGGCTCGGAGTATGCAGAATATGGGTGTTACAGTTGAGCAGTTATCAAAGTTAATTGAAACGCCGACATATGTTATTACAGATGCAGTAAATCATGCGAAAGAGATTAAGGATATAACAGAAGTAGATTTGCATTATTATGTTGATATTTTGGGGCAGTTTAATTCAACAGTTTGGAAGGAGTTAGCAGAAAAGTATCCTAGTTTGGCTGGTGAAATTAAAAGGGTATCGGATGATTCTACTCATATTAACTCATTTTTGGGGATGAATATTGCAGATGCCCCAAAATTTTCTAGTTTAAGCCTTTCAATTCCTGTTTTATCTGTAATAACTCAGATTATCAGTACAAAATTAAGTATGGCTGGAATGGCACAGAACCAGCAGAACAATGCGGACAACCCTACCGCAGCTTCTATGAAGATGATGAATAACATTATGCCATTTGTATCTGGGTTTATGTGTTTTATGTTCCCAATTGGTGTCGGCATCTATTGGGTAGCAGGTAATGTGTTCCGTATTTTTCAGTCACTCGGAATCAACCTTTATTTTAGTAAGATGGATCTGACTGAGGAAATTAACAAGAATGTAGAAAAGAAAAAGAAGCGTTTTGAGAAGATGGGGATTGATCCAAATGCTTCTATGCAGGACTTAAAAAATCAGAAGAATGCGGGGAAGAAACAGGAGAAAAAGACAACAAATGTTTCAGAAGTTGCGAAGAATATAAAGAAGAGCGATTATAAAAGACCGAATAATACAAAATATGAAGAGGGAAGTATTGCTTCTTATGCTAACATGCTGAATCGTGATAATTCTTCGGGGAGTGATAAATAGTTTGAATTTATTGTGTTTGGGTGCTGCCTGATAAAGTTTGTCTTATTTGCAATCACTTTTATAGGTAGATAGAGGCAGCGCAGAAAAGGGGATTAAAATGGAATGGAAAGAGTTTACAGCAAAAACAGTAAATGAAGCGCTGACAAATGCGTTAATCGAATTTGAAACAACGAGTGATAAAGTAGAATATGAGATTATTGAGAGGGAGTCCTCTAAGCTTTTAGGTCTATTGAGTAAGCCTGCGAAAATCCGTGTTCGTCTTAAAATGACATATGAGGATATTGCAGTTGACTTTTTAAATAAGGTGTTTGCTGCAATGAATATGAGTGTTACTATTGAGGTTTCTTATGATGAGGCAGAGCATTATATGCCAATCGAACTTTCTGGTGATGAGATGGGAATTTTAATTGGCAAACGGGGAATTACATTAGATTCTCTTCAGTATTTGGTAAGTCTTGTAGTAAACCGTAACTCAGAAAATTATATTAAGGTTAAGTTAGATACGGAAAATTACCGTGAGAGAAGAAGAGAAACTTTGGAAAATCTTGCGAGAAATCTTGCCCATAAGGTAAAGAGAATTCATAAGCCAGTTTATCTTGAGCCAATGAATCCATATGAGAGAAGAGTGATTCATTCTACCCTGCAAAAGGATAAGTTTGTAGAAACTCACAGCGAAGGAGAAGAGCCATACCGCAAAGTTGTCATTACTTTGAAAGCGGGGGTTGATCATGGTTATGAGAGAAGAGGCAAATATTCTCGAAATGGCCGTTCATCTTATGGCAGAAGCAATAATTACCGAAGAAATTATAATAACGATTCTTTCCATAAAGAAGATGCAGAAGAATCTAGTGAGGAAAGTAATCTTTAAAATGGATACGGTTAGGGGGCTGGAATATCAGCCTCCTTTTTTGGCTTTTATAGTATGATGAAAGGCAGGAATAAGGTGATGGAACAGGATACGATAGCTGGTATTGCCAGTGGGATGGGTGGAGGAATTGGGATTATTCGAATAAGTGGCAGGGAAGCTCTACGCATTGCTGGAGAAGTTTTCTGCACAAAAAAATATTCAGAAGATATTCCCAAGTGGAAAAGTTTATGGGATAGGAACTTTTTTAAAAAAAAGAAATCCCATACCATTCATTATGGCTTTATTATGAACGATGATGGTTCTGTTTTAGATGAAGTTATGGTATTGTTGATGAAGTCTCCAAAAAGTTATACTTGTGAGGATGTGGTTGAAATTGATTCTCATGGTGGGCCATATCTGATTCAAAAAATATTGAAGTTATTAATTCATCACGGTGCTAGATTGGCTGAACCGGGAGAATTTACGAAACGTGCTTTTTTAAATGGTAGGATAGACCTGGCACAGGCAGAGGCAGTTATGAAATTGATTTCATCGAAAAATGAATTTGCTCTGGACAGTGCGGTTAAGCAGTTAGAAGGCCGTGTATCAAAATATATTGAAAGGATACGCCAAGAAATTCTTCATAATATGGGTTATATTGAAGCAGCTTTGGATGATCCAGAACATTATGATTTAAGTGGATTTTCAGATAAGTTGCATGGAATGCTTCAGGAAGAAATAAAGTGTCTACAGGAATTATTAGATCACTTTGAAAATGGAAGAATGAAATCAGAGGGGATTAATACTGTGATTGTGGGAAAGCCTAATGCTGGAAAATCATCTTTGATGAATCTTTTATTGGATGAGGAAAGGGCAATTGTAACCAATATTGCTGGTACTACACGAGATATTCTAGAGGAAACAGTTCAAATTGGTAATATTGTATTAAATTTAGTTGATACTGCTGGAATTCATGATACGGATGATTTTGTAGAACATCTTGGTGTGGAAAAAGCAATGGAATATCTGGGACAGGCTGATTTTATTATTTATGTAGTGGACGCAAGTGTTTCTTTAGATCAGGCAGATGATAAAATTATTTCATTGCTTAGTGGGAAAAGTGGAGTGATTTTGCTGAATAAGTCAGATTTGGAAAGTGCGTTAAATATAGAAAGCCTAAAGAAAAAAATAGATTGGGATTGCATTTCTTTTTCAAATCGAAGGGGAACTGGACTAGAAAAATTAGAAAAGTATATTACGGATTCTTTTTTACATGGTGATATTTCATATAATGACCAAATTTATTTGACTAGTGTGAGACATAGAGAAGCTGTTGAGGATGCGGTAGTAAGTCTTGAGCAAGTGATCGAGACAATTCATGCTGGGATGCCAGAGGATTTCTTTATGGTTGATTTGATGGATGCGTATCAAAAATTGGGATTAATTAATGGTGATACTGCATCGGAGGATTTAGTTAATAAAATATTTAAAGAGTTCTGTATGGGAAAGTAATAAAAATTTTAGTATATGTAATTTAGAAGGGAAGGGTTTGGTATGCCTTATACTTATGAAAGCTATGATGTTGTTGTCATTGGTGCTGGCCATGCAGGTTGTGAGGCCGCACTTGCTGCGGCAAGGCTTGGATGTAAAACTCTAGTATTTACTGTTAGCATAGACAGTATTGCAATGATGCCTTGTAATCCGAATATTGGAGGGAGTTCAAAAGGGCATTTGGTGAGGGAAGTAGATGCACTTGGCGGTGAAATGGGAAAAAATATTGACAAGACGTTTATTCAGTCAAAAATGTTGAATACATCAAAGGGGCCTGCTGTGCATTCTCTTCGAGCTCAGGCGGATAAAAAGGATTATAGCCGTGAGATGAGGCGAGTTTTGGAAAATACGGATAATCTTGTAATCAAGCAGGGGGAAATAGCTGAAATTTATGTGGAGAATCAGCAGGTAACAGGAGTCAGGACAACGTCAGATGCAGTATATCCATGTAAAGCGGTTATTATGTGTACTGGTACTTATCTTAAAGCAAGATGTATATATGGGGAGGTTAGTAATAATACGGGACCTAATGGACTATCTGCGGCCAACCATTTAACAGAGTGTCTTGAAAACCTTGGGATAGAGGTCAGACGATTTAAGACAGGGACACCTGCAAGAGTGGATAAGAGGACAATTGATTTTAGTAAAATGCAGGAGCAAAAAGGTGATGAAAGGATTGTCCCTTTTTCTTTTACAAATCAGCCGGAGGATATTAAAAAAGAACAAGTTTCTTGTTGGCTGACTTATACTAACTTGGAGACACATAAAATCATTATGGATAATATAGACCGTTCTCCTTTGTATTCTGGTAATATAAAAGGGACAGGGCCAAGATATTGTCCGTCTATTGAGGACAAGGTAGTAAGATTTTCTGATAAAGAGCGACATCAGGTGTTTTTAGAACCGGAGGGTAATTATACCAATGAAATGTATATTGGAGGAATGTCAAGTTCTTTGCCGGAGGATGTACAATATGCAATGTATCATACTGTACCAGGTCTTGAAAATGCAACGATTGTTAGAAATGCATATGCAATTGAATATGATTGTATTAATCCGGTTCAGCTAAAAGGGTCTTTAGAATTTAAAGATATTAGCAGTTTTTTTTGTGCTGGACAGTCAAATGGAAGTTCTGGTTATGAAGAGGCTGCGGCTCAAGGTATTATAGCTGGGATTAATGCTGCAAGAAAAATTAAGGGAAAGGAACCTTTGATTTTAGACCGCTCCCAGGCATATATAGGTGTATTGATTGATGACTTGATTACAAAGGGAACGAATGAGCCATATCGGATGATGACTTCCCGTGCAGAATACCGTCTATTGCTTCGTCAGGATAATGCTGATTTGCGCTTGACTAGAATTGGGTATCAGATTGGATTGATTTCCAAACAACGGTATGATGCATTATGTGAGAAAGAGAAAATGATTCAATTAGAGATAGAGAGGTTAGAAAAAACAACAATTGGTGCAAGCAGTGAGGTGCAGGAGTTTTTATCTAAAAACGGAAGCACATTGTTGCAATCAGGAACTACGCTTGCTGAACTTTTGAAACGTCCAGAGTTATCATATGAATTACTTTCTGAAATTGATGTGGATCGAAGACCATTGCCTGGTGCAGTGTGTGAACAGGTAAATATTAATTTGAAATATGATGGTTACATTAAGCGGCAGGAGAGACAAGTAGCACAATATAAAAAGTTAGAAAATAAGAAGATACCAGATGACATTAATTATGATGATGTATACAGTCTAAGAAAAGAGGCACTACAGAAGTTGAAGGATTTTAGACCAGCTTCTGTAGGACAGGCATCTCGTATTTCTGGGGTTTCCCCAGCAGATATTTCAGTGTTGTTAATATATTTGGAAAAATGTAAAGGGATTCGAAAAAACAGTAATTCTATATGAGAGAATTAGCCGTCTGTCTATAAAGCTTTTTAGAACATAGATTGAATCGTATTTTAAGAGATGCATGATACAGGAGGTGAAATTTGAAAGAATATTTAAAACAAAGTGCAGATAAGCTTTCGATAAAGATTACAGAGAAACAATTAAATCAATTTGAAATATTCTATCATATGTTAATTGAGACAAATAGAACATTAAATTTGACAGCAATTACGGAGATGCATGAAGTGGTTCTTAAGCATTTTATTGATAGTATTTCTGTTGTAAAATTTATAAATTTATCGGGAAAGAAGATTATTGATGTTGGTACGGGTGCTGGTTTTCCGGGTATTCCTTTGGCAATTCTTGTCCCAGATGCAAATTTTGTATTGATGGATTCCTTGCAGAAACGAATTCATTTTATTGAAAATGTTCTAAGGGAATGTCAGATTTTAAATGTTAAGACAATACATGGACGAGCTGAGGATATTGGACAAAATTTAGATTATAGAGAAAAATTTGATTATTGTGTTTCACGGGCTGTTGCTGCTCTTCCAGTTTTGCTAGAATTATGTACACCTATGGTTAGAGTTGGAGGCAGTTTTATATCATATAAAAGTGAACTTTTGGAGGAAGAATTGCAGCAATCAAAAAATGCATTGTCAATTTTACATTGTAAAGTGGGAGAGCAGTATCATTATTCAATTCCAGACCGGGATTTTTATCGTGTACTGGCTGAATTCAAAAAAGAGGGAAAGCTGCAAAAAAAATATCCGAGACAGGCAGGTAAACCGAAAAAGAATCCTTTGTAAAGAATGATTATAATGTTTCACGTGAAACATATTATCATATAGAGAAATATGTGTTATAATATTTAGAGTAAAATACTTGGAGAGTTAAAATATAAATGTTTCACGTGAAACATTTTGAAAGGAAAGATAAATGGGTAGAGTAATAGCTATATCAAATCAGAAAGGTGGAGTTGGAAAAACAACTACAGCAATCAATTTATCAGCGTGTCTTGCTGAGAAGGGAAAAAAGGTTTTAGTTATTGATATGGATCCTCAGGGAAATGCTACCAGTGGATTAGGTGTTGATAAAACCAGTGTTGAACATACAAGTTATGAAGTTTTATTGGGACAGACAACAATATGGGAAGCAACAGTATCCTCTATTTGTGAGGGGTTAAGAGTTATTCCATCTGAAAGAGGACTTGCAGGGGCAGAGATTGAATTAATCGGAACAGAGAATAGAGAGTATGTTTTGAAAAATCAAGTTGATAAAGTAAAGGATAATTATGATTTTATTATTATTGATTGTCCACCATCTCTAAATATATTAACAGTAAACGCTATGACAACGGCTGACACGGTACTAGTTCCAATTCAATGTGAATATTATGCCTTAGAAGGATTAAGTGAATTATTATATACAATTGATTTGGTAAAGGAAAGATTAAATGAAAAATTAGAAATTGAAGGTGTTGTTTTTACAATGTACGATTCAAGAACATGTCTTTCTCTTCAAGTGGTAGAAAATGTAAAAGAAAATTTAAAGCAAAAAATATATAAGACAATTATTCCTAGAAATATACGATTAGCGGAAGCACCAAGTCATGGAAAACCAATTAATATGTACGATGGAAAATCAGCTGGAGCAGAAGGGTATAGAAGTCTGGCGAACGAAGTGATTGAAAGGGGAAATGAATAATGGCAAGTAAAAGAGGACTTGGAATGGGACTCGATAATCTGATTCCACCTAAAAGGGAGACGACTGGCGAAAGCGAAAAGGAAATTGTTAAAGAAGTTATTAAAGAGGTTGATAAAGTAGACATTAATAAAATTGAACCAAATAGTTTACAGCCAAGAAAGAATTTTAATGAAGATTCTTTGCAAGAGTTAGCAGATTCTATTAAACAACATGGTATGATTGAACCGTTGATTGTCCAACAGGGAAAAAAGGGATTTTATCAGATTATTGCTGGAGAGAGAAGATGGAGAGCATCTAAAATAGCGGGAATGAAGGAAGTTCCAGTTATTGTAAAGGAGTATTCTACTCAGGAAGTAGTGGAAATTGCTTTAATAGAAAATTTGCAGCGTGAGGACCTAAATCCAATAGAGGAGGCAGAAGCATACCATAGCTTGATTGAGGAATATCATTTGAAGCAGGATGAAGTAGCAGAGAAAGTTTCTAAAAGTAGGGTGGCAATTACAAATGCGCTTAGGCTTTTGAAGTTAGATGCAAGAGTGAGAGAAATGCTGATTGAAGATAAGATCAAAAGCGGACATGCAAGGGCATTGCTTAGTATCGAGGATGGAGATTTACAATATGACACAGCTACAAAGATTTTTGATGAAAAATTTAGTGTTCGGGAGACAGAAAAATTAGTAAAGAAGATATTAAATGGAGATAATAAGAGGGTAGAGAGACGTCCAGAAGAGGATGAGCAGTTAAATATTGTCTATGCGGGATATGAAGAAAAATTAAAATCAATTATTGGAACTAAAGTACATATTAATAGAAATAAGGATGGAAAGAAGGGAAAAATAGAGATTGAATACTATTCGCCAGACGAATTTGAGAGAATAGTAGAATTGATGTCGCATTTACAATAAAATTTGGAGGGTATAGATAATGTGGTTATTTAATGATTATGGAATTGATGTTGGGTATGTTATACTGGGAATGGCAGGAGTTATTTTCATTATGTTAATTATGCTGATTGTGACAATGGCTAAAAACGGTAGTATGAGGAAAAAATATAAAGTATTTATGGATGGTGAAAATGGAAAGAATTTGGAAAAAGCTATATTGGATAAGTTTAGTGCAATAGATAATTTGGAGAGTAATGTTGAGGATATTTATCATAAAATAAAAGCAATCAATGGGCAATTAGTTACAGCTTATCAGAAAATTGGTTTGGTAAAATATGATGCATTTAAGGAAATTGGCGGAAAGCTGAGTTTTGTACTTGTTCTTTTGACAGCAGAAAACAATGGTTTTATTCTTAATTCAATGCATAGCTCAAAGGAAGGATGCTATACATATGCAAAAGAGGTTGTGAATGGAGAAGCATTCGTAATATTGTCAGAGGAAGAACAACAGGCATTAGAAGAAGCAAAGGCAAATACCAGTTTAAAGAAATTAGCTGAGGGAAGGTAAATTGGAAAGAGAAATTATAAAATATTTATGTGGTTTATTTTTAACAGGGATTGTACCACCCATATTGATAAGGCAGCTTCAGAAAGGAGCTGTCTTTTCTGGAATCATAGAGAATCAAAGAAGAATGTTATATATTGTCTCCATATCATCTATTTCATTTATATCTGCAATAAATAAAAATACTGAAATTTTAATGGGGACATTGATTGGCTGTGCGATATTTCAGTTATTAGGAGTATATGGAGTAAATAAATTAAATGCAGCAGGAAATTGGAAGGAAAAATTACCAGTAAGCAAAATACAGTTTTTGATATTTTGTACTATCTTGCTGCTTTTTTTATCGGCAGACTATTTATTGAGAGGAAAAGCAGTTGAAAATATAATTAATCAAGTAGATGGTGGATTATTAATCTTTTTATTTAGTATATATTTCTATTTTTCTTATATAAAAGGTGAAGATTCTGCGTTATCAATTTATAAAAGACAATATGAAATATGGTGGAAGAATCAAAAGAAAAATACGAATAAACAAGAACAAATTGATAATCTTGAACGTTATAGCTCTAGAAAAAAGAGGATTGCCCAGATTTTTACTTATCTTTTATTAATTGTTATTATTTTGATTGGTAATTATTTTTTATTTGAGGGAGTATCCAAGTTAGGAGTAGATTTGGAAGTGTCACAGTATTGTGCTGGGTTGACTCTAATGGCATGGAGTGTAAACTTGCTAGGAATTTTATTGGAAAATATGGCATGGAAAAGTGAAGACAATGTTTCAAATCGGGAATCATTGGAAATAGAATGTGAAGATGGAGAAGCTTTACTACGGAAGGCAGCAAAGGAAGAAAAGAAAATAGAAAACTTAGTAGAGGGGATTATTTTCTCTATGACATTTCTATTAGGATGTATTGCTTTGATAGAACCAATTATGACGCATATCTATATGATATATGATTTAATAATATTAGGTATCATTTCAATTCTATTTCAGTTTATATCAAAAATAGACAACCGCCTTGCCGGAAGCGGCATGGAAGCTGTCTACATTGGATTTATAGTATATACTTTAATGCGGTCGTAATTTTTATTCGGCCGCAATACTGCCAAATAGTGGTCTCAGTGAATCGGGAACCTTTTTGTCTCGTTCTTCTTCCTGTTCTATTATATTTACATTGGAAGTCATTGCTGTTCCGCCATTGAAATTTTCATGGTAATGGTTCACTCCCTCATTGATAGAAAGCATTTTTTGATCAAGGAAGGAAATAATTTGCGCGCATTCCCGCAGTTCATCTCTAATCCCTTCCGGTGCTTTCCCTTCAAATTTGTAATATATCTTATGTTCTAAGCTTGCCCAGAAATCCATTGCAATTGTACGGATTTGAATTTCCACTTTGGTATCTATCATATCATCTGAAAGAAATATCGGAATTGATACAATCATGTGGTAACTCATATAGCCGTTTGATTTTGGGTTAGCAATATAGTCTTTGACCTTTAAAACCGTAACATCACTTTGATTTGCAATAGCTGCAGCAATGCGGTAAATATCGGAAGTAAAGGAACAAATGATTCGTACTCCTGCTACATCGTTTACATATCGTATTATATTTTCTACCGTAAGCTCTTTTTGTTTTAACCGAATTTTTCGGGCAATACTAGATGCTGACTTAATACGTGAAGTAATATGCTCAATAGGGTTATATTGGTGTGCTAATTTAAATTCATTATTTAATATTTCTAATTTGGTACAGATTTCTTTTAAAACAGCATCATAAAGCAAAAGTGCATGATTCCATTTCTCTTCATCATCATAGTACAATAATTCATTTTCCATAGTATCCTCCCGTGCATTAGTACAATATAAATGATGTTGGGGTCAAAAGGTATTTTGCCCCCCAACAGATGCCACGAATTGCTACATTGCTACGCAATTTCCGCAATTCTATAAACACCTCCAATCCCGCATATTTGCAAGCAAATCTGCTTCTTGTCGGTAAGCCAGTAGATAGCAATTTGCATGTAAACATGCATTGTTATCTACTTTTGACCCTGGCATCATATAAATACTTTTGTACTAATTAAATCCGAATATCCGGTTAAAAAAGTGATATCCAGAAATAATAATTTTTTTGCCTAACTCAGATTTCCACTGCAAAGGAAGTCCAAATTTGCGTGTTGTTATCAACCGATAAATCTTTTTATCATGTGTCTTTAGATAGTGCCAAAGTTCATCACGTTTTGCAAGATTTTCTGGTGATCCTTCATTTACCAATAGTGCTGAGCTGACTATCATCATCATTGAAAGATATTGCAGCATGTAACTTTGTAGTTTTTTAGATGAAATTGATTCCAGGTTAAGTGAATGAATCATAATTTTTGTAATCTTAATCTGTTGGTCAATTCGCTTTGTCATTACTGTTTCATTGACAGATTGATCGTCCCTTCCGATGTAGTAACGATATAAGTCTACATTTAAATAGTACATCCGTTTTACATAAGGAAGAGGGCAAAATGCAAAAATATTGTCTACATAAAATGTGTGCTCTGGAAGCTCTAATTTACAATCCCTTAATAGTTTAGTTCTATACATAATTGAATGCATCAAGAGATTCTGTGTCATCTTAAAATACTTCACATCATTCCATGTAAAGAATTTGTTGCATGGAATTGCACTGCGGTAATTGACAACTCTTCGTTTATGAAGGCTTGGTTTTTCATAAACATAATTGCTGATAATCATATCCAAAGGAATAGACTGATCAGCAAGGTATTTTATAAAACGAAGAATCTTTTTTAAGCTTGTCTCATCGAACCAATCATCACTGTCAAGTACCTTAAAAAAAAGTCCTTTTGCATTTTGAATTCCAGTATTTACTGCGGAACCGTGCCCACCATTCTCTTTGTGGATTGCCCGGATAATGTCAGGATATTTTTCCTGATACTGATTAGCAATTGAAAGGGTATTGTCTGTAGAACCATCATCTACAACTAGTATCTCAACATTTTTTCCGCCGGCAAGAGCACTTTCAATTGCATGGCTCATGTATTCCTGCGAATTATAACATGGTATTGTAATGGTTAATAATTTCATATATATCCTCCATTCTTAAAAAGACATCTTCTTCTATTATAATATGAAATTATCATAAGGAAAAGCGAAAATCCTAAAAAAGTATTATTTCCTTTCTAAAAGTAATAACGCATCTGCCTAAAAATATGATATACTTTATGATATCAGAGGTAATAAGGCAAAATGAAGAAGCGAAGCCTTTGTCTTTTTTATGGTTGATTTTTTTGGAAAGTGGAAGGTTTTCTAACCTTTTACATCTCCATAGAATACATTATCACATAAATAAGAATTTTGTGTTGCAAAGATATGAAAATTTCAGAAATTTTCTTACGTTATTCTGATAAGGAAAAAAGAAAGAGGGGAAAGAAATGGAAAAAGAGATAAGAAAGATGATTGATATGGCACTGCAGGCTAGAGCAAAATCATATGCCCCGTATTCTAATTTTCATGTGGGTGCGTGCCTTCAGGATGATTCAGGAGAGTTTTATCTTGGCTGTAATATAGAAAATGCCGGGTACACAGCGACAAATTGTGCGGAAAGGACTGCATTTTTTAAGGCAGTTAGTGATGGAAAGAGACATTTCAAAAGGATAGCAATTATGGGTGGAAATAATGAAGATACATTGGATTTTTGTCCTCCCTGTGGTGTATGCCTTCAGGTGATGATGGAGTTTTGTAACCCAGACACTTTTCAGATTATTTTGGGAAACTCTGATAAGGAATATAAAATATATTTACTAAAGGAATTATTGCCAATGGGATTTGGACCACAAAATATAGATAATGAAAACAGAGGATAAATGAAAATTACGGAAATGTTTTATTCCCGCGAAGCAACGAGCCAAGCGCGAGCTTGCTCGCATTTGGCGACTGCCGCGAGGGTCAAATACCCCGCCCCTCTGGGGCGAACTTGCTAAAAAGAAGCTAAGTCATGCCCCGTTGCTTGCAGCGGGGTATTTGACTAGCTGTGTGATGGGAACTGAATAAGGAGGGTAGCTTATGCGAATGTATGACATTATTGATCAGAAAAAAAGAGGAAATGAATTAACAAAAGAGGAAATTTATTATGCGATCAATGGGTATGTGTTGGGAGATATTCCAGATTATCAGATGTCAGCTTTATTAATGGCAATTTATTATAAGGGAATGACGGATGAAGAGCTTTTGTATATGACAGAGTGTATGGCAAAGTCTGGTGATATGGCTGATCTATCAAATATTGATGGAATTAAGGTGGATAAACACAGTACTGGCGGAGTTGGTGATAAGACAACTTTAGCTGTAGCGCCGATTGTGGCAGCCTGCGGCGGAAAAGTTGCAAAGATGAGCGGAAGGGGATTGGGTTTTACAGGAGGAACAGTTGATAAACTGGAATCAATACCATATATGCAGACGGCAATTGATGAGAAAAGATTTTTTGAGATTGTAAATAAACTGGGAATTTCTTTGATTGGGCAATCTGCGAATATTGCTCCGGCAGATAAAAAATTGTATGCACTCCGCGATGTTACAGCAACTGTGGACAGCATACCTTTGATTGCTGCTTCTATTATGAGTAAAAAACTTGCTGCGGGGAGTGATAAGATTGTATTAGATGTTACTGTGGGAAGCGGTGCATTTATGAAGTCAATAGAAGATGCAGTGATTCTTGCAGAGAAAATGGTAGCAATAGGAGAAGGAGCAGGACGGGAGACTATTGCAATCTTAACTAATATGGATGTTCCTCTTGGGATTTCTGTTGGAAATAATATTGAGATTATTGAAGCAATTGAGGCTTTACAAGGAAAGGCTCCGAAAGATTTTCAGGAAATATGCGAAGTGTTTGCCACAACTATGCTGGTACTTGGAAAAAGAGGAACAGAGAAGGAGTGTTATGCCCTGGTGAAAAAAGTAATAGAGGATGGAAGCGCTCTTGATAAATTTGCTGCAGTGGTTAAAGAGCAGGGGGGAGACGAATCATATATTTATCATCCAGATCAGTTTCCAAGGGCTTTATATGAAAAAGAATTTAAAGCAAAACAAACTGGATATATTGTTAGCATGGATGCAGAAATCTGTGGAAAAACAGCGGTTATCCTTGGGGCAGGTAGAGAGACAAAAGAGAGCACTATAGATGATACTGCAGGAATCCGATTTTTTAAAAAGACTGGGTCGTGGGTAGAAGAAGGAGAAAAGATTGCAGTTTTGTATAGCTCAGATCAGAAAAAATTGGAAGATGCAGCCTCCTATCTGGAAAAAGCGTACATATTTGGCAGCGAAAAACCAGAAAAGCTAAAGGCAATATATGCTAAAGTTTATAAGGATGGTGTTACATACTTATAATATTTTTGTTCTTACGTATGTAATGAGCCAAACGCAATACTTTGCTTATAAGGAACTGAAAGTTATTTTGCGTTTGGCAACTGCGTGGGCAGCTAAACAAACATCCACCACATGTCCGATTAGCTACTGATAAGAGGTTTGATTTGTTTTTAGTATTTTGTTGTTAGCATAGATGTCAATAATAGAATATTTTGGAAAACTGGTATAATCGAGTATTGGGGAAGTTGTGATTGTTGATGTAAGCAAAGTGCCGCTTGAATTATAGATTGCAATTACACAATTAGGGTAAGTCTGGCATCGGCGGACAAAATCTTGTGTTACATTATGAGATTTTTGATAGGAAATAGAAATGGTATCTAAATAAAAGTTAGGTGGGATAGAAGGGATAAAGTTTTTTAGGCAGTGGATGCGGGATAATGGTGTTAAGGAATGTTCCGCATCCACTTTTGTAGGAAAAATTGTCTGTTTTGTAGTGTGAAATGAGACATATTCTTGTGCTGCAATTGTACCAGAAGAAGGAATTAAAATATAATCAGTGTCTGGAAGAAGATTCTCTAAAAAAAGATTTGCAAGAGAGAATTCATGACTCTTTTTTGTAAATTGTTCTGTTGAAACGTTTTGAAGAAAAAAATAGTGATTGCTGACTTTTTGATATAGTTGAAAAGATGCAATATCAGATACTCTACTTTCAAAATTACCATAAGCTAAGATTCGTGCATACTGTGGCTTTTGAAGCGTTACTTCTTTTAGAGATATTGCATGTTTTGTAATATTACAAGTAATAAAATTAGATTTGGATAATATGTTATTCTCCTCAGAAAGTGCTTTGATACATAGATAATATGTGCCATCAGGTAGGGCAGTTGGAAGTAATAGGGATGGGATGACGATTTGATTTCCAAATTCCCGAAATTGTTCTTTTGATATAGTTAGTTCATAAAAGGATTCTTTTCTATCAGGATGAAAAAATTGTAAGGATAAAGAACGATAAATGGAGGGCGGAGTATCACTAATTATCGAGAGATTTTTAATGGAAGTCAGTGGGCATGGTTCTAGCTTAATATGCAAAAGGGCACGGTTAGTTAGTATATTGGAAAAAGAAAATATAATTTTTTTTGTAAGATAACTAGAATGCGGTTGTTCTAGAGAAAAATTTTTAATATAAATGGCGTAAGTTTTGTTGCAATTAAGAATCGTTTTGGCAAGCACATTTTTATTAGTGACTGGTGGTTTTTGGTTAGAAGAATAAGTAAGTGTGGTTTGTTCTTCAAAAATTAAGCCGGAATAGGGGTTAGCCGGAACAGAGGAAGTATTACTAAGGAGAAGTTTTCCAGTGGAATCTGTAGTGCCGGAATAAAGAATATCGTCCTTAGAAAAAGAATCTGTTTTGTGATTATTTGGCTTGGTCTCTTTTTCTTCTAGAAGATAAATAGATGTGTTAGGAATGGGAATATCTTGTTTATCAGTAACAAAAAATTCAATTGCAATATCTGTATCTTTCTCGGAACGTAAAATAATATTTTCGCAGGTCGTTCCTTTTGGGGAAATGATAGGGTTTTGAATGGTGCATTTTTGGAAACCGGATTTTTCTACTGTCAGGCAATCAGAGCCTGAAATGTTTTTGAAAAGATAATGCCCATTTTTGTCAGTATAGCTTTTTTTTATGGTAATATCTCCTTTTTTTAAGGTAACGAGAGCATTTTTCACACAGTTACCATTTGTATAAAAGACAAAGCCAGAAAGGGTATTTTTGGTCAGTCGTTCCTGATAGGTTAGGGATAACTTTTTAGAAAAACGTTTCGATTCTAATATATAAGTTCCATCCATAGAAAAGTTGCCGGGACAGAGTTTTGCTTGGCTGAAAGTATTTAAAGTATAAATGATTTCTTGCCCGTTATCAGAAAGTTTGGTAAAAGATGCAGTTAGCTTTGGGCTTTTCTTTCCCTTTGGATAGATTGAAAGTTTATCTGTATTTATTTCCTTTTCTAAAAGAATTCGGCTGCAGGAAAGCGTAATGGTAAAGTTCCATGGGTTGATAGTTTTTTTTACCTTGAAAGTAGCGTTTGGAAGTATTTTTTTCTTTTCTTGAATGGTGACCTGGTTCTTTAATATTTTTATTATTTTATTCTTTTTGTTGTAGACTATTGCTTTAACAGTTAGTATTCCGGTTTTTTTAGGGGTTAGAATACCAGTATTTTTTTCAATTGATGCAAGAGAGGAATTGGACAAAAAGAATTTGGCATAATTTGTTTTGTTCATATTTTTTAATTGGTATTTTACTTTTTTGCCAACCGTAAGGTTACGATAAGTTTTGGTAAACGAAATAGGTGCAGCGGCTTGTACTTTTTTTATAGAGAAGTGCAAAGGTGAAAAATTGGTTAGAAAAGCCGCAGTTATAAATGTTAAAAAAATAAACATATAACTGAACTTTGTAATTTTACTATTAAATAATGTCATAATATTCCTCCATTCCGAGAACGTATTTTGTTCGAGGAACCGCAAGAGAAATCTGCGAATGCAGTTTCTCTTGTCGGATAAGGGCTTATTTGTGACGTTCTCGGCACAAATAGCCTTGTGAAAAATTGGCATATCAATGCAATTTTTCACAATAGACCCTCCATTTTATATGTTATGAATTAATAAAATATTGTACACTCTGGCAATTTTTTTTGAAGTGTTAGAATTGTTTTTTCTGAAATATTTGTATTGGTTAAAATAAGATAATGAAGGTTTTTCAGAGATGAAATCACTGAGATATCTTTTAGGTTTTGGTTATGGGATAAGTCAAGTGCTTTAAGTGATTTAAGGTGGGTAAGACATGATAAATCAGTTAAACGGTTTTTGGATATTACAAGGACTTCTAAGTTACTAAGATTTGTTATCCCTTTTAAAGACGTAATCTGATTGTCACTTAGATAAAGTTCTTTTAGGGAGTAAAGCGAAGCAAATATGTTACAGTTGGAAATCCGGCACTGATTGGCAAAAAGAATCTGTAATGTGTGATACTTTTTAGAGTTTTTTTTAAGTATATTGCTGCCTTCAGTATTTCCAGAAATATCTAATATTGGTTTTCCTTTTTTCTCAATTGGTATCATTGTACTTTTTGGCAATGGAAAAATCGTTGGTGTAGGCAGCATATTCTTAAGTTGTGGAGATTCCGTGACAGGGATGATTAGTTGTTCTGATTGGAAAGTAATCTGGTTACTTTTGGCTTTATTACTTATTACTAAATAGTGATATAGAGAAAATAAAAATAGAAAACTGCAGAAAATAAATAGGCTATATAGGGGAATTTTCTTACTATTTTTATGAGAAAAGGATAATTTGAAAAAGGCAGTTTTTGAAACAGAGACATTTTCTATATCACATTCAGGAGTATTTTCCCATAGAAAGTTCTGTTTGTCATTAGCAGGCTCTATCAATAGGTTGTATTTCTGGAAATCTCTGTGATTATTACATTTCATTAATATTTGTTCTAATTCTTCTAAAAATTCTTTTATAGTATTTGAGTGGATAGATGAGGGGCGTTTCATCCATTTTAATAAAACTGCATTTAATTCGCTAATTGCCGGATTAGGGGCTATTACGTTTTGATCTGGTAATTTTCCATTATTAAATAAAACATAAATGGACAGTGAAAGATTGTAACAGTCATTCCAATAAGAAATAGTGGGTATCTCTTCCTTATTTGGAGGGGCAAATGTGGAGGTTGTTCCAGTCCGAAGGAAATGGCAAAAGAAAAGTGCCTGATATCTTTTTGCAGGAACTGCAGAGGAAAAGTCTCCTAGATAAAAATGTTCCTCTTGATCTACAAAGATATTGCTAGGTGTAAGGTCTAGGTGAAGGATATTGTGTTTATGAAGGGATACTACGGAGTTTCCTATAGTACGGATAAGGGTACATAAAGTGGTGCAGGAGACTGAATTTGTTGATAGAACCTCAGTTAGTGTCTTTAATTGTGGATATAAAAAATAGACAAAATATGGATCTGTAAATGTTTGAATAGGCAGCAGCAGAGATGTGTCTGTAATATCAAATATCTTTTGGTAGAAAACTTTATTATAGTATTTTTTGTCTAGAATTTTCAAAACAAATAGACTGCCTGTTTTTTTAAAATGGACATTAAGAATAATATTATGTTGATTTGCAGTAAGTAGATTAGTAACTTCATAACAATCTTTCATTTCTTTGGGCAGCAGGCTGTTTAGCGATGTTTGTGAAAAAAGTGTATGTTTCATTGTTATTTTAAGAAGCTGTTTAGAACGAGGCAGGCAGCTTATTTCCTTTCTATCACCTTTACAAAACAGGAGCTTGAGTTATTGGGGTGATTTTTTTGTTTTATATAGATTATAGTGATTCCTTCTCTTCGAGCAGTTATTTTTCCATCTGATATTGTTGCAACAAGGGGATTGCTGCTAAGCCAGATGATATTTGAAGAGTTTGTTTTAGGTGTGATGGTAAGATTTTGCACAGATTTTGGGTACATTTTAATAAATTGTGGATGAAGCGTAACTTTCTTTTCATTCTTTGTGGATAACTTTTTTTTGATTTTGTTTTTATTTAAATCAGGGTGATATGTGGCTTTGAAATGTTGCGATTTATTTTCTAGTGATTGTGCTGCATTTTGTTTTATTGGATTTGGAGTGGTGTGATAATTTATTTTTGGTGTCGGAGTTGAGGTTCTAAGTTCAGTTTTATTTTGTTTTTGTCTTGGGTTAGGAATTAGAATGGTACTTGGTAAGGATTTCTTTTTGCATACTGATTTGTGGTTACTTTTTTTGACTGATTGTTTGGGTTGATAGCTGTTATTTTTTTGATTTGATACAAGTATCTGTAGAGAGCATGATTTGGAAGATTGATTGGTTAGTTGTAGAAATATTCTTTCACTATTTTTAAAAGTACCAACAGGCAGAGATAAGATTTTGCTTTCCTTTTTTGATTGGGTGTGGAATGATATATTTTTTCCGGTATCAGAGAATAAGCGTATTTTTAAGTTGCGAAGAGAGACGGACGTAATCTGAAAATAGGCATTTTTCTGAATAGAAGTGTAATAATATCTGTTGTCATGTGCTGCAATATGCTCCTGATAGGTTGTCTCAGTACAAAGTTGAAGTGCATTGGAGAAAGTATTATGTTCGCTTTCTGCAGCAAGTGCCTTTGTTGAGAAACTGTGAAATAAAATATTATTTTGTCCAGGACGGAGAAATAGATATAGAATACAGGCAATACTTAATAATATTGCAAAAATGGAATGAATAACTTTCATAAAATTCCTTTCTCCACTTTCAAATCCATTGCTACTATTCATGGTAACAATCTATTGTTATTATAACGAAGGCATCAAAAAAATACTATTGACAAAATACCAAAAAAGAATGTTTTCTAAAATACATATGTTATACAAAATACACAAAAGGGAAAGAGGGCATCTCTGTATAAAATTATGGTATAGTCTTAGGGGCTATGCCGTTTTTTCTTTGTCTGAATGCTTCTGTTTCAAGCGTTTTTGAAACATTTCTTCAAATTCTTCAGCAGATGGAGTATTGATAATACTGATACTACTATAGTAAATATCAATCAGATATATGGTCTTTCCATCTATGATCTATTTTTTAGATACCATAATGTAATCAATAGGAAAAACATCATATAGGTAAAAGAATATAGGCATTTATGATAGAAAATGATGGACAACTGAAAATTATTAATATGCTTGATTGCAAATAAAAAAGTAAATGCTGTTGCCCTAAGCACTAAAAGGAGGTGCAGCCAATGTAATTAGAAAAGGTGTAGGGCTGTATGGCAGTGAAAGGTGATGGGATATGGAGTATGTCAACACAACTGAGAAATTACATACAATGTATCAAGGCAGAGGAAAGTGAGAGATTATCCATGCAGGAAGTATACAAATATGGAAATGCAGTTGTAATCATTAGCGATGAATGTTGTGTTACTAGCCAGAAAGAAATAGACGCAATTATAGAAAGCTATACAGCTACTGTGGCACGGGAAATGGCAAGAATAAGAAAACAAAAGGATGAAAAATTGCTGTGCAATGCAGAAGATAACGGTGCAGGCGAGCGGCGTGAAAAAGGTGATGGCGGCTGCGACAAAAAAAGCATCAAAGTTTCCAGAGAGGTAAAGCAGACGAAGGATTCCGAGGTAGAAATGATACTGTAAGGCACAAGGGCGGGCTACATTATGTAAACAGGACACATTATTTGTCCTGTTTAGCATTCGGGGGATAACCATTACCTTGGATGTCTGTAGAGATTTCTTCAAGGTGTTCATTCTTGGTCTTATGTTCTTTCTTCAAAGTAGTGCTGCCTTCCCAGACACCTTTTGGGGCTGTGTGGATTGGCTTGTCTTTTTCTGCCTGCTTCATAAATAGTACCTCCAGATTTATTCCCGCGAAGCAACGAGCCAAGCGCGAGCTTGCTCGCATTTGGCGACTGCCGCGAGGGTCAAATACCCCGCCCCTCTGGGGCGAACTTGCTAAAAAGAAGCTAAGTCATGCCCCGTTGCTTGCAGCGGGGTATTTGACTTTAAGGATAGGGTAACCAGAATACAAAAAAATATGTGAAATAAGCAGAAGTTGGGAAATATCAAAATGAGGGTTAAAAAATGTACAAAGAGAATTAAGTAATAGAGTGAGTCAAAATGGCCAGTGCAATCGACAAAAAGATTATTTAGGCTTCATGAACCATCGGTTCTCATTTGGGAAGAAGGTAAGGTTTACTTCCCGGATATACCCATCCAGTTCGGCCGTGCATTCAAAGTGGAATGCGTTATATTTCTTTTCGCACCAGTGTACGGACATAACCTTAATGGTCTTTTCATCAAACTGGAAATAAAGGGGCTGCACGCCGCCTTTTGTGCTAAAGGATGCGATAACAGGGACAATATAATTTGGTTCTTTGTCTATATCAAAGGAATGCTCTTTGGGTGGTACATAGAATGGCATGACAGATACTCCTTTCTGGGTGGTAATTAGATTATAAGAAAATATGTTCGGATAATCAACGGACAAAATATGGAAAAGGAGTTTGGAATATGCGATATTGAACTATACAACAACTGTATCAAGTATATGTTTCTCAGATTTTATTCCTGCGGAGCAACGAGCCAAACGCAATGTTTACAAGGAACTGAAAGTTCCTTTGTATTTGACGACTGCGCGCAGGTTGCTGAACATCCGGTGGATGCTCGTTTAGCAACGACCGAAGCGGAACGGAGACCTAATACCCCGCCATTTGGGGCGGAACTTGCCAAGGAACCGAATGGTTCCTTTGGAGAAAGAAAAAGTGGCAAAGTGCAGGACGAGAAAAGAGTGGCGACCATGTGTAAGATTATGAAAGATATGAGAAATGAAGCGGCATTAAATAAGGAAATAAAAGTTAATTAAATTGTATATAACATCTATAACCGTATGAGTGGGGTTATACCTATAGTGAACCGCAGGCTGTCGCGCCAATCAATAAGGTTCGTCAAGTAGTGGAATATGCAGTTACGGAAATTCCTGTTAATAAAATAAATCTTGGCATTCCAAATTATGGGTATGATTGGCCATTGCCATATGAGAAAGGTGTTACGAAAGCGAGTACAATTGGTAATGTTCAGGCAGTTCAGTTGGCAATTGAACATGGAGTGGTAATCGGTTTTGATGAGACAGCTCAATCGCCATATTTTACGTATATTGAAAATGGAGTAGAGCATGAGGTCTGGTTTGAAGATGTAAGAAGTATGCAGGCAAAATTTAACTTGGTCAAAGAATTTTCTCTTCGTGGAATGGGATATTGGCAGTTGATGCGTCTTTTTTTGGCAAATTGGATTTTATTAGATGAGGAATTTGATATCTTGTAAAGATGGCAAAAGGTGTCAAAAGAGCTCTGTTGGTTATTTAAAATATTTATGTTATACTTCTATATAGTTTTTTGACTTTCCCCGTTTTTTGAAAAGATAGTCTGCAGTTATCGATAGGCAGAGCAAAATTGGTGAATGATATGTGTTATGGATAACTGCAGATTATCCCTTCATAAAAAATGGGGAAAGTCAAAATATAGTTTGTAATGACATTCTTAAAAATGATTTTCAGCAAGCGTAAAGCTATTTATTGATATTATTCAATGCTATTCATCCCATTATGCAATAGTTCTGCAACTGTGGCATAGTTCTCTGATTCAGCAGCGTGGATTCTTTATGATGGGATGAATAGTTTACATAAATGGTTTTGGCAGATATCTTTACAATTTATTTCTGCAAAGCAACGAGCCAAACAAGCATGTTTATTCTCGCGTAAGCAACGAGCCAAACGTGGGCTTGCGTGGATTTGGTGCTGTTAAGTCAAATAAAAATATATGAGGGGGAAGGGCAGTTTCAATATATACTGGAAAAATTGGCTATTGGTTTTGTTGTGAATAGGGCAAGGAGAAAAAGGGCAGTGTTTACAATTATGCATGAGAAATATGTAGTTAATTGAAGGCGGAGATATAAACGTGTGTTAAAAATGAGAAAGGCAGTGTGAAAAATGGGGATAACGATGGACTGGCTATACAGAATATTTTATACAATATTATCACTGGAAATCCTTATGATTTTAATTTTTCCCGCAGTGGTAGTATTCCGTTTTTTTCTTAGGAAAATACCTAAAAAGTATACAGTCTGGGGATGGTGGATTTTCTTTGTTAGGAGTATGTGTCCAGCTGCTTTATCTAGCGCGCTGTGCATTGTGCCATTTTGGAACAGGCAATATCATCGTTTTTTGTCTGGGCTTGGCCTAACGATCCATGATGAGTCAGGTATTATGCGAAGCTGGAATTCTGTATTTAAACATGAAATAACTGCATCAAATACATTTAAAATCTGTAGCATCATTTGGGTTGTTGGTGCAGCCGGGATGCTGCTTTCAGGGATAATCAATTATTGGAAAACAAAAAAGGAATTGCATGTTGCAAAAGTGATCGGTGAAAATATATATGAATCGCCAGTTCTGACAGAACCAGTTAGGCTGGGATTTTATCGCGAAAAATTGTATGTGCCAAAGGGTTTTCAAACAGGGGAGATGGTTTGGCTAATCCGTCATATGGAACACCATCATAGGGAAGGATTGAAACGGTTAGTGCTTTTGGTTGTTATGGCATTTCATTGGTTTAATCCTGCTATGTGGCTGTATTATTATTGGTGGAATCTTGATAATGAGATGGCAGCGGATGATGGGACAGTTTCTAAAAGAGGAAAAGAAGACCAAAAGGAGTATGTGCAGGGGCTTTTAAATTTCGAGAAAAAGGCTGGAAATAAAAACCGAATTGTGATAAGGAATCCGTTTTTTTTAGGGATTGTAGAAAAAAATACAAAAAAGAGAGCTTATCGGATGATGTACCTGAAAAAAAGTACCATGAACGATAAATTGATAGGAATTTTACTGTTGTCTTTTATTATTATTCTTTGTTTTTTGCTACAGCCAATGCAGATAGCATGGTCTGGTGGTACATGGGGAAATGGAGGGCAGCAAAAAGAAGAAGATTCTTTGTTTGCTAAAAAAAATATTACAGTTGTTGCTAAAATGAAAACTACATCACCAGAAGGGCTTGAAAGGGTAATTCAGCTTGAAATGATAAAGGGGACAGAAGGTGATAAGGGTTATGACGGAACATTTGTAATTAAAATGTATGATATGCTAGAAAATGAAATTGCATCTTGTAAATTAGAGGAAATATTTTCAGACAAAGGACAAGGCAGCATGTATTTTTCAAAAAATGTGACGCTTTGTATTAGCGATTATAATGGAGACAATTGCCAGGAGCTTGTAATTGGGCAGCAGGGCATCGTCTCAGAAAAAGAAACCTCAGATGTAGTAGTTAAACAGAGTGAAGCAGTATATAATTATGCATTAATTAATATTGAAGATAAAAAATTAGAGGTGATTTGTGATAATATTATTGCCATCGGTAATAAAAGCGATATGGGGGAATCTATTCCATTTGAAAAGCCTGAGGGAATCCATGATATATTTATCGTACCTTTTGGCGATCAATCATGTTATTATGTATGGAACAGCAGCGAAAATACTTATGAAAAGCGTACGATGGGGGAGGAGGAATTGGAGTCCCACAAAAGAAACGCAGATGCATTGGCATCCAGTGGGGAGACAAAGGAACATACGTTAGAGGATGAAAGCGGAACGGCTGTTGTTATGGTAAATGCAAAAGAGGACAATACACGGAGTGAGGTAATTCAGTCTGTAACACTTTTTCCGCGGGGGAAGTCGAAGAAATTTGAGGACATTCATGGCTATTTTTGTGATCTGCTCTGGGTTCAGGATGGAGATGATAAAAACCGCTATGCTCAACTAATCTACAATGGTATGAAGTCCCAGACATTCGTTATATTTGATACAAGTAGGAAGGAGATTTATTACCAACATGAGGACGGGGCAGAGCCATTGGCTAATGTGTTTGCACTATACAGAGTTGATGATATTACATTTAAGGATGGCGACGCAGTGGTTTATGAGCTGGCTGGGAAAGAGGATGATGTGATAAAAATTAAGTTTGTAGCAGAAGCAGATAATCATGTGACGGTAAATGGAAGTTATGAATATAATATTGTGAGAGGGATAGCTTCTAACTTTACCTTTAGCAGGTCGACGGGGCAAGATGTACAGGCAACACCAGGAGCATAAAATAAGCCTAAAAAGAAAAGATTTTCTATCGCTAAAAAACAGGGCGCTATAAAGTGCCCTGTTTCAATAAATTTGAATATCATTACTGTTTACTTAGTTCAACTAATTCTGCTAACATCTTTGGAAGTTCTGTATCCATATTTTCATCAGTGAATTGGCATGTTCCAACAGCTTTATGGCCGCCGCCGCCATATTTCAACATTAAGCTTCCAACATTGACATTAGAGGTGCGGTTAAGAACGCTATAGCCGACTGCAGCTGAGCAACCCTGGCCGCCTTTTCCAGATACAATCCATGCGGAAATATTTTGTTCTGGATACATGCTGTAAATCATGAAACGGTTTCCAGAATAGATTGGATCAACTTTGCGTAGATCAGAAATAATGACATTTCCCTCTACATGGGTATATTTTTTAACCATTTCTTGGAATTTTTCGCTCTGCTCATGATATGTTTCAATTCGTTCCACAACATCTGGCAATGAAAGGATTTCATCTGTAGTCATTGTGCGGCAGGCATCAATTAGCTCTTCCATTAAGCGGTAATTTGGAATACGGAAGTTTCTCCAACGTCCAAGCCCTGTGCGGGGATCCATAATAAAACCAACTAGGATCCATCCTGTCGGATGAAGGATTTCATCAATAGTTAGGTTAGCGGAATCTACCTTGTCTACCGCCTCCATCATATCATCAAACTGTGGAAATTTTTCTCTACCGCCATAGTATTCATAAATAATACGTGCGCAGGACGGAGTAATACGGCTTTCACCTTTATATTTTCCTTCTAATTGCTGTCTTTCCTGCTCGCTGCTGTGGTGGTCGAACCAAAGCCCACATCCCTCTACATATGGCACATTTGCAAGGCAGTCATCTTCTGTTACTTCTACTAAACCATCCTGTAAATCTTTTGGATGTGCAAATTTCCAATGGTCAATTATACCGGCTTCCTTTAGAAGTGCTGCACAAGCTAAGCCGTCGAAATCCGATCTTGTAATTAATCTCATGGGTTTGTTTTCCTCCAATCTGCACAGTTGTGCTCATCTTTCTTATGCTAAACTTTATTATACGACATTGTGCAAAAAAATTCCAGTGAAATGTGTCGGGTTCAATAGTGTATATTTTGATAATGATGGCTGGTTTGGAAAACTAAGGAATTGGAAGGTGAATTTGTAATTATAACTGGTATAAAAATTATGAATTGTTGTAGAAAAGCTGTGACAAATCATGTATAATGATGTCAAGTTGCTTGATATTATACAAGTGAAGGAGGCAGGGCTATGAAATTTATGAAAAATATGAGTGTGCGCTTAAAGATTATGATTCCAATCGGGGTTTTGGCAGTGCTGTTATTAGGTTCCTGTGTGATTAGCATTGTTGACCTTAGAAAAATGATGAATTCTAGCACAAAAATATCAGGGGAGTATGTAAACGACATCTCAATTCTCAGAAGTGTAATGGCAAATTTTGAATCTATGCAGAAGATTGTATTTGCACATTGCGTAACGGAAAATAAAGAAAGGATGGCAACTCTGGAGGAGGAATCCGAGGCTCTCAAAAAAGAGATTAATACAACAAGTGCGCAGCTTGGCATACATATGGAAGACAAAGATGAATTGGCAAGGTATAATGCTTTTAAGAGGAAATTTAATGATTATATTGGGAATTATGAAAAAGCACTAAAATATAGTACAAATGGTTATAGCAAGCAGGCGGCAGAAATTGCAGACTCTAGCCTGACTGAGGCGGGAAAGAGTATTGAAGGAGATATCAGTGCTATCGTAGCAGATAAGCAGAAAGCTATGAATAAAGCTGTAAAGGATCAGAAAAAGTTATATGCAGGTGCATTTATTCTGTCAATTGCGTTGATGGCAGTTGCTATATTTCTTGTCTTGGCTTCTGTAGCAATTTGCTGGCTTGAGATTTCTAGGCCGTTGGTTTCTATAAATAGAAAATTAGGTGATGTAGTTGATGGTATTAAGGCTGGCCATGGCGATCTGACAATTCGGATGCCTTCACTTGGAAAAGATGAGATTGGCCAAATGGGAAGAGGAATCAATGTATTTATTGAAACTCTCCAGAAAATTATGGTTCAGATTACGGATAATTCAGACCAGTTGGATGAGACAGTAGGTGAAGTAATTCAGATGGTAGAAACTGCGAATGATAATTCAAATGATATTTCGTCTGTTATGGAACAATTATCCGCATCAATGGATGCAATTTCATCTACGCTTACAGCAATTAATGCGAACGCAGAAAATGTAGGAAGTAATGTTTCAGATATTGCGGATGAGTCAAAAGGTTTGCTGGAATATGCAACAGAAATGCAGAAGCGTGCCGGGGTTCTTGAAAATACAGCGGTTGAGAATAAACAGAATACCAGTGGTGTTGTGAATGATATTATTGCTAACTTGAAAAAGGCTATGGAAGATAGCAAGAGTGTTGACCGTGTAAATGATTTAACAGATGAGATTCTTAGTATATCAAGCCAGACAAATTTGTTGGCTTTGAATGCTTCAATTGAGGCAGCACGTGCAGGCGAAGCAGGAAGAGGATTTGCAGTGGTTGCCGATGAAATTCGCCTGTTGGCGGATTCAAGCAGGGAAACGGCAAATAAAATTCAGAGTATAAATAATATGGTAGTAATTGCAGTTAGAGAACTGATAGATAGCTCAGATTCTATAGTGCGGTATATCAATGAAACAATCCTTCCTGATTATGACGGTTTTGTGGATGCCGGAAAACAGTATAATGATGATTCAGTCTATGTTAATAAAGTAGTATCTCAGTTTAGTGAGATGTCAGCTCAGTTGGAAATGTTGATAAAGAGTATTACAGAATCGATTAGCGGAATTGCAGTATCAGTAGATGAAAGTGCAAATGGCATTTCAGCGGCTGCAAATAATACAAATGATTTGGTTCGTGAGATAACCAGGGTAAATGATGCAATGAATAATAATAAGGAAATTGCAAATTCACTGAACCAGCAGGCGGAACAATTTGCCCATCTGTAAGGTTTTTTCGTTTCACTTTATGTTATAAAAATGGGGCTGTCACATTAAGTAGAATAAGTATAAAATATAGTTTAGATATAAGTTTTCAGACACTATATTTTGTATTGTTTTTTCTTAATGCGACAGCCCTTTTTTAAATCAATCAGTATAGCAAATGTATTATTGAAATCTATATTGCTCTTTGATTACATCATTAAATTGTTTTTATAAATTTATCCAATTTATTTTAATGAGTATGCGATATATTCCTTGCTTGTGCCAATCCTTAAGATTAACTTGTTTTTGGCTTTAGCTACTTTTTTTGGAACACTAAAAGCAATGATGCCAGTTTTATTAGTAAGAGGGTTAATTTGTGCGCCTACTAAATCATTGTCATAGCTAATTAATTCCAATGGCTGGTATTCATATTTTCCTTTATAGTAGAGTGTAGCTGTAAGCATTTTGTCTTTATAGCCAACACGCGGCAAAAAGGAACTTTTTTCTTTTCCTTTGTTGCGGGCAGTGGCAGTAATGCATACAAATTTTTCACCTTTATTCGGTTCAAATACGCGGTATTTTCCATTTTTAATCTTGGTTTTAACTTCAGCCTTTTTAGCACGGATTTCCCAATCCCCAATGCTCCCTTTTTTACCAAGTTTTAGCTTTGTTTCCTTTGGGGCAGGTGTTCCAGTAGGTGTTGGCTCCGGGGTAGGAGTAGCATTACTCGTAACATTTTTCACAGTTTCTGCAATGTTTTTGGCGGGCGAACTGCATCCCGTCAGCAAGAGGGTGAGACAAGTTCCAAGTAGTAAAAATTTCTTTTTCATTTTTTCCTCCATTCTTGAGTGTACAGTAAAGTAACATGCTTTAGAAAAGTAGATAGCAAATCAAAGCATCTATTTAGGTCGAGTACAGCTTGACCTAATATTATAATATTGTTACTAGAATAGCGGAAAATAAGGAGAAAATCAACTAGATAAATGCACGAAAAACAGGAAAGGTGTTTGCAAAATTTGATGAAAAATGACAGTAATTTGAAGTTTTTATAATACTAAATTTATAGGAAATTAAAATAAAAATGCAGTTTAAAGTTTTTTAATAATTTGCGTTGCTTGCCTATGCAGCGTATGGGCAAATGTGGTTATCTATCCTGATAGGATGAATTGATTATTGTTGCTTTGGGATAATAATAGAAGGACACTGGTACAGCAGATGCCTAGGAAAATGCAGGGTTATCTTGCTTGAACACTGTCATATTTATTACAATTTGTTATGGCACAAAAAACAGCATATTAAAATTATGCAGAAAAGAGGCGGATTATGAGAAGAGAGATTACAGAACAAATACTTGGTGAATACCAGAAATATTTAATAGAAGATGAGAAGACGCAGGCAACTATCAGAAAATACCTTTGTGATTTAAGGAAACTGATGGATTATGCTGCAGGGAGGGAGATTGATAAAACGCTTATGCGTGAATATAAAGATAAGTTATTAAATGAAGATCATTATAAAATAAGCAGCATTAATTCTTTTATAGTGGCAACAAACCGTTTTTTAGAATTTATGGGGTGGCAGGAAGCAAGGGTTAAAACGTATAAAGTGCAGAAGGAAATATTTTGTCCAGAAAATAAATACCTTTCCAAAGCAGAATATTTTCGTTTGATAAAAACTGCAAAAATAACTGGAAAAAAACGACTTGTTATGATTTTGCAAACATTTTGTGCGACAGGAATCCGAGTTAGTGAACTAAAATATATTACCGTAGAGGCAGTGCGGAGTAATTCTGTTATTATATGCAATAAGGGAAAAATAAGGACAATTCTCTTGCCAGATGATTTACGGAAAGCACTTCTTTATTATATAGCACAGCAAGGAATTAAGAAAGGAATAGTTTTTTGTACTACTTCCGGAAAAGTAGTCAATCGCAGTAATATTTGGAGGGAAATGAAGAAACTTTGTGAGGAAGCTGGGGTTGACGAACAGAAGGTATATCCACATAATCTGAGACATTTATTTGCACATTGTTTCTATCAGATGAAGAAAGATATTGCTGAGTTGGCAGATATTTTGGGACATAGCAATATTGAAACAACAAGAATTTATATTAGGGTGACAGGGGAAGAACACAGAAAGCAGTTAAATGAGATGAAACTAGTAACTATGCTTTGTTGAATATAACATAATATTTATTATGTTATATCTTGTACATAATTCATTCTAGCAAAAAAATACACGATTTGCAAGGATTTTTAGATATTTTAATAGATAAATGTCATAATATGTCAAGTATTTCTTCCATATGAATAAAATAGCAATTTTAATAAACTCAAGTATAGTTGTAGTAATTATTTTATATTATCCTAGAATTGTGGGAATAAAGCAATTTTTTCAAATAATGTAGGCGATCAGATAAAGAAACAGTTAACAACATAATAAATATTATGTTGTTCTGGGTAAAGATACAAAAATGGAGGGAATTTATAATGAAAAAGAAAGATAATGAAGGAGCTAAGGAGCCAATAGCGGTAGTAGATGGTAACTCTATGAAAGATAACGGAATGGCGATTGCAGGTATTACAGTCGGAGTGATAGCGCTGGCTATTTGTTTGTGGCGATTTAACTGGTTCACTTTTTTAGTTAGTATAGTTGGTGGAATTTTTGTTTCTTCTGTTGCTTGCATGTCTCAAAAGCAAAATAATGTGATGGTAATAATAAGCATTATTTGCTCAACTGTGGCATTAATCGTTGGCTTGATAAATTATCCGGATGTACTCGATCCTATTATTAATTGTATGCAAATTGCTGCATGGGTAGTGAAGTTGGTAAAACAAGTGTGGAGCGAATGGGCATCAGCAATGCAGGGATTTTTGTATTTCTGGTAATGTTAATGTCGCGTAGAAACAGTGACATAGTGAAGTGTAATTGGAATAAAGGAATCGAGGCAGTGATGGTATGAATTGCTTTAGATTTAAAACTGGTTGTTGTTATTTGTAGATGTCAGTTGTATTAAATTTTAAATTCATAAGGAGAAACATTCTATGAACAAAAGTAATGGAGGAGCAGGCTTAGCAATTGCTTCTATGGTATTGGGGATTGTGGCATTAGTTCTTATTTGTATTCCATATTTGCCAGCCCCTTTGGGACTGATTGGTATTGTTTTAGCTGGGGTCAGCCTTGGCTGCGGCAAAGAAGGGAAAGGTATGGCTATAGCAGGCTTAGTATGTTCGATTATTTCATTGATACCAACAATCTTTGCGATTGTTGTAGGTGCATCGTTTGCGTCAATTTTGGGTTCTCTTGTGCATTAACCTATAATGAATGGGTGTCAAAAGGTTCGAATCCTTTGTTATAGAAGGAAAAGCTAAATATTAATATAATTTATTAAATAATTATTATTACATTGGTTTAAAAATGGTTTTGTGGCGTATGCATTCCTATTATTTGTTAATAAACTTTAAAATCAATCATAATTACCATTTCCGACTTATAGAGAAACTAAGCCATGTCCTTTAAGTACAGTAGGGTATTTGATTGCAATCCTTGATATACCCCTAAATACATTTTAGATTGTAGAATGGGAATGGCTATGGTATCATGTTATTATTAAGGAGTTTACAATTTGGAAAGGATTGGTGGCAGGATGTTAAAGATTGTTGGGACAAATGGTAAGCATGTCACAAATGAAAAAATATTGATTGATGATAAGAATAAGTTGACGAAATATGGTGTAATTATTATTCTTTTAGACGTTTTGGCTGATATTGGATTCTTTTTTGTGATGAGCCGCGTCGTTAAGACACTGAAAAAGCGAAAAGAGTAAAAGACTGTAAGGTGTTGGAGGTTAGACATGTTCTTATTGATGGGGATTACATCAGGGCAAAAGGAACTGCCATTTAGACAAGTGGCTGCATGTATTTCGTGTGGTTCTTATGCGGCATATCAGGTTTTTATAACATTTTCGGTTTTCTCATTATTTTTTATTCCTATTTTGAGATGGAATAAAAAATATTATGTGCGAACAACTTGCTGCAATACAGTTTTTCAGTTGGATGAAAATGTTGGGAGGAGGATTGCCAGAGGGGAACAGGTGCAGATTATGCCAGAACATTTACAGGGAATAAATGGGCATTGGAGTGCTGTTAGGCGTTGCGCAAGCTGTGGATTTTCTACGATGGATAATTTTGATTATTGCCCCAAATGTGGAAGGCCATTGTCATAGTATGAAATAAAAACCGGATATAGGATTTGTGTCCCATATCCGGTTCGAATTGATATCGGGGAAAGAGGTTCTGAATCAACGTTCCCCTACCTTGAAGGCATTTATAGAATGTTGGTATTTGAAATGGTTTTGTACTTAGCAGGTCTTGTTATCAATCTGCCTGTTAAATGCATAGAAATTTCTGGAATCTAAGTCATCCTGCACTCTGCGGAGTGCTTCACCGAATCTCTGGAAATGAACAATTTCTCTTTCCCTTAAGAAACGAATTGGATCTGCTATTTCTGGATCTTTGATAATCCGGAGGATATTGTCATAAGTCAGGCGTGCTTTTTGTTCTGCAGCCATGTCTTCATATAAATCAGTGATTGTATCACCGGTTGACTGGAATTGGCTGGCGCTAAAAGGTTCGCCGCCTGCGGATTGTGGCCATACTGCGAGAGTGTGGTCGATATAATATTTGTCAAAACCAGATGCCTTGATTTCATCTGGTGTAAGATCTTTGGTGAGCTGGTGGATAATAGAACCAACAATTTCGAGATGTGCCAGCTCCTCTGTACCTACAGAAGCAGCGGAAATGTTCCAAATTAAGCCCTATGCGGACAAGCCCAGTGTCTTCGTCTTATCTGTACATAGCTTTGTCAGCTATGAAAGAATTGGCAAGTGGAATGAGGAAAGATATGGGAAAGGTGGTAGAAAGCCTTATTTTATCGAGCTTGGCGGCACACCGAGATGGATAAACCTCTATACGGTAGCGGATGCAGATGTCTATTATAATTATGAAGCATGAAAAAATGAGCTTGTCTAAATGAAGTGGGACAAGCTCATTTTTCTATAGAAAACCACACCATCGTCAACCTCAATCGTGTGTGCTTTACTAAGTTGACTTTTGAGAAAAATCGGATATACTAATGTGGATATTGGTGTGGGCGATGTGATTGTTCCCCGTGCCGAGCAGCGGACTATCCATACACAGCTTCCCGATTTTGAAGCTCCTGTTATTATGACTTATTCCCTTGAAAGCACCATAGCCGAAAAGTTTGACGCTATTCTGCAACGGTTTGAACTGACGGGCAGGATGAAAGACTTTTACGATATTTACTATCTGGCAAGGACTTTTGATTTTGACGGAGCGAAATTGCAGACGGCAATATCCAGAACATTGGAACGGCGAGGGACGCCCTATGAAAAGGACAGCTTCAAGCGTGTTGTTTCTCTTGCCGAAGATGTGGACATGCAGAAGCGATGGAAATTCTTTTTGAAAACCATAAAAGATGATACTCTTGAGTTTTCAGCGGTCATTGTGGAAATACAGACTTTCCTTGAGCCTGTATTTGATGCAATTATGAATGAGGATGAGTGGCAGAATAATTGGGATAATTTTCAAGTCAAGTGGATATAGTTGAACTGATATATATTGTGTTGATAGATTGCCAAATTTAAAATTATTATACTAAGGAGGTAAGAATATGAATAAAGAAAAAAGAACAGAAATTATAGAAGAAAAAGAAGAAAATTATATGGCAATAGGAATGAGTTTAGGAATGTGCTTTGGATTAGCAGGTGGAGTAGTAGTAGGAATTTTTATAGAAGAAATTGTTCTTTGTATAGGCTTTGGATTATGTATAGGTATGATTTTGGGTATGGCAATAGGTTCAGCTATAAAAAAGGATAGCAACAATAATTCAAAGTAATTATATATTTGTTTTTTGAGAAAGTAGGGAGACTATTTGTAGAAAAATTATCTCAATTATCTTGCTACGAGTATAGTGAAGAGGAAGACAAGAGCAATGTTCAGCAGCAAAATTACGGTAAGCACAACATATAGCTAGTATTGCATTATCCATGGCCTTGCCGATGGCAGCTTTTGTCATATCGCTTTCACAAAAACGTCAGCTGTACAACATAAGCTCTTTGTTCAGTTCATCAAGTTCTCCGTTAAGATGTATATAGGGAAGGAGGCTTGATTCTTAATTTTTCTGCTAACAATTTTAATGTCACATTGGCTACCTCGGTTCTTTAATTAGCTAATCATATTAGCTATTATTTCTGTTTGAATTTCCAATGTCAATCTAAATTATAATTTAAGGAGTTTCTGCGACATTTTTGGCAGATAGGCGATATTATTGGTGAATAGGTTGTTTTTTATTACGATTCGATTTATAATGTCAGGTAATTTATAAAAATATAAAAAGCTGGTGGTTGATATGAAGTATGATGGAAAACAAATCTTTCGTAAATCAAGTATTGTTCGTGTTTCTTCTCCCGATCAGTTAAATGATTATATCCGGGTATCCAATCCGAGCGTATGGATGATGTTGACGGCAGTGATTGTTTTGTTGGCCGGGGTATGTGTGTGGGGAATTTTCGGGCATCTTGAAAGCAAGATACTTTCTGCGGGGGCGTGCAAAAATGGCACTTTTATCTGTTATGTTACAGGGGAAGATGCCGCTAAGATTAAAACGGGGATGATGGTAAAGGTAAACGGGAATGATTTCGCTGTTTCTGAAATTTCCGAAAGACCAATTGCCGTAAGCGCGGATATGGATTCTTATTTGATGTATCTCGGAGATTTTTCCGAGGGTGAGTGGATGTATGAGGTAAGCGCAGATGTGGATATTCCAGACGGTACATACAAGGCAGAAATCGTGACAGAAAGCGTATCGCCGATATCGTTTATACTGAATTGAGAGGAGAGTCTGAAGATGGGTACGAAAAAGATGAAGCAGCCTGTCAGAAACGGTAAGGCGAAGGTTCCTGTAGTAATGCAGATGGAGGCGCTGGAGTGCGGTGCGGCTTCTCTCACAATGATCCTTGCATATTATGGGAAATGGATACCGCTTGAGCAGGTACGCGCCGACTGCGGCGTATCGCGTGACGGTTCCAACGCGAAAAATATCCTAAAAGCGGCACGCAGCTATGGGTTGAACGCAAAGGGCTATCGCTATGAGCCGGAGGGCTTAAAGGAGAATGGAAAATTTCCTTGTATCATTCATTGGAATTTCAATCATTTTGTAGTGTTGGACGGCTTCAAGGGCGGCAAGGCGTATCTTAACGATCCTGCAAAAGGGAGTTATTCCGTGCCGATGGAAGTATTTGACAAGTCCTTTACGGGGATTTGCCTGATGTTCGATCCTGCGGAGAACTTTGAGCCAGGCGGAGCCCCCAAAAGCGTGCTGATGTTCGCGAAAAAGCGGCTGAAAGAGGCGGAAACGGCAATGGTGTTTGTGGCGCTGACAACGCTGATTACTGCTCTGTTGGGGATTATCACTCCGGCATTCTCGCGGATTTTTATGGATAGGCTGCTTACTGGTGAAAACCCGGAATGGTTTTTGCCATTTATTTTTGCGCTTGGAGGAATAAGCGTGATACAGCTTATTGTGGAATGGATTAAGGCTGTTTATTCGCTGAAAATAAACGGCCAGCTTTCGGCGGTCGGAAGCACTGCTTATATGTGGAAAGTTCTTCGTATGCCGATGGAATTTTTCTCTCAGCGTATGGCGGGGGATATTCAGCAGAGGCAGAGAATGAACGCTTCGGCTGCGCAGTCATTGGTAGAGACTTTCGCGCCGTTGGCGTTAAACACGGTTATGCTGGTGTTTTATTTTATTGTGATGCTTCGCTACAGTCCGATTTTGACGCTGGTGGGGGTGGCTTCCATCTTTATCAATCTTGTGGTCTCAAAGATTATATCCAATAAACGCATTAACATTACCCGGGTACAGATGCGTGATGCAGGAAAACTCGCCGGATCTACCGTGGCGGGGATTGAAATGATTGAAACAATCAAGGCCAGCGGCGCAGAGAATGGATTTTTTGAGAAATGGGCGGGCTACCAGGCGAGCGTAAATACTCAGCAGGTGCGTTTTGAACGCCTGAATCAGTATCTTGGCATGATTCCTGAGCTTGTATCGTCACTGGCGAATATTGCTGTGCTGATACTCGGAGTTTATTTTACAATAAATGGAAAGTTTACAGTGGGCATGATCATGGCGTTTCAGGGCTTTTTAAGTTCTTTTACCGCACCCGCGCAGACGTTGATTTCGGCGGGACAGACGCTCCAGGAAATGCGTACGCAGATGGAGCGCGTTGAAGATGTGATGGAATATCCAACAGATGTGAATTGCAGCAGAGACGGGATTTCAGAGGATGCGGAATACAGCAAATTATCGGGCAGCGTGGAACTTAAAAACGTCACCTTCGGCTATTCGCGTCTCGCAGAGCCTCTGATCAGGGACTTTAATTTAACGCTCAAAACCGGCAGCCGCGTGGCGTTTGTCGGCACATCGGGCTGTGGAAAGTCCACGCTGTCGAAGCTGATTTCGGGGCTTTACAAGCCCTGGGAAGGTGAAATTTTATTTGACGGAAAGCCCATAGAAGAAATCGACAGAAGTGTTTTTACCGGATCGTTGGCAGTGGTCGATCAGGATATTATTTTGTTTGAGGATACAATAGCAAACAATATCAAAATGTGGGATGATTCAATAGAGGATTTTGAGATAATCATGGCAGCGCGGGATGCGCAGCTCCATGAGGATATTATGCGGCGTGACGGCGGATACAGTTATAAAATTACTGAGGGAGGCAAGGACTTTTCGGGCGGCCAGCGGCAGCGAATGGAAATTGCCCGTGTGTTAGCCCAGGATCCGACCATCATCATTCTTGACGAGGCAACTTCTGCACTGGATGCAAAAACAGAATTTGAGGTTGTAAGATCCATAAAAGACCGTGGAATTACTTGTATTGTCGTGGCGCATAGGTTATCGACCATACGCGATTGCGATGAAATCATCGTGCTTGACAACGGGGAAGTTGTAGAGCGCGGAACACATGATGAGCTGTACGCTAAAGGCGGCGTCTACACACAGCTTGTAACAAACGAATAAAGGTGGTGGAAATAGAACAATGGGATGGTTTGACGAGCAAATAAAACAGCGTAAACAAAATGATCAAGATGTTTTTACAGATGCCTTCATAAACATTGCCGGCGCAGTGATGGGCAGCCGTGTTTCAACCGCGCTGAATAATGAGCGGCAGCAGACGAAAAACGCCTTTGATGAGATATTAAGATTTTATCATGTAAATTCAAAAGAAATTCCCAGCAATATTACGGACAGGAATGAACAGCTTGAATACTTGCTTCGCCCGCATGGAATCACGCGCCGCACAGTAACACTCTCAAAAGGTTGGTACAAAGATGCAATCGGAGCAATGCTGGGAATCCGTAAAAGCGATGGGATGGTTGTCGCGCTTATCCCCACGGGATTTTCAGGCTATCGTTACAGCGATATGGAAACAGGAAAACAGGTGAAAATAAACAGCAAAAACCAGGAGCTTTTCGAGGAAGAAGCAATAGCTTTTTACAAGCCGCTGCCGCTGAAAGAGCTTGGAATTTCGGATTTGATGCGGTATATTCTGGGAACACTTTCTCCCGCTGATTTTGTGATGACAGGCGCGTCAATGCTGGTGGTGACGTTGATCGGAATGTTATCGCCGAAGCTTAATAACCTGCTGTTTTCACGTGTTATTGAGGACGGCAGCACACAGATTTTGCTTGCGATTACTGTATTTATGATTTGCGTGACGCTCAGCTCCCTGCTGATAAACGGCGTGAAGTCGCTGATTATAGCGCGGATAAATATCAAAATGGGTATTTCGGTTCAGGCTGCAGTCATGTCTCGATTAATGTCGCTGCCCGCAGGGTTTTTCAAGAATTATAGTTCGGGAGAATTATCCGCGCGGGCGCAGTGTATCAATTCGCTGTGCGAGATGCTGGTGTCTGCCGTGTTGACAACAGGGCTTACGTCTGTATTTTCACTTGTATACATATCGCAGATTTTTGTGTACGCGCCCGCGTTGGTGATACCATCGCTTTTCATTATGCTTGCTACCGTGGCGTTTACAGTGATATCGGCATTGGTACAGATGAAGGTCAGCAAAAAAAAGATGGAGCTGTCCTCAAAAGAGAGCGGAATGTCTTACGCACTGATATCGGGCGTGCAGAAGATTAAGCTTTCGGGAGCGGAAATGCGTGCGTTCGCACGGTGGGGAAACCTTTATGCCGAAGGAGCGCGGCTTGCCTATAACCCACCGATGTTCCTCAAAATAAACAGCGTTATTTCAAGTGCCATCTCGCTTGCAGGAACGCTTATGATGTATTGGGTCGCGGTATCGTCGGGAGTGTCTGTAGCGGACTACTATGCATTCAATACTGCTTATGGAATGGTTTCCGGGGCATTTATCTCGCTTGCGGGAATCGCGCTGACTGTGGCGCAGATTAAGCCGATTATGGATATGGTAGAGCCGGTTTTGAAGGCAGTTCCCGAAATTTCCGAGGGAAAGCAGATGATTACGCGGCTTTCGGGCAGCATCGAGCTGGATAACGTTTCCTTCCGTTACAACGAAAATATGCCCCTTGTGATTGACGATCTGTCGCTGAAAATCCGTCCGGGGCAGTATGTGGCAATCGTGGGCGCAACCGGGTGCGGAAAGTCTACGCTTTTGCGGCTTATGCTGGGCTTTGAATCGCCGCAGAAGGGCGCTATTTACGTTGATGGTAAGGATATTGCAGCGGTGGATTTAAAGTCTTTAAGGAGAAATATCGGCGTGGTAATGCAAAATGGCAAGTTGTTTACGGGAGATATTTTCTCGAATATTATCATATCTGCACCGTGGCTTACTATGGATGAGGCTTGGCATGCCGCCGAATTGTCAGGCATTGCAGAGGATATTCGCCGTATGCCGATGGGGATGCACACAATGATTTCCGAGGGCAGCGGCGGAATTTCGGGTGGGCAGCGGCAGCGGCTGATGATTGCCCGTGCTATCGCACCGAAACCAAGTGTACTGATGTTTGACGAGGCGACTTCAGCTCTTGATAATCTCACGCAGAAAACGGTTTCGGAATCGCTGGACAGTCTGAAATGCACGAGGATTGTTATCGCGCACAGGCTCTCTACCATCAAGCAGTGCGACAGGATCCTGGTGCTTGATAAGGGAAAGATTATCGAAGACGGGACATATGGCGAGTTGATACAAGGGGGAGGTTTTTTCGCAGAACTAGTGGCCAGACAAAGGATTGACGATCCCGCAGAATTGAGGGCTTGAAAATTTTTAAAAAAATTATTAGCCCTCGGCGGTTTTGATTCGTATAAAAGAACAAAGGCGCAAATCACGTCTATGATTATCAGTTTTTATACTGTAATCTGTAGCAAAATGTAAAGGTAAATTAATATTGGGAGGAAAGCACAATGGAAAAAAAAGACCTTATTGCAAAGGCAGCACAGACAGAATTTGACGAAGAATTTATTGCAAAGGCAAAACAGGCAAACTCTGTCGAAGAGCTTATGGCTCTCGCAAAGGAAAATGGTTATCCGGTGAATGAGAAGGAGGCAGAGTTTTATTTTGAAAAGTTTCACAAGATGGGCGAGTTATCGGATGATGAGCTTGACAATGTAGCAGGAGGCGGATGCAATCGTTGTAAATTCTGCGGAGGTGACCTTGACGCCGTCAAAGTAAAGCGTTATCCTCCAGATTTGATTTGCCCACACTGCGGCCAGTGGGGGAATTTCTAGGTAATATCCGTATTTTGCGGCAGTTTCCGCAAATAATGATAAGGAGTGAATTGAGATGAGCCGGTACATATTAAATCCAGACATCGCCCTGCGCTCATGGCGGCTGGTGCCGTATGCGTATTACAGAAAGGGTGTCCGTTACGCGAAAGGATTGAAAAAGGAAGAGTTTGAATTTCTTTTGAAGTGCGACGGTAAAACGGAGCTTGAGGGAGAACTGCCGCTTGCGGAAAAATTTTTGGATATGGGATTTATTGCTCCTGCAAAGGATGAGAGTAACCTGTCTGAATGGCAAAAATACCTCGACTGTGACAACCGCTATTTTCCTGCAATGAGCTGGATGATAACAGGGAAATGCAATTATAACTGCCTGCACTGCTTCAACGCTGCCGATAACGCTCCCATAATGAGTGAGTGGACGCTTGAGGAAGCAAATAGGCTGATTACGCAGGCGCAAAAGTGTGGAATCAATGCTTTTACGATTACAGGCGGCGAGCCTATGCTCCATAAGAATTTTTTTGAGATTGTGGAGAGTATTTACGCACACGGAATGCACCTTGAGGATTTGAACACGAATGGTTCTTTCCTTGACGAGACAGCATTGGAGCAATTTAAGAAAATCGGCTGTAATCCGCTGATTAAAATATCCTTTGATGGAATCGGACATCACGACTGGCTCAGAAACCGCAAGGGGGCGGAGGCGGACGCGCTTCGGGCAATCCGCCTGTGCGTGGAGAAGGGCTTCCGTGTAAAAGTGCAGACGAACGTCCATCGGCTTAATATCGAATCCATGTTGCCTACAGCGGAAATGTTAGACGAAATGGGCGTGGATGAAATGCGCATGATCCGTACTTCAGAATCGCCGCGCTGGAAGGAAAATGCAGATGGTTCCTGCTTAGAGGTTGAGGAATATTACGAAAGTATGTTGGAATTTGCCGACAGATATATCAAAAAGAAACACAATATGACAATAGATATCTGGCAGTTTCTCACGGTGTTTCCGCAAACAGAATCTTACGGCCTGCGTCCCGTTGAATACGCTGCCGGAGAGTACCGGGACAGTATGCCCGTGTGCCGTGGAAACCGGGGGATGATTGCGGTTGCAGCAGACGGAAATGTCTACCCTTGTATGCAGATGTCAGGATATTTCAGCGCGAAGAACAATTTCCTGGGCAACGTTAAAAAAGAGGGATTGCAGCCAATTCTGCAAGAAGGGAGATATCTGAGTGAGGTCTGCGCTACACTGGGGCAGTTGTCAGAGAACAATGAAACCTGTGCGGTGTGTCCTTATTTTAAACACTGCGGGGGTGGCTGCCGCGCGCTGGCACTGGCGATTACGGGTGATAAATTTGGCATTGATCCCGCAAAATGTTTATTTTTCCAAAAAGGTTGGCATAGGAAAATCAAGGAAACGCTTCGGGGTTGGAAAAATATGACGCCTATGGAGGGCGAATGATGGAGGAGAAATTACGGCGGCTGTTTGACTTCCAGAAATTTTCGGAAAATCTGCGTCTTGCCGAAATGATGGATGAAACTGAGAAACGTTACGGCGAGGCGCTTTCAGATGAAGAACTGGAACAGGTGAATGCTGCGGGCGAATTTGTCCCGTTTGAAAACCGGGAGGATAAGTCCGATGATTGAACCGTACAAAAACACCGAATTTGAGCAGATTTATGTCAAGTTTAAGGATAAGGTGGCGCGATATATAAATGGGAAAATACCGAACGAACACGACGCGGAGGATTTGACCTCGGACGTGTTCGTTAAAGTATTTAAGGGGCTTTCGGGATTTGATGAGACAAAGGCTTCCCTGTCAACATGGATATATAGGATAACGCAGAATGCTGTTATCGACTATTATCGGACGGCGAAGTCTGTATATGGGCTACCAGAGGAACTTTACTTTGAGGGAAACATTGATGAGGAAATGCTTAACGAGGAAACGCTCAAAAGTCTTGCAGACGCTCTCGGACAACTCCCCCAGCGGGAGCGCGATATCATTATTATGCACTATTATAGTGGGAAAACACTGAAAAATATCGCAGAAATAATGGATATTTCATACAGCTATGTAAAGCTGCTTCATACAAAGGCTTTAAAAGTTCTGTGTGAAATAATCGATGAAATGAAATGATTTTGCAGTACAAACTTGGGGAATCCATTCCATGCCCCGCTCCAAATTTGCGGGGCATGGAATGGATTTTATATTTAGCCACACACAATTTTTCGCTTCTGATAAAGCATCCATTATGTAAACTGATGTTGTATTTTGATTCTCGCGTACGCAACGAGCCAAACGCAAGCTTGCTTGCACTTGGCGACTGCGCGCGGGTCACATACCCCGCTGCTCTGCAGCGTTGCAAGTTTGATACCCCGTTGCTTGCAGCGGGGTTGTTGATTATATATAGGGCTTAAAAGATATCTTGCCAAAGATAAGTCAAAAAGTCAAATATTAGAAGTTAAACCTTGACAAGTATATCAAAACATTTTATTCTATAATGGATTCGCAATCTATGTTCACATTCTCTGTGCGCAGGTATATATGCTTCTGCATGTAAATGTATAGCAGTTCCTTGTATGTGCTATGCTTGGCCTACTGTGTATGTGAGAATTAAAAAGCAAAGAAATGAGGTTATCTATGAGAAAGGGAAGAGTAATGAAATTATGGGTGGCAGCAGGGCTGACAGCAGCCTTAACTATCACTGCGGTACTGGGGGCAGTGCCAGGCAAAAGCCCGGAAGTGGCATCTGCAGCAGTTTCAGGGGAATTGAGCCGTGTTATGGTGCATGATCCGTCAATCATAGCAGATAAGGACGGTACTTATTATGTATTTGGCTCACATATTACGACAGCAAAGTCAACAGATCTTGCGAACTGGACGATTTGCAGTAATGGGTATAAGACTCCTAATAACACACATTTTGGGGATTTGTCACAGAATTTGGCAAAATCTTTCCAATGGGCAGGTAAAGATGATGCAGATTGTAAAGGGGGATATGCAGTCTGGGCGCCAGATGTATTCTGGAATGAGAATTACATAAACAAGGATGGCAGTAAAGGAGCTTATATGATGTATTATTCAGTTTCTTCTACATATTGCCGTTCTGCAATTGGATATGCTGTTTCAAAACAGATTGATAAAGGTTATGAGTATGCAGGGACTATTGTATATTCAGGTTTTACAAAGGTAAGTGCTTTTGACAAAAACAGTAAGGTAGATAAAATTTATACCAATACAAATATCTATGGCTTAATTGCTGATGGAACCTTAAAGGATGGGTATAATAATAACTGGTCATCTGGTGCAAATTATAATACAGATTATGCGCCAAATGCGATTGATCCTACCATTTTTAGTGATACAGATGGGCGGCTTTGGATGACATATGGCTCATGGTCTGGCGGGATTTATCTTTTAGAGCTGAATCCGCAGACCGGCGAGGCAATTTATCCAGGGAAAAATGGAAAAACAAACGATGGAAGGGTTATAGATGAGTATTTTGGAACCCGTATTGCGGGAGGACATACTATATCCGGCGAAGGACCATTTATTTTATATGATAAAGAAACAGATTATTATTATCTGTATGTAACCTATGAATTTTTAGATTCGGTGAGCGGTTACAATATGCGCCTGTTCCGCTCTAAGACACCGCAGGGACCATATTTAGATGCAGCAGGAAACAATGCTGTGTTGAATAGTAGCAAGGATGATCATAATAAGATCGGCATTAAAGTAATGGGAAATTATGAGTTTGAAAATAATCCAAAGGCGTATAAGAGCCCTGGGCATAATTCCGCATTGATTGACAAAGATGGGCAGAGATATTTATTTTACCATACCCGTTTTTCAAATTCTGGTGAATATTTTGAGCTTCGAGTACATCAGCAGTTTATCAATGAGAAGGGCTGGCCGGTAACGGCGGTATATGAGAACCGTGGTGACAGTATTTCTAAGACAGGATATACGGAAAAAGAGATTGTTGGTACTTATGAATTTATTAATCATGGGACAGCGTCAAACGGAAGCAGCGTTACAGCATCAGAGAAGATTGTCTTAAAGGCGGATGGCACGATAGATGGGAATGTAGTTGGAACTTGGAAACAGAAGGATAATAGTTATCTGGCGACATTTGTAATCAATGGTGTTACATATTATGGGGTATTTTTTAAGCAACATGACGAATCATATGACCATAACCAGACTATGACATTTACGGCAATAGGAGAGAATAATGAGACAGTCTGGGGTGTAAGAAATGATTCCTTTGAAAGTGACGGGGATGATCTAGATGAAGAACTGCAGGAGGGTACGTTGATTGAACAGCCTTCTGGAGAGTTTTATGAAGTAACAAAGGCAGGTAACAATCCTACTGCTTCTTATTTTGAACCGAAGAATAAGAAGGTCACCAAAGTAGACATTCCGGCAAAAGTTAAGTTGGAGGGAAAGACATATAAAGTAACATCTATTTCTCCAAATGCATTTAAAGGCTGTAAAAAGTTAAAGACAGTTACAATTGGAAGCAATGTGAGCAGTATTGGTAAGCAGGCATTTTACAATTGTTCTGCTTTAAAAAAGATTATAATCAAAACAACTAAATTAAAAGCCAGTACAATAGGAAAAAATGCTTTTCGTGGAGTTCCAAAGAGTGCGGCGGTTCAGGCGCCAAAGTCTAAAGAAACACAGTATGTAAAGTTCTTAAAAAGCAAAGGATTAGGAAAATAGGGATAATTAATAACGATTTAATAAACAAGCGCCTTCTGTGAAAGAGGGCGCCTGTTGTTATATAGTACAAACATTGTTTCATACATTGGTACTGAGGAGGTGTCCATTGTATGAAACATAGAGAATTTGTTTATGTAGGAGAAGCAGTTCCAGAACTGAATGAACAGGAGCATGCTGCGTTTCTTTTTAATTTTCAAAAATCAATACTTCTTTCTTTGGAAAAGAGAAGGCTATTGACTGAATTGCAGCGGGAGCGCTGCATAACTGCTCTTGAAAAACAGTATGCAAAGGCAATACAAAAAAGTCCCAATAAATAATGATTAATTAATAGGATTGGAGGTTGCATCAAATAACTTGTTGTTACAGCCATAACTTGTGTCTGTGTACACGTGGCACAAATCTTGTAAATATTATTGGATAATAATATTGTACAATTAATATGTGTAGAAATGAGGATCTTTATGCCTACATTACAATATGAACTATTAAATCAAGGAAGGGAAATCAAGCAAATAAAAAAGAGAGTTGCCGCTTATTGCCGTGTTTCAACGGACAGCGTAGATCAGGCAAATTCCTTTGAAAGCCAGCAGAGTTACTTTAAACGTTATATAGAATGTAACCCGGATTGGGAGCTTTTTGCGATATTTGCTGATGAAGGCATTTCTGGTACAAATACGAAAAAACGCAGGGAGTTTAATCGTATGATTTCTTGTGCAAAAAACGGTGAATTTGATTTGATTATTACAAAAGAAATTTCCCGTTTTGCGAGAAATACCCTTGACAGTATCTTTTATACTCGTGACCTTAAAAGGCATGGCGTAGGTGTTATTTTCTTGAACGATAATATTAATACTTTGGATGGCGATGCAGAACTTCGTCTTGCTATTATGTCATCTATTGCGCAGGAAGAGAGCCGTAAGATTTCTGAGCGTGTAAAATGGGGACAAAGGCGTCAGATGGAGCAGGGCGTGGTGTTCGGTAGAAGTATGCTTGGTTATGATGTAAAAGGTGGTAAGATGTATCTTAACGAAGAGGGGGCGAAAATCGTTCGTCTTATTTTTCACAAGTTTGTGGATGAGGGAAAGGGGACGCATACGATTGCCCGTGAACTTCAGGAAGCGGGTATTCAGCCAATGCGCGTAAGAGAATGGCAAAACACGGTGATTCTTCGCGTGCTTCGGAATGAAAAATATTGTGGTGATCTGGTTCAAAGGAAGACCTATACTCCAGATTTTTTATCTCATGAGAAAAAATATAACCGGGGGCAGGAAGAGTTTATTATTATCAAAAACCATCATGAGCCGATTATTTCCCGTGAGCTTTTTGAAAAGGCAAACTGTATATTAGATGCGAAATCAATATCACAAAAAGGCAGGGCAAAACATAGCAACCGCTATCCATTTTCTGGGAAAATTAAATGCGGCAGGTGTGGCGCAAGTTATGTTTCTAGATATAGGACCAGAAAGGACGGCAGCAGGTACAAGGCGTGGCGGTGTTATGAAGCGGCAAACCACGGCAAGCCCCAGATTGATATAACAGGAAAACAGATAGGTTGTTGTGGCGAAAGTATTCGCAACGAAGATGCGATATATTTAATGTATCTTGTTTGCAGGGAGCTTAAAATAAACCGCCGGAAAATAAAGAGCAATCTCACCAAAATGATTGATAGCGTAATTTGGGCGGATTTAGCAGGAAATTCAAAGCAGCAGACTTTGATACAAAAGCGGGAAGAATGGATAAACAATATAAAGGATACAATAGACGAATTGATAAATGGCATACAATATGAAGATGAATTTTACACGCAGATACTTGGCAGAATGGTCGTCAATGACAGAAACCATATTGATATTTATTTAAAAATGCTGCCGTATCGGTGGAGTTTTATGGAGGAAAAAAGTGTAAAAGAGGATTCGACACATGCTTTTTAAGAGGCATTTCTAAAGTGCTCCATTTTTGAGGCTTCTCTACCTATATCTGTCAGGACACCGATAACTTTTTTATCTTTCATAGAGTATCTTTGGGACAGGTAGCGTAGGGAAGCTCCAAGTTCACCATCTGGACCGCCGTATTCGATAACTAATAGGTATTAAATCTTCGCTTTTAATCAATGTTTTAGCGCGACTTGACATACATATTCAGAATGGCGCGCATCTCCCCTTTTTCTTTGTTCCATACAAAGTGGTCGAAAATATCACGCAGGGCATTCCCTTTGGTGATATAGTCTGTGTCTTTATCATTGATAAGATTAATGATTCTTGTAAAATCAATTTCCTTTCGGGTAGGTGCAGGCTGAGGTACAGCCTTGGAGTTATCCAGTTTCTCTTGGAGTTCTTTCCTTTTGGAAGCTAATATTTTTTTATTTTCCCTATATTCTTCTAATGAATCAATACCATTAATATAAGCATCTTTAATTCTTCGCTCTTTGGCATCAAGGTTTTTTAATTCATTTAGCAACAAAGCTTTTTCTGTTTCGTCATCCTTGTTAATTGAGAGGCCATAATCAAAATGGTAGCCTGAGTTTACTAACTCTTGCAAAATGTTAGTGATTTCTTCAATTGCTTTTACTTCGTTAATGTTATTACTACGGAAACAGTTGCACAGCCCTTTTCCCTTCTTCCAGCATTGAAAGTGGGGGGCGATTTTGTAAGTTTGGCTGCCAGCACCATATCCAAGGGAACAGCCACACTCTGAACATTTTATCATTCCAGAAAGCCAGTGCTTTGTAGATGCAACGGGGCGTTTTTTGCCATAACCACTTTTTAGGCGTTCTTTGGCTAATCTTTCACCTGCGGCTGCAAACAAGTCTTCTGAGATAATAGGCTCGTGCCGCCCGTCTGATATAATGACATCCTCAGCTTTCTTTCTTTGGTTCGACTGTCTGTCATAGTAATTCCACCGGATTTTGCCAATGTAAAATGGGTTTTCTAATATATACCCTACAGTACGTGTCTCGAAACGGCCACCCCGCTTGGTTTTGTATCCATTCTGGTTAAGCAGTGTCGCTATGTCAGACAAAGGGCGCTCTTCATTTACGTACATATCAAATATTCTTTTAACAATGAGGGCGTTTTCTGGATCAATAGTGGGGATTTTATCATTGCCTTTTTCTTTTACATACCCAATTGGGACATTGGCGTTATATCCCCCTTGTAGAGCTTTTTGTGTCATTCCTCTCATTACTTCCCCGGACAAGTTATACAAATAAAATTCATCAGACCATTCAATTACCATTTCAATTAAACGGCCGTACATGCCTTCTATAATTGGCTCTGATATGCTGATTACATCAACATTACACTTTTTGCGAAGAATGGACTTATAATATGTGCTTTCGTCTATGTTACGGGCGAAGCGTGAAAATTTCCACAAAAGAATAGCATCATATGGATGGGATTTGTCTTTGCATGCGGCAATCATCTCCTGGAAGGCAGGGCGTTTGTCTGCCTTTTTGCCGGAGATTCCGTGTTCTTCCGTATAAATATGGGTCAGAAGCATGCCGTGCGCCTGGGCGTATTCTTTGATAAGCCGGATTTGGGATTCGGGAGAAAGCTCCTCCTGTTTATCTGTTGATACACGGATGTATGCGCAGACTTCTTTAAGAGATTTTGGCATAATGGTACCTCCCATGGGATGAAATTTACAATATATTCACAATGTATACTCCTTCGTAAAATATCATAGCGCGCATTACATGTACCGTCAATATTATAATAATCCAAGGAAAATTGTGGACAAAAATATGTTATTTACTAAGCAACAAAAATGTGTTAAAATATATTTAATGCAGGGGCATTTCTCCTCCGGTATTGCTTTCCCTACTTAGTGCAATATCTAAAGAACGGTCCCTGCAGGTTTTGTTATAGCCAGGACGGAAAAAAGGATGCTTAGTGCATCCTTTTTTCGGTTTTTCAAGGTAGCGTAGGAGGATTCAGGTACATATATATTGTTTTTATTAATCAATAGTTCCGTGTTCGTATAATGCCTGTGTATCGCGATATTCTTTGGCGATAGGCACTTTGGTGAATTCAATAATATCATTATAGTTTTCAGTGACATATTGCTCTATTTCATCAATAGATATGTTGAAGAATTCTTTTCTAGGGTTAATTTTATTTACTCTGCAACTATCAAAATGTTGGTGAAGAGAAGATTCTAGAGCTGGAGCATCTTCACTAAAAATCATTGCATGCACATCAAATTCAAAAGGAACGGAAGCACTACTTAGTTCTTTTATTCTATCCATAGGTTCAAGCCTCCTGGTCATACCAATTTTATAAACGTTTTCACCAAAAGAACCAATATTGGATATTATGTACACAAAACCAGCTTTTGCATTCTTCTCTCGATTAACGACATCCGCCTTTTCAGATTCCAAGGTCTTAATTTTTTCTTCTAATTCTTTGATTTTGTCTACATAAAGTCGTTTTTCAATATCATTATCTGTTTTTTGTAGATATTTCATAAGCTTATTTACTTCATTACTAAATTGTTTTTGATCTTTTTCTATTTCACCCTTTCGTTTTTCTAGTTCTCGCCGTACCCGTTCTTCTTCCAGCATTTGTTCTTTGATAGCTCTTTGTATTTCTCTTTCGTTTTCACGTTTTCTTTCAAATGTATGTAATAAGGTAAGTTCCTTTAATTTTAATTCTAAAAATTTATTGGATAAGGAGACTCCATCTACATTGAATATTTTATTTAATGTATCAAATGATTTGATTATTCTGTTTCTTAAGGAATCAACATTTCTAATATTAACAGAAAGTATGATGTTATCACATTCTGCGTTAAAGCAACGTAAAATTTGTTTGCTATTGTCAAAGTTTTGTTTTTTGCTATTATGTGAAGAAATGTGGACAGCGTCATTATCTTTGATGAGTTCCTTTTCTTCTTGCCTTATAAGGGTCAATTTATTTTTACATTCTTCAGATGTATATGAGTCATAAGATGTATAATCAAGGCTGTCAATCGTAGCGGCGGTTTCTTTGGATATGACAGTGTCTTCTAGTTCGGAAAGCTCAGATTGATATTCTGCAATTTGGGCAGTAACACTATTTAATTCCCTGTTTTTATCATTTAATTCTATGTCCTTTGAATCAATGTTTTCGTTGAGTCTATTTAGTTGTTCAGTTTTATCTTCTAATTCAACATTTTTTGAATTAAGCTCGGTATTAATTGTTTCAATTTCTTTGTTAAAGGAATCTAGTTTAGAACGGATGTTGTTTAATTCATTTTCTTTTGAATCTGTTTCATGTCTTAATTCATGTTCTTTTAATTGGATGTTATACATAAGGGTATTCATATATTTATTCTTATAATCTAAAAACTTGTCCCTATTTGATTTTCTGAAGAAAAGAAATGATACCAGACCAAAAAAGATAATCATAAACATGCCAGTGATGTTATCCCCACGTGATGTGGAGTCTATACCGACAACACATCCTAACAAACTTAATATTCCAATAATTATTTCAGTATATCGAAAAAAGTTCTGTAATTTTTGTGGTGGCTGGCTAAAAGTAGTTTGGCTTTGTACACTATGTCCATTATAAGGGCGATTATATCCAAGAGGTGTTTTTTCTTTACAGTTATCACAGTATGCAAAATTACGATACATTGGTCTTCCTTGAACATCTTTGCAGTATTCTTCGCTTTCAAGTCGTAGTTCATTTCCGCATTTTGAACATTTCATATTTTTCCTCCTCGTTGTTTTACTGAAAAATGCCCGCCCTATTATTGACCTCTGGGCGGGTTCGTATTATAAAAAAGAAATTTAATTAAGTTTAAACAAGATATCGTCCGAGAATATCTCGTAATTACCATATTTTAGATAAAAATTTGAGACTTTACTTTTTCTAGGAATAGTAAAAGCAAGATTTCCGCTTTGCCTCATATTAGGGTTTACTACATCATATGAGAAAAATTTATCATCCGCAGCAACAATTAGTGTAGGCACATAATTTTCTCCATTTTTACTACAAAGTGTAAAATCACTGCTTTCTATTCGTTTACTATTTTTACTATTATTTTTTACAGTAATGTTTATTACAAGATATGTACTATTATCTTCATCAGGGGTATAAGCCAGATAACCATTCCCTGACGATATACTAGATCGTTTACTTGCATTATTTACCTTAATAGATAGTTTTTTTGATACATTTTCATATTTGTTAATGGCAACATATTTGTTGCTGTCGGTTTCCTTGGGCTTAGTTTTTTTCGGTTTGCTTGTTTCGTTTTCTTTTTTTGGTGGTTTGGTTGTGCTTTCTGCAACTGAATTCTGTGCAGAGGGGGTAGGGTTGGTATTTAATTCAGTTTTCTTACTGGGTAGGAATAGAGACCCGATTACACCTATCATTAACACAGAAAGTACAGTAACCAATATAGCGGTAAGGCAACCATTTGGCTTCTTTTTTGGATAATGGGTAGGCGGCATGCTGTTGATATCTGGAAGTTCTGATTTTATACGGCAGGTATCGCAATATGCAAAGTTTTTGTACATTGGATTGCCGTTGACATCTTTGCAGTATTCTTCACTGCCTACACGCATTTCATTTCCGCATTTTGTGCACCTCATAATTTTTCCTCCTTGATGTTTATAAATTTAATTATACCAAATATTTTATAAAAGTTTAATACCTAAATTTATCTTTTTTACAGTATTTAAATGATGATTTTTTGTTGCAGACGTATTATTATATTACTAGATGCGTTATTAGGAGGCTATGCATGAAAATCAAGGTATTCGAAGCTAGGGAAAAGCGCGGAGTAAGCGGGAGGGAGCTTTCAAGGAGGACTGGGTTGGCTGTTGGAACAATCAATAACATCGAAAACGAAAAAACAAGCCCTACCATGCATAGCATGGAAAAAATAGCACAGGCGCTAGACACAAATATAGAAGAGCTATATGATTCGGCACGCAAGAAGAGAGACTAACTATATCAAAATCATTCAATAGATACATTGGCATGTGAAATTATTGGTATTAAAAAGTGGCGAGAAGAAAAAAACCGTTCAATATAATGAACATTTTTAAAAAATGATTGCAATGTAAATAGAAAATAGGTAAAATGTATTTAAAGAAGGGAGGGACACATACAGACAACAAAAATACATAAGTAACTCAAGAAAAATGATACAGGTGGAGGAAAGAGCATGATATACAGAAAATTAATATCAAAGATGTTAGAAACAATCAAAGATGAAGAAATTTTAATTAAAATTTACACGTTTGTAAAGAAATGGTCAGAGTAAGAAGTTGTGGAGAGGAGTTACCCCTCTCCATTGCTTTTAACAAATTTATCCAGAAATGCCCAAAATAATCTTTTATCATCTTCAGATAAATTCCAATAGTCAATAATGGCTTGTCTTGCTTTAGCATCATGCTTGTCAATCTCGACCGATATTTCGGTAAAATCATCGGTTTTGATATTAAACATTGGTTCTGTTCCGTTTCGTAGCCACTCCTCATTTATATTATATTTTAAACATATTATTTCAACAATTCTGTCTGAAACGCACTTACGTTTATTTTCGATATCAGACACATGGCCTTGTGTTAGCTTTATTGCATTTGCAAAATCTATTTGTTTCATATCCAGAAATTTTCGGATTTTCTTAAAACGTTCACAGATGATAAGTTCATTGTCTGTCATACGAATACCTCCCATATAATATCACTATACCATATTAAATATTACTTTACAACAAAAATATTGACATAAATAACGTTAAGTGATATTATAATATCACAAAACAACAGAATGGGAAGTTGTATGATAAAAGCTCTAACTACTAAAGACATTGTAGATGGTAAAAAAATTTCTGAAATTTTTGCGGTATTGTCAGAAGAAGCTAAAAACATGACCATAGCATACATTTCTGCCTTAAGAGATAAAGAAATTGCGGATTCTGATAAGAAAGATACTGGAAAAGAGAAGTCATGAAGAGGAACAAGGTAAAAGGGAAGGAGGGCAGCAGGTCAACGGGTAAAAAACAGAAAGCCAGATGATACATGTGAGTCTTTTTCAAAAATGTAATATGGAGAGGATAGAAAATCAAATGATGGGCAGTTTGGGGAAGGAATAAAGGGGAACAAAAAGTTTTAGACAGAAAGCACCAAAAGCCCATAACGCGTTGTTAGGGCTTTTGGTTAGAGGCTGTACTAGAAGGATGTTTGTTTAAATCTGCTGTTGTTGGTAAAGTGCTATTAATGAATCTTGCAGCAATTGTGAAAATTGATACAGCTTTTCTCTGCAAGGTACTGAGCTATGCAGGTGTTAGATTTGTATTTTGGAGAGAAGTGCTTCTTGTAATACCTGGGAAAAGTTGATTCCCATAGAAATGGCACGGTCATTCAGCCATGACGGTATGGTCAAAGTCTTTTTTACTGCCTTCGTGTCCTTGTACTGGTTAATGTCACACGATACAAGGGTGGAAAAACCGTCAGCCGCATGGATGGCGGAAATATCGGAGGGAGAAGCGATATTGTCCCCATGTTCTAACAATGACAAAAGATATCCTGTAAGTGCTTCTTGTGCCATTTCCATAGCTTCCGGAATGGTGGAACCGTAGGTATTACAGCCTTTTAAATCGGGAAATTCCACCCAGTAGGATTCATCTTCTTTGTGGAAGATGGCGGGATATACAAATAACATAACAAAACCTCCTTTTGATTTTTTGAAAGATGCAGAGCTATTTCAGCCCCGCATCTTTCAAAATTTGATGTAGTAGACCGGTAGGAACATCTTTTCCATGCACGGGAACCGAAACGGTCATACCCTCTTTTCTGAAAATATGGTGGCTTCCGTTGATCCTGTCAAGCTGCCAACCATTTTTCTTTAAGAGTTTGATAAGATCCCTGTCTTTCATGTTCCACCTCCTTACAAAAACAGTATAACACGTGCAATACGTATTGTCAAGAGGGGATTTGAATTTAATAGAAAAATACAGGTACGTGGATGTACCTGCATCATTTTTCAGAATTATTTGAGGTTGGTTGGAACGATTTTTCCAACTCGTCTAAGGAGTTAATAAAAGCCAAAACAGCTTTGACTTGTTCGTCATTCATTTTTTCCAGTTGGGCAAGCGCCTTTTGATGAATTTCAGACAATGACTTATCTTTGCTGATTTGAGCGGCGGCATCAGTGTTTTCGGAAGCCCAGTAGTCAAGAGATGTTCCAAAGTATTCCGCTAATTTTCGCAAGGTCGTCAGTTTTAAACCCTCATAACCTTTTTTATACCAACCGTCAATAGTGGTATAGGGAATATTACATGCTTTGGATAAAGTACTTTTGTTTAAATGGTTTTTCTCCATTAAATAATTTAACTTCTCCAGAAAATCCATTATTGTATCACCTCCAATGAAGCAATTTTATCACTAATAAAAGTAAAATGCAAGAAAAAAATTACCCCGCAGCGTAAAAATATGCTTGACATATTACGAATAAGGGTATATATTAAAAGAAAAAGTTACCCCTAGGGGTAGAAAGGAGAGTAAAAATGTTTAATAATTTGCGGACGGCGTTATATAGAAAGGGCATATCAGCAAAGCAATATGCGGAGATTTTAGGCGTTGGAGAGAAAACAGTGCAGAACAAGCTGGTAGGAAAAACGGATTTTACATATCCGGAATTCAGAAAAACTTGTGCGTTGCTTTTTGAGTACAATGCTGATTATCTGTTTGCAACGGAAGAGGAAGCAGTTTACGAAGCAGGTCGCAAAGCCGTAGGAGTTTAGCATGAACGAGTAGGAAGGGTGTAGAGGAGGATAAGATGGAAGATTATACAGATGCGGCAATCAAAAAGGAGAAGAGATAAAAGATGGATAAAGACAACATCAAAAAAATGCTCTTCAAGCAGGCAAAAAATGACAAAGATAATTCAAAGCCATTTTATTGTTGTTATCTGTTATCATGGCACTTTTGATAATTTTAAAAATAGCCGCCTACGTAACAAGGGAACTGCATAGGCGGTGAAGTCAAGGACAGGGGGAAAACAGTGTTAAAAAAATAGGTTTTATTAGTATCTACATTATGGCTATTGTACTATTAATCGCACTGTATGGGGAAAAAGCAACATTAGGTTTTATAGCATTTATTCTTGCCATAGTTCTTTTAAGCTAGCGTCTTACCCAGTATAAAACATAAAAAGGCAGGTGGCAGAAATAAATAAATGTAGCACGAAATCTTGTATATTTCCATTATTGCAAGTGCAGCAACGTCATTTTTTATGTTTTACCTTATGAACAAGTAGCACAACAGAGAGGGAAAAACCTTAACTTAACAGAGGGAGGGCTTAAGTAAATGACATTAGTACGCACAGCGTTCCTTTTTCACGGAGCTACTGTATCAGACCTAATAGGAGAGGGGTGAAGGAAGATGGATATAGAAAAGCATATTCGGGAAAAGGAGCGCCTAAACCAGGCATTGGATGGAAAACTCACAACAGCACAAAATGAACTAGAAGAGCTTTTCAAAAAATACAGAATAGATGCAATGCCTGGTTTGGCACATGATTTCAGCAGTTTTGTTATCGAGGAATTATACCTCAAACGCTTCAATCTGACAAAGTGCTGACAGTGATTGCAGAAACCAACATGCGAGGTTCATTTCGCTCGGCATTCCATTTAAGTATGTGGTAGTTGAAGTCTGTAAGGCTAGACATGGAATCCCATAGAGACTTCCAGGAGACCTTATCCATAACTGCTTTGCATTGAGGGCATTGCGGTGGAATGTCGGAGGAACCATTTTGAAAGGCAGCCTGGAACATACATCCGCAAGAACATGAAATGGTTGCTTTTGGATTCATGAGTGTATCTCCTTTCTTTTGTACTCGGCCATGGCAGTGGCCTGTACATACAGTATAAGAAAAAGGATTGGTAATGGCAACAGAGACTTTAGAGAGCGAAGCCTTAACTAAACGGAGGGAAGGCTTAAGTAAATGACATTGATGATACATGTGAGTCTTTTGCGAAGATGCAATATGGAGAGAATTGTATCGCAGGTTGAAATAGGAGAGGAACGTACAACCCAGATAATCATATGATATTTATAACAATATAGTAGGGGGATGATTTATGACACCAGTTGCAGAAAGAATATTTTTGTATAAAGATGATAAACTTGTGACATTTGCCTCCTTAACAGAAGAGGAAAAGGAAGAAGTGCAGAAAGAGGTTATGACCAGGCTAAGCGATAGAATTATGGCCTCCAAAGGCTATAAAAGGATTGGGGAGATACATAAAAATGTGCAGCACAGCTAACTGGTTGTGGGGATACTGGACACTGGAAAAGTTTGCTAGGATTGGCAGCCAGACGGAAGAGGAGGATTAAGATGTGGCTTATTTTTATTATGGCGTGTGTTGCCGCAGCCCTTGCGGCCATGGTAACACTGTGGCTCTGCAACATGCTCTTTCTGTCCATGCAGAGGCACACAAGGAAATTCCAAAAAGAACTGGAGAAAGAAAAGGAGGCAGTTGAAGATGAAGAACAGGATTAAAGCCATGGTTTGTATTGTGGCAGCCATAGCGGTTATTGCAGGGACTTATACAGTGAAATCTTTAAAAGTAGTGGAACAGGGGGAAGTCGGTGTTGTGTATTCGGCGAAGGATGGCATCCAGAATGAAACGCTTTCCCCCGGATGGCATTTTGTGGGGCCGTTACATAAGGTAAAGACATTTCCGGTAAGCCAGCAGCAGTTGGTGTTAAGCAGCAACCCGGAAGATTACAACGAAAAGAAACATGCGGACTGGCATGTGGATGCACCAGCAAACGGGGGCATGGTCTCACTGAACATGACGGTAAATTACAACTTTATAGCAGACAGGGTTGTAGATTTATACAAAAAGTTCAACGGGAAAGACGGCGAGGCAATTGTGGAGGAAATGGTGCAGAATTCTATTATTGCCTATGTAAAAGAGGTAACGCCGAAGTTTTCGGTCATGGAGATTTACAGTACGAAAAGGTCGGATGTCAGCAGGGCAATTACGGAATATTTGAATGAACGCCTGGAGCCGGAATATGGCATTAACATATCCAGCGCATTGATTATTGATACGCAGCTTGACAAGGAACTGAAAAAGAAAGTGCAGGCAAAGGAGCAGGCGAAGCAGGATGCGGAAAAGGCGGAGCTGGACAAGCAGACTGCCATTGCACAGGCTGAGACAGATAAGGTAAAAGCCGAGGCAGAAGCAGCAGTTGCGGTTGCAAAGGCAAAAGGGGAAGCCGAAGCTAACCGCCTAAAGAGTGAATCTGTTACAAAGGAACTGATTGATATGACCGAAGCCGAGGCAAGGTTAAAACACGGCTGGGTGACAGTTCAGGGAGCCAGCACGGTAGTGAAAGATAAATAGTGAATTTGCTGTGCTATCGGCATGACGGGCAAAGACATATCTCCTTATTGTATATATTTCCCTATCTGGCATCCGGCCATATAGGGAGCCATCCTGCAGGGTCAGACTTGCGGGGTGGGTTTGGCTGAGCATATGCAGCCATTTCCATGCAAAATAGTGAATAAGAGTTTTCATTTCAGCATATGCAGCGTGCGCGGCTGACAGCGCAGGGCTTGGCGGGAACAGACAGTCGGGACCTGTCAGGACAGGCCCCGGTACATTGATTGGAGTCCGGTGTACCGGGGGTAAAAGGAAGGATGGTGGAGAGATGGAGACAACCGTTCAGGAATGTATTGACCAATATGAGAAAGAGCATAAGGCGGTGGTAATCGCTGCCGGGCAGGTTGTTGGTTTCATAACGCAGGAGGATGAAATATGATACATAACTGGGATACCGTGCTGGAAGCACTTCCAGCAGACAAGGCGTGGGGACTGCCGCCCAAAGATGCAGAAGGGATTAGGAAACAGGAAACGGCATACTCCCTTCATCCGCAGTGCCCGGAGGGTGTTGTTTATGTCGGCACTGTTTCAGGCAGGGGTGGTGCATATGACTATTACCGGGATGCGGATGGTGTTTATTGGTATGACAGAAGGGCAGCTGCCCAGCCGGTAGCAGTAAGTTTCCGTTACGGCGGCGGGGTGCTACACCAGAAGTCTTTGGAGGCCGCACGTGCCGCCAGGCAGCGTTACCCGTGGCTGCAGGCATGGAAGAAAAGGGCATAAAAAAGGCAGGATGCCCACCCTGGCGGATATTGGCAGCCGTAAGCAGGATTTTTTAAGATGGATATAGGGCAGCTTTTTGGCTGCCCTAAAATTTAACGGTAAATGCTGTTTCTGTGCCGGATATGGCATAAAACAATGTTGCAGGCGGGCTTTCGGAGCCCTTGCCGTCCTTGTAATGAGTATTAACAAATGGTCAGTAAGGCAGGTGCTTATGGGAAGAAGAACGGACTACCAGTATAATTTTGAAGATGTCTACGGGCAGAGGTGGATGTATGACCCGGTGCCAATCCGACCGGGGGACGGCCAATTAAACCTATCAGATTACTATGATAAAAGCATATTGGGGGAGGAGACAAAGGAGGATGCCATAGAGGGAAAGATGAAGCAGCTCCCCAAATGCAGGATTATGCTCCAGACAATTGAGTCTGGTGACAGGGTGGAGCTAAATATCTATCCATGGTACATGAACCGCCGGGACATACCTAGGTCACCTTCTATCAAGGAAAGCCGGGAGGCACAGAAAAAGCTAAACCAGAAGAACAAACAAAAAAGGCTGATCCGTCTCATGTGCTGCAATTTCCACCGTGGGGACCTGATTCTGACGCTTACCTACGGGGACCATGTTTTCCCAACGGAGGAACAGGCCAGGAAGGACATTAGAGATTATGTCAAGAAACTGCGGAAAGAGCGGAAGAAAGCGGGTATGACGGTTCCATTAAAATATATCTATGTAACTGAGTATGTACCAAAGGGGGAGGCGACGGCAAAAGTGCGCATCCACCACCATATCATCATCAACCGGATGGACCGTGACCTTGCAGAAACCCTATGGAAAAAAGGACGTGCCCAGGCAAAGTATGCCCAGCCGGACGATTTTGAGCTGGAAGGGTTCGCCAGGTACATCTCCAAGCTTTCCACGCAGAAAAATCACCACAGCTGGGCAGCATCCAAGAACCTTGACAAGCCGGTCGTGCATAAATCCACTACATTACTGAGCAGGGGGAAGTTTGCCGAGATTATCCGTTCCGGTGATGGGAGGGCGGAGCTTCTTGAGAGTTTATATCAAGGGAAATTGAAATATTTAGATTCCACAGTTTACATAAACCAGGAGTACGGGGGGTTTTACCTCTATTCGCGCATGCGCCGTAAGGAAAGTGTATGGGACAGGCCGGAGGCAGTAGAACCGGCAAAGCCGGACTGCAGGGTATATTTGGAATATGATTGGAACGGGTCATTCGCACATGGCGAAGCGGTATACAGTATCCTTTTAGAGGCGTACCGGAAAAACGGAACAGCGGAAACAAGGGAGAGTTACGGATATTTAAAAGAAATGACAAAAGGGAAGTTAATCCTTACGATGGCAAAGGAGGCATTAGGGTTCCTCAATCCTTGCTGTGTGGAATTCCACTGTGCCGGGAATGTCCTGGTGGATGGGATAAACGGGAGGCAGTTCACATTGCGCCGCAAGGATGGCTACCGGGGGGTAAAAAATGCAGGGTTGATAGAAGAATTTATGCAGGCAGCGGAGGGGTTCACCCTGGCTGCCGTGAATGAGAGGAAGAATGAGTATTCAGAGGCAATGCGGATACAGCGCAGGGAACGCCGCAAAGAATTGATAGGAGGGATTCAGAAGTGAGCAAGGATATCTATGGGATGCATAAGCATCATATTGTTTTTAGGAGCCATGGGGGGCTGGATTTTGGTCTCAACCTGGTAAGCCTTACCCCAGAAGAGCACGAAGGGGATCAGGGACCGCACAAAAACAAGAACCGGGACATGGAATTAAAGAAGGGATTGCAGGCACAGCTTATGGCATTGTTCCCGGAAGGGGAGTTTTTCACTGTGGGGGAGATTGCGGAAAAGCTAGGCAGGACAGAGCGCTATTTTGCGCCGCATTTTCGGAAGGTACCAGCAGTGGGCGGGAAACATTCAGGATACGAGGTTGTAAAAAAGTTGATGGGCGGGCGG
>CAJUID010000012.1 GCA_910585905.1 uncultured Lachnospiraceae bacterium
TTTCCTGTAAAGGTGGTGTTTGTTCACAATTTATTCATTCATGCGTTTGTCCTGAATGCTAGCCCAGAGATGCAGCATGTACTTTTTTATCTACAACCAATCTATAGAGAATTTTTAGTTATCGTCCTAAAAATGTATCCTGCCTGCATTTTTAACATGTTATCCTTTTGGCTGTAACTGTTTTAGAAAGGTGAGTGGTGTCATGTCGTATTTTTTCTTAAATGCCCTATGAAAATAAGAGAGATTTCGAAACCCAACGGATAGGGAAACATCCATGATGGAGGAATTTCCTTGCTCAAACATTTCTACAGATTTTTCTAGCCTCAAATTATTTATGTATTCTACGCAGGTCATATTCATATGTTTTTTGAAAAACCGCATAAAGTGATATTCACTGAAATAACATAATTTTGCTAGCTCGGATATCGAAATCGGTTCGGGATAATGAAGTTCGATATAATCAAGCACAAGCTTTAGTTTGCCGGAAGATGTTCTGGCATCGGGGGATGTGCTTTTTTTGCTGAATTGGAGCAGTAGAAAGACTGCCTGTAATAGTAGAGATTTTAATGCCAATTCATATCCGATTTCTGTTCCATTATAGAGAGAGGTTATCTTGCGGAATATGTCTAATAGTGAGGGATATGCTGGGTGCATTGGCGTAATCAGGCAGGGCATGGAAAGTTCCTGGTTCATGATTGGCACAAGATAGCGTGTGGAACAAATATCTGTTGAATTGCCGCCCAGAAAATTTGTATGGAATACATAAGTCTCAGAAATCATTTCCTTACATCTATCAATTGAAATGGAATGAAGAACAAGAGGTGGAATAAATAGAAGATCCCCTTCGTTTACCTGGTAATCAATTAAATCCACCTGATAGAGGCAGTTTCCTTTTGTAATAAAGGTAAGTTCTGCTTCTTCGTGCCAATGGGTAATGACTGTTTGGTGCCCAGGAGTAAGTTTTGTAATATATTTTTGCATGGGAAAGAAGGATTCTCCATGTTTGGCATCCTCTTTTTGGGTCAGTGCGAGTGCGTGTAGTTTTTTCATTGTTGTTTCCTCTCCAAAATAGTTACTATTCATGGCCAGTCTAAACAGTATGCGTAAAAACCAGGCCGCCTCACAATAAGGGCAGTATTGTGTTATAACAGGCAAATATATTGCAAGAATAAATGAGCAGCCCTATATACAATAGCAGTATAATACAATGAGTGAACGGATACAATAGTTAATTGGACAGCGGAAGCAGGTGTTTCGCATGGAAAGAAGGGAGGATTATTATGGATAGGAAATGGTGGCATGATAAGGTTGCATATCAGATTTATCCAAAGAGTTTTTTGGATACAAATGGGGACGGAATTGGTGATTTAAGGGGAATTATATCTAAACTGGATTATTTAAAAGAGCTGGGAATTGATATTATCTGGCTATCTCCAATTTATAAATCACCATTTGTAGACCAAGGGTATGATATTGCGGATTATTACGCGATAGCAGAAGAGTTTGGGACGATGGAAGAATTTGATGAATTGCTCGCAGAGGCAAAAAAACGGGAAATGTATATTATAATGGATTTGGTGATCAATCATTGTTCCGATCAGCATGAATGGTTTCAAAAGGCACTGGCGAACCCTGAAGGGAAGTACGCAGATTATTTCTATTTTCGGAAAGGGAAAAATGGCAATCCTCCAAGTAATTACCGCTCCTACTTTGGGGGGAGTTGCTGGGAGCCGGTTCCTGGGACAGACAAATATTATTTACATATGTTTGCAAAAGAGCAGCCTGACCTAAACTGGGAGAACCAGGAATTAAGACAGGAACTTTACAATATGGTAAATTGGTGGTTAGAAAAGGGGTTAGCAGGATTTCGCATTGATGCAATCATCAATATTAAAAAGGATTTAGAGTTTCCATCTTTTGACCCAGATGGGCCGGATGGATTGGCAGGCTGCTGGAAGATGGTAGAGAGTGTTGATGGCATTGGAGAATATTTGGAGGACTTAAAGAAGAATACATTCCAAAAGTATGATGCTTTTACCGTTGCAGAAGTTTTTAATATGAAAAAGGGAGAACTGCAGAAGTTTATTGGAAAGGATGGATACTTTTCTACTATTTTTGATTTTAGTGCACATTGCCTTAGTGACGGGAAACATGGCTGGTATGACGCCCCACAGATTGATTTTAAGGAGTGGAGGGAAACGGTTATAAACTCACAGCTTGAAGTGCAAAAGTGCGGCTTTGAGGCAAATATTATTGAAAATCATGATGAGCCAAGAGGTGCATCTCGCTTTTTGCCTGAATATGCTGTCAATCCAGATGGGATAAAAATGCTTGGGACAATCAATATACTGCTTCGTGGAATTCCATTTATTTATCAGGGGCAGGAGATTGGGATGCAAAATGCAGTATGGAACAGTATTGAGGAATATGATGACATCAATACGAAAGATCAGTATGATATTGCAAGAAAAGCAGGTCTTACTGACCAGGAAGCATTGGCGGCATGCGGAAGGATGAGCCGTGATAATGCGAGAACACCGGTACAATGGAGCCATACTGAAAATGCTGGCTTTACAGTGGGAACGCCATGGCTAAAAGTAAATTCCAATTATAAAGAGATTAATGTGGAAGATCAAGAGAAGGACGAAGATTCAATTTTAAATTACTACCGGAGGTTGATCAGGCTACGCAAGTCTGAAGAATTTAGGGAGATTTTTACCTACGGCGAGTTTGTTCCAGTATATCATGATACTGAAAACATTATGGCATATTACCGCTTAGACGGGGATAGAAGAATTCTGGTAGCGGCTAATTTTGGAAAAGAGGCGGCTGAGATCGAGTTTGAGTATCCGATTAAAAAGATGATTTTATCCAACCAGAAAGGGGTGGAAATTGAAGAAGGGAAGCGGGGACTGCGGCTAGAAAGCTGCCAAGTAGTGATTTTAGAATGTGAATAGATGACGTTCCACTGATTCGAAAAGCATTTTCTGTTGAAGTGTCCTGGTTAGATTTATTCCCGCGAAGCAACGAGCCAAGCGCGAGCTTGCTCGCATTTGGCGACTGCCGCGAGGGTCAAATACCCCGCCCCTCTGGGGCGAACTTGCTAAAAAGAAGCTAAGTCATGCCCCGTTGCTTGCAGCGGGGTATTTGACTCGGCTTAGTGCAACAACCCCTGTTTTTTGTATCAAATACACTATATTATTAATTATGCCTTAAAAAGCACAATTCTTTTTGATGGCTTCAAAGCTTTCTTTGCTAACTACATGTTCAATGCGGCAAGCATCCTGGGCAGCTATTTTGGCATCTACCCCCAGACTGATCAGCCAGCCCGTTAAAAATTCATGCCTTTCATAAATCATTTCTGCAATTTCCCGGCCGCTTTCTGTAAGGAAAATATAACCTTGTTCCATGATAGTAATATATTTTTTTTCTTTTAGGTTTTTCATTGCAATGCTTACGCTGGGTTTTTTGTATCCCAGCTCCGTTGCGATATCAACAGAACGGACAACTGGAAGTCTTTTGCTTAGGATCAGTATTGTTTCTAAATAATTTTCTGCGGATTCGTTTGTTTTCATATGCTTCCTCCATCTAAATGCAATCCCAATATACCGTTTTGCAGTAAAAAACTTATCTCTAGTATACCCCATATAAACAAGGTTTGTCAAAAAGCCAGCAAGTACATATTTTTTGACGGACAACTGAAAATTGTTATCGAATTCGCTGGCTGTGAATGAAAAAAAGAAATACCGCTGCCCTGGGAATGGTCTTGGAATTTCTTGCATGATAGCAGGGTTTTATGCTACAATGCAATATGGTAAGGTGTCTTTTGGCAGTATGCCGGATGGACATGAATTACGTGAAAGCGAGGAGGTTTCCCAGAAGATGGATTCGGTTACAAATGTTGTAAGGGATACGAAGATAGATATGACACATGTTCCAGAAAATCTAGTGTTTGGGCTGGATATCGGGACAAGAAGCATTGTGGGGACAGTTGGTTATAAAAATAGCACAAGAGGTTTTGTGGTGGTAGCACAGGTTGCTATGGAACATGAGACGAGAGCTATGATTGATGGGCAGATTCATGATATTGGGCAAGTAGCGGAAACGATTGGCAGGATTCGGGGATGTCTTGAAGATATGACAGGGAGGCGTTTTACCGATGTCTGTATTGCTGCGGCTGGCCGTGTCTTAAAGACGGTGGAGGCATCAGCGGAGATGCATTTTAATGCAGAAAATGTAGTGACGAGTGAACAAATCTACTCTTTAAATATGTTGGGTGTGGAAAATGCATACGAAAGCCTAAGGCAAAATTTGGAATCAGATGATTTGAAATTTTACTGTGTTGGATATTCTGTAAAACAATATTATCAGAATGATTATCCGATTTCCAATTTGGAGGGGCATAAGTGTACCAATATCCGTACAGAGCTGATTGCAACATTCCTTCCTGATGAGGTTGTAGATGGGCTATATGCGGCGGTAGAGCGTGCCGGGCTTTATGTGGCAAATCTGACATTGGAGCCAATTGCCGCGATTAATGTTGCGATACCTGAAAAATATCGTTTACTAAATATTGCCTTGGTTGATGTGGGGGCAGGGACATCTGATATATCAATTACAAGAGATGGGAGTATTATTGCGTACGGTATGATCCCGTGTGCAGGGGATGAGCTGACTGAGAAGATTGCCAAGCAGTACCTGACTGATTTTTCGGAGGCAGACAGGATGAAATGTGCCAGCAGCAGCCAGGAGGAAGTGACGTACCATGACATTATGGGGCTGCCGCAGAAAATATCTTCCGAAGAGTTGATTGCTTCGGTAGATGAAACTGTAAAAATGATAACTAAGAGCGTATCAGACAAAATTATTGAGTTAAATGGGGGCAAAGCGGTCAGCGCTATTTTCGTGGTTGGCGGTGGCGGTAAAATAGGAGGTTTTACGGAGAGCCTTGCGGAATATCAGGGAATTCAGAAAGAGAGGGTAGCTCTCCGCGGTTCTGAAGTTCTTGGCAATGTGAAATTTATTCAGGAAAATGTAAAAGTAGATTCTCTTTTAGTAACGCCAATAGGAATCTGCCTGAATTTTTATGAGCAGAGAAATAATTTCATTTTTGTAACGGTCAATGGAGAGCGCATCAAATTGTATGATAACAATAAGCTCACAATTATGGATGCTGCGATGCAGATTGGCTTTCCGAATGAGGAATTGTTTCCACAGCGCGGCGATGCAATTACCTATTATGTCAATGGGGAAAAGCGCATGGTTCGCGGTGAGCCGGGCGAGGCTGCGGTGATTCATATAAATGGCAAGGTGACAGGAATTAACACATCCATTGAATCTAATGATAAAATTGAAATAAGCGCATCTACAAAGGGTGCTGCTGCGGAGCTTGCAATTGGCAAGCTGCCAGAGTTTAAATCCACACTTAACTTTTATTTTAATGGAAGAAAAATTACCTGCTCGCGTTTAGTATCAGTAAACGGCGAGTTGGTTTCTGAGTTTTATAGTGTAAAGGATGAGGATAAGATTGAGATACTGGATTATTATACATTAAAGCAGGTTCTGGAATTTATGGATATTATACAGTACACAAATCTATCGGTGAATAATATGCCTGCGGATATGAATACGAAGGTGTATGATAATTTTACAATCCTATGCGATATGGAGGAACAGATTCCAACAACATATGTTGCAGAACGATTTGTCTCAGAGGAGATTGTGCTGCCGGATGAGGAGGAAGATGGTATAACGCCAGAGGAAGAGGAAAATACGGAAGAGAGAGGTCAAGAACATAAGCCTGAGCCACAGCAGCAGGCAGAAGAGTCCGTCTATGCAGATACAGCGGCACCACAGGAAAATGATAGGAAACTGGAATCAAAACCAGTAGCAAAGGCATCAAGCCAGGAGGTGTATACTGGGGGGTCTAGGGAAATTTCCGTGGTGGTAAATGGAGAAGCGGTGGTTCTTAGGAATAAGGCAAATTATATTTTAGTGGATGTGTTAGATTTTTATCCGATCGATACATCTGTGGCGCATGGGGATCATCTGGAGCTTGCTGTCAATGGAGTAGCATGCGATTTCACGCATCCGGTAGAGCCAGGAGACCAGGTTCGGCTGGAATGGGTTGACTAAAAGAAAGGCGTGTGTGCGTAGGAGGAAAGTATGAGAGTTTGCAGTATTGCCAGCGGCAGCAGTGGTAACTGTATTTATGTTGGAGATGAGAAGAACCATATTTTGATAGATGCGGGAATCAGCAGGAAAAGGATTGTGGAGGGATTGAACCAGATTGGGGTGGCACCGGAGAAACTGGATGCTATTTTTGTCACCCATGAACATAGCGACCATATTCAGGGAATTGGCATGATGGTAAAAATGTTTGGCACTCCTGTTTTTGCAACAGGGGGAACATTGGACGGCATATGCCTAAAAGATACAAAAGGAATGATCAGTAAAGAGAAGCTATATCAGGTATATTCCGATGAATCCGTTTGGATAGGGAACCTGAAAGTGACTCCGTTCCGTATGTCGCATGATGCTGCTGAGCCCGTGTGTTACAGTGTGGAGAGTGCAGGGCAGAAGGTTGGCATGGCAACAGATTTGGGCATGTTTGATGAATATATTGTGGAACATCTCGCAGGTAGTGATATCCTTCTTTTGGAGGCAAACCACGATATTAGTATGTTGGAGGCGGGGAAATATCCGTATCATTTAAAATGCCGTATTTTAAGCAGCAGAGGACATTTGTCAAATGAGGCTTCCGGCAGGTTATTGTGCCGTTTGTCAGGAAACAGGCTGCGCTATGCGTTTTTGGCACATCTGTCAAAAGAAAACAATTATCCGCAATTGGCATATGAGGCGGTAAAATGCCAGATTTGGGAGGAAATGGGAATCAATAAACTCCCTTTTGAACTGATGGTAGCAGAGCGGGACAAGCCGTCACAGATGGTAGTCCTTTGATATAAACTGTGTCTGGCACACAAGGTGCGGTTTTTATACCAAAATAATTTGTTCCATTATTTGGTACCCTTGAATAAAAAAGTGTGCAGAAATGAGGATTTGATCATGAAAAAGACAGTTATTACCGTAGTAGGAAGAGATAGTGTGGGGATTATTGCAAAAACATGTACGTATCTGGCAGATAATCAGATTAATATTCTGGATATTTCTCAGACAATTGTTGATGGTTTTTTCAATATGATGATGATTGTAGATATCGCTGCCTGCGGGAAAGAATTTGGTGTGATGGCAGATGAGTTGGAAAAGCTGGGTGAAGAGATGGGCTGTATTGTAAAGGCACAGAGAGAGGACATTTTTGATAAGATGCATAGAATCTAATAGAAGGGAAACGATAGGATATGATTAATATATATGAGGTTTTGGAAACCAATGAGATGATTGAAAAGGAAAATCTGGATGTCCGTACAATCACATTGGGAATTAGCCTTTTAAACTGCATTGATACGGATGTGGACCGGCTCTGTGAAAAGATATACGGGCGGATTACTTCGGTAGCAAAAGATTTGGTTTCCACGGGAAAAGATATTGAAAAGGAATATGGAATTCCAATTGTAAATAAAAGGATTTCTGTCACCCCGATTGCCCTTGTTGGCGGTTCTGCCTGCAAAACGCCAGAGGATTATGTAAAGGTTGCCCATGCTCTTGATAGGGCAGCAAAGGACACAGGGGTGAATTTTATCGGTGGTTATAGTGCATTGGTATCAAAGGGAATGACAAAAAGTGATGAGCTTTTGATCCAGTCAATTCCGCAGGCACTGGCTGAGACCGATTTTGTCTGCAGTTCAGTAAACCTTGGCTCTACAAAGACGGGGCTGAATATGGATGCGGTTAAGATAATGGGGGAAGTTATTTTAGAGACGGCCAGGAAAACACAAGAAAAGGATAGTATTGGCTGTGCCAAGCTAGTTGTTTTTTGTAATGCGCCAGATGACAACCCTTTTATGGCGGGTGCTTTCCACGGTGTGACAGAGGCAGATGAGATTATTAATGTTGGCGTTAGTGGGCCGGGGGTTATGCGAAAAGCATTGGAATCGGTTCGCGGGGCTGATTTCGGGACACTTTGTGAGAAGGTAAAAAAGACTGCTTTTAAGATAACCCGTGTCGGCCAGTTGGTAGCCAAAGAGGCTTCCCAGAGACTTGGCATTCCATTTGGAATTATTGATCTGTCTCTGGCACCAACTCCAGCAGTTGGAGATAGTATTGCGGATATTTTTGAGGAAATGGGTTTACAGCGCGCTGGTGCGCCAGGGACAACCGCAGCGCTTGCCCTGCTCAATGATCAGGTGAAAAAGGGCGGTGTTATGGCTTCATCGTATGTAGGTGGGCTGAGTGGTGCATTTATTCCGGTTAGTGAGGATCAGGGAATGATCCATGCAGTAACAGAAGGGGCGTTGACATTGGAAAAACTGGAGGCAATGACTTGTGTCTGCTCTGTTGGGCTTGATATGATTGCTATTCCAGGGAATACAAAACCGTCTTCGATTTCGGGGATTATTGCGGATGAGATGGCAATCGGCATGGTAAATCAGAAAACAACAGCGGTGCGCCTCATTCCGGTTATAGGAAAAGAGGTGGGTGAGACAGCAGAGTTTGGAGGGCTGCTTGGCTATGCGCCGGTGATGCCAGTCAACCAGTTTGACTGCAGTAGTTTTATCAATCGAGGTGGAAGAATACCAGCGCCAATTCACAGTTTTAAAAATTAAATAATAGAGTAAAGAGGATAAGGCTTATGGGACAGGAGAAGGATACAAAGCGCAGGATTCCATTGTGGGGAAAAATCTGTATTGGGGTTGTGGTGGTAATTCTGTTGACAGGCTGCACGGCATATGCAGCGATTAATTACTATTATAATCAGATGAATATTGAGTCGGATGATATGGTGGTTGATAGACAAGAAGAGATTTTTGATGAAGATGAAAATCCTGGCAATCTGAAGGAAGTAGACCCAGAGTCGATTCAACTAGATAGTGCATCAAAAGCTGAGAAGAGTTCTTCTGTAATCAATATACTGGTCTGTGGAGAGGAAGCAATCAATGATAATCGTGGACGAACAGACAGTATTATGATAGTAACAATCAACCAGAAGGATAACAGGCTTGCGATTACATCAATTATGCGTGACACTTATGTCAGGATTCCAGGTTTTAGCGATAACAAGATTAATGCAGCTTATCACAATGGCGGTATGAAGACGCTGGTTGCCACGGTTAAAGAGAATTTTGGGATTGAGGTGGATGGCTATGTCCTGGTAAATTTTGATTCGTTCCAGCAGATTATTGATGCGATTGGGGGAATTGATATTGAATTATCGGAAGAAGAAGTAAGGTATTTAAATAGCACAAATTATATTTCAAACCAGGCGTACCATAATCTGACAGTTGGTGTAAATCATATGAATGGAAACCAGGCGCTTGGTTATGCGAGAGTCCGTTATGTCAATAAGGATGGCAATGTCGGTGATTTTGCAAGAACGCTAAGGCATCGCACTGTAATGTCAGCAATCTATGATAAGATGATGAAAAAGTCAACATTGGAGCTTGTCGCAATGATTCCTAAAATTCTGCCAATGCTGACGACGAATATTAAGAAGGCAGATATAGTAAGCTATTTGACTGCAGGCGTACAAGTGCGTGACAAAAATCCAAAATTAAAGACGCTAAACGTCCCGGTAGAAGGGTGCTATAAAATAACCCGTGTCGGAAGAATGTCCGTAGTGCTTGCCAGTCCTCTGGACGAAAATGTAAAGCAGATGCATAAATTTATCTACGGAAGCGCACTTAAAGATAAGAAAGAAGAAGGAAGCGCGCATATTACAGTGGGACAGTAGAGGGTGGCTGCAAAAGAACCAAAGGACTTTTTAGAAAACCTTAAGGTAAACTGATAACAGAATATGGTATACTGACTCATTAAATAGCGATAAAAGATAGCTCACGAAATGGAGGGGCAAAGATGAAAGATATTAAAAAACCAGAATTTATGAAAGCGGCGCTGACGGCGCGAAGCCATCCCGCGGTGTTAGAGATGCTGATTGCCTTGCTGATCTTCTTTGTGGGAAGTATTCTTATGGGGGTATTACAGACACCATTCTTAACGGTATATCTGCTGAAAGATCAGGAATATATGAGCATGATATTTAGCAATTCCCTGGATTTTAATAAAATAATGAATATGATGTTGGCTATGCCAGATTGGGTGATGATTGCCAACTTGTTTACAGAAATAGCTTTTATTATAATCGTTATCCTCTACTGCAGGCTGCTTGAAAAGAGGAAGCTTGTAACAATGGGCTTTCGGAAAAAAGGAATGGCTGTAGAGTATTTAAGAGGGATTGCATTAGGCGCTGCGGCATTTGGTATGGCTTATGGGATTTGTGTCCTTACGGGCAGTACCGTGTTTCATATAGTATCCTCAAAAGGCACAACTTGGCTGTATATTTTGGGGTTCTTTTTTGGATATCTCGTGCAGGGCATGGCAGAGGAGGTGATCTGCAGGGGATATTTGCTGGTGTCTCTTAGCAGGCGGTATAGTGTCACTGCATCTGTAATATTAAGCGCGGTGTTCTTTGCGATGTTACATGGGTTAAATGCAGGAGTTGGTTTTCTGGCATTTCTCAATCTAGCACTGTTTGGCATTTTTATGGGGCTGCTTTTTGTGCGGTATGAAAATATCTGGGTAGTGGGGGCAGTTCACAGCATATGGAATTTTGTGCAGGGAAACATATTTGGAATTTCAGTTAGCGGCAACAAGATTCAGCCGTCTCTCTTTACATCGGATATGGTAAAAGGAAGGGAATTTATTCATGGAGGCATGTTTGGGGCGGAAGGTGGCCTGGCAGTTACCATAGTGCTGCTTTTTGCAACTGCCTTGCTTATCTGGAATATGTCAAAAGAAGGATATTTTATTCCTGCAAAGCCAGTGATAAACCCATATGACAATGTGCTGTATGGCAGCTTGATAAACCAGAATATGGATCAGAACCAAAATAACTATACGGGGCAGGACGGAATTCATAACCAGAACAATAATACTGGGTCAAATATAGGACAGAATGGAAATGTTTTTGGCGAAAATCCCAATACATTTGGCAGCCAAAATTCTCCTGAGCAGCCAGCTTTTTCAAAGGCATACGAAAATATGGGGGTCAATCCCGAGGAAACTCCTTGGCATCCGAAAGAGGAACAGGAGGAAAAGAGTATGACAGCGTTTGACCAAAATTATTTTAAAGATTAAATATAGTGTGCAGTATCTCCGTCAAGCGGTTTTTGTACTGGTGGAGCTGCTGCACTTTCTTTTGTCCGTTTCGGGCAATCTGAATTCGTTCCTCAGGGTGTGTTAAATAGTATTCTGTTTTATTTATTAAGTCTTTGATTCCGTCAAAAACAACGAGTTCTTTTCCGTTCTCAAATTGCTTACAGACCTCTTGGCGGTAATCTGTCAGCAGAAAGCCACCGCTTGCCAAGATATCAAAAGTGCGCAGAGGAATCCCATTTTCTATATTAGGAATCGTGAGGTTTAAGTTGATCTTAGAGTGATGAAAAATATATGGCATCTCTGTGTGGTATTGAGCTGCAGGGTGTATATGTACTTTATGTAGCTGTTCACCCTTACTGGTAGTAAAGAGATGGACATCGTGCGTTAATGCAAGCGCGTTTAGAGCTTCTATACGGGCGTCCGCTGCAGACTTGTAGGATAAGACAGATGTTGCAAAATGCATGCGCAGTTCTTCCAGAGAAGATGTCCCATTACACACTGTTGCATATTGGGACAGGGCGGTTAGGATTTCGTCATTCAGCATTTCAGATAGCAGATTGCCGCCAGAGACATTTCTCTGTGCTTCCAGGGCAGCATCCATATATCCACAGAGATAGTCTGGGAGATGCCGGCACATCTCATCATACCGATTTTTATCATAGAGAGTACCGACAAAGGAAATCTCATAGTCAAAAGATGGCTCCACGGTCAGTTCATAAGTTGCATCAAGCTGTATTCCGGCAAGCGGAAGATAATAGGCGTGAGGAACTCCCTTTTGTCTTAGTACCGTGTACTCTTTATAATCGAAGAGAAAGATATAATTTTGAGGAAAAAAGATGGAGGAGTGCTGAAGGCTTAATAGCGGGGAGTCAAGTGTCCAGGAGGCATAGGGAATCCCAAGATTATTGCAAATGGTTCCAATTACCGCATAGTAATTTAGAGAGAAAACTAGGTCGTAGCCAGCACCAGCATGTATCTTATTTAGGAAAGCTTCTTCAAATGCACTGTCTTTTATATGATTTTCAATAGGAAAAGCAAGGACATCCACAAGATGTCCCTGCTTGGTTAAAGTCATTATAATATCATCATAAGGGTAAATATCCCAGCGGTAAACTAATATTTTCACGAAAATCCCCCATTCAGTTGTTTACTCTTCACAGCCATTCTACATATCATGCAGAAAACCACCCAGTTATACTGTCCTGCCGCAGCAAAACCAGCAGTTTTTGTTTTGCTTTTGCTGTTTAGAACAGCCTACACGAAAATTCCAGAAAATAGTCATCCTTTCTGTGCAGGACGACAAGTTTGGCTATTTTCTGAAATTAGTCGCGAATAATAATGTTTTAGTCCATATTTTTAACCGCGGTGGAAAGCATCAGTTTAATTCTGTTTAACTGATTGACTTCACTTGCACCTGGATCATAGTCTACTGCTACAATATTGGTATTAGAATATTGATGGCGGAGTTCCTTAATCACTCCTTTGCCTACGACATGGTTTGGCAGGCAGCCAAATGGCTGGGCACAGACAATATTTGATACGCCAGAGCGAATTAATTCAATCATCTCTCCAGTCAGGAACCAGCCTTCCCCAGTCTGGTTGCCGCAGGATACGATAGGGGAAGCATATTCCGCCAATGTTCGGATAGGCACTGGGGGTTCAAAGCGGCTGCTTGCTTTTAAAGCATCCTTTGCAGCTTTCCGGTAGTATTCCAGACAGTTGATCAGGAAGTTATTAATGCCTGCACTTGACTTCTTTTTTCCAAGGTATTCCGCCTGGAAATTTGCATTGTACAGTGAGTACATAAAGAAATCAAGCAGATCAGGACAGACAGCCTCGGCGCCTTCCTCTTCCAAAAGGTCAACCAGAAAGTTATTGGCAAGCGGAAGGAATTTCACAAGAATCTCGCCGACAATGCCGACGCGCGGTTTTTTAATATCCTTTAATGGCAATTCGTCAAAATCTTTAATGATACCTTGTATATTTTTCTTAAATTCTGCTTTTTTTCCATTTTGCACAGATTTTATGGCAGTGGAGAGCCATTTTTGATGCAGAGCATTGGCAGAGCCAGGTACTGCCTCATATGGCCTGGTTTTATACAGTACCCGCATAAACACATCGCCATAAACAAGCGCCTGCATTGCCCGGTTAATCATTTTTAGATTAATATCCAAGCCAGGATTTTTTTCTATGCCTGCGCTCATGGAGATAACAGGAATCTGCGACATACCAGCTTTTTCCAGTGCACGCCGGATAAAGCCAATATAGTTTGTGGCGCGGCATCCGCCGCCTGTCTGAGTGATAATAAGTGCCACTTTGTCAAGGTCATACCTGCCAGACAGTAGCGCCTGCATAAACTGGCCAACAACGAGAAGCGATGGGTAGCAGGCATCATTATTTACATATTTCAGTCCATAGTCCACACAATCTGGTGTGCTTGGGAGAACTTCAAAATGATATCCGCACGAGGAAAGTGCAGGCCCTAACAGGTCAAAATGGATTGGTGACATCTGGGGTGCCAGAATTGTATAATCCTTCCGCATGTTTTCTGAAAAAACAGCGCGGTGATGTGCTGTGTCGCTCCTTGTCGGAAGAATTTTTTTGCGTTCCCTGTCACGCACAGCGGCAAGAAGAGAGCGGATTCGGATACGTGCGGCACCCAGGTTGTTTACTTCATCAATCTTTAAAACCGTGTAGATTTTATTTTGTTTTGTCAGGATATCGCTTACCTGGTCCGTAGTAACTGCATCCAGGCCGCATCCAAAGGAATTAAGCTGTACCAATTCAAGGTCATTTCTGGTGCTGACATATGAGGCGGCACGGTAGAGTCTTGAGTGGTACATCCATTGATCCATAACAATAGTAGGACGGTCTACAGTTCCCAGCTCTGATATGCTGTCTTCTGTCAGCACAGCAACTCCAAACGAAGTTATCATCTCAGGAATACCGTGGTTAATCTCTGGGTCTATATGGTATGGCCTGCCGGAGAGCACAATGCCAGGGCACTTGTTTTGCTCCATGTAGCGAAGCACTTCCCGCCCTTTTTCTGTAATATCATCACGCACCGCCTGCATTTCCTTCCAGCCAGCGGCGGCAGCAGATTTGATTTCCGAAACAGGAATCTTATTTTCCTTGGAAAAGTATTCACAAAGCCGTTTTGTCAAAATCTTTTCATTTTCAAGTGACAGGAATGGGTTCTGGTATGTAATGGCCTCATCCCTTAATTCTTCCATATTGTTTTTAATATTTTCACCGTAGGAAGTGACAATTGGGCAATTGTAATGGTTATTTGCATCTTTTACCTCTGCGCGCTCATATGGGATACAAGGATAAAAGATATAGCGGATGCCCTGGCGCACCAGCCAGGTAACATGGCCATGCGCAAGTTTTGCGGGATAACACTCTGACTCACTTGGAATTGACTCAATCCCAAGCTCATAAATCTTGCGGCTGGATTCCGGTGATAGGACAACCCGGTATCCAAGTCTTGTAAAAAATGTGAACCAGAATGGATAATTTTCATACATATTCAATACGCGTGGGATACCTACTATGCCGCGTTTGGCTTCCGTTTCCTCCAGCGGGATATAATGAGAAAACAGCCGTTTGTTTTTATAGTCAAACAAATTAGGGATATTTTTTTCATTTTTCTGTTTCCCAATACCTTTTTCACAACGGTTTCCAGAGATAAACTGCCTATTTCCGGTAAAGCGGTTTATTGTTAAAAGGCAGTGGTTGGTACAGCCCTGGCACCGCGTCATAGATGTCTCAAAACGTAGGTCATTGATTTCCTGAATAGATAGCATGGAGGTCTTCTGCCCAGTATAGTGATCCCTCGCGATCAGTGCTGCGCCAAATGCGCCCATGATTCCGGCAATGTCCGGCCTAACGGCAGTACATCCAGAAATGCGCTCGAAGCTTCGGAGTACCGCATCATTATAGAACGTACCACCTTGTACGACTACCTTTTTCCCTAAGTCTTTTGGGTCAGTCAGTTTGATTACCTTAAGCAGTGCGTTTTTAATAACAGAATAGGCAAGGCCGGCGGAGATATCTGCCACACTGGCACCCTCTTTCTGTGCCTGTTTTACCTTGGAATTCATAAAAACGGTACAGCGGGAGCCAAGGTCAATCGGATTTTCAGCATAAAGTGCTACTTTAGCAAAATCTGCTACCTCATAATTCAAGGATTTGGCAAATGTCTCAATAAATGAACCGCATCCAGAAGAGCAAGCTTCATTAAGCTGTACCTTGTCTACGGAATGGTTTTTGATTTTAATACATTTCATATCTTGTCCGCCGATATCTAGAATACAGTCTACCTCTGGCTCAAAAAACGCGGCGGCATTATAGTGGGCAACAGTTTCTACCTCACCTTCATCTAACATTAGCGCAGCTTTGATCAAAGCCTCGCCGTAGCCTGTTGAGCAGGAACGGACAATCTTTGCGCCCTCCGGCATCTTAGAATAGATTTCCTTAACTGCTTTTAGGGCTGTCTTTAGCGGGCTGCCGTTGTTGCTGTTATAGAATGAGTACAGCAGGGAACCGTCCTCGCCGATCAAGGCAGCTTTCGTTGTAGTGGAACCAGCATCAATTCCAAGAAATAAATCACCTGTATAGTTCGCTAAATCACCTTTTTTAACATCCTTTTTTGAATGCTCTGTAAGGAAGTTATTGTATTCTGTCTCATCATGAAATAGGGGCTCCATACGGGTTACCTCAAATTCCATATGAATTTCCTCAGAAAGTTTCTGGGATAGATTGCCTAACGAAGTCTGGCAGTCTTCTTTGGCATTCATTGCGGCACCAGATGCGGCAAATAGATGCGAGTGTTCAGGCGCAATGATCTGTTCACCGGTAAGGTGCAGTGTATCAATAAAGCTCTGGCGAAGCTGCGTTAAGAAATGAAGCGGGCCGCCAAGAAACGCGACATTACCACGGATTGGCTTTCCGCAGGCAAGACCGCTTATTGTCTGGTTCACCACTGCCTGAAAGATGGAAGCTGACAAATCTTCTTTTGTAGCTCCCTCATTAATCAATGGCTGTATATCGGATTTGGCAAAAACACCACATCTAGCTGCTATGGGGTAAATTGCCTCATAATTTTTAGCATATTCGTTTAGGCCGGCTGCGTCAGTCTTAAGCAGCGTTGCCATCTGGTCAATAAAAGAACCGGTGCCACCTGCGCAGATTCCGTTCATACGCTGATCAATCCCACCGGTAAAGTAGATGATTTTGGCATCTTCCCCGCCAAGCTCAATTGCGACATCCGTATGTGGCGCATAGTCTTTGAGTGAAGATGCAACGGCAACAACCTCCTGTACAAATGGTATGTCGAGGTGCTTGGAGAGAGTTAAACCGCCGGAACCTGTAATCATAGGGGATACCGGTAAATCACCTAGTTCGTTGTATGCATCCTGAATGATGGATGCCAGAGTTTCCTGAATATTAGCATAATGCCTCTGGTAATCGGAGAATATAATTTCTCCTTCGGTATTAAGAATTGCAATTTTTACGGTAGTGGAACCAATATCAATTCCAAGGGTATTATAATTTATTTTCATAATTAACTACTCCATTCTGGTGCGCATGTTTTTGGTTCTGTAACTGTATAAACATATGGAACAGTTACTATGTAATATGCAAAACTCACCATAATGCCCTATTATATGACAAGTTTTTTGCAAATGCAAGAAAAATGACGAAAACTGCGGACTGTAAAAAGTTCCAAAAATGGGCGGTGGTGGAACCAATTCCCTGGCAGGGGAATATAATATAGAAAAAAGTGATGGAAATGAGTCAGATGAATTATGAGTATTGTGATGGGGTAACCCATACCATCAAAAAGGGTGATACGCTGTATGAAATCAGTCGGAAATACAATGTAGCCTTGGCGCTTCTGCTTCGTGCAAATCCTTATGTTGATGTTTTTAACCTGCAAGTGGGAGATACAATTTGTATTCCAACCAGCCAGGGACAGATGACGCCTTATCCGGTAAGTGGGATGTCGCCGGAAGCGAACAGCATGGGAAATATGGTTCGCCAGAGCAGGATGATGCAGGGGGAGGAGGAGATTACCTGCACAGGTGAGATTAGAAAGCCTGCTGCAAAAAAAGCTCCTCAGCCTGCTCCAGATGGGCAAATGCCAAATGTAGTGCCGCTTTCCGGCGTGGAAAACGGAACGGTAGGCCAAACTCCAGATGGACAGAGGATGGAAATGGAATCCCAGGCAGAGATGCCTTCTGGGGAGTGGGAGAAATATGTAGTAAAGCCCGGTGATACCCTGGCGGATATCCTACAGGAAATGGATGGGGATTTAGGAAAGTTTTTGGAAAAGAACGATATTTCTACTATATATATGCTTCCAGGCGTGGCATATTACATTTGGGATTCAGATTGATAGTAAAATAGTTTATATGGCATGTCGGGGAAAAAGAGGGTTTTCTTGTTTGACAAAGGAAAGCCCTCTTACTATAATGTGTAATAAGTGACCCCATTATATATAGAAAGGACAAGTATTCAATGAATCAGATTTTAAATAAGTTGGAGCGCAAGTTCGGCCGTTATGCGATACCGGATTTGATTAAATATGTAGTTGCATTGTACTGTGCAGGTGCAGTGATTGGGATGTTGAATCCACAAATCTATTATAGTTATTTGTGTTTAGATATGGACGCAGTATTCCACGGACAGGTCTGGAGGCTTTTTACGTTCCTAATTGAGCCATACGGGTTTGCTGATGGGATGGGGATGCTAATCAGCATTATCTTCTTTTTATTTCAGGTAAATCTCTTCTTTTTATTTGGGCGTTCCCTTGAACAGGCATGGGGGACATTCCGCTTTAATATGTACTTTTTTTCGGGATATCTGCTCAATATTGTTGCAGCATTGATTTTATATTTGTCACCGCTCCATGCGTCGGTTTATGATTCGGGATTCCAATATATTTACTGGTCCATGTTCTTTGCCTTTGCCCTGCTCAATCCAAATATGGAATTTCTTCTGTATATGGTGTTGCCAATCAAGGTGAAATGGCTGGCTATTCTGGATGCTGCCTTTATGCTGTATCAGATTTTTAGTAATATACGGTACGGATTCCTATATTTACAGTATAGTGGTAATGGGGCAGTTCAATATGCGGGCATGCACTTTAGTGTTGCAGTGGCGATTATAGTCGCTATGGCAAATTTCCTCATTTATTTCTTTGCCACAAGGAATTATCAGAGAATTAATCCAAAGGAGATACACAGAAGGCGTGAATTCCGAAGAAAAACAGCAATGGGCGGACGTTATGAAGGTGGCGCACGGCATCGCTGTGCTGTTTGCGGCCGTACAGAGCTTGATGATGAAAATCTGGACTTTAGGTTCTGTTCAAAATGCGAGGGGAATTACGAGTATTGTTCAGACCATCTGTTTACCCACCAGCATGTGCGGAAATAGACATAAGATATTTTAAATTGGAGGATATATATGAAAATAATATTAATCATAGCAATAGCTTCTCTGTTTGCTTTCTATCTGGGGTATCAGCCTGCTATCAGGTTTTTACGAAGCTTCAGAACAGCGCCAGAAGGGGAGCAGGGCAGAAAAAAACGCCGGAGAAGGCATAGTGGGGCAGGGCAGATTGAAGTTTCCTCGGAGCAGGAAAAAAAGATTGGCCTTACGATTTTGGTTGCAGTTATGGCAGTGGCCTTTTTGATAAGGCTGGTCGGGGCGGTTGCATACCGTGGTTATGAAGTAGATATTAACTGTTTTTTAGCCTGGTCAGATATGATTTTTGAAAACGGCATCGGCAATTTTTACACACTGGATGCATTTACGGATTATCCACCTGGCTATATGTATGTGCTGTATGCGATTGGTGCGGTGCGCTCTATTTTTCATATTGCACAGACTTCTGCGTTAAGTATTATTTTAACAAAGTTGCCTGCTATTTTGTCTGATATGGCAATCGGATGGCTTGTGTATAAGATTGCATGCAAAAAATTTAAGGAGACAGGCGCAGCCTGCATCGCGTGCCTGTTTTTGCTGACACCTGCAGTTATTTTAGACAGTGCTGTCTGGGCCCAGGTGGATAGTGTATTTACATTGTGCATTATTTTAATGTGCTATTTTCTTACGGAGAAGAAGCTAATACCTGCCTATTTTATTTTTGCACTTGGCATTTTGATTAAGCCACAGTCGCTTATTTTTACACCAGTATTAATTTATGGTATTGTAGAGCAGATTTTTATAGAGTCTTACCGCCATGACGATAGGGCGGTGTTTTGGAAAAAGTTCTGGATAAACCTGGGGAGCGGTATTGCTGCAATTCTTTGTATTGGGCTGCTAATGCTTCCGTTCGGTTTTGAGAGTGCATTAAAACAGTATACAGAGACGTTGGGGTCTTATCCTTATGCTTCCGTAAACGCATATAATTTCTGGACAATGATTGGAAGAAACTGGGCAGATCAGACGGAAACGCTGCTGGGGATTGCGTATAAGACATGGGGGATGCTAAGCATCTTTGCTACCGTTATTTTATCGGCAGTTATTTTCTTCAAAAGTAAGGATTCTCGTTCCAAATATTATTTTACTGCAGCGCTGATTGTTACATGTGTGTTTACGGCTTCTGTGCGCATGCATGAGCGTTACATTTACCCTGCGGTTATCCTGCTTTTGCTGTGTTTTGCCACAAGGCCAAGGAAAAAATTGTTCCATGCTTTTAATTTTATGGCATTTGGCACCTTTTTAAATATGGCACATTCCATGTTTTATTTTGACCCGAATAATTTTGATAATATGGCACAGATTCCGATTTTTGTGGGATGTATTATGGTGGCAGTCTGCATATATGTTATTTATGTGGCTGTGACATGCTATGCTGGTTATGTTTCTGAACCAGTGGAATATGAAGCGATTCATAGAGAAATGTTGAATATTCCCTGGAAACATGAGAAAGATAGAAATATTATACAAAAATCAGATAAGCCGATAAAATTTGTTATGCTAGATTTCATTTTTATGGCGGTTATTACATTAGTGTATGCAGCAGTGGCTTTTTCAAATCTTGGGGACAAGCAGGCGCCGGAGACAGAATATTCTGTTTTGGAAGATGGTGATATTGTGCTTGACTTTGGAAAGAAGGTACAGATTAAAAAAATCTGGAATTTCCTCGGATATGCCAATAATCCACAGTACAGGGTGTCTTATTCAAATTCTGCAAAGGATGATGAATGGGCAGAATGTTATACGGAAGAATCGCCATTGGATGCCGGTTCGGTCTTTCATTGGAATAACGCGGATCTGGATTTATTTGTGCGCTACGTGTGGATTTCGCCGAGTGACCAGACATATGAGGATAGCTTAATGGAGCTGGTATTTACGGATGCTGACGGAAATAAGATTCTCCCGGCAAATGCTTCTGATTATCCGGCTTTGTTTGATGAGCAGGACATATTTACGGGAAGAGCTACTTATAAAAATGGCACGTATTTTGATGAAATATACCATGCTAGAACGGCATATGAGATGATCCATCATCAGTATTGTTATGAAAATACCCATCCGCCGCTTGGGAAAGTGTTTATTGCGCTTGGCGTGCTGATGTTTGGTATGAATCCGTTTGGATGGCGGTTTATGGGCGCGCTCTTTGGCGTGTTGATGCTTCCTATTTTTTATCTGTTTGCGAGGAAGCTTTTTAAGAGGCAATGGCTTAGTGTGGTATTGACCGTGCTGTTTGCTTTTGATTTTATGCATTATGTACAGACACGTATCGCAACGATTGACGTGTTTGTTACCTTGTTTATCATACTGGCATATTATTTTATGTACTGCTATGCAAGAAAGAGTTTTTATGACAGCAGCCTGTTAAGCACGTTTGTCCCGCTTGGACTTTGTGGAATTGCTATGGGATTTAGCTGGGCATGCAAATGGACAGGTATTTATGCGTCGGCTGGATTGTGTGTTATTTTTTTCCTGACTATGATACAGAGGTTCCGTGAATATATCTATGCGTCAAAGCACCCGAATGCGGAAACGGACGGTATTTACCATCAGCAGATACTTAAAAGCTTTTATCCGAAACTTTTTAAGACAATAGGATTTTGCTGCATCTTTTTTGTGCTAATCCCTGCTGTTATCTATATTTTGTCCTATATCCCGATGAGTGACGGAACAGATCATGGACTGATTCAAAGGGTAGTGGACAACCAGAGAAATATGTTTGACTACCACAGCAAGCTGGATGCAACTCATCCATATTCTTCAACCTGGTATGAATGGCCAATGATGAAACGCCCAATCTGGTTTTATTCCGGGGAGGTTAGCGAAACTGTAAAAGAGGGAATTAGTTCCTTTGGCAACCCTCTTGTATGGTGGGCAGGCATTCCAGCGTTTGTTATGGTATTATATTTTGGCTTTGTAGAAGATGACAGGAAAGGAAGGTATTTGGTATTTAGTTACTTGTCCCAGTATTTACCGTGGGTATTTATAGGAAGGGTTGTGTTTATCTATCATTATTTCCCTAGTGTACCGTTTGTGGTTTTGATGGTTGGGTACTGTATGAACAAGATGGTGGAATGGAGGCCGAAGCTAAAACCGGTTATGTTTGTCTATGCAGGTCTGGCAGTGGTGTTGTTTGCAATGTTCTATCCAGTGCTGACAGGTATTCCTGTTGGAGTGGAATATGTTAAGACTTATTTGAAATGGTTTGAGAGCTGGGTATTGATTGGCAGTGTATTCCCATGGATTCCATAGATTGGAGGAGAAAATGAGCAGTAAAATCAGAAATTGTGTCAAAGAACTGGCAAAAAGCGGGGATCCGAAAAAGCTGATTCCAGAATATGTGAAGCAGTCTATGCGGATTTATAACAATTTTGCCGAAATGCAGTTTATGATGGAATATTATACATTTTATGAAATCTTTCAGGAGGGGACAAACCCATATATGGAATCTGAAAAAGAGACCGCAGAAACATTGCATAAAATGGTAAGAACTTATTATGAAGCGGAACCGTCAGAGGTGCAGTTAAAAGAGATGGCAGAGGAGTTGTTGGCACTTCGCCAGGTTGTTTTGGACAAAATGCAGGTGTTGACTGCCTATACAGATTGCTTTGTAGTTTATGAATATGTTTTAAATCGTATACAGTATCGCTTTGATGATATGGAGACAATGCCGGAGGACAGTGTGTTTGCACAGGGGTTGGTAGAGTATATTTTTTCTGGTGAAGATAATACGGCGGTTAGTGATAATATCCGCGTGATGCTTGGCCAGCTTCCGGTTCGGATTGCACGGAGTCGCTATTTCGACTGGCTAAGGAACAGTATTTCAATCTATATTGGGAGTGACAAGGACTCGCTGGATAGTTTCTTATATATGTTTCGAATGGGTGCCATGATGTATCAAGATGAACATATGAAAGAGCATTATACAGAGTTTGTGCCTGTACTTGAGGAGTTGGCTGCTCTGGATTTTGAAAAGTTTGACCGGGATATGTACCAGATTTATGAGGAGAAGATTTTGGCAAATGCATCGAAGTTAAATGATATATCAGAGCTTCTTTTACAGCTTGGCCATTTAATCAATGAAATGTACAGTATCTGCGCTTCTGCAGGGCACGCAGAGGAAAAAAAGGAGAATGATGCGGTACGGCTTGTAATCCGGGGGATTAATGCATTGTTCCTTCTAAACGGCAGCGATGTGTGGAAATACAGTGGTGAAGAGCATGTTGGAACGGAAGAGGAAAAATTGGCTTGGCTAGGGGAGCAGTTTGAACACGTAGAAGGCAAGTTGGAAACTATTTATAATAGTGTCAATGTATGTGGGGCATCCTTGGAGGAGGTTATGGGAAGCCAGAAAGAAATGATCACATCCTTGGGACTTTCAGAAGATTTCAAAATTTTAGAGAACTTGTCTTTCTTGTCATCAGATAGTGTTTTTGCAAATTTAGAAGAGAATAGACAGGACGAGATTGTGACAGAGAAGTTTGCAGAAGAAACCGCGGATGCCCTGATTGCTGAGTGCAAGTCATTTTTTCAAGGAAAAAGCAGGATGTTGCGGAGGGCAGTGATGGCAAATACGCTTGGGGTAATGCCAATTCAATTCCATTCGCAAGAGGAAGTGGCAGATTATGTAGTAGATTCATTGCAGCAATGTGATGATGAGGCCGAGAAGTATGTGGCAAAACAGCTTTTGCTGGAGATTATGCAATAAGGAGAATACATAGTGTTTCATTGGAATGCAGGACTCTATATGGATGAAAAAGTAAAGAAAAAGCCAGGCCGTTACCGAAAGATTGTGGAGGGCAGTAAAATTGTCAGAGGCTGTTTTTGTATTACACTGCCTGCCAATGAAAATAATTGCATGGATATCTATTCTTCAAGGGAATTTTGGTTTCAGTATTATAGAGAAAAAAATATAGAAATCATAGGGCTGGCGGCAAACCAGGCGGGGGTAGAGCAAATTATCTGCCAGATGGCACAGGATATTATGCGTGAGTTTGGAGAAATGAATGCAGAAAGCGTCAAGGCCTATTTTGGGGCAGAAAAAGGGGAGGATGTCAGATGAGTGTGGTATTATCAGTAATAGGGACTGTTTTGTCCGTGTTACTTAAAATAATACTTGTTCTGCTTTTGTTGCTCTTTTTTCTGCTTCTTTGCCCAATCTGTTATAAAGGGGAGGCGGACTTCCATAAAGAGGTCACAGCAAAAGGAAGGGTATACTGGCTATGTGGTCTGCTCTATATATCTTTTGCATATCGGGATGGCAGTTTTGGAAGTAAGATACGATTTTTTGGAATAGATGTACAGAGAATTTTTGCTGGCATGGCAAAGAAAAGGAATCAAAGGGCAACAGCAAAGAAGCGGAAACATCCTAAGAAGAAACCACAGAAACAATATCCAGTGGAAGAGCCAGTTAGACAGCAAGAGAGAAAATTGGATGAAACTGTCAGTGACCTTAATGATTCAAATAGGGAAAAGGAAAGCAGAGTTAAGGACCGTGAAGTTTATGAAGTGGAACAAATACTAGAAAAAGATTCTGAAGAAGAAGTGGAAGCCTTTTGGCACAGATTGCCTTTTTATTTATTTTGGAAGAAGCTGGTCAAGTTTTGCCAGGCTGTGCGACAGTTTTATTCTTCGATGCGTTCCATTTTCCAGAAAATCCGAAAAAAGGTGGAGTGGTTCGGTGAGGCAAAAATATTTTGGTATTCAGAAAATACACAGAGAATGGTTTGCATCCTAAAGGATAATGTGTTACATTTATGGAGAAAATTAAAGCCAAAAGTATTTCGGGGAAACATTGTATTTGGGACAGGAGACCCATGCCTGACAGGACAGATACTTGGGCTGGCGGCAATTTTTTATGCGTCATGTGGCCGAGGAATACAGGTTACACCGGATTTTGAGGAGAAGAGATTGGAAGGGCATTTAATGATTCGGGGAAGAATTTCTCTGATCACAATTGGAATGATACTGATTCGTATATTCCTTCGCGGCGAATGGGGCCGATTTAGAAGGGAAGCAGAGCAATTAATGAAGGAGGCATTGTAATGGGAGAAAATAATTTTAAAGGGACGGTTGATTCGTTATTTAAAGGTATGGAGGGCTTTATTACCAGCAAGACCGTAGTGGGGGATGCTGTCAGGTTTGATGATGGCACGATTATCCTCCCGCTGGTAGATGTGAGTTTTGGCGTTGGGGCAGGAGCGTTTTCTGGCCAGGGCGGTTCGACGAAAAAGGACAATGGAGCCGGCGCGATGGGTGGAAGAATCCAGCCGAGTGCGATTTTGGTAATTAAAAATGGAGAAACGAAACTGGTAAATGTGAAAAATCAGGATGGGCTTACCAAGGTGCTTGATATGGTTCCAGATTTGATTGATAAGTTTTCAAAAGACAAGAAGAAGGATGTTGTAGATGAGGCGGAAGAACAATAGCTATACAGTCGATTTCAGGAAAAGTGCCAGAATCTTATGTGCAAGCACAATGATTCTGTTCTTTTCTGAAATTAACCGTGAATAGTAATTCTTCTTATTGCTGCCGTTACAAAATTCTGTAAAAATACTTGACCTTTTGGAGATATTATTATAAAATACTATTCAGTGCTGAAATAGCTCAGTTGGTAGAGCACTTCACTCGTAATGAAGGGGTCGTGGGTTCAAGTCCCATTTTCAGCTTAAATTAAAATGCACCGAATTGCCGAAAAGGGCGTTCGGTGCATTTTAATTTATGATATGGCCGTGTATCAATTTGCGGCCTTTTATCTTTTCAAAGGAAACGGTATTAATAGGAAGAATGGTTATACAATCAGATCACTTTTTTCTTTGCTCTTTTCAATGCGCTCATTGATTCCAATAAAAGGTTTTTTCAAAAGCAATCCGGCTGCAAGTGCCCCGACAGCAAATAGTATTAATTTGCCAAGAGCAATCCAATAATCATTTTTGTACATTCCGGCAACACATTCCCTAAGTGCTGTCATGCAGTACGGAAAGGGGAGGAACTGATAAACGTTCTGGTATATGGCAGGGAGTACCTCTTTTGGGAAAGTTCCGCCGGTGCCGGCGACCTGAATTACCATAATAACAACTGCAAGGGCTTCACCGACATTTCCAAATACAAATACCAATGCATAAATTAGCAGGGTAAATACAAAACTGCTGACGGCAGATGCAAACCAGAATAAAAATGGATGTTGGCACTGAATTTCTAAAAAGAATAGATTGCCCAATACACAAATCAACGTCTGAATCTGTCCAATCAAGAAAAATATCGTGTAGCGTCCAAAAAATTCTTCATATACCTTAAATGGTTTTTCCTTTTCAAAAGGATGCACTTTTGTGTGGATAATTGCGACAAGAATCAGCGAACCCACCCAGATTGCAAGGACAGAATAAAACGGTGCCATTGCAGAACCGTAATTTTTGGTTTTATAGACGGGCACAGTTTTTAAATCCACTGGTGAGGAGAAGTAGCCGCCGATTGCTTCAGGTTGGTTTTTAAGGACAGAAAGAATACTTTGTAATTGTTCACTGTCCTCTGTTCCAATTATTTCCAGTTTGGTTTGCCGTACTGTTTGTTGCAGGTCTTTTAAAAGCTTAATTGATTGTGCCAGGCTATTTCCGCCAGTTTCTAAGACTTCTGCGTAGTCTGCCAGACGGATGCTGGCAGTCTGTAGCCCGGTGAGCTTGAATGTACCAGAGGAGAGCAGCGATAGATCCTGCTGTAAATCGGATACCATCTTTTTGGAAAGTTTACCAAGGGTTGCAACGGAATCTTTGGTGGACTCCGCGGCATAGTTAGCCGCATTTAGGGAAGCGATATAGTGTTTAATTTCGTTTTCTATGCTCTCTAGTTTTTCTGCCGCTGTAGTACGGATTGAACTTTGTTCTTCTATGTTTTTTAGAGAATCTCCTATTTTAGTAATAATTTCTGTAATTGTGCTAAAGACAGTACGATTTACCTGTGTTTCCACAGCATTTTTGGCCTTTGAAGTAATTTTTGTAGCAATTGCATTCTTTTTCTCATTTTCATAGTAGGAGATAGTTCCTCCGTCTAGATTTCCTTCTGCAATACCAGAGATACTTTTTGTAAAATTCTCAGGAATCACCAGAGCTGCATAGTAGCTGCCATTGTATACACCATTGATTGCGGTTCGTTCATCTTTTGGAAAGACCCATCCAATCGTAGTGTTCTCTCCCAATGATTCTGTAATGGAGCTGCCGATACACAGTTTAAGCCTTCCGACTGTGATGCCGGTGTCTTTGGAAAAGACAGCAATTTTTAAATTTGAAGTGGCATCTTCAAGATAAGGATCCCAGTTAGACAAAATATTAAACCATGCATAGAGGGAGGGGAGCACACATAAACCAATTACAAGAACTATTGCTACTACATTTGTAGATATGTTTCGGAAATCATTTCTTGCTATTTTCCAAATATTTTTCATGGCTGCTCTCCTTTCTTTTGCTTATCGTTTTCTGATAAGTGCCTCATTTTTATCATATCTTCTATTTTTTTTCGGGGTGGCAGGCTTTCTTCCCATTCTTTTAAGATATCTAAAATATTTTCTTCAAAATCATCCAGTTTGCCGCCAATCAGTGTCTCGGTTTCCATATCTGAGTTTTCGCTTATTTTTGCAATCCTTTCTTGTATCTGGAAGTCTAGATATTCAATATAGATTAGATAGGCGGACAGTAAAAACATTGATGCAATCCAGAGGGTTAGGAAGATAACCTTACCGCTTTCTGTAAAAAAGGCCAATGCCAAAAAGACCAGAGGAATAAAGATAATATATTTAATGCCGTTTTGGATATGTACTTGGTTGCGGTTGTGGATTTCCTGTTGTTGCTTTAGTAGCTCTTGATACATCTTTTCATATTTATCTTGATTTTTCATATATGATCCCCCTAATGCATTTTTTACATCCTACATAAGTCCGGTATCTTCCATTCGCTTTTCAACAAAGTGGTTTATTCTGCGGAATGGAAGGCGGATTACCAACCCAAGTACCAGTGCGGCAGCAGCAAAGAGCAGGAGCTGGAATAAATAGATATAAAAATCGTTGCCATTAAATCCGCAGATTGCTTCCCGCATAGCATTAATTGCATAAGGAAATGGGAAAAAGATATAAATTCTCTGGTAAAATTCCGGCAGGATTTCAATTGGGTAGGTCCCGCTGGAACCTGCAATCTGGATTACAACGATAACTACGATGAAAGCTTTTCCAACATCGCCAAATGATACAGTAAAGGCGTAAATCAGCAATAAAAATGTAAAGCTTGCTATGGCGGATGCCAGCCAGAACTGCTTTGGATGCAGGCACTGTGTGTGCAGCAAGGCAAGGTTGCCGACTACAATAATTATGGTCTGCAGCTGCCCAAAAAGGAAAAAGAGAAGGAATCGCCCCCAAAATAACTCATGTGGCTTTGCTTCTGGAAATTTTTTTCGGTTCGGGGCAGTTTTTATCATAGATACTAGAAAGATACCCCCGACCCAAATAGCCAATGTAGTATAAAATGGCGTGACTCCTGACCCATAGTTCTCTACAGGGTATACCCGTTCTGTCTTGATTTTTACTGGTGCGGAAAAGAATTCTCCATATGCTTCCGGGTTTCCCTTTATAAAGGATAAAGCTTGCTCCAGCCATTCGCTTTCTGAAATGGAGCGTATGGCCGTAGTGATTTCCTCTAAGCCTTCTGTGGACTGTTTAAGAATGTCCGATAGGGATGCGAGGCTTTCGTTGGCAGAAGAGAGTCCCGATTTGGTTCCAATCAAGACCTGCTTTAACAAAGTAATATCATCTGCAATGTTCTGTATAGAATTGGCAATGTCTTTTTGTAATGTGTCAGCCAGCGAAGCGGCCTCTTCTGCGAGAGGAACAATAATATTGTCAAATGTATTTTGTAAGGAAGAAACTGCATTTTGCAATGTGGCTTCCGTTTTTTCTAATTTATTTTTTATGTTCCCTTCTTGTCCTTCCTGAATGTTTTTTATGGTGTTTATCCCAAGGATGAGCTGCCTTTTTAAGGAGTCCACAGCAGTTTGCTGCTTTTCAAGCTTTGCCAGCAGTTGTTGATAATGGTTTCGCAGGTTAGAATCGGAGGGGAGCACTTGAAAAGCGTTTGTTATCTTCTTTAACTGCGCCTGCGCCTTCTCTAACTGGGAAACTGCTTTTTTATAATATTTTGTTTTGAGCGAAACATCTTTTGTGGATTTGATTTTATTAATATGTAGCGAGACAGAAGAGAGAGAATTTGACACCGCTCTGCTTTTTGGCAGTAGGTTTGCCAAAAGGGAAGGCTCCACGGTTGTGTCATTATCAGGAGTGGTGTGGTTTTCTAATTTCTTCTGAATTTGGTTTAACTCTGTCTTGGCATTTTCAATAGTGACAGAAAGTTTTGTGTTTGCGTTTGTTAGGGAGGTGATAGTGCCTGCATAACTGGTAAGGTTATCTGCAATGCGTTCCACTTTTTTTTGAAGTGTGGAGAGAATATCATGTTGTTCTGCCCCATTTACTATTTTATCTTCTTTTTCAAATGCGTTGCTAACCAGAATAGAAATGTACATCTTATTGATGTTGTTTTGCAGGGTGGTGACAGCTGTATCAGTAATTTTAGTAGCCACTGCATTTTTCTTTTCATTTTCATAGTAGATTAATTGAGGGTGTTTTAAGTCCTGCATGAATCCTTGGTACATAGATTCGGAAAAATCTTTTGGCAGAAGAACAGCAGCATAGTAATCGCCGCTGTATACGCCCTTTTTTGCTTTATCAGCAGAAGTAAAAACCCAGTGAATACTTGTATTTTCTTTTAAGGTTTCAAGGATACTGTTGCCAGTGTTGGTTGTCTGGCCTTTTGTGTCGGTATATCCAGTATCCTGTGAGGCAACTGCAATCTTTATATTTCCAGTATTGCCATAGGGATCCCAGTTGGAATAGATATTAAACCATGCATAGAGAGCCGGAAGGCAGCAAAGTCCCAGTGCAATAATCAGGACGTATAGGTTTCGTATCAGCGAATGTAAATCGGAAAAAAATATCTTTCTAATATTTTTCATAGCGTTTTTCTCCTCCTTTAAACAGAACGCAGGTTTCAATGCGTCTATACTACAATTTTACAAGTATTAGGAGATTTTGTCTATAGTGACTATTTTTTGACTTTTTTGCTAGGGTATGGTATTATATTTTGGATATTAGGGTGGCAGAGAAATATGAAAGGGGAGGAGGAGTGACATGGCAAATGTTATGTTTGATGAAAAGACATTGTATTATCAGTATATGATTAATAATAATCCTACCAGTACAATGTTAAACTCTATTTCGGGAAATTACGGCAATGATGGTTTTGGCGCGATGGGTTCTTTAGGTGCGCTTGGTTCTCTGGGTGGTGTATCTAGTTTTTCAAGCATTTTGGAGAATTACCTTACAGGAATGAAGCTAAATTCTTATGCGGATTCTATCCAGGCTAGCACTATGGCAGATAAGCTGTCTTCTGTATTGGAGGAGGCAGGGAAAACGGAGGATACCTCGTCATTGACCTATCAGACAGTTCAGGAATTATATGAATACTTTTCAGAGCAGGTTTCAACAAAGGCATCTGCTTTGTTGGGAAGTACGTTAAATTATTCTGGCAGTACAGAAAGTAATTCATCTGCTTCAAAGACGGTTTCTACAAACCAGACTGTTGACCAGATGAACCAGGCAGCTATGAAGGGGCTGGAATATGATTTTGCGGAAATTGATGACATTGTAGATTCTGCATTTGCAGAACAGGCGCCGTGGGCATAGAAAAATTTGAATGAAGAAGGACTGGCAGAGTGTTTAACAAATGCCAGTCCTTTTTCATAATATAGGAAATTGCGCCGAACGTAGTGGTACACCAACAAAAAATTCGGAGACTTTTTTGCTAACGCACCAGCGCAGGTGGTGCGCTTTTTGCTTAATCTAATAATAAAAGTTTTGTATAGATGCGGTGAATCATGCGGCGGGCAATAGCAGTTGCGGTAATCCTAAAGATTAGATAGAGCAGCAGTAAGAAACCAGGAACAAGCCGAAGAATGGGGAATGCTGCTTCGGTAGGCGGAAATACAATCTGCCAGATTACTAGCAGCAAAACAATGCAGTATCCGATAGATTTTTCAACGGAGAGTTTTATTGGCGTATAATAAAAAGACTTTGCACCAAAAGACAACAATAGTGTTTGGGACTTGTGCCTGGATGTAGCAATATTAGAAAAAATCCAAGGGCAGAGCAGAAGAAATACAAAGAAGTAGAATGGAGCCGATGGCAATACAGCAAGCAGGACAAAAAGGCAGAAAAGAAGGAAGATTCTGCTGTAGAGCAGGCCAGTATATTTGCTGATATTTTGCTTTTCTTTCTGGATTATGATATTTTGTGAATTGTTTATATTCATAGCTGTTCCTCGCTTTTTTGTTTTCCATTATACACTATAAAAACAAGATAAGCCAGTCAATCGACTGGCTTATACAGTAGTAATAGTTTGGTTTCCCTAGGATTATGATTTAAAAATTAATTGTGCAAAATTGTACAGCCCATTTTTCCAAACAGACCAATCATGTGCTCCAGGCATTCGGTAATAGATATGGTCGATTCCCTGTTCAGTTAATATCGTATGTGTGTTGCTTGCCATCTGGCCACTTGTTGTATCGGAAGTTCCTATGGATAGCCAGATTACTTTTGGGTACAATTCTTTGTTTGTTCCCATCAGGTTGGCATCTGTTGTCGGTGCTGGGGAGAAGATGCCATAGTAATCAAAGAGGTCTAGGTTTTTAAGGCCAATGTTTACGGTCTGCATTCCACCCATAGATAAACCTGCCATAGCAGTATGTGCTTTATCGCCATAAACAGGATAGTTTTCATTGATATATGGCATCAAGCATTGTTTTAAATCATTTTCAAAGTTGGAAAATGATGCGACAGCATCTGCAGCAAAAATATTAGATGGGATGCTGTCATTTTTCATTGCCCGGCCATTTGGGAAAACTACAATCATATCTGACAGTTTATTTTCAGCATACAGATTATCAAGGATGTTTTGCGGGGAGCCATTAACATACCATTCCTTGTGGTCACCTCCAATTCCATGCATACAGTAGAGTACATTGTATTTCTTATCCTCAGAATATCCTGGAGGAGTATACAGCATGCATTTTCTTGTGCTTCCGGTAACGGTTGAGGAATAAGAAATTTCTGTCATTTTTCCATGTGGGATATCATCTCTTTTTTCATCAAATCCCAGAGGGGTATCATATTCATCGCGCAATACTTTTACACTCATATATACGGGCTCCTTTATGCTATCTTTAATTTTTATATTTAACGTTGTAATACCAGCATTAACGCCTAGTAATGTGCCGTCGGAGGAAATCTTTGCTATCTCTTTGTTATCTGAGGAATAGGAAAGTTTTTGGTCAGAAACGGTAAATTCCAATAAATTGATTTTTTCTCCTTTTTTCATTGTCAGCTCCGTCTTTTTTAGGGAGACCTGTTGTAATTTATCAACAACCTTTATCTGGCAAAATGCCTTTAGGGCTGTCCCTTTTATTTTCACAGTTATTTTTGCATTCCCAGCCTTCTTTGCAGCTATTTTGCCGGATTTATCTACGGATACAATACCTTTATTAGAAGACTGAAAAGTTATTTTGTTTTTTGCAGTTGCTTTGGGCAGTCCTTTTTTCACTTTTATAGTTGTTTTGTTTCCTTTTTGAAGCAGCAGCTTTGAATGATTTAAGGTCAATTTTGTTTTTTGTGCTGCCATTGGCGTCTTGAAAGACAGGAGCTGGCTTGTGGCCAGGCAGAAAATAAGTCCTAAAGCATAAGCAGATTTTTTAGTTTGTTTCATAGACATGTTACCTCCATAATTCTTATTTGACTGTTTATCCATTGATTAGCTCTTCATTAGAAATCTAATTAGAAATTATATTAAACAGCTAATTCTATTATAGGTGAATTTTACACAATGTCAAGTTTGACCCTTTTGTAAATATAGCAGAATCTTGACGGAGAAATGGAGAGGAGGTAGAATGTTGAAAGCAAATTAGAAATCAAAATATAATATGTTTTGTTGCGTCAGAGATATCAGGAGGAAATGATAATGGATAGATTTCATCAGTTTTTAATTAATATTTTTCATTTGCATGAAAAGAAAAGCCAACAAGGTTTTAAGCGGCTGGGCTTATCAAAAGGGCAGCCAAAGATGATTGAGATGATTTCAAGGAATAATGGCTGCTCACAGAAATCATTAGCGGAAAGTTGTTCAATTGAGCCGGCAACAGTTACCAGTATATTGGCAAATATGGTAAATAAAGATTTGGTCTATAAAGTGCCGGAATTGCAGGAGAATGGTATTCGGATCCAAAGGGTTTATTTGACTGAGAAGGGAATTTGTATTGCGGATGAAGTAGAGAAAATTGTAGATGATATGGAAGAAATAAGTTTTTCCGGTTTTACTTTGGAAGAGAGGGCGGAATGCCTTGGATACTTGAAACGGATATTTGAAAATTTAAAGAACAGCGGTACTGTATTTTGACAGATAGTGCAATTTTTGAATGTATATTATTATTTTATGCATGAAAAATACAATTAGTAAGACAGAAAGATGACTTTTTATGTGTATTATGTTAAAATTAATGATGAGAATCTTTTTGTTTTTTGTAAAAAAGGAGGGAGAATGTAATTTATGGAGAAGGTTAAGATTTATTTGCAGGATATTAGCAAAAGTTATTATTCTGAAACAACTGTAACACAAGCTTTACGTAAAATTAGCCTGTCATTCCGGGAAAGTGAGTTCGTGGCAATCACTGGGGAGAGCGGCAGTGGAAAATCAACATTACTTAATATTATTGGAGGTATGGATACTTTTGATGATGGAGAGATGTTTGTTGATGGTCAGCCTACCTTCCAGTATGATGAGCAGGATTGGGAGGAGTACCGCAGAAACAAAATCGGGTATGTTTTTCAGGACTACAGTTTAGTAGGGCATTATACGGCACTTACCAATGTGATGAGTGCGCTGCTTATTATGGAATATGAGCAAAAAGAGGCGGAAGAAATTGCCAAAAGATATTTGAAGCAGGTTGGCTTAGAAGGATTTGAGACGCACAAGGCATCTGAGTTATCCAGTGGGCAGAAGCAGCGCCTTTCAATTGCGAGGGCACTTGCAAAGGACACTGGAATTATTGTGGCGGACGAGCCGACCGGGAATCTGGACAGTGAGACAGGTGATCAGATTATTAGGCTATTAAAAGAGTTGTCAAAAAACCGTCTGGTTATTATGGTGACACATAATTATGACCAGGCGGAAGCATATGTTACTAGGAAAGTGCGCCTGCATGATGGAAATATTGTTTCTGACGTGCAGGTCAATCAGGGGAAAGCCGAAGGTGAGGAGAAGAAAGGGACGGAAGATGCGAATGTTGTGCAGATGCAGGATTCCGGCCTTGAAATGTCAGAAGGGAAAGTATTTGAAAAAGAACATTTAGAAGCAGAGAATGTGATTCAGGAAAATAATCCTTCCGAGGGGGAAGAAAGAAGCAGGTGGAAGGATTTATGGAAACAGAGCCAGATAGCATCCTATTTTGCTATGATGAACCGTAGGACCCAGAGAGGGCGTGCAGTTCTGTTTACAGCATTTCTATTTATTATTGGCGTTGTATCGTTTATTTTTATAGGGCAGCTTTTTATGCATGGCGATGATACACTGACAAAAAAGTATAGTACATCTGTTTTTTACCATCAGGACCAGAGACGGCTTGTGGTGAAGCGTGGGGATGGGAAAGATATTTCAGAGCAGGATGTGAAAAAGCTGTATTCCGTCCGGCATGTTGAAATGGTAGATTCATGCGATTATGCAAATGATATTAATTTCTATTTTGAGAAGAATAGAGACTATAAAATTCGTTACGGAACGCAGGACAGTGCAAAGGGTGAGGAAAAGAGTACCATTGGCTTTTTGAACGATGAACATTTTATGATGTCGGTTGACTGTATTTCAGAAAAGGATTTGGCAAAGGGACGTCTTCCAAAAGCGTATAACGAGGTTGTCTTATATTCCAAAGATGAAAGTATATTGGATAGCCAACAGATATGCTATTTTGCTTCGCATAATATCTGGGGGCCATATGATTTTCATGAGCAGAATTTGAAGATTGTTGGCTTATTAAAAGAAAAGACAGAACAGATTTATTTTACAAAGCAAATGTGCCAGATGTATTCATTGGAAATGTATCATGGGAAATATTGTATGCCGTATGAGTGGGTTGAGGAATGGCAGGACTATAGGCTGAAACCAGAATTTATCCCAGTAATAAACAGTGAATTGGAAGGAGATCAGGTTCGCATTTCATATAACTATGGTGGCAGTATGAATGCAGTTGTGCCGCTGGGAACGACGCTGTTGCGTTTTCAGCAGTACGATGAAAACGGTGAGCCAGTGGGAGAAGCGAAAGAGCAGACGGTAGATGTTTTACAGGAGCGGCATAAGTCGAGCAAGGCACTTATGGAGGTTAGTGAGGAATTCTTTTATACATTTTTTCCAGAGGACAAAAAGTGCCCTCAGGCATCTGTGTATCTTACAAGCTATGCAAAAGTAGACTCTGTAATAAAAAAACTAGAACGCATGGGATATGAAGCACAGAGTACATACCGGGTTAGTGTAATGGAATATATACAAGAGCTTGTGGATGAGCGGCTTGTGATTATAGGAATTTCTGCCTTTGGGCTGGCAGCAATTCTTTTGGCGCAGATTCTTATTTTACGTTCGTTGATGAAAATTCGCGTAAAGGATTATTTTGTTATGAAGTTTATTGGAATGAGAATGCAGATGATCCGCAAAATCAGTTATTTTGAAATAGGTGCATATTCTGTGGCGGCAATGCTACTGACTGTGATAGTTATGTGGATACTTCGTTTTATGGGAATAAAAGTTTTACAGGAAATGTTATTTTATTATAGTTTTGGAGTCTATCTTGTATTTGTAGTTTACAATCTTGTAGTTAGTGCATTGACGGTAGCTTCCTTCAATCACTTATTGAAAGGAAGGTTGAACCAATGATTGAGATAAAAAATTTAAATAAATATTATAATAAAGGAAAAAAGAGTGAGCAGCATGTTTTAAATGGCGTAGACCTTGTATTAGGAAATACTGGGCTAGTTTGTATTCTTGGTGAGAGTGGGTCTGGAAAGACAACACTGTTAAATACAATAGGAGGGCTGGATACTTTTTCGGAGGGATCGATTCGGATTGAGGAGGTTGAGTTTAAAAAATATGATCCAAAGCGGATGGAACCAATCAGAAATGACAGGTTTGACTATATTTTTCAGAATTACTACCTTTTACCGGATTATTCTGTAGCATATAATGTAAAGCTTGCGTTAAACCGTTTTAAACTGACAGAACAGGAGAAAGAGGAACGTGCCAATTATGTCTTAAATATGCTTGGCATGGCGAAATTTAAAAAGAAACTGGTATCCAAGCTTTCTGGAGGGCAAAGGCAGCGTGTATCCATTGCCAGGGCCTTGGTAAAGTCGCCGGATATTATACTTGCGGACGAGCCGACCGGAAATCTGGATGAGGAAAATACGCTTCGCACAATGAGTATCTTAAAAAGTATTTCAAAAGAGTGCCTGGTAATTCTTGTCACACATGAAAAAAGAATTGCAAAATTTTTTGGTGACAGGATAATAGAGATTTGTGATGGAAAAATTGTTAGGGATGAAGACAATACGGCTGCAACAGCATATGAGCGGAGTGATGACGCAAATATTTATTTAAAGGAAATGGACTGCAAAAATCTTGAAAGTGATTTTGCAGACTTTAAGATGTATTTTGATAAAGGAAAGTCGCCGGAAAAAATTTCCCTGAATCTGGCATGGAAGGATGGTAAAATTTATATTCAGAATAATATGGGCTGCGATATCCTTTTAGAGGGTCAGGCAAATGGAGTTCAGATGCTAGATGAGGAGCGTCCAAAGTTTGACATGGATGAGATTGAAAAGGTTTCTTATAATCTGCCAAAACCGGTCAGCAAAGGCACTGCGCGCCTTGCTGCAAAAGAGATTCGCCGTATGGCATTTGAAAATATCCGGCTTATGGGAAGGAAGCAGGCATTTATTATCGTTATTTTACTTGTGACGGCGGTGCTATTGTCTATAAGTACGGCAGAGTTTGTAAATACAGTTTCGGTAGATGAACAATCAATTATAGAAACAGATACCCATTATATAAGCTTGAATATGGCAAAAGTAACTTCGTTCCGGGCTTTGGAGCAGAGAATGAAGACGATGGAGTATATACAAGAAACTTTAAAAGATGATAGTCATGGGGATGTGTTTTATACGCCATCTGCAAATCTTTATTTGACAGGGTTTGGGTTTGCACAGATGAAAAATTTATCGCAAGCTGTAAAGGGGTATTCCTTTGTCCCAATCGACAAATTAAAAAAGGAAGACCTGGTTCTTGGAAGGATGCCGGAACTTAGGAATGAGATTGTGCTTGACCGGAACATAATCAGAAAGCTAGAACAGACAGATGGGGTGACAGCAAGTCTATATAAAACGGAAAAAGATTATCTGGATAGAGATTTGGCAGTATCTGGGAAGGAAGAGACTTTGAAGGTTGTTGGTATCTGTGATACAAGGCAGCCGGCAATATATTGCGGCCAGAATATTTTAATCGCTTTGGATGCAAAGGGTGATAATCTAGCCAACTTAAAAGAGCTGCAGGCAGCATGTCCGGGAGAGTATGATAATTTAGAAATTGCAGATGATGAGATTTATATGAGGAAAGGACTGTTTGATGCGCAGGGATTAGAAGTTGGAAGTGAGCTGCGTATTGGGGAGGGCGCGTTTTATTCTTACACGGTTGCAGGGACAATACCAGATAGTGTTGGAGCAGATTATGTTTTTTCTGATATAGGATGCCGCAATATTAGGGATACGCTAATCTGTGATAGGGCTTCTTTCATGGTTTATACTAATAATAAGAAAGATTCCACGGAGTTTTTCCAGAAAGCTGCAAAAAAGTATATGGGTTCTTTTAAACTGGAAGTCTCATCACCATATCATGATGAGATGGAGGAGTATAAGAAAGAGCACAATGTCAACATGGATGCTAAAAAAATGATAACTTTGATTGTGGCAGCAATCTCCCTGATCATGGTCTACTTTATGATAAAATCAAATGCGATGTCACGTATTGAGGAATTGACAGTATATCGTTTGATTGGGATATCAAAAGGTAGTATTATGAAAGCGTATATTTTAGAAATGGTGCTGATGACCTGTTATACGTCGGTACCTGCAGTTTTGATAACCAGTTTTGTGATTAAGTTTATCAGTTCAGTTCCTTCGCTTGGGATTGCCTTAATATTTCCATGGTGGTCAGTTGTGGCGCTTTTGGCGGTGATTTTTGTAATCCATACAATTATCAGCGTTTTGCCGATTTTAGGTATTTTATCAAAGCCGCCTGCAACACTTGCAGTAAAAGATTGATAGTAAAAAGAGGGAAATGCTTTTGCATTTCCTTTTTTGCTGTTAGGAAAAGCAATAAAAGCAGTGGGTATTCGACAAGAATTGCGGTGCAATTCTTGCAGGGAAATGCGCGGGCATTTCCCTTTTTGTCGGCAAAAATTAGAATATTTTTACAGAAATGTAAAAAAATTGTAAAAAAATGCCCTTTTCTATTTCTATAAAATGGTATATAATACAAAAGTGTATGTTTAATTAGAGTTACTTTGGAAAAAATAGAAGGAAAAGATGTGGCTGTGCAGCAGCTGCGAAAAGATGCAGTTTTGAAAGGAGAAAGCAGATTAATGAATGGTAGCGATATTGGAATTGACCTTGGTACAGCGAATGTACTTGTATATATAAAAGGTAAGGGTGTCGTGTTAAGAGAGCCCTCCGTTGTTGCATTTGACCGCGACACAAATAAAATTAAGGCGATTGGGGAGGATGCCAGATTGATGCTTGGGCGTACTCCGGGAAATATTGTTGCCGTTCGCCCGCTCCGTCAAGGCGTTATCTCAGACTACACAGTAACAGAAAAAATGCTTCGGTATTTTATCCAAAAGTCCTGTGGTAAGTCACGTTTTCGGAAACCACGTATCAGTGTCTGTGTGCCGAGCGGTGTTACAGAGGTGGAGAAAAAAGCGGTTGAGGATGCTACGTATGAGGCTGGTGCCCGTGAGGTAGCGATAATAGAAGAGCCCATTGCGGCTGCAATTGGTGCAGGAATTGATATATCAAGGCCATGTGGTAATATGATTGTTGATATTGGTGGTGGTACAGCAGATATCGCAGTGATTTCTTTGGGCGGCACTGTTGTCAGCACTTCAATTAAGGTTGCCGGAGATAATTTTGATGAAGCAATTGTGCGCTATATGAGAAAAACGCATAATCTCTTAATCGGTGAGAGGACTGCGGAAGAAATCAAAGTGAATATTGGTTCGGCTTATCAGCGCCCAGAGCTGGTATCTATGGATGTACGAGGCAGAAATCTGGTAACAGGTTTGCCAAAGACAATTACAGTGACTTCGGACGAGACGCTTGAGGCACTCCGGGAGATTACTTCCCAGATAGTGGAAGCGGTACACAGTGTTTTGGAAAAAACACCTCCAGAGCTTGCAGCCGATGTTGCTGACAGAGGAATTGTGCTGACAGGCGGTGGAAGCCTTTTATATGGCTTAGAGGAGTTGATTGAGGAAAAGACGGGCATCAACACCATGACGGCGGAAGACCCTATGACAGCAGTTGCAGTCGGTACGGGTAAATTTGTGGAATTTCTTGCCGGAAAAAGAGATGATGAAGAATAAAGTTGACGGAATATAGAGTGCACAGCGTCGTTTGCCGTGGGACAAGGGGTTTTGGTAGAAATTACTAGAAGGGCTGCTTGTAGTTTGGGTTAAGAGAGCGCTGATTTGTGACGATATAGTTTAGAGGTGTTTGTACACCCGTATAACAGGGTTGATCTTTATATCTGCTTTTGCCGTCTGATGCGGCATGCAGGTTCATTTTCGCGGAGCATAGTGCTCGTGGTTAAGAAAGGGGACAGGAATGGTTAGAAGTTTATATACAGCCTATAACGGCATGGTAAACGAGCAGAAAAGGCTGGATATCATAAGCAACAACCTTGCAAATTCTGCAACAGTCGGTTATAAAGAGGAGAATGTTACAAGCCGTTCTTTTAAGGATTATATGGCGGTGAAAATCCGTGATGGCTCCAATGCCTATATTGATGAGAGGATTGGGACATTTAATCCAGGCGTAAAGATTGGTGAGACTTATATGGATTGGACACAGGGCTCGCTGCGCCAGACTGGAAACACTTATGACATTGCGATTGAGGGAAATGGATTTTTCTCTATGCGTGTGGCAGATGCCTATGGCAACAGCAGTATTAAATACACAAGATGTGGGACGTTCAAATGTACTGCAGATGGATATATCGTGGATGCAGAGGGAAATCATCTTCAGGGAAGCAGTGGAGACCTGCAGGTTCCGGTTGATGCCGTTGATATTGTAATTGAGCCAAATGGTACTGTGCTGGCTGATGGTGTAGCTGTTGATACGGTTAGTTTAGTGGATTTTGCAGATTATGACTATCTGGAGTTATATGGAGATAACATGTATAATGCAGTAAACGGAGCTGAGATGATTGAGGCGACGGCGGCATTGGAACAAGGATGGACAGAGCAGTCAAATGTTAATGTTATTTCGGAAATGGTATCAATGATTACCATTACCAGAGCCTATGAGGCAAATCAGAAGATAATCCGCACAACGGATTCCCTGCTGGATGCTTCTGTAAATCAGGTGGGTAAAGTATAATATAGGGAAGTTTCGCTTCTAGGGTATTTATGAGGCAGATAGGAGATTAATAATTATGATGAGATCGCTTTGGACGGCTGCATCCGGCATGAAAGCCCAGCAGACCAGCCTTGATACAATTGCAAATAATCTTGCAAATATTAATACAACAGGTTATAAACAGGAGAGAACAGAATTTCAGTCGTTGTTATATCAGACCATACAGGGAAGGACGACCGACCATGAGGGGAATCCAAAACCGATTCCGGGACAGGTTGGATTAGGTGTTAAGGTTTCTGCTGTCTCGACAGAGTTTGAGCAGGGAAAGATAACACCTAGCACTGGCGCATTTGATTTTGCGATTCAAGGGGACGGATTCTTTATGGTAAGGATGCCGGATGGCACAACAGGATATACCAGAAATGGTAATTTTTTAATGGCCATCAACAGCAGCGGCGGTGTTACATTGACTACATCAGATGGATATGCCGTGTTAAGCTCAGACGGAAATGAAATTTCTTTTGATGCAAATACAGATACTATGAAGTTATCTTTTGATGATCATGGGCGTATCTTCTATAAAAATGCAGAGGGGACTGTCCAGAATACAGGAATTCGGATTGGTGCAGCACAGTTTAATAATCCGGCAGGGCTCTTAAAGATTGGAAATAGTTATTTTGCGGAGTCTCCGTCTTCTGGTGTTGTGCGCATTGAGACGCAGGATGCGGCACTGAAGGAAAGCGTGATTAAGCATAAGTATCTGGAATCCTCATCTGTTCAGGCAGTAGATGAGATGGTGGATATGATTGTAACCCAGCGTGCATATGAGATGAATTCTAAGGCAATCACTGCTTCTGATGAAATGCTCCAGCAGGCAAATAACTTAAGGTCATAAGCTTGATAGGGCGGCCGTTCTAAAATGATAAAAGAATGATAGCATAAAAATAGGAAGGGCAGGGTGGTTAAATGAGTTCAATTTTAGATACTTCATCTTTATATAGTACATATGGTCAGACTGTTACGAATGCAGCATCATCTTCACTGCAAAATACATTGGGAAATGTAAATGATGATTCTTCCGATGAAGAGTTAATGAATGTTTGCAAAAATTTTGAGGCATATTTTGTTCAGAAAATTATTGAGCAGGCAAAGAAATCAATTGCAGGTGAGGAGGAAGAAGAGCAGGGCGAATATATGAAGTATTTTGGTGATATGCAGAATGAGCAGTATGCCAATATTATTGCAGATAGTGGCTCTTTCGGTCTGGCACAGCAGTTGTACGATTCAATTAAGAGTAATAATAATTATAACTTATAGTATAGTGCTATATAGTTTTGGCAGAGGAGGAGCGGAGTGCGCTCCAGTGATTAAATATATTCGGGCCACTGTTTTTACAGTGGCTCTTTGTTATTTCATAGGAAATTACGCCGAACGTAGTGGTACACCGACAAAAAAGTCAGGGACTTTTTTGTTAGCGCACCAGCGCTGGCGGTGCACTTTTTTAATAATTAGGAATGGAGCAGCAGCATGGAGGAATTTGAAGGATACGTTGATCGGATTACATTTAGGAATGAGGAAAATGGTTATACAGTGCTTTATTTGGTAAAGCCGCAGACGGATTCCGAGGAGGAAGAGGAGGAGTGTTGTGTAGGCTGTTTTTCTTTCGTGGCGGAGGGAGAATATCTCTTGGTACGGGGCAGAAGGACAGTACATAAAAATTATGGTCCCCAGCTTCAGGTGGACAGTTACGAGACGAAACAGCCCGACGATACTATGGCGGTGGAACGCTATCTTGGCTCTGGGGCAATAAAAGGAATCGGGCCAGCCCTGGCATCAAGAATTGTTAAAAAGTTTGGCAAAGATACATTTGATATTATGGAAAGGGAGCCGGAGCGGTTAGCGGAGATAAAGGGAATTAGCCAGAAGATGGCAATTGGCATCGCAAAGCAGTTCCATGAGAAACAGCAGCAGCGCCAGGCAATGATTTTTCTGCAGGAATATGGCATTTCTATGAATATGGCAGTAAAGATTTACCGTTATTATAAAGATGATATTTATGAAGTCTTAAGAAAAAATCCATACCGATTGGCTGAAGATATTGTAGGGATTGGCTTTAAGATTGCGGATGCTATTGCACAGAGGGCAGGATTTTATGTGGATTCAGAATACCGTATCCGTGCGGGCGTGCTATATACACTGCAGCAGTCAGGAAGCCAGGGGCATTGTTATCTGCCGGAATCAGAGCTTGTCTCAATGACTTCAGAATTGCTGGGGGTAGACCGGGAAATGGTTTCTAGTCAGATTGATGCATTGACAATGAATAAAGAAATTATGATGGAAGATGCATGGGAAGAGCGGAGGCTGTATGCCAGCAATCTATATTATATGGAGATGAACTGTGCAAGGATGCTTTTAGACTTGAATCTGGATTTCCCGGTGGATCAGGGTCAACTTGCCGGGCGAGTCGCAAAGATTGAGCGCAGGCAGGGAATCGTTTTGGATGTCTTACAAAAGAATGCAGTTTGCCAGGCGGTACAGAATGGCGTGACGATAATAACAGGTGGTCCTGGAACTGGAAAGACAACTACGATTAATACCATCTTACAATTATTAGAGGAGGATGGGATGGATGTACTTTTAGCGGCGCCGACTGGAAGAGCTGCTAAGAGGATGTCGGAAACAACTGGATGGGAAGCACAGACAATCCACAGGCTGTTGGAATTAAACGGCGGTATGAATGATGATGATAAAAGTGGGATGCATTTTGAGAGAAATGAACTGCAGCCGTTGGAGGCGGATGTGGTAATCGTAGACGAATTTTCTATGGTAGATATTTATCTGCTCAATGCGCTGCTGAAAGCGTTGGTGCCGGGATGCCGCTTGATTATGGTAGGGGATGTGAACCAGCTTCCATCTGTTGGACCGGGAAACGTACTGCGTGATATGATTAAGGCAGATTTTTGCAATGTAGTGCGCCTAAACCAAATTTTTAGGCAGGCTGCGGAGAGCCAGATTGTAGTAAATGCCCATAAAATTAATGCGGGGCAGGAGATTTCGTTGGATAACCAGAATCAGGACTTCTTTCAATTAGAGCGCCATGCAGCGCAGGATGTAATAAATGTAGTTATCCAGCTTGTTATGAAAAATATGCCTTCTTATGTTAATGCGTCTGTCTATGATATTCAGGTGCTAACGCCAATGAGGAAGGGGGAGCTTGGTGTAGAGAACCTAAATAAGATTCTGCAGAGTTATGCAAACCCAAAAAGTGACCAGAAGGTGGAAAAAGAATTTCACGGTGTTCTTTTCCGGGAGCAGGATAAGATTATGCAGATTAAGAATGACTATCAGATTAAGTGGAGAAAGAAAACACCATATGGCGATGTGTTAGAGGAAGGGACAGGTGTTTTCAATGGTGATATTGGGATAATAAAGCGGATTATGGAAACGGAAGAGGCTGTGGAAGTAGAATTTGAGGAGGGCAAACTTGTTACATATGAATACAGCCAGATGGACGAGATGGAGCTTGCCTATGCCATTACCATCCACAAATCTCAGGGAAGTGAATATCCAGCAGTGGTTATTCCGATTTTGACGGGACCAAGAATGCTTTTAAATAGAAATCTTTTGTATACTGCAGTGACTAGGGCAAAGAAATGTGTTACCTTGGTGGGAAGCAGGGAGACGATTTACCAGATGATCCGCAATGTATTTGAACAGAAGCGGTATTCCAGCCTTTGCCAGAGGCTGCAGGAGATGATAGAGGAGGATGGGCAATTAAAATAATTAGAACGCTTTTAGATATGATTTATCCAAAGAGGTGCGCCCTTTGTGACGGGGTATTAACCATAAAAGAACAGTTATTATGCTGCCGGTGTGAAGGCAAGGCGGCAGTTATCACAGAGAATTATTGTATGAAATGTGGCAAGCCAGTGGAGGAAGAAGAGGAATATTGCCTAGACTGCAGTGGGAAGGAGAGTTCTTTTGCATATGGCCGTGCTGCTTTTGTATATGACAACTTGATGCGGGGCTCTATCAGCCGTTTTAAATATCATGGAAGGCAGGAGTATGCCGAATATTATGCAGATGTAATGTATAAGCAGTATTATGAATGGATTAAACGGGTTGCCCCAGATGCGTTGATTCCCGTACCAATCCACAAGGAGCGTTACCGCAAAAGGGGATTTAATCAAGCAGAACTGGTAGCTGCCAGTCTTGGAAAGCTGTGTGGTGTGCCTGTGGTTTCTGATTATTTGGTGCGCACAAAGAATACGTTACCACAAAAAGAGCTCTCAGACCGGGAACGTTATGTGAATTTGTGTCGTGCTTTTTCTATCCGAACTGAAACACAGGAGTTGTACAACGCTATGAAATGTGTTATACTTATTGATGATATTTATACGACAGGCAGTACAATAGAGGCGTGTGCTCAAACTTTAAGCAGGCAGGGTGTATATAAAATATATTTTTTATGCATCAGTATTGGTCAAAAAAATTAGGAGGTTGCTATGGATGTAAGAAATTGCAAAAAGTGTGGGAAGCTCTTTAATTACAACGGGGAATCGTTATGTCAATCCTGTGTGAAAGAGATGGAAGATAAGTTTTTTGAGGTAAGAGATTATATCTATAAGAATCCGACAGCGAATATGGCGATTGTTGCAGAAGAAAATGATATTCCGATTCAGCAGATTAAAAAGTGGGTTCGTCAGGAACGTTTGATTTTCTCTAAGGATTCCGGTATTTCTATTGACTGTGAGTCGTGCGGTAAGCCGATTTTGACCGGAAGATATTGTAAGGATTGTAAGGGAAAGATGACGAATACTTTCAGCAGCGTGTATGTGGAAAAGCCGGCAGAGAATAAGCCGAATAAAAATAGCTCCAAAGGAAAGATGCGTTTTCTTGGAAATTAATCCGACTTACCTAATTTGATGGGGGGTGGTTTTGTGCTGAATATGGATGTTAAAGAGATTTTTGACACTTCATTTTGTGAAGTAACCAAAAAGCTTGTCAAATTAGAATTGAAAAAGGTGTGTGATGAAGAGGGGAAGGAAGAAGATAAGGCGGATCTTTTAAATAAGGGATATCGGGAGGCGATAGAGACGCATGGATATATTAATTCTATTGTAATCTGTCAGTTCTCAGATGACTTGTTCCGCTACATTATTAATGCGATGAATAATGGCGTAACTCCTTCCAAAGAGGAAGTCCCTCTGTACTTAAATGAATATATTAATATCGCATGCGGCCATGCGGTTTCTAGGATGAATAACCTGGCAGGGCAGGCATCTAGGTTGTCAATACCGAGTTTTTATCAGGAAGAAGAACCGCTGGAGGATAAGTGGGGAGTTCATTCAGGGCGGTGGCTTTCATATCACACAGAGATAGGCAGATTACATATTTTTATAAAATATTCTTTACAGAGTGAAAATGAGGAGGTAGGATAATGGAAAAGACAACTCTAATGGTAGTAGATGATTCTCCGTTCGCATCAAAACAAATCAAAGATTTGGTGGAAGAAAACGGATATGAAGTGATAGGATATGCGAAAAATGGGGAAGAAGGGATTCGTATGTATGAAGAACTTCATCCAGATATTGTGATTATGGACATAATTATGCCGGGGATCGACGGGTTGGAGACGGCTGAAATTCTATTAAAGAAAGACCCATCTGCAACAATATTAATGTTAAGTTCCCTTTGTGATTCCGGTACATTAGAAGAAGTGAAGGCAATCGGATTAAAATATCTGATACCAAAGCCTTGGGAAGATGATGTGCTTCTGGCGACTTTGGAGATGTTAAGGAACCGTCGGGAAGAAGGCAAATAGTACAAAAGGATGGAAATTCATTGCGATATGGGTTTCCATCCTTTTTGCGCGAAAATAGAGAATCCTGCAAGCGGACTAGGAAAGATTTGATATTCAAAGTATTTAAAATGTCAGATTTTATAAAAAATCATCAGTGTGCTATAACAGATAGGTTGTATATTTATGGAAAAAATATACAAAAACGCTCTGTTTTTTTGAATAAAAATGTATCAAATGGATAGTTGACGAACCCTATGTATTTAGAATATACTCAAATAGGTTTGAAATGTTTTGAAAAACAAAATATTTTTCAGGGAGAGTTCATGAGCAGAGAAGAGAACACTAATACAATCAGTGCGCAATTAATTGATATATTTGAAAACGTCATGAAAATGGAGCAGGAAACCATTAACAGGGAATCTCATGAGAAGCTGTCGATAACGGAGATCCATACAATTGCGGCGGCAGGTATGGAAGAGCTAAGTAGCATGAGTGAAATTGCAGCAAAGCTGCATATTACGGTAGGGACCCTGACAGTGGGGATGAATAATCTGGTGAAAAAAGGATATGTGGAGCGTTATAAGAGTGAGCGGGATAGGCGTATTGTAAAGGTAGGGCTGACGAAAAAGGGAAAAGAGATTTATCGTATCCATGAGGCATTTCACCATAAACTGGGGGCGACGCTGATTAAAGGCATGACGGAGGCAGAAAAAAAGATTGTCAGGAATGCAGTAGCAAATCTAGAAGAGTTTATCTGTCAGGAATGCCGGGAGTTAGATATAATGTAAAAATAGGAGATTGAAAAATATGATAAAGACCAGATTAATTGCAACGGCTTCAAGTGTTCCTGAACAGATTATCACAAATGATGATATATCTAAAATCGTAGATACCAGCGACGAATGGATAACGCAGAGGACAGGGATTAAGGAAAGGCATATCTCTTCTGGGGAGAATACTTCCGAACTGGTGGCTGATACAGCAAGAAAACTGTTAGAGAGGGCATCGGTTGCACCGGAGAATGTTGACTTAATTGTTGTGGCATCGGTAACGCCTGATTTTGGGACGCCGTCCCTTGCATGCATGGTGCAAAAGGAGATTGGTGCGGTTAATGCGGTTGCTTTTGATATTGCGGCAGCGTGCAGTGGGTTTATGTTTGCGCTTAGCATAGCAGATAAATATATAAAGGCAGGCGTTTATAAAAATGCGGTTGTAATTGGCGGGGAAACCCTGTCTAAAATTATAGATTGGAAAGACCGTTCTACATGTGTCTTATTTGGAGATGGAGCAGGCGGGGCATATGTGGAGAAGTCAGAGGATGCTGGAATTATCTGTGAGGACCTTGGTTCTTGTGGGGATCAGTATCATATTCTGACAGAGGGATATTCACCTTGTTCCAATGCGTTTAATGAAATTCCATCTGGTGTCCATCCAGATTGGTATGTCCATATGGATGGCAGGGAAGTTTTTAAATTTGCCACTAAAAATGTAATAAAAAGTATGCAAAAGGTGATGTCCCAGGAAAAGCTTACGCAGGGGGATATAAAATATATTGTCCCACATCAGGCAAATGTCCGAATTACGGAAGTGATTTCCAAAAAGTTAGACATTCCATATGAAAAATTTTATATGAATATGGAACGTTATGGAAATACTTCTTCTGCAAGTATTCCAATTGCTTTAAATGAGTTGAATGAAAAGGGGTTAATTGCAAGAGGTGACAAAATTATTTTGTCTGGTTTTGGCGGGGGGATGACATGGGGAACCATGTTAATTGACTGGTAGAGTGTATTACTGCAATAGCAGTGTATATAAATTATAAACATTTTCAGGAGGAAAGAATTATGGTTTTTGAAAAGATCAGAGAAATTATTGCAGAGCAGACAGGAAAGAGTGTGGATGAGATTACATTAGAGACAAATGTAAAAGAGGATCTCGACGCAGATTCTTTGGATTTATTCCAGATTATCAATGATATTGAGGATGAATTTGAAGTTTCTGTAGAAAATCCAGAAGCAATCGTAACTGTAAAGGATGCAGTTGATTTCGTAGAAAGCCACAAATAGGCATTGAAAAGGTGCAGGGCGGCGTTTTAAGGAGATAGCTGGTTTGTAAAACGCCGCTTTTACCGCAAAGGAGTAAAGAAATCGTATGAAGACAGTATTTATGTTTAGCGGCCAGGGCGCACAATATGCAGGGATGGGAAAAGAACTTTACCAAAACTATTCCGTTGCAAAAGAGATATTTGACCGGGCTGACGAGGTATTGGGATATTCTATTAAAGATATTTGTTTTAATGATGAAGAAAAGCTTGGAGAGACAGAGTTCGCACAGCCGGCAATTCTGACAATGAGTATTGCTGCTATGAAGGTGCTTCAGGAGCAGGGGGTACGGGCAGAGATGACAGCCGGGCTGAGTTTGGGAGAATATTCCGCGTATGTTGCGAGTGGTGCAATGGATTTTGAGGAAGCCGTCGCATTAGTACAGAAAAGAGGAAAATTCATGGCAGAAGCTGTTCCCTCTGGTGAGGGGGCAATGTATGCTGTTATTGGTTTAGATACAGAGGCAGTAGAAGCTGCTTGTGAAGAGGCAGTCCAGGCGGGGCTTGGTCTGGCTATCCCGGCAAACTACAATGCCCCAGGGCAGATTGTTATTGCAGGGGCGTCAAAGGCTGTGGCAGAGGCGGCGAGGATTGCCAAGGAAAAGGGCGCTAAAATGGCAGTCAAGTTAAAAGTAAGCGGGCCGTTCCACACAGAGATGTTAAAGCCGGCGGCAGAAAAATTGGGGCCGGAGCTTGAAAAAATGCATATAAAGCTGATGGAAATTCCGGTTTATACCAATGTAAATGCACAGGTTGTCGCGTCGGAGAAGGATATTATCCCAATCTTGACAAAGCAGATTTGCTGTCCAGTCAGGTTTTCTGATATTATTCAGAATATGTATGAAAAAGGCGCAGATACCTTTATTGAGTTGGGACCTGGCAAGGCGCTCTGTGGTTTTGTAAAGAGAACAGTTAAGGGTGTGGCTATTTTAAATGTAGAAGATGAGAGCTCTTTGTCAAAAACAATGGCAAAGCTTGAAGAAATTGTATAAATATTTTCTCTGTCTGAGGCAGGCGGCATAGGAAATCTGTATAGGCAATATAATTGGAGGAAGAGATGTTAAAAGGAAAAACGGCAATTGTTACTGGTGCAGCAAAGGGAATTGGGAAGGCAATCGCAGCCGCATTTGCAAAAGAGGGCTGTAACATAGTTTTGAATTATCACAGCGGCGTATCAGATGATACGATTAAGGAGATAGAGAGCTGCGGCGTGGCATGTCTTCCGGTTCAGGGAGATGTCAGCGATTTTGAATTTGCAGCGTCACTGATTAAGCAGGCAAAGAAAGAGTTTGGTTCTGTTGATATTCTGGTAAATAATGCCGGGATTACCAGAGATATGCTTTTGATGCGCATGAGCGAGGAAGAGTTTAATACTGTAATTGATACAAACTTAAAGGGCTGCTTTAATATGGTGCGCCATGTAAGCAGCGTAATGCTAAAGCAGCGCAGCGGAGCTATTATAAATATGGCATCAGTAGTAGGCGTGATGGGGAATGCAGGCCAGGCAAATTATGCAGCTTCCAAGGCAGGAATCATAGGGTTGACAAAATCTGTTGCAAAAGAGCTTGCAGCGCGCGGGATCACATGTAATGCGATTGCGCCGGGATTTGTGGAGACGGATATGACTGCTGTCCTTACAGATGAACAGAAAGAGAAAATGTTAGAGGTAATTCCACTGAAGCGCTATGGACAGACAGAGGATATCGCAAATGTGGCAGTATTTCTTGCTAAAAACACGTATATTACCGGGCAGGTAATAAATGTGGATGGCGGCACGGTGATGTAGCAAAAGCGAAAGCAGGATTTGCTTTCATAATTTAGCCGCAGCATGGCGGCAGGAGGGTTAAGATGGAAAAAAGATGTGTAATTACCGGGCTTGGAGCAGTTACGCCGCTTGGAAATACTGTTGATGCCTTTTGGGATGGGATTCGGAATGGTGTCTGTGGTATTGACTACATTAAAAAATTTGACACGACAGAGTTTAAGGTGAAAATAGCGGCAGAGGTGAAGGATTTTAATCCAGAATTGTATATGTCAAAAAAAGATGTAAAGAGGAATGATCTTTTTGCAATTTACGGCATGGCAGCGGGAGTTCAGGCGTTTGAGGATTCCGGCATCAATATGGAAAATGAAGATGCTGACCGGGTAGGTGTTATTGTTGGTTCTGGTGTCGGCGGCCTTATGACAATGGAAGAGCAGGTTCGCAGAATGGATGAGAAGGGGCCTGCAAGAGTTTCCCCGCTTTTTATTACAATGACAATAGGAAATATGGTTGCCGGCAATATTGCAATCCGAATCGGGGCAAAGGGTGTCTGTGAGGATATTGTAACGGCATGTGCAACTGGAAATAACTGCATTGGGACAGCATTCCGCAATATTAAGCATGGTTATCTGGATGTCTGTGTTGCCGGGGGAGCTGAAGGTTCCATCTGTGAGGTTGGGGTAGCTGGATTTACAAATCTGACAGCCTTGACGACAGAAGAAGACCCGAAAAAGGCATGCCGCCCATTTGACAAGGAGAGAAATGGTTTTGTAATGGGTGATGGAGCCGGCATTTTGGTGTTGGAAGAATTAGAACATGCATTGGCACGTGGCGCAAAGATTTACGGAGAAATTGTAGGATATGGTGCATCTTGCGATGCGTATCATGTTACGCTGCCAGACCCAGACGGAAAGGGCGGCGCAAAAGCAATGCATCTTGCGATGAAAGAGGCAGGAATTACACCGGAGCAGGTAGACTATATTAATGCTCACGGAACTAGTACCCCGGCAAATGATGTGGGAGAGACAAAGGCAATTAAGCTTGCATTAGGGGAGGAGGCGGCGAAAAAGGCTGCCATCAGTTCTACAAAGTCTATGACGGGCCATTTATTAGGTGCAGCTGGCGCTGTAGAAGCGATTTGTTGTGTAAAGGCTTTGCAGGAAGGATTTTTACCGCCAACTATCAATTATCATACACCGGATGAACAGTGTGATCTGGATTATATTCCAAATCAGGGTAGGGAGGCGAAAGATGCAGTGTATGCATTGTCAAATTCATTAGGATTCGGCGGGCATAATGCTGTACTTTGTTTTAAAAAGTGGAGTGGTAAATAGAAGTCTTTTACGCGAATAACGGGGGAGACATGGATTAAGTATAGAAAGGCTGGTAATCAGTATGCAGTATGATGAAGTCAAGGAATTAATTGCCATATTTGAAAAGACAGATTTAAATGATATGGAAGTGCAGTTAGATAATGCAAGAATCCGGCTGAACCGTGGCGCTGTGTCTCCATGGATGATGCCGCCTGCAATGCCACAGCCGATTGTGCAGCCACCTGCAATGTCTGTGCCGGTCAGCCAGAATGGGAAGCCGGAGGATGTACCGGATATTGCCGCAGCACAGGCGGAGAATGTGTCAAGCCAAAAGGCAGTGGAAGAGGGAGCAAAAGTAATTAAGGCACCGATTGTTGGTACATTTTATCAAAGTTCGGCGCCGGAGGAGGCTCCGTTTGTAAAGGTTGGCGATACAGTATCAGAAGGTGATGTTGTGTGTATTATAGAGGCAATGAAGTTTATGAATGAGGTAAATAGCGAAGTGAGCGGTACGATTACGGAAGTTCTTGTAAAGGATGGCCAGTTTGTGGAATATGGGCAAGAGCTGTTCCGTTTAAAGTAGTTGCCACTTTTATTCAGAAAGGATAAATCATATGTTAATGGATATCAACGAGATTATGTCGATTATTCCCCACAGGCAGCCTTTTCTTCTGATTGACCGTGTGGAAGAGATGGTAGAGGGAAAATCAATTACAGCTCTAAAGAATGTATCGTATAATGAACCTTTTTTTGCCGGGCATTTTCCACAGGAACCGGTTATGCCTGGTGTGTTGATTGTAGAAGCACTGGCGCAGGCTGGGGCGGTAGCAATTTTATCAATGGAGCAGTTTCGCGGAAAGACTGGATATTTTGGGGCAATCAAGAATGCGAAGTTTAAGAGAAAAGTTGTTCCGGGTGACACTCTCAGGCTGGAACTAGAAATTGATAAATTAAAGCGGAATATTGGTATTGGCCATGGCACTGCCTATGTCGGGGATGAAGTGGCAGCACAGGTAGAGCAGTTTATGTTTATCATTGAGTGATAGTTAAAATCATCCGGCGGAGTGATTGGCTTTGCCTGGGATTTGGATATTGGAGGCGCAGATGTTTGACAAAGTATTAATAGCAAATCGGGGAGAAATCGCAGTCCGGATTATCAGGGCATGCCGTGAGATGGGAATTAAAACGGTAGCAGTTTTTTCGGAGCCGGACAGGGAGGCACTTCATGCCCAGCTTGCGGATGAGGCGGTTTGTATTGGCTCGGCAAAGGCGGCAGACAGTTATAACAATATGACGAATATCATCAGTGCCGCGGTAGAAAAGAAGGCGCAGGCAATTCATCCGGGATTCGGATTTTTGTCGGAGAATAGTACATTTGCGGCAATGTGTGAAGAGTGCAATATTAAGTTTATCGGACCTGATCCATCTGTTATTGATGCGATGGGCAACAAATCCAATGCCAGGGCAATGATGATTCAGGCAGATGTGCCGGTAATCCCAGGGAGTGATGGGATTATAGAGAATATGGAACAGGCATATGAGACTGCGGAGAAGCTTGGATATCCAGTGATGGTAAAGGCTTCCGCAGGCGGCGGCGGAAAAGGAATCCGTATAGTTCGAAAAAAAGAGGAGCTGCAGAAGGCATTTGAGTCAGCAAAAAGTGAGACAAAGGCGGCATTTGGTGATGATACCATGTATATGGAGAAGGTAATAGAAAATGCCAGGCATATTGAAGTTCAGATTTTAGGTGATAATTACGGAAATGTAGTTCACCTTGGAGAGCGGGATTGCTCGCTGCAGAGGAAAAACCAGAAGGTGTTAGAGGAAGCACCAAGCCCTGCCGTTTCTGAGGAAACAAGGGAAAAGATGTGTGCTGCAGCAGTTCGTGCGGCAGAGGCGGCAGGCTACCAGAGTGCCGGGACAATCGAGTTTTTATACGACAAGTCGGGCCAATTTTATTTTATGGAGATGAATACAAGAGTTCAGGTAGAGCACCCGGTAACGGAAATGATTACTGGGATTGATATTATTAAGGAGCAGATTCGGATTGCGGATGGCAGTAAGCTTTCTGTAAGGCAACAGGATATTCAGATAAACGGCCATGCGATTGAGTGCCGGATTAATGCGGAAAATCCTGATAGGGGGTTTGCACCATGTCCGGGGCTTATTGATTATCTATTGCTTCCGGCGGGCGGCCTTGGTATCCGCGTTGATACTGCGGTGTATGAAGGATATGAGATTCCGCCATATTATGATTCTATGATTGCCAAGGTAATTGTTCATGGAAAGAACCGCAAGGAAGCAATCGCAAAGATGCGGCGGGCATTATATGAGTTTATTATAGACGGAATTGATACGAATATTGAATTTCAGAATCGCATCCTGAACCATAAAGATTATATTGCAGGGGAGTTTGATACTTCTTTTCTGGAAAATAATCTGATAGAATAGAGACGAAAGGACGATCCACAGACTTTTTGGAACAGTCCCTAGCGGTTTAATGATTATTCATAATGATGCGCAGTGACTTGCGCAGGACTGGAGAATGCCTTGAATTTATTTGGAAAAAAGAGTTATGTCTCCATTGACGGTGGAGAACGGACAAAGAAGAGTGATAAGAGACGGCAGAAAGCCGAGCCTTCTATTCCGGATGGAATGTGGATAAAATGTAATACCTGTAAAGCGATTATTTATAAAAAAGAAGTGACAGAGTATAAACTCTGCCCAAACTGTGATGCCCATTTCCGAATGAGCCCGGCGGAGAGAATTGCTGTTACATGTGATGAGGGTACCTTTGAGGAATTAGATGCAAAAATGCAGCCGCAGAATCCAATGGATTATCCAGAGTATGATAGTGTGATTCAAAAGGCGCAGAAAAAGGCGGGTATTCTTGAGGGGGTTGTGACCGGAAGATGTAAAATCCACGGCCAGGATACAGTGATAGCCATTATGGACAGCCATTTTATGATGGGCAGCATGGGGTCCGTTGTCGGGGAAAAGGTAACAAGGGCAGTGGAGTTTGCAACTAGTAACAGCCTTCCGATTATTATTTTTACAACATCCGGCGGCGCAAGGATGCAGGAGGGAATTATTTCTTTGATGCAGATGGCAAAGGTATCTGAGGCTCTTGGCCGGCATGACGAAGCAGGGCTTTTGTATGTGACAGTTTTGACAGACCCTACGACAGGTGGTGTGACAGCCAGCTTTGCAATGCTTGGGGACATTATTCTTTCTGAGCCAAAGGCTTTGATTGGATTTGCAGGCCAGCGAGTGATCCAGGGGACAATCCATCAGCAGCTCCCAGAAGGATTTCAGAGGGCAGAATTTCAGCTAGAGCATGGATTTGTTGATAGGATAGTCCACAGGGAAAAACTTAGGGATGAGCTTGGAAAAATCCTGCGCCTGCACAGTCAGCCAGAAAGTGAGGGGGCAAAATGAGCGATGCAATGAAATCTGTGGCCATTGTCAGGAAGATAGAGCGACCGAATACAAAACAATTTATCGGGAAAATTTTTAAGGATTTCCTAGAATTTCATGGTGACCGGCTTTTTGCAGATGATGGCGCCATTGTTGGAGGAATTGCATCTCTAGATGGAATTCCGGTTACGGTAATCGGGATACAGAAAGGGCATACACTGGAGGAGAACGTTGCCTGCAATTTTGGCGCACCGAATCCAGAGGGATACCGGAAGGCGCTTCGTTTGATGAAACAGGCAGAAAAGTTTCACCGCCCTGTTATTACATTTATCAATACGGCAGGGGCATTTTGCGGCATTGGTGCAGAGGAACGTGGGCAGGGTGAGGCGATTGCCAGGAACCTAATGGAGATGTCAAGGTTAAAAACACCGATTATCAGCATCTTTATTGGCGAAGGTGGAAGCGGTGGCGCATTAGCGCTGGCAGTGGGAGACTGCGTATGGATGTTGGAACATGGCATGTACTCAGTGTTATCACCGGAGGGGTTTGCAAGTATTCTGTGGAGGGATTCTTCGAGGGCGGCGGAAGCTGCTGCTTTGATGAAAATGACAGCAAGGGACTTGCTTCAAAATGAAGTTATTGATAGAATGTTTATAGAGCCGAGAGAGGGGCTGGAAAATAATTTAGAATATACTACAGCAGAAATTAAATCGGCACTGCTTGAAACAATTCCAGAGCTAATGGGAATGGATTTGGGCCATCTTTTAGAAAAGAGGTATCAGCGTTTCCGTAAGTTTGGGGAATTTGTGGAATAAACATTTTGGGGAAGGCAGGAATGCTACTGTTTTCCCTATCGTTTGTATAATAAGACGTATCATTAAAAGTGAATGGCAGAAAGATTTTGTTCTTTACAGGCAGAGATAGATTTTGGGAGTGCTGTCTAAAGAATGGGTTTTTCTGCCATTTTATTTCATTATTATGGAGGAAGGGATAGCAAAATGAACATTTGTATTTGTGATGATGAGGTACATGAGAGGAAACTGATCAAAGTGATTTGTGAGGAATACTTTGCGGGGAGGAATCTGTCTTACAAAATTTGTGAGGCAAAAAGCGGCATGGAGGTTTTGGAGCAAGAAGAACAGATTGATTTGCTGATATTGGACATTGAGATGCCAGGGATGGATGGTGTAACGCTGAAAGACCAGCTACAGACTGGAAACAGCCAGACAAAGGTAATCTTTGTGACAAGCCATGATGAAATGATGCCAGATGCGTTTGGTGTTAATGTGATTGGTTTTATCTGTAAGGAATGGCTGTCTGCGAAACTAAACAGGTATCTTGGCCTTGCCATAACGCTTTATGGAAAGGATATTATAATTGATGAGACTTACCATAGCAGGGATGTTATTAAGATTCATTCGGAGCGTGAATATTGTAATCTGTATTTTAAGGATGGTACGACAGCACTTGTTCGGAGCAGCTTGAAGGATATGGAGCAGCTGCTCCGCGAAGCTGATTTTGTGCAGGTCAGCCGGGGATGGCTGGTAAACCTTAAATTTATCGGAAAACATACAAAGAAGAGAATCTATCTGCTGGGAGAAGAAATTGTTGTGAACCGTGGATTTCGAGAAAGTTTTGATGAACTGTATGAGAGTTTTTGTGAGAGAAATGCGAGGTATTATTGATGAGTTTCTGTGAATGGGTTTACCATATTATAATTGAGGGGATAAAATACATAATTATAGGACATTACTTTTTTGGATTTGAGTATAGCCAGAAAAAGACAAGGTATTTGCCAATATTGTATGTGTTGTCTATTCCAGTGGTGCAAATATTGATTAAATCTGCAGGGATGCCGCATGGAATCTTTTGGTTCAAAAATGCATGGGGAATAATCTTGGTGGTATGTATAATGCAGGGAAAGTTGACAGAAAAAGTCAGAAGCTTTTTTCTAATGTGGTTTTTTATCACGATGGTGGATGTTATGGTATTTTTTTTAACATTAATGTTTACTATACAAACAGAACCTAGTATTTATATAAAAATGATTATGGGGTGTATGGGCGCTTTGTTCTGGATTGCATTGGCATATAGAGCAAAATCATTTCAAAAAAAGTGCCAATTATTGTTTCAGGAAATGTCTACGTCAGAATACTTCCTCTTAATATTTATATTAGTTATCGTTTCACTGGCTTTAGGAGGTGTGCAGAGTTATTGTTATGGGACAATTACGCATGACCAGAAGGATATTGTTTTTATATTGGTTGTAATCGTAGCAGTAATATTTATAATTATCTGCATTCTACTGTTTTATACAAGGCAGTCAAAGGCTCATCTTGAGAAATTGCATAATGCAGATATGAGTTATCTGGCGTTACAGCACCAGCATTACAAAAACTCCTTGATGCAGTATGAGGATATGAAGAGTTTGCAGCATGATATTAACAAACATATTTTTGTGCTTTCAGAGTTTTGCAGAAATGATAAAATAGACGATTTAAAAAGTTATGTTGAGGAGATAGCGGCAAGCTATGATTCAGTAAGGACAGTTCAGACAGGAAACTTTTTGGCGGATTCCATAATTAGTTATTCTCTGGGCAAATTGAGTTCAGAGAGAAACTTTAAGTTTCAGATGGATGGATATTTCCCGGAACAGTTCTTTATGGAAGATGTCGATTTTTGTGTTTTGCTATCCAATCTTCTAGAAAATGCAAGGGAGGCGCTGGAGAAGGTGATAGGAATGCGCCTGATTCAGATGGAGGTGAAGAGATTCCGGGAGAAATTATATTTGATTGTAAGCAATAGTGTGCCAGAGGGGAAAATTGATTTTAACTGTACCAGCAAAACGGATGCTGTACATCATGGATATGGAATCCAGAATGTGCGGCGCGTAGTAGAAAAGTATAACGGGACGGTTCAGTGGAAGCAAGAACAAGGCATGGCGGTTGTTACTATTATATTTCGGCAGGAGGGAGACGATTTTCGAAAGAACCCTAATTAGTTCAATAAATATACAAGACAAACTATCCTTAATAAGGATAGTTTTTTGCTGTTTGTAGTAAAAAGTGGCATTCTGTAGCATACCCTTTGCAATGAGGAATAACCTGGGGTATAGTAGCAGGGTAAAGATTGCAATCTTACCTTACCCTACAGAGAAGGGAGTGATGCATAATAATGATGCCTTATATATATGATGATTTTGTTAACTTTTTTCATGCTATATTTGGCTAGGAACATGATTAGAAGTCACAAACTACGAGTTTTACCTTACATGGTTGTTTAAGGATTAGAATAGTTTTTTAATTCATGGTAATAGTGAATAATAGTTTTGAAGTGTTTTGATGTGCTATAAAAAAAGGTTGCCTTATTTTGCATAGTTTTCTAAGTTATTTAGTAGAAGGTTAGTTTTATTGCCGATAAGATGCAAAGTTTGGTGATTTCATCACACTTCGTGTTGGAGTACCTTTTCTTTAATAGAGATACTATAACCTGTAACCAGCCGGCTATAGCACCCAGTTTACCCAATGAATATATTCGGTTTGGGCGCAGGTGGTATCTATTCATAGGAGTAAGCCCTGTTTTATGTTGCTGGAGTAGCCTGCTATCTATGACGGTAGCCTGGGTGAAGTAATAAGGGCGATTTACCAAAGATAATATAGGATTGTTCTATGTAGCCATAGGATATAGTTACAAAAGAGGACATTCTTCCATCCAAATGAATGTAATATATTGCAAAAGAAAAAGGTTTACCTTTGTGGTGAGAAAGTACGGCAGATAGTATCTGACCTTTTGTGGTTTGATTGGTACACAAAAGAGAGTGGTTTCGGTTTAGGCTGGATTCGCGGTACTTTGCAAATGATATATGCTTCTGTGTAAGTGCAGGGGCAGGAGGTACACTAGAAAATATTTGTCTATCGACAGAGGATTAACAAATGATAAGGATTTTGGTTCTTGTAGCCAGATACATAGTACAAAGGATAGTATAGCTGATATTCTATTTTTTTACAGAAGAGAAAAAAGTGCCGGATTTCAAGAAAGTGTAATGCTTTTTGGAATCCGGTACTTTTTTATATTTTGATTTGACCTGTGAGGGTGTCAGGGAGTGAATTTATATGAGATGGAAAAAGATAATATCAAAGAGCAGGAAGGTGAAAAAGTGTTTAAAAGTCTCTTTCCAGTGCAGATACTATTGAGCCAGGGGCTGCTGGGGACAACTGAGTTTGCCAGTAAGCCCCAACACTCAAAAAGAGGGAAAAGCTGAAACAATGGCTTAGGGCGTTTGCTTGCCTACAGTTTACGGATACCATCTTCTGCAATGGTAATCTTTCCTTCTTTCATTAAGCGGCCAATTCCTCGTTTAAAAGCATTTTTGCTCATATGAAAACGGTTTTTGATTGCTTCTGGGTTGCTTTTGTCATGGAATGGCAAAAAACCGCCTTCGTTTTCTAAGCATCGGAAGATAAATTCTGCATCGTCGTTCATTTGTTCTGGAATTTTCTTTTTTACGCTTAATGTCAGCCTGCCATCGTCCATAATCTGTGCAACACGGGCATTTACGGGCTGGTTGATGCGGTACGCCTCAAATACATCTTTTTTTGGGATAAGTGCTGAGTACATATCATCTACTGCTACAAATACACCAAAGTTATCGCTGATTTCATAGACACGGCCGGATACCTGATCATCTTTTTGGTAATCAGAGTCATTGCGCAATGCTTCATAAACATGCATGGAGGCGCAGAGCCGCTCGCTTTTATCTAGATAGAGAGTAACCAGCACGGCATCTCCTTCTTTTACTTCATAGAGTTGTTCTTTATATGGAAGAAGCAAATCTTTAGAGAGCCCCCATTCTAAGAATGCGCCAATTGGAGTTACTTGTTTTACATATAATCTGGCAACCCCGCCAAGCGTAAGATCTGGTTCTAACATAGTAGCGATTGGCCTGTCCTCGGAATCTTTATAGACAAATACATTCAAAACATCGTTTATCTGCGTACCTTCTGGGACTTGTGATTTTGGCAGAAGGATTTTTTCAAAGTCTTCACCCGTTGGGGTGTTAAGATAGACACCAAAATTTGTTTTCTTTGTAACGATTAACTCCTGATATTTTCCTAATTGAATCTGATGTTTCATATATAACCTCATTTCTGATAAAAAACTGCGAGTTATTCCAATCATCTGCACCTTTCTGAAATTAACTGTAAATAGAATGTTGCTTGTTATCTGGCTATTTTGAGAAATTAGCCATGAATAATAATGTTGCTTAAAACAGTATACTTGGAAAGCGGAAAAAATACTAGTGAAAAAAGGAAATAAGTGTTATACTTTTTAAAAAAGTATCAAAGTTTTGTAAGAATGTTTGTTTAGTAGCTGTAAAACGCAGTGGGCAGGCGGGAGCTTGCTATGGCAGTTTTCCGGCGGAAATGAGGTGGATAATGAAGACAGAAATTTCAACAAAAAATGCACCAGCGGCAATTGGACCATATTCTCAGGCGATAGAGGTAAATGGAATGGTTTATACTTCAGGGATGATTCCAATCTGCCCGCAGACAGGGGAGTTGGTGACAGGAAGTGTGGAGGAACAGGCAGAACAGGCGTTGTCAAACTTAAAGGCTTTGGTTGAGGCGTCAGGTTCTTCTATGGATAGAGTAGTGAAAACCGTTGTATTTATTAAAAATATGGATGATTTTGCAAAGATAAATGCAATATATGAAAAATATTTTACAGAGCCATATCCTGCAAGGTCCTGCGTGGAGGTGGCACGGTTGCCTAAGGATGTTTTGCTTGAGATAGAGGCGGTTGCATTGAAATAAGCAAACGGTTTTGAATGTTCAATATTAGCTGATTTTCTGATTTCTCAAAGAAAAAAGTATTAAAAATCTACCGTTGTAGTATCTACTATAGTAGAATAAAAATTAATTTTTATTCTTATGGATATTTGTAGAAAAAGACGAAAAATGCCTTAAAAACGGGGAAAATCTTTAGTATAAAATTAAGTGACAAGTATTGACAAAGTACAACAGCGTTGCTATAATGAGTCTTGCAACGTAATAAATTCGTAATAATTGTTACAAATAAATGTCTAATTTGATTTTAAATACTTTTGGAGGGATATCATGATTAAAACACGTTGGGTTAGAAATGCTGCTATTTTTGGTACAGCAGTTACATTATCACTGGCGTCTGTAAGCGTACCAGTTAATGAAGGTTCGGCTGCGAGCTTTTGTCAGGAGACAGAGATGGCAGGACTTTCCTTATCATTGGACAAGTTTTACTCAGTTAATTTTGCAAATGCAGATAGTTTAAATAGCGTAAATCCTACAGCATCGCCTTTATCAGCAGATGCAGCTACAGCAACGGCAGCTCCATCAGCAGCACCTTCTTCTGAGTCTGAGAAAGAGCCGGAGGAGAAGTCAGAGGAACAGAGAAAAGAAGAGACAGTGGCAAAGCAGTTCCGTGATTTAGGGATTTCTAAGGTGACGGATTATGTTAATATCCGCAAGAAGCCAACAACAGAGAGTAAGATTCTCGGCAAGCTTTATAGGGGTTCAGCTGCAAAGATTCTTGGTGAAAAGAGTGGATGGGTTCGGATTGAGTCCGGCAGTGTGACTGGTTATATCAGAAAAGATTTGTTAGCAATCGGTGCAGAGGCACAGGAGCTTGCCGGAAAGTTCGGTACAGCATTTGCTTCTGTTAATAAGGGCGTTATTACATTAAATGTGCGTTCTAAGAAGAGTACAGAGTCATCTATTGTGACTCAGATTCCAGAAGATGAGAAATACGAAATCTTAGGTGAGAGCGATAACTGGTATAGGATTTCTGTTGATGATGGAACAAAGGGGTATATTGCAAAACAGTATTCCCATATGCGTGTTCGTTTTAAAAAGGCAATCTCCATAGCAGAGGAGAAAGCAGAGTTGCGCCGCAAGAGAGAAGCGGAAGAGGCAGAGAGACAGCGTTTGGCAGAACTTGCAGCAGAGAGAGAGCGTGCAAGCAGCTCAAGTAATAGCTCATCAAGCAGTAGCTCTTCTAGCAACTCAAGCAGTTCGAATAGCAGTTCATCAAATAGTAGCAGTTCAAGAAATAATTCAAGCTCATCAAGAAGTAATTCGAGCAGTTCAAACAACAGCTCGTCAAATAGTAATTCTTCTACATATCATGCAACTCCGGGCGGTTCTGGATCTGCAATTGCAAATTATGCATGTAAGTTTGTTGGAAGGCCATATGTCTGGGGTGGTACGAGCTTGACGAATGGTGCAGATTGTTCAGGTTTTACCATGAGTGTTTATGCTCAGTTTGGTTACAGCCTGCCACATTCTTCAGCAGCTCAGGCAGGATGCGGAAGAAGTGTTAGTCTTTCTAGCTTACAGCCAGGAGACTTGATTTTCTATCGAAATGGAAGCAGGATTGGCCATGTAGCTATGTATATTGGCGGCGGACGTGTTGTTCATGCTAGCAATAAGACAGATGGAATTAAGATTTCTAGCTACAATTACAGACAGCCAGCTTGTGCAAGAAGAATTGTTGGCTAATATAAAATGAAATAGCAGAAAAGCATCGTAGTGAGAAACGTGCGATGCTTTTCTTTTGCGTAGAAGTGTTAATAAAGTCGCGAGGGTGCCAGCGAAGCTGGCCAGTTTGGAAAGTGTGATGGATATCATGTGGATAAGAGATTTTAAGTGGGGTATGAGGAATGGAATACCGATTGCCCTTGGTTATGTTTCGGTTAGCTTTACATTTGGCTTGATGGCAGTATCGGCAGGAATGAGCTGGTGGCAGGCAGTATTAGTCTCCATGACAAATTTGACATCGGCAGGGCAGTTTGCAGGGCTGGATATTATGGTGGCAGGCGGAACGCTGATTGAGATGGCGTTGTCACAGCTTATAATCAATTTGCGGTATGCTTTGATGTCGCTGTCTCTTTCCCAAAAGGTAGATAAGACGGTAAATACATTATACCGATTTGTTATTGGGATGGGGATAACGGATGAAATCTTTGCGGTTGCCATGAGCCGGGATCGGAAAGTAAGCCGCTACTATATGTTTGGGCTGATTGTGGTTCCCTATATAGGATGGGCCGGTGGGACTTTTGCGGGTGCAGTGATTGGGGGGATATTACCGGAAATTGTGCGTTCTGCCCTGGGAATCGCGATTTATGGTATGTTTCTTGCTATTATTATTCCAAAGGCAAGAGAGGATAGTGCTTATCTGAAAGTAATCCTGATTGCAGTGCTATTAAGCTGCCTATTTCACTGGGTTCCGTTTTTAAGTAAGGTTTCTTCTGGGTTTGTTATTATTATCTGTGCGGTGGTGGCTTCTATTGCAGGTGCGGTTTTGTACCCATTGCCGGAGGAGGGGGATTATGATTAGTTTACAGGTGTTTTTTATGCAGCTTGTGGTGATGGCAGGGGTGACTTATTTGATTCGCGCAATTCCTCTTGTTCTCTGCAAGGGGGAAGTGACAAACCGTTTTTTTCGTTCCTTTTTGGCATATGTGCCATATGCTGTTCTTGGTGCAATGACATTCCCGGCCATTCTGTTTTCTACAGATGGATTAGTTTCCTCAGCAGCCGGAACTATAGTAGCACTGGTGCTGGCATTTGGAAGAAAGAGCCTTTTGACAGTTGCAGTGGGGGCTTGTGTTGCTGCATTCTTAGTAAAAGCGGCAATGATGCTGTTTTAAACGGTTTTGTAAAAAATATATCTGATAATGAAATCATTGAAGAGAAAGGTATTTGAAATGATATATAAGGTTCATAACGGCAGGGGAAAGGAAATAACATAAGGGAAAATCTAAGGGAAAGCTAACATCGTTTAAATTTAGTATTTTCAATGGTTAGAGCAATTTATGATAACAAAATATAACGGTTATTAAATTTCTTAGATTTTGTAAAAATCAATCAGTATTTGTGGAGGTAGATGTATGCCGATTATAAAAGGTTTGGAAGGCACATTTGATACAGTAGCTCCTATATATGAAAAACTACGTCCAGGATATGTTGATGAACTATATCAAACCATTTTTAATCATATCTCAATCAATGAATTAAGTAATGTTGTCGAAGTTGGAATAGGCGGTGGACAAGCCACATTACCGTTTTTACAGACAGGATGTAATTTTATCGCTGTTGAATATGGGGAGCATCTTTCTGAACTATGCAGGGAAAAATATAAGGATTATCCAAATTTCTCAGTAATTACAGATAAATTTGAAAATGTTGATTTTGCAAATGAAGCCTATAACCTGGTGTTCTCTGCATCCGCCTTTCATTGGGTACCAGAGGAAATTGGTTATCCCAAGGTTTACGCCATGCTGAAAAGCGGTGGCGTTTTTGCGCGATTTGCCAATCATCCCTACCGTGATAAATATAATCCTGATCTAGTAGAGGAAATTGATAAAATCTATGGATTATATTATTACAAATTTTATGATAGAAAGCAAGAATACCCAAAAGAATATAGCGAGGAAGACGCTCAGCTTAGGGCGGAGATTGCGGTAAAGTATGGATTTACTGATATTCGCTATGCTCTGTTCTTTAGAACACGAACATTCTCTGCAAAAGAATATATTACATTGCTTGGCACTTATTCTGATCATATTGCCATTGAGGAGACGATAAGGACGGAATTCTTTTCTAAGATTGAAGAAGTAATTAATAGGCATGGGGGAAAAATTAAAATTTACGATACCATTGATTTGCAGCTCGCAAGAAAACCATAAATTCCCGTTTGCAGAATAAGAGCATAAACAAGAGGTTGTTAGAAAAACGAGCGGTTGACAAGTTGGTTACACTTTTAGTTATATTCTAGTGGCTGATGTGCGGAAAGCTCCTTTCTATGAGGGTTTGCGGTGTAGGGAAATTCCTTCAAGTCCCATCTTCCGCATTGGTTAAAAGTGTGGGAAACCTTGACTTTACTGAGGTTGCCCTTTTTTTATCCCGAAATGGTTGATTATCTTAAAAAAGCCTTGATTTACAGGCATTTAAGCAGGATTTACTACTTTTGAGGCTTGTATCAGTGAATGCCGTTTACAAAATGTGAAACCCGCTTACAAAACGGGAACCTCGGATTGCAATCGACCTATTATGATCTGTATGAAGTAAATGATACTGTAAAATATGCGAATCATTCCAATATGCCCACAAAGGAAGTATAGTGTGATATAATCCAAGGAGATTAAACTTGCTTTGGATTTGAAGATGTATTGATGATTGGATGGGGTACGATATGACAGTAGAAAAAAATGGGATTATTCAGCGGATTTTACGGGATATGAATGACGGTGTCCTGGTGGTAGACATGCATGGGAAAATTATCTTTCTCAATGACAAGGTATGCAATATGCTCGGTGTGGATAAAAATGTGTCCGGGAAGAATTACGGCAGGGTATTCTTGGAAGACGGGGATAATGGAAACAATGACGGAGTTCATCAGTTTATTTTGGATGCAGTCTATGACAAAGAGCATACCCATACCGGCGAAGCCGTATATCAGGCTGAAAATCAGGAATTAAAATCATTCCGCCTTACTTCCTCTTTCCTGTACGGAGAGGATAGTGAAAAAAAGATAGGGATTGTGGTAGTTTTTTCTGATGTTACGGAGGTTGCAAAGCTCAACAGGCAGCGAAGGGAGGCTTCCGCCGTATTTTCCGTACTGATGATTTGTGTATGCGTATATCTGTTCTTTTGGAGCCTGTTGTGCCATCTGAATATGGAGCTACCTGGACAGGTTATGAGTTTGGTTATCGAGGGTATTTCCATTATCATGTTCTTTATTATTCTGAAAACGACCAGCTTTTCCATCCGGGATATCGGATTGAAAATTACAAATGCAAAGGAAACCTTTGTCCCGGATATTGCAATTACTTTGGCGGTAGGCATCCTGCTGGTTGTCGGAAAAGTTATTATCTTACGCATTGCGCCCGGATTTTTTCCGGAGGGCGCTCCGTTCTGGGATTGGAGCGTAGGGACTTTTGCGGATGTCATTTATCCGTTTACCGTTGTTTTGCAGGAGTTTTTGGCAAGGGGCGTTATGCAGGAAAACCTGAACCGTATTTTTACAGGAAAATATGCCGGACTTTTGTCAATTGTAGTTTCAGCCCTTGTGTTTGGCGTCCTTCATATTGCCTATGGATTTCCGTATATGCTGGCGGCATCCCTTCTATTGGGAATTTTGGGAATTTTCTACCATAAGCAGGGGAATATCTGGGGTCTGTGTATTATCCATTATGTGCTGGGAGAGATAGCGACATTTTTGCGTTATCTGATTTGACCCAATGGTTTGATGGAAGGAAACGAAACACATGGAACGGAAGAATAGGGATAAAAAGGTAAATCTGCTTGGGGTTTATAATTATACGGTATGGCTGACATGCTTTGGTTTATTTATTTCCATATTGGGGATTATGGAGGGGAGAGACACCCGTGCGATGGGGGAACGTATCAGAACAGGCAGTCATTGCCAACCGCACCGAAAGGAAGATAAAGTTCAAGGGGCGATGTGACTCGTATTGAATCACATCGCCCTTGCCATTTTCCCAGACTTCCCTGTTTATCAATTTACCTTTTCTATTTTAGTCACAAACATATAACTATCCTTATATCTTTAGGATACATTATACTTTAGATTAGAATAGAAGTAATATTCATAAAAGTTGTATGATTCCATATATAAGTATGATATAATCGAGTCGGCAAATGGGGATTGGCAGAGGTATTATTAGGAGATAATATATGGACATTAAAGAGATTATTGAGAAAGAATTTGGTTTGATCATTCAGAGTGTTATCATTTTAGGACAAGGTCTTGATAGTATTGCCTACCTTGTAAATAATGAATATATTTTTAAGCAGTCAAAACATGAAGAAGCAAGAATTAACTTAAAAAAAGAGATACAAGTATTAAACTATCTAAAAGATAAAATTACATTACAAATACCAGATATTGAGTATTATAGCGAGAAATATAGTGTTTGTGGTTATAAAGAGATTAAAGGTTATAAATTGACCCCCAGTATATACCAAAATTTAAGTGATGATGAAAAAGATATGCTCGCACAAGATATTGCTCTATTCTTAAGAGAAATGCACTCTATGACTCTACCTGATATAGACGGGTTAGAATTAGATATAATCGATGATTATTGTAGTGATTATGATGTTTTAAAGGAGACGATCTATGATAAAATTCCTGATAAATCCAAAGAATACATAGATCGCTTATATAAAAGAATCCTTAATGATGAACATATCTATCAATATGTTAGAGTTCTATGCCATAATGATTTAGGTTGTAATCATATCATAATGGGAAATAATAGAGCAGTCGGTATAATTGATTTTGGAGATGTTGCAATTACTGACAGAGATAAGGATTTCGTGTATCTGCTTGAGGACAGCAATGAGGAAATTGGAAGGGATTTTGGGATAAAAATTTTGGAATATTATAATCATCCCAATAAAGATATACCAATATTGAAAGCAAACTTGAATGAAGAATATTACCCCATTGAACAAATTTTAGGGGGACAATCAATGAAATTAGTTGATATGTATAACAAGGGGCTTGATATAATAAAAAATATTTGAATGGAAACTAAATGCTAAGAGCAATTAGCGAATTGCAACATACCGCATATACTGTAATTTTGTATTTTGGGAACCGTTATATTGGCGCCGATGGAGTTAGGCGTAATCTTATTTGCAAGTAAAAGAGAAAATGGAGTGTATTCACTTAAAAGTGCATTTGTTGGGCAAGAAAAATTAACACTATGGAAAATATTAATAATTGAATTTATGAGGCCATATTGATTTCTGTCGCTTCTTTTCTTATATACGTGCCGTCGGTTATGACGGATCGTTTACGGTTGAGGCCATTGCTGTGAACAGTGACGGGACAGTGGACACGGACCTACTGAACCGGTAGTTTGGATTTATCCGTGAGTATCTAAAAGATGGGCAATGCGCCTATGATCCTGCATAAAGCCGGATGGTGGAAACACACATAAATATGCCAGTATAAGCAGGTGAAAGGTTTAAAATCGGATTCCGGGTAAGTTTTAATAGATAGAGTTTAATAATAAATCGGAAAATATTGGCATCATTTCAAGACTGTGGTAGTCTAGGATTGACAGACTACCACAGTCTTGTTTATTTGCCAGGGAGTTGACACATAAGCTGCAGGAAGGGTGTTCCACCGATGTAGGACGGATTTTGCAGACATTCAAAATAAAAAGAATGGAGGTAACAGATAATGGCAAAGACAATTTTTGAGGAACTGGGCGGCAAATACGAACGGCAAGGAGAGTATTTAATACCGTGTATAGCTTTACCCACCGAAGAAGAACAGCCGATAGGCATATGGGGGTGAGCGAGTGCCAGTGGCACTCAAGCTGCGAACCGACCGAGCCGACAGGCGAGAAAGCGACATCTGAATCATCTGAAGCATTACCGTAAGGTTACATACACTAACTTCTCACAAGTGGCAGGCTGAATACATACCTTGCCGACATCGACAAACAGGCACAGGAACGCTTTGAAAGGCCCATAGAGGGCATGAAACAAGCACAGGGGAAACAGCTAAAGGCAGAAAACGCCTTAGAATGGACAGGGAGAATGAATAACATAAGGGCGTGTGCAAGGGAGATTGTGAACCAAGAAATTATATACGCATAGGCAAGGCAACATGGCGGCAGAGGGTAAAAGCTCTGTCGTTTTTCTTTTCGGATAGTTATAATGAATGTTCATATTTATCTACTTGATACAGTTTGTTCAAGCGGCTATACTATATACAGTAAGCAATAGGAGGCCAAAAATGTTTGAATATATGACAGCACAGGGAGCCGCAGAAAAATGGAACGTATCGCTTAGGTGGGTGCAGCGGTTATGCAAAGAAAATCGTATTGAGGGAGCAATGAACATCAACCGTGTTTGGCTTATACCGATAACTGCCGAGAAGCCTGTTGATAGAAGAAAGAAGAAATCCTAAGTGAGGATTAAAGTTTCAGCATGAATAAGACAAACATAGAAAGGAAAGTTCAAAGTAGAGAACAAAAAGAAGCCGAAAAAGAACGACAATACGTTATGCGACAAGAAAAGAAAAAGCTAAGCATAGAGGGAGGTAACATCTATGAATAAAATATAT
>CAJUID010000013.1 GCA_910585905.1 uncultured Lachnospiraceae bacterium
ATATAAAAACTCCTTTCGGAGTCCTATAGTAGTCTAGGTTTTTGTCCGCACCCCCTAACCATTTTTCTATCAGAGCAGGTCCGTTGTCAATTTTTCTTACCATATCAGTTAAAGAGATATAATCATCTTCTTCAATTTGTAAAACCTGTATTTCTGTTCCATCGACATTTAGTTTTCCCATATACAAATTCCTTTCATTTTATAAATATCCCCGCCTCTTCGCTTCATTTAACAAATGCGGTTGGATATCAGGATATGTCCATCTTTTCGGCAGTTCATCCACTATCACAATTTTTTCAATTTCGCTATGTAATTCTGTTTCAAGACATTTGATATAGGCAAAGAATAACATTCCAAAACTTTCTTCTCCATTAAAATTATCTGGTGCTGTAACGGAATAAACACAAATAGGTTCTATATTAAATTCAAGGGCGCCAGTTTCCTCATACAGTTCCCGTTTCGCAGTATCTATTATATTTTCTCCATTCTCCCGATGACCTCCGGGTATTTCCCATGTATCTCTATCTTTATGTTTGCAAAAAATATATTTATTCTGCGTTTTGGATATTATTACAGCAAATTTAAGCAATTCGTCCTCTATACTCTCATAAAATTTAATCTCTGTCATGTTCGTTACCCTCCCTTTGACACCTTAATTCGGTCCAATTTGCTACGGTCAAAATATTTTTATCTTCTGCATAAGGCAGATCAATTGCCCCTATATACCATACTGGTTGCAGACCAGCATTTAAGGCACCCTTCACATCACATTCATAGTGATCCCGATATACCAGACTTCATTCGGCTGTAATCCGGCTTTTTCCAAAGCCAAATCGAATATCCTTTTGTTCAGCTTGCGGAAAATATAATTGCTTGAAGTAATAATAAATTCAAAATTATTTTTCGGAAGTAGTCAGTTTATACGCTCTGCAACCACAGAGAAAATATAATCCCCATTTTCATAAAAGGAATTTTGAACCATTCCTACCTTTTGCATTACCCTATATGATTCTACATTGCTCTTTGCACATCCTCCATAGATTATATCATATTCCATCTCCTCAAATGCATAATTTATCAATTCCATAGCACATTGCGTAGCATAACCTTGATTTCGGTATTTTTCATCAATCATATAAAAAAGAACTGTCTTTCCCATTTCAGCTTCTCCGTCTAATCCGCACCATCCTATTATCACATTTGGTTCTTTCTTTTGAAAAACGCCTAAACATAAATGACAAATTGATTTCTGTCGATTCTTACTATGAGTATCTGCCATATATTTTAACGCTTCGTATGCCTTATCTATCGTTGTTTCATGCGGGTATTCCCACATTCTTGCAATCTCCTTAATGTCGTTTTCAGTCACAGTTCGCAGTATTAAATCATTTGTTTTAAATTCCACTATTCATTTTCCTCACTATCTATAATAACTTTCATTTCATCAACTATTTGATGAACACTTTTATTATCTGTATTGATAACATAATCGCCTTCATATGGTTTTAAATGCAGCCAGAAAAAAGAACATTCATTTGCATCTCCACGCTTTTTATGACGTTCACGCAAAGTTTCCTCTGAACAAGTCAAAGTAATGCCAATAACAGAATAATCTTTTGCCGTTATATCTTTTAGTATCGCTTCACGAATTGTTTTATCCACAACAACAACCGACGAAAAAAAGACATAATCAAAACTAGAGTTTAAATATGTAGATAATGCAAATGACATTGTTTTATCACCATTTCTCAACCTCGGATCATCAACCGAAAACGGATTGACACACCATGCCCAATCGCCATCAAAATAAGCACTGTTTTCATAAGAAGTAAAAAGTTTCTGTGTTACTGTCGTTTTCCCCACACATGGAGAACCTGCTATAATAATCAATTTTTGTTTTGACATCTATAGTCCTCCCATCAAGCATTTAAAATTCTATAACAAATATGTCTGATTATAGCACTTCTGTTTCCAATTTCCCACAAAAATATAGGGATGAGATGAAATGCGGAGCAATTCCTCGACCCGCACTTCACTACATCTATTTTATTTATCTGCAATAAAATCATCTGCTTCTCTCATAATCCGCATCATATGCCCGATACGCAGAATGCTTCTCCCTTGTACGTTCTGGCTTTTTCATATCTTCCATGAAATTCTCCAACGCTTTCATATACACCTCTGTCTGTTCCAGCGTGCATATCTGGTTCTTCGGTGTAATCTCGTCCCTTATTTCAAAAACCTTTATGCCCTGTTTCGTCTGCAGATTCCAGAATCCAGCCAGTTGGTAATCCGTTCCCCGTCTGTTATAATCTTCATACACCGGAATCACTTCCCCTTTTGATGTCTGCCACGAGGCAATCTCTGGGAAGATGACAAGCCTTTCATGCCGGGGGAGAGGGGTGCGGTACTCTTTCAACAGACTGCCGAGAGGGGTATATCCATAAGGGGAGGCAGCCCGTATATTCCTTTTTTCTTCCACAAGCCTTGCAAATTCTCTTACCACCGGAATCATAGACAGCAGCTTATAAAGGATTGCTTTGAGTTTATCCAGCATATTGGTGTTAGTGGACAAACGAAGCAAACACTCTACAATAATTTTAAGATTGATAACTACAATATCCCAAAGCAGAGTTATCAATATAACAATTATGGTATACTGATGGTAAAGTAATATCCAAAAAACATATATTAATCACATAAGCAAAAAATACTGCGTGAAACAGAAATCCCCGCTTCGGTCATTGCAACCAAACATCCCCCGCGTGTTTAGCAGCCCACACATTCAACGAGTACAATAGAACTTTCAGTTTCTTGCAAGCAGTGCGTTTGGCTTATTGCACATGCGAGAATAAGTCACTAGACATCAACGAGCACAAAATGTCAGGATTTTTTACAGATAAACCAATATAATGCAAATATACAAGGAGGCAGTGTATGGAATGGATACAATTAATTAACACGGCAATCGAATATATGGAACAGCACTTAACAGAAGATATCCATTGTGAGGATGTCTCCAGTTATATACATATTTCATCATTTCATTTCCAAAGAATGTTTAACCTTTTAACAGGCATGACCGTAGGAGAATATATCAGAAAAAGAAGATTGTCCTTAGCCGGAGAAGAATTAACAAGACAAAATACAAAAGTTATTGATATCGCTTTTAAATATGCCTATCATTCACCGGAAAGCTTCGCAAAAGCATTTACTAGATTTCATGGGATTTCTCCAAGTCAGGCCAAAAAAAGAAATGAGCTAAAATCTTTTAATAAACTTGTTGTTAAAATATCAGTGGAAGGTGGCACTATAATGAATTATCGCATTGAAAAGAAAGAAAAATTCCGGCTGCTTGTATATGCTAAAATGTTTACGGATGAAAGCAGTGAAAAAGGGATTCCCGCATTTTGGGAAGAATATTATCAAAATGAGATATACAAAAAAGCACCCGGATATTTAGGCATTTGTGCCCAAGAAAAAGAGGGTACCGGAGAATTTATGTATGGCATAGGTTGCGATGCTGATAACGTTAAAGAAATCCCCGAAGGTTTTCAGATTATCAATATCCCCGCATATACATGGGCCATTTTTAAATGTGTAGGACCAACACCGGATGCGATTCAAAAGACGTGGGAAAATATTTATCGTGAATGGCTTCCTGGAGCAGATTATAAGTTGATACCTGATTATGATATTGAAAATTACTTACCAGGAGACAACACTTCTTGCGATTATGTTAGTGAAATTTGGATTCCAGTAACGGAAAAGATTTGATAGTAAGAAACGAAAGAAATCAGTCCATCAAACATTAAAATTCTTTATAGATAAAGCCAAAAAATCTCTAAAAATCACTTGTACTCCAGTAAAAGAGCCGTGGCAAAATACACCACGGCTTTACCATATGCATTAAAACATAAATCATCTTTTTAGTATATAGCAATAGAACAATGCATTATAGGACTTTTAACTTTTTCACAAATGCACGAATGGTTTCTTCATCCTGCTGCATTGCCCACGACATTACACACACACCTGCAGCGCCAGCTTCTACTGCCTGCAACGCATTTTCTGGTGAAATTCCGCCAATCGCGTACACTGGAATCTCTGCCTCTCTGCAAATTTCCTGAAGGGCATACACCCCCCTTGGCGGCATGCCTTTCTTGCAGTCTGTGGCAAACACATGCCCATAAAAAACATAGTCAGCCCCATACTCTTTAGCTTCTCTTAGCTGCTCTAGGGAATGTGTTGAGATGCCAAACCATTCAAAATCCTCTAAATCTCTCTGATACTTCTTAGCAAGTGGAAGGGATAAATGTAGACTCTTCGCACCAAGGTGCCGCGCTGGCTGGATATTTTGGTGCAGAGAACATGTTACTGGGAACCCTTCGCAAATGGACAACACTTTTTCTGCCAGCTGTTCATATTCACTTTCTTTCAAATCCTTTTCTCTCAGGACAATCTGATCTACGCCTGCACGCCCTAATATACAAATCTGTTCCAAAAAATCTCCCTGGCACAACAGCCTATTTGTTACCGCAATCACTTTACACATAAATATAATCACTCATAACAGGCTGTAATCCCTCATTTCTGATCGCCTGATACACTTCCTCCACATTTCTTCCATCGGAAATCTCAAACTGAGCATCCCCCACATTCTCACTATCCCCAGTATGTTCACCAATCCCAACAGATACTCCTGCAGAAATCTTTGTTGCCGCAATCTTAATCACATTATTGCGAACTCTCTCACACTCCCTGGTAGAAATTGTTATATTGGCAAACGGCATAAATATCCGATATGCCATAATCACCTGCAAGAGCTGTGGCTCATGTACATCCTTTGGGTTGATTTTATCATTATTAATAATCGGGCGAAGTCTTGGGCATGAAAATGCAATCTCTGCATGAGGATACTTTCTCTGTAAAAGATATGCGTGATATCCTGTTGCAAAGGCATCCTTCCTAAAATCATCCAACCCCAAAAGTGCCGCAAAACCAACCCCACGCATTCCCCCCTTTAGTGCACGCTCCTGCGAATGAAAACGGTATGGAAAAATGCGTTTGTGCCCTGCACGGTGAAGCGTCTCATATTTGTCCGAATTGTATGTTTCCTGAAATACCGTTACATAATCCGCCCCACACTGGTGCAGATATGCATACTCATCTGAATTAACCGGATAAATCTCTAAGCCAATCACCTTAAAATACTTTTTCGCAATTTTACATGCCTCCCCAATATACTTGACGTCCGACATCTTCCTGCTCTCACCAGTTAAAAGCAAAACCTCCTGCAGCCCGGTCTTTGCAATTGCCTGCATTTCTTGTTCAATCTCTGTCTCATTCAGCTTCGCCCGGCGAATCTTGTTATGACAGTTAAACCCACAATAAATACAGTAATTCTCACAATAATTCGCGATATAAAGCGGTGTAAACATATAAATGGAATTCCCAAAATGCTTCCTTGTCTCCTGCTGCGCTTTCTGGGCAATCTCCTCCAAAAGCGGAAGAGCTGCAGGCGACAGGAGCGCTTCAAAATCCTCCGGTGTACATTCGCGGTGTGCAAGGGCAGCCTTTACATCCTTTTCCGTATATTTGTCATAATCATAGGCTTCCATGCGCTCAATTACCTTCTGCTGCACCTCCGATTCCAACGCTTCCATCCCCGGCAGATATGCCATATGGTCAATTCTATTTTCTGGTAAATCTTCCCTAATCTCCATACTAATCCTCTTTCCTTTACATGCCGCAGAGCGGCACAAATTTTGCACCGAACTATTGCAAAAATCCCGTCAAAGGGGATGATGCACTAGCGCCCTTTTCCATCACACGCCCAAGACCGGATAGATACGCCTGCCTGCCCGCCTGTATTGCAAATTTAAAGGACTCTGCCATCTGCACAATATCACCAGCCGTAGCAATCGCCGTATTCGCCATAACTGCAGCCGCTCCCATCTCCATTGCCTCGCAAGCCTGGGAAGGCGCCCCAATCCCTGCATCTACAATAATCGGAAGGTCAATCTCATCAATCAATATCTGAATAAACTCCCTAGTACAAAGCCCTTTATTAGAGCCAATCGGAGCCGCCAGCGGCATAACTGATGCCGCACCTGCGTTCTGCAAATCCCTTGCAACATTTAAATCTGGATACATATAAGGCATTACCACAAATCCTTCCTTAACAAGAATCTCCGTTGCCTTAATTGTCTCTGCATTATCTGGAAGAAGATATTTACTGTCACGCATAATCTCAATCTTCACAAAATCCCCGCATCCAACCTCACGGGACAGCCTTGCGATCCGAACTGCCTCCTCTGCATTTCTTGCACCGGAAGTATTTGGAAGCAGTGTTACTCCCTTTGGTATGTAATCAAGAATATTTGCCATTCCTCCCTGATTGGCACGCCGAAGTGCTAACGTAATCATCTGCGCCCCTGCATGCTCTACTGCTGCCTGAATCAACTCAAGAGAATACTTTCCGGACCCCAGAATAAACCTAGAATCAAAAGAATGTCCCCCAATCACCAACTTATCTTCTTTTTCAATCCTGCCACTCATCTTAATCCTCCATGCCGCTGCCAGTCCGACAGCATAAATATAATAACTAAGCACACTTCCAGCCATGTTGTCTTTACAGCACAAACAATCTCTGAAATACCATCAGCCCCCACCCATAAAAGTAACAATTTCAATCACATCACCTTGGTGGATAACACTTGTACCGTACTCTTCCTTTGGAACAATCCTTTCATTCCATTCCACGGCAATCTGTCTCACATCATGCCCCCGCTTGGCAACCAAAGACTCCAAGGTTATCCCTTCCTCACAGGAAACATGCTCTCCATTTACCATAATATCCATTCTAACACCCCCATTCTAGTTGGAATAGCTAAATATCTCATGAAAACTCATGAACTATGCCACTTTATTACTTTTAATCCAAAGTAATAAAAAGGTTCACAAAAAAATATACCCGCGGTGGTATACCCCTTCATGAACCTTAAGTTTCACTATACGGCAGCCATTCTCAGAAACTAAAAAACAAACAATAAGATAGCTTCTTGGCTACGCTATGCATCATAACATACATTCCCTTGAAATGCAAGTGGCGTTCACTGCTGGTATGCCTCCAAGATATGATTATACATAGTTCGGACCGCCGGTGCCATAAACTCTGGATTCATCGCCGCAATCCCAATAATCCGATATGCCTCAGGCTTCACCGGATAACAATCTACCTGATATGGTATATCATTCATCACCATCTCAGGCATAAGACAGATTCCAAATCCATGCGCCACCATCGCTATGGTAGACAAGTCATCCACCACATGATAATTTGATTGGACATCCAGAGAATTCTCTTTTAAAAAATTCTGGATATCAGCATCTGTAGATTCACGCTGGGTTACAAACTGATACGTACGCATCTCATCAATCTCCATATACTCCTTCTGGGTAATGCGCTGCATCCCCTTGGGGACAACACAGAGAAGTGGATCCTTATAGAGCGGTTCAATCGGTATATCACCGGCACTTGAAACTGACAGGAAACCTAAATCCACAATACCATTTTTAATCCAATATGCAACATCATCATATGTCCCCTGAAAAACCTCAATCGTAATCCCTGGAAATTCCTTTTGAAAAGAATGCATAATATCAGGAAGCCAGTTTGTACAGACACTTGAAAAGCACCCTACCTTGACCTTTCCCTGCTTCAGACCATTAAACTCCGCAATTGCCTGCTGCAAGCTCTCATCACTATTCAAGACTGCATTAACATAGGGGAGCAGATGTTCCCCATAATTTGTCAGAGTCACCCCCGCCTTACTGCGGTTCAAAACAGAAAACCCCAGCTCACTTTCCAGAGATGCAATCGTATGGCTAATCGCAGAGGGCGTCAGCCCCAAAATATCAGCCGCCTTCCGAAAACTCCCCTGGTCTGCCACTGTTTTTAGAACTTGATAAGATAAAAGCGTCATCGTAAAGCTCCCTTCCCTCTTCAACCTTGCTTATGCAAGAGAAAAGCATCAGAGCGTGTTTGAAAATTGCTCTGATGCCCTTTATAAAAGTTATCTTGCACACTTATACAATAAGTCTTCCCATCTTCTGTCGACTTCCGCCTGAAACTGCTCCAATAAATCTTCATTTCCCTTTTTAAACAAATGCTTAAATCTGCCTTGCTCCTTTAGAAAATCTTCAATTGGAAGCTTCTTTTTCGGCTCATATGAAAGAATCCATTTCCCATGGTCTACCTCAAAAAGCGGCCAATAACATGTGTCCACTGCCAGTTTACAGATTTTCATAATATCTGGTGTATCATAACGCCATCCTCTTGGACATGGAGTCATAATATTTAAGAAAGAGGCTCCTTCCGTATAGATTGCCTTCTCTGACTTCCTATGGATATCCTCAAAATTCTGGGTCAGTGTTGTCTGCGCCACATAAGGCACATTATGGTCTGCAATGATACTTGCCAAATCCTTTCGATTCTGCATTTTACCATTTGACTTCTTTCCAACCGGCGTCGTTGTGGTATCAGCATACATTGGAGTAGCAGAAGAACGCTGGATACCAGTGTTCATATAAGCGCCATTATCATAACAGACATAAACCATGTCATGCCCGCGCTCCATTGCACCAGACAACGACTGAAAACCAATATCATATGTACCGCCATCCCCGCCAAAAGTTATAAACTTAAAAGTGGTATCCTCCGGCAGTTTCCCCCTCTTCTTTAACACCCTATATGCCGTCTCTACTCCGCTCAGTGTGGCTCCTGCATTCTCAAACGCATTGTGGATATAACTATCCTCCCATGCAGTATATGGATACATAAAGGATGAAACCTCCAGACACCCTGTTGCATTGCCTATCACAGCATGGTCCCCTTCGTGGAGTGCACGCAGCACTGCGCGGACACCAATCGTCGCACCGCACCCTGCACACATACGATGCCCAGGAGCAAGACGTTCTGGCTTATTCATTATTGTTTTTAAACTGTAATCACTCATCTGCTGCCTCCTATTTACGTAATCTCACATACTGATATTGCTCTATCTCTTTCCCATTCACTATCATATCCTCCAGCTCAGCAAAAATGCTACATGCATCGCCTACTGTAAAATCACGTCCCGCAAGGCCATAAATATAGTTCACAGTTTCAATCATTGTCTTATTGCGGAAGAGTCCTGCATTTACTTCGCTGCCCAGAGGCCCTCCATTGCCATTATAGCTCTCACAGCGGTCCATAATCGCGACCGCCTTACAATTCCTCAATGCCATTGCAATTTCTTTTGCTGGGAATGGGCGGAAAACACGAAGCTTCAAAACACCCACTTTTTTCCCTCTCTCCCGCAGGTCATCTACTGCCTGCTTTGCCGTTCCTGCAGCAGAACCCATAATCAGCATAATATAATCTGCATCCTCTGTCCGGTACTCTTCAAAAAGCCCATACTCCCTGCCTGAAATCTTATAGAACTTCTTAGCTACCTCTAAAATAACTTCCTTTGAATTCTCAAGGGCAATTTCCTGATTTTTCTTGGCCTCCATCACATAATTGCTAACAGCATATGGCCCCACTGCAATCGGCTTCCCCGGATTCAAAAGGTATTCCTCCGGCTCATATTCACCAACAAATTCCTTAACCGGGGCGTCCTCTAACAGCATAATATTTTCTACTGCATGGCTTGTAATAAACCCATCCTGGCAGATCATCACTGGAAGATGTACCCTGTCATCCTCCGCAATTGGATATGCCTGAATAAAATTGTCATATGCCTCCTGATTATTCTCCGCATAAATCTGAATCCATCCAGTATCTCTTGCCCCCATACCATCTGAATGGTCACAATTAATATTAATCGGCCCAGACAAGGTACGGTTTACCAGTGCAAGAACCAACGGCAGGCGATTAGAAGCAGCAAGCAAAAGCTCCTCCCACATCAGCGCAAGCCCTGCAGAAGATGTTGCAGTAAGGCTTCTTGCACCCGCCGACTCAGCCCCAATCGCGGCACTCATAGAAGAATGCTCACTTTCCACCGGAATAAATTCCGTGTCCATCTCGCCATTTGCAATATATGTAGATACCAACTGTGGAATTTCCGTAGAAGGCGTAATCGGAAATGCCGGCATAACATCTGGGTTAATCTGACGGATCGCATAAGACACCGCCTCATTTCCAGACATACGTTCTTTTATCGCCATTATTCATTTCCCTCCTTCATCTCAATTGCACCAAAAGGGCAGACATTTGCACAAATACCACACCCTTTGCAGTGATCCATATCAAACGCCAAGCGCTTTCCATCCTTTACCGGAATACTGGAATCCGGGCAAACCGGCGCACAAAGCAGGCACTGCTTACATTTGTCTTCATAGAATACTGGAGTATTTGTCCTCCATTCGCCTGTCATAAATAACTTAGAAGTAGCCCCTTCAAAGATCATAAGCCCTTCTGTCAGCTTGTCATGCGGCGTCTTTTCCGTAATCTTTGTAATATCGGTTCTCATAATGAGTATATTCTCCAATCAACTAATTTCAATCTTCTGATGCCCCTGACACTTGCCAGAGCACATCAAAGCGGATTTCCCTATACTTTCCAATCCAATGCCAAACGGAATCTTACGCCGAAAGGCTCATCTTCTCTGCCTCAATTGCCTCTTCCATCACATCAAATGTCCGCTCCAGAGCCTTCATATTTCCATCAATCACTTCTGGCTTTTTGGCAAACTTATGCTGATAAGAAGCCCGCATCTCTTTGATAAATTTCTCTCTTGGCATAACTTCGCTGACGGCAACCGCTGCAGCAAGCATCGGGGAATTCGGAAAATTCTTCCCCAATGTCTCAACGGAAATTTTTCTGGCATCTACCGTAAAGACACGTCCCTCATAACCATTAAGATGTTCCTCAATCTCTTCCTTTGATTTTGGCGTATTAATAATAATCGCACCTGTCTTTTTAAGACCTGCCGTCACATCAACGGAACCAAGCAGCGTCTCATCTACCACTACAACATAATCTGGATGATATATATTGGAATGAACACGAATCTTATCAGAACTAATTCTGTTGTATGCTGTAATCGGCGCACCCATGCGCTCCGGGCCATACTCAGGAAATCCTTGTACATTACGCCCCGTCTTAAACGCTACATCAGCCAAAAGCAATGCTGCTGTCTTTGCACCCTGGCCGCCGCGACCATGCCACCTGATCTCAATTCCGTTCTTCATAGTAATCCTCCATTCTTGCTCAAGCCCGCAAACTATTCTCTCATTTTTCATTTTTTCTGCCTGGCTCCCAAAGAAATAGCCAGCATTTATCATTATAATATGCGGATAGAAAATGTAAAGAGTTTTTTTCATTTTTATGATGAAAATATTTCATCTATTGTCTAAAAAAAATGTAGGATTTTCATATTTTCCACGATACCTGCCAAAAGAGGAAAGGTAGACTGCCCCTTATAACAGTCAAATGGACATGTAAGCATGTCCATTTGACTCGATTCCTCAATGGAAAAATATGATTTTATCCTCTTTCATAATACTGACTTTTGAGATACTATAACTTTTATCATTAATGATGGAACAGACGAAGCCCTGTAAAGCACATTGCAATCCCATGTTTATTACATGCCTCAATTACTTCTCCATCACGGATAGAACCGCCTGGCTGTGCGATATATCTTACCCCGCTGCGATAAGCACGCTCTACATTATCACTAAATGGGAAAAATGCATCTGAACCCAGTGTTACATCCGTTGCCTTTGACAACCATTCCTGTTTCTCCTCCTTCGTAAAGACCGGAGGTTTCTCCGTAAATACTCTCTCCCACTCACCATCGGCCAGAACATCCATATAATCCTCACCAATATATAGGTCAATTGCATTATCGCGGTCTGCACGCTTCATATCTTCTTTAAATGGAAGCTCCAAAACCTGCGGTGACTGGCGCAACAACCAGTTATCTGCCTTGCTTCCCGCCAAACGCGTACAGTGAATACGGGACTGCTGCCCTGCGCCAATACCGATTGCCTGCCCGCCCTTCACATAGCATACTGAGTTTGACTGGGTATATTTTAATGTAATCATAGCGATCGCCATATCAATTTTTGCTGATTCGGGAACTTCTTTCTTTTCCGTAACTACATTACTAAAGAATTCGTCATCAATATTTAGCTCATTGCGGCCCTGCTCAAAAGTAATCCCATAAACTTCTTTACGCTCAATCGGGTTTGGCACATAATTCTCATCAATCTGGATAATTGCATAACTGCCCTTCTTCTTCTCCTTTAACAGTTCCAGAGCTTCTGGTTCATATCCCGGCGCAATAATACCATCTGAAAATTCTCTCTTAATTACTTTTGCTGCTGATACATCACAGACATCTGACAGTGCAATAAAATCACCATAGGATGACATGCGGTCTGCCCCCCTGGCTCTTGCATATGCACTAGCAAGAGGTGATAATTCTCCCAGGTCATCTACCCAATATATCTTTGCCTCCACCTCACTTAAAGGAAGCCCTACTGCTGCGCCCGCCGGCGACACATGCTTAAAGGATGTTGCTGCAGGAAGGCCAGTCGCTTTCTTTAACTCTTTTACTAGCTGCCAGCCATTAAAAGCATCCAAAAAATTAATATATCCTGGTTTTCCATTTAATACCTGGATTGGCAGTTCTGATCCATCATTCATAAAAATCTTAGACGGTTTCTGGTTTGGATTACACCCATACTTTAATTCTAATTCTTTCATAATGCTTCCTCCGTTTCACGATATTAGATATTTTTATTTACAATCTTAGACTCTGTTTTTCCAGTCTCAATCTCAATATAACGAACAAATAAGGATACTTTATTCTCCTCATTCAAGCTATTCCAGAGCATTTCGGTAAATGCCCCCATATCATCCGGTATTTCCACCAATTCCGGTTCCCCCTCAAAACTTGGAAGAGGATTTCCATCCCTCATATATGTATGAATAAAATGACCTTCCCCAGCCACAGGGTTGTGATAAGAAAATGTATAGCGGCTGCAGGAATCAGGATTTCCATTGTTGCTTTTTAAAATAGACATTGCATAATTATATTCTCCATTTTCAATATGCATAATGCCAGAAATCCTAGGAGTATAATTTGGAGCGTCCGGCTCAAATGTTCTTGTCCTCAATGCCTGCTCAAATGTCTGCTGCTTGTCCATCAACTCATAAATCGTATCTGTCTGGTCACCATTTGTAACAATTGTTTTATTGCCAAGCACACGGACAGGAGCATAGATAATCAAACTTGGGTCACTAAGCTTAGACGGGTCAAATGCCTCTGTGCGGATTCCAGTTCCATCCTCCACAAAAACTCTATTTCTGCTATTTTCACTTCTTCCCATAATAAAATACGCCGTCACTGCATATTTCCCATTCTTTGACTTGCCAATAACAATTCCCCTTCCCGGATACGCATTCTCCTTTAATTCCTTTTCCAGTGATACCATCTGCATACTGCTCTCTCCTTTTCTAAAAAAACAACATGTGCATCATTGCGGAGCACTCTCCATGTTACATATGTAGCCTCATAATATGGAAAAAACCGCCTGAGTAGTCTGTATAGACTGCCCAGGCGGTCGGCTAAAAAATCTCCATACTCCCCGTGGGTCATCCCACTCCTCCGCCAGTCGTATGGACTCTATCACTAGCATAAACTATTTGGGAAATTTTTTCAATTCTTTTTTCAAAAAAATTGATCCTGCACTTCGTCTGTTATCTCCCTGCCCCCCTCTTGATACCACTGCTCCACAAACTTATCAAAAAAATCTAACGACTTCTGCCCTGTCACAATCTGGAGATACGCTTCCTTCTCTAGCTGCTTTAGCTTCCACCACTTTAGCTTCATAGAGGGGGTATCTCCAAAATGAAGCGCCTCCACGGTCCTAATCTTCCCCTCTGTCAAAATGGCGCAAGCCGTAATCCGTGAAGTATAAGCCGCCCAGTCTTCCCATGATGCAGCCTTCCCCTGCCTTAGATAACGATAACAGCTCTTATAATAAGCCCCCTCCAGCAAACCAAGCTCTGACACATCCTTCCTGCCATCCAATGTATCTTTCAAGTCTCGGTAACAGCGGAGCAGCGCATCATAATAATCCACATTAATTGCAAGGGGCCTCGCCGTAGGATCTACATTTTCCTGATAATATTTTGCAATCTCTGCTGTACCTGATTCTCCATATTTCATTTTATCAAATAAAACGCTGACTATCTTCATAACAATTTCAGGGTGCTCATACCCCTTCCTTACCACTACCCATTTCTGGCCTGGCTTCTGTGTTGCAAAACTTGTACTGCCGTCTGAATCCGTCTGGATCAGATATGGTTTCCAGTCAGCATCCGGGTTATTTTGCATCGCCTTCATCAATGGGTTATTTGGCGCCCACCACGGACCAAAGAAGGAACCACATTTTCCTGATACTACAGCATCTACAATATTATTTGTACCACGGAGCAGAAAGTCTTTGTCAAGGATACCTTCCTGATACATCTTCCTAATGCGCCTCAATGCCTTTTTTGCCTGGGGCTGGACTGAACCATAGACCACATCTCCATTTTTATCATAAAGCCACTGCTTCGGATATGCCCCATACTTTGCAAATACAATATCTACCTGATATTCGTAATTGTAATCGCACCCCCCAGTCAATTCCTCATCACACGCAAGCCCCAATGTCTGCCCCACACCGTTCCCGCCCGGGTCCTCTTCCATAAACTTTTGAATGATATATTCTGCATCCTCCAATGTTTCTGGTGCTGCAAGTCCCAGTTTATCCATCCAGTCCTTGCGAAGCCACAGCATACTGACTCCATTTGCAATATTTGTCTCTGGAAGTGCCATTAATTTCCCATCAAATGTTGCATTATCAAGAATCGAGTCCCCATAACTGCTATAAATCTCTTTTATCCGGTCACTGGCACAGTTTTTATAAGCAGAAGTCAGATCTTCTACCATATCATTGTCCACCAATAGCTGTAAAGTATTCGCATCATTCACCACCATAACATCGGGAAGTTTTTTGGATGCTATCACCATCGAAATTGTCTCACTAAAATTATCACTTTCGATTGCCTCAAAAACATTCTTATTTTGGACATTCAATTTTTCCTTTACATAACGGGTATAAGCATTATTTTCATATGTATCTCCCTCCGGCATATTTGAATTATTTAGTCCAGTCATCTTGCCAAGCGAATAAACTACCGTCTCCTGATAACGCCCAAATGGCGTTGTTGCCGCATCTGTATCTCCCTGCATAGCCGCCTGCCCCGCCTTTTTATCCTGCTCCCCCCTGCTGCACCCTCCCAGGCAGGCGATAACAACCAGCATCACGACTAAAAATCCCCATTTTTTCATATTCAATCTCCCAATACTGCATCTACCGGCTCAAATTAGATAAAAAACGCTATCTCCGTACCCGCTTTTCAATCAACCCATCCCATGCTTCACAAAGCCGTTCAAGATTCCATGCCGCATTTGCCGGGCTAGTGGAAGGAAGCTTTATAATATCCCTTCCTGTACATTTCATCGCATATTTTCTATAGAGGTCATACGCCTTTGTGCCGTTCGCAAAAATCTGTTGGATAGGCGCCTCCTCAAGTATCCTATCAAAGCGGTTGACTACTACATTTTTAATCGAACTGTCACTAGAGCCCTCAATATCACAGGAAGCAATCACATCCCATACGGCAATCCCATTTGCCAAGAGCATTTCTTTTTTTTCCTCAATTGTTTTTGGCACTTCCCACCCAGTGAGATGTGACAGAACTTTCCAAAAACGGTTCTGCGGATGTCCATAGTAAAAATTCTGCTCCCTTGATTTTACAGAAGGAAAGGAACCAAGTATCAATATCTGGCTCTGGGAATTATAAACTGGGGCAAATGTATGCTCTACATGACTATAATTTTCTTTTTTATCCATCTATTTCTATTCCTTTACAACTATAATGCCATAATAATTTCTCTTGCCATTGACTCCTCAATTGGGGCAGCAAACACGCCATCTTCAAACTCCACAATATCCCCAATGCCCTTTTGCAGTACAAAGCGAAGCTTTCCATTCCTCACCTTTTTATCTGTATAGAGCTTTTTCACAAGCTCTTCCCGGTTAATATAACTCGGAATCTCTACTGGAAGCCCTGCTTTTCTATATAATTCGATTACTTCCTCTGCCTCTTTTTGAGTCATGTATCCTAATTTATTTGACAGCCTCACCTGAGCTGCCATACCGATTGCAAGCGCTTCCCCATGAAGTAAACGATAACCGCTGACTGTCTCAACTGCACGCCCTACCGTATGCCCAAGATTTAAAATTTCTCTCAGGCCGCTTTCCTTCTCATCCTGTTCCACTACATGATACTTAATTTTACAGTTCGTTTCCGCCACGTGTTCGCAAATCTCCCTGTCAATATGCATAACCTTTTCTATATTTTCTTTAAGAAACGAGAAAAAATCCCTGTCAGCCATACATGCATGTTTTATCGTCTCTGCCATCCCGCTCGCCAGTTCCCTTTCTGGCAGCGTTTTCCATGTTGCAATATCAAGGTAGACCTTTTTGGGCTGATGGAAAATTCCGATCAGATTAGTGGCAAGCGGAGTGTCTACCGCCGTCTTCCCCCCCACAGAAGCATCTGCCGCTGCAAGAAGTGTTGTGGCATAATTAATAAATGGTACACCGCGCCCAAATGTCCCAGCAATAAAACCAGCTAAATCTGTTACCACACCGCCTCCCACGGCAACCACAAAACAATCTCTGCGATATCCTCCTGCAAGCATGGCATCTTCTATCATTTCCTTTGTCTGCCGCGTCTTGCTCTTCTCCCCTGCATCAAAAACAAAAATCTGTGCGCTAAAACCTTTATCATTTAGTAACGCAGCTATTTTTTCTGCATACAGATCCTTTACTGTGCTATCTGTGATAACTGCCACTTTCCGCAGGCTTCCCATCAGGCCATCTTGGAGGTCAGCCACTAATTTCTCCTGCAGGCCAAATCCTGTCTCAATCTCATAACTGTCATCTACTACCTTTTTTAAAGTCACGCCAAATGTGCTCATAATCCACCTCATTTCTAAAACTCTAACTATAATATATAAAAACGCACCGCTTATACTGGTACGCTAAAAAAACCTACGGCTTTTTTGCTGGCAACCGCTACACAACGAAAATTTTCCATAACATAAAAACAGCCAGTATAACTTCGGAAATTATACTGGCTATTATTTGTTCCCGCGAAGCAATGAACTAAGCGGACATGCTTGCAGCGGGGTATCTGGCTCGCCCTACAATTAACAAAACAAAATACTATCGCTGCTTGAACTATTTTTCTGGCAGTTCCTCAGCCAAAGTATTGACAGCTCCCATAAATACCGGAATTCCCGTTTCCGTATCTATAATCGCATATAAAAACGGTCTGGTCAAGAACACATTGACTTCTTCTTTCGGAATTATTGCACTCGCCGCCTCCATTATCACTGCTGTAACTGCAGCTGCCTTTGTTCCATTCCGGTCAAGCTCAATATGTGTTTTGTGTAATACTTCATTTATATACAAAAGCTCCGCATCTACCTGCGCCATATTACTAAAATCTGCTTCCTGCGTAAACGCTTTCCGTATTCCCATTTTATTCAGCGTATCTACCAAGCTTGTAGAATAATCATAGGAAAACTCTGGCATCTTTGTATTTACAAAATAATTATTTTTCCTATTCTGATACAAGGACAACAGTTTCTTTCCATTTAGCTGCTGCAGATAATCCTGGACTGTAACTCCTTTGTTTGGAAGAATCGCCATAAATGCATACCGATCTCCTTCATATGTTTTAACAAATCCAGATGCTTTATTATCACGGATATACATATGCTCCACACCCTTTAGCATGGTTGCCTTTTCACTCACGCCAGATGCATTTGTAAAATTCTGGTTTCCCACCACATCATTGCCTGTGTACTGCTCCTTCCATTTTCCCTCGAAAGCGATTGCATTAATCAAATAAGATACCGCCTCGTTTGGAATCTCATCAATCAATCTCTCAATCATTCCATTTGTATGATCTTTCACCCAATTATTAATATCTTGAACCGTTTTATTGTCAAACGCCGCCAGAATAGACTCTGCATCATAATACTTTTTATTTAATGCTAGAAAATCCTCTTTCATTTGGATACGCTTGGCATCATCCCGAATCCAAATCGAATCAGCAATGCTAAATTTTACCTTGTCAGAACCCGTAAGCTTCTGGTTAAAGTCTGACATCTTCTGGTTAAATACATCAAGCGTCATATCCCCACATAAAACAGATTGCATCTCTGCTAACGTATCCCCTTGTGCACCATTCGCTGTCATTGCCAATGCACAGAGAACAGATTCTGGAGAAACCAGCACATTCTTACCTTTTGCCAAAGCATCTGCAGCATTATTCTGCAGCAATTTTACCGAAAAATCAACTATCTGCTGTACAAACGGATCAGCCTTTACTTCAGGATTTTCCGGTTCCTGTGTTGAAGAAGTACCCTTTGTCACTTTCACGACGCACTGAAATTTCTTCGTAAATGTCTTTTTGGCAGATTTCGCCTTTTTGTATTTAACAGCTGCCGTAATATTACAAGTGCCCTCCTTTATTGCTGTGACCTTACCCTTTTTGTTTACCACCGCAATCTTAGAATCTCCACTCTGAAAGGCTGTGGACAATATGTGCTTTCCGCTCACCTTAACTGTTCCGGTTTTTCCCTCCTTAAGTACCAACCTTTTTGATACTGTCGGCAGATTAGAAGCAGATGAGTTAGCAGGAACTCCGCCAAAAACCAACGCTGTAATCAGCACCCCTGCTGCCATTTTTTGAGCCAAACGAATCCATCCATCTTTCATATAAACCTCCTTTTCTACACTTCATTATAACATGTGTGTATCCTGCAAATTCCATTTAACAAGGATAAAATTCCCCTCTATAACTAATTACACCACATTCCTATTCTAAGGTTGCATATTCTCTACAAATTATATCGTACTTTTTATAGACTAAACATAAATCTAATTTACAATACCATGGCAACAGCATTTCATTCTTATAATTCATGGTCAATGATATAGATAATAATTTTCAGTTATCCGTTAAAAAAATATCTTGCCTGCATTTTAATTTTTTTTCAACGAAGTAGACTGCGACCCATTATTTCAAAATGTCTGCATAAAATTTTTGTTATAGCGCACACTATTTTTGAAAAAATAATGCTATGTGAAAAGTCCTATTTTTCACATATAAGATATGTGTTCGCGCACACCATACACATATCTTGTAAATGTTATCTTAGGATAGCATTTCTCAATTACTGTGTGCAGAAATGAGGGATATTTATGGATTATGACAAGATTGTCTGTAATTGCCAGAATGTAACAAATGGCATGATCAAATCTGCTGTAGATGCAGGTGCAAGTACATTAGAGGAGGTACAGGATGCTACCGGCGCTGGGACAGTATGTGGTGCCTGCGTAGACGATATACAGCACCTGATTGACCAATTTGTAAAGGAACGTGACGGAAAGTAAAACCAAATGCAGGAGTATGCCAAAAAAGGCTACCCCTGCATATTTTATTTAACGACAATGCCCACCACAACGGCTACAGTCGCCGCCGCATTGAATTGACTTGCCATTCCTTTTATCCTTAACCATTCCTGCTATAATCCATCCTACCACTACAAGCAAAATCCCACCAACAATAAATGTGCCCAAAAGCTCCCTCCTTTCTATTTCGCCGCGCCAACCGCGCTTTTCATATTGATATCCAACTTCTTGCTCTCCTTATATGGGCGGAACAGCAACCACACAAATCCTGCCATTAGAAGAATTGCTGCAACCGTCCAAGCACCAAATACCCCTTCTGTAACAAAAGCTCCAATCTGATATACACAAAGCGATACCGCATAGGCAAGGCCGGTCTGGTACCCAATCGCGGCAAAAAACCATTTCTTGTCATTCATTTCGCGCTTTATCGCCCCCATAGCTGCAAAACAAGGCGCACACAAAAGATTAAACACCATAAAGGAATATGCCGCTGCAGCAGGCGCTGCCGTAAGGTAAGCTCGTAAATTAATCCAAACTTCCCTGCCATCTTCCGAGACTTCTGAAGTTCCCTGAAACAAAATTCCAAATGTGCTAACCACATTTTCTTTTGCGACAAGGCCCGTAATCGCAGCCACTGCCATTTTCCATTTGCCCCATCCAAGCGGCGCAAAAATCCATGCAATTCCCTTTCCGATTGCTGCCAGAATACTGCTATCCATCTGGCTTTCCTCTAACATGCCAAAATCTCCGTCTGCCCATCCAAAATTAGAAGTAAACCATACAAAGATTGTGGAAAGTAAAATAATTGTCCCTGCTTTTTTGATAAATGACCAGCCCCGCTCCCACATACTCCTAAGTACATTTCCGGCAGTAGGCATATGGTAAGGAGGAAGCTCCATAACGAAAGGTGCTGGTTCTCCGGTAAACATTCTTGTCTTCTTCAATATGATTCCAGAAAGAATAATCGCCGCAACGCCAACAAAATAGGCACTAGTTGAAATCAATCCACCATGTTTTGGAAAAAATGCCCCCGCAATCAATGCGATAATCGGCAGCTTAGCGCTGCAAGGAACAAATGTAGTCGTCATAATTGTCATCTTGCGGTCCCTATCACTTTCAATTGTACGGGATGCCATAATTCCTGGAACACCACAGCCGCTTCCGATTAACATTGGAATAAACGATTTGCCGGAAAGTCCAAACTTTCTAAAAATACGGTCCATAATAAATGCCACACGCGCCATATATCCACAGGACTCTAAAAATGCCAGAAAAATAAACAACGTAAGAATCTGCGGCACAAACCCAAGCACAGCGCCAACGCCAGCTACAATACCATCATTAATTAAACCAGAAAGCCAGCTGGCACATCCTACCGCTTCCAAAAGCCTTCCAACAGCGTCATGAAGCCCGATTATGTGCAGTCCCCCAATTCCCAAAAAATTCCAGCCACCATCGCCTAACAACCCATCATTTGCCCAGTCTGTCGCCCAGGTTCCCACTGTCGTAACTGATACATAATATACCAGAAACATAACCGCTGCAAATATCGGAAGTGCCAGCAAACGGTTTGTAACAACCTGGTCAATCTTATCGGATATAGAAAGTTTATCTTTTCTGCCCTTTTCCAAACATTCCTTTATAATAGATGAAATATAAGTATACCGTTCATTCGTAATAATACTCTCTGTATCATCATCAAAAGCTTCTTCTAATATCTTTATTTCTGCCGAAACATCCGGCACAAAAGAAAGCTGCCCCGCAATTTTATCATCCCTCTCCAAAAGCTTCACTGCAAAAAAACGTTCTTGCAGTTTTGAAACATCGCCACCTAATTTTTCCCTGACCTTTCTGATTGCATCTTCTACTTCTCCAGAAAACTCATGAATCGGGGGTTCTATCGCTCCCTTCTCCGCCAAGGTAACTGCTCTATCGGTGGCCTCCATAATCCCATATCCCTTTAACGCCGATATTTCCACCACGTCGCAACCAAGCCTGCGGCTCAGCTTATCAATATGTATGTTATCGCCCGCCTTTTCCAGTAAATCCGCCATATTGACTGCCATCACAACCGGAATACCCAACTCCAAAAGCTGAGTTGTCAAATATAGATTCCTCTCAATATTTGTGCCATCTACTATATTCAAAATAACATCGGGCCTGTCGGATATTAGATAGTTTCTTGCCACCACTTCTTCCAGAGTATAAGGAGATAAAGAATAAATTCCTGGAAGGTCCATAATAATAACATCCTTATTCCCCTTCAGCCTTCCCTCTTTCTTTTCCACTGTTACACCCGGCCAGTTTCCAACAAACTGGTTTGATCCTGTCAACGCATTAAATAATGTAGTTTTCCCACAGTTTGGATTACCTGCTAAAGCAATTTTGATTGACATGATTTCCTCCATTTCTGCGCATCCTCTGCAGCGCCTGCCTAGACCTCAAAAAGTTTTAACTAACTTTCTTTAGTTTTTTACAACTTCTTTTTATTAGTTCCAACTAACCACTGGCCAAAAAAAAGAAGCCTCTTTATATGTATTCCACCTCTATCATCTCCGCATCTGCCTTGCGCAGAGACAATTCATAACCCCTTACGGTGATTTCTACCGGGTCGCCTAAAGGTGCAACCTTGCGCACAAACACTTCTACCCCTTTTGTTATTCCCATATCCATAATGCGCCTCTTGACTGGCCCATCACCTGAAAGCCTTTTTACCCTCACCGTCTGCCCACAGGCAGCCTCTTTTAATGTCTTCATATACAGCCTCCTACTCACATTACACCATAATTTTATTTGCCATTTCTTTACCAATTGCCACTCTGGAACCTTTGATATTAACAATCATATTTCCATCTGTTTCCGACACTACAGTAACCAACCCGCCTGCCACAAAACCAAGATTCTCTAAAAACTGACGAGTGTCCCCTCTTCCTCCAACTTTCTTAATCACACTAGGCTCTCCCTTGCCTGCCATAGATAACGGCATATGACTCCTCCTCTCTGCTTTGCTCTTTTGGTTAGTATATACTAACTATTATTAGTTGTCAATACCCTTTGTAATTTGCTGTATATCTTCGAAATTTCCCTAAAAAGTCCTTTATTTTCCGCTTATGCCCCCTTCCCATCTTGCTAACTTCCAAATCCTTTTATTGCAAAGTTGTGAAAATTATACTAATATATAAGTACATGTCAATGTTTTTTTTGACAAAATCCCCATAATGAAAGGAGTAATACTATGCAAAACAAACCAGTTAAACGCTTTTTAGCGATTGGGCTTACTGCAGCACTTACTGTTACATCTATTTTTGTAACAGATTTAAGTGCATCTGCTGCAAGTTCCAAAAAGGTAAAAAGCATCTCACTAAAGATTGGCGCGAAAAAGGTAACGAAAAAAACCTATTCGCTTGCCAAAGGTAAAAAAGCTACCATTAAAGTAACAGTAACCCCTGCGAAGGCAAAGAAATCCGTTGCTTTCAAAACCAACAGCAAAAAAATTGCTACCGTTACCAAAAAAGGTGTTGTAACAGCCAAAGCAAAAGGTACTGCAAAAATTACTGTTACTGTAAAAGGAAAAGACAACAAACAGAAGACAACATGGGTAAAAATCAAAGTTACTGCTAAGGCAAATGATTCGGATGAACCAACAGTGCCAGAAACACCAGCACCTTCTGACCCGGATACTCCTACACCGCCTCCTACAAACACACCAGATTACGGCAACACAACAAAGGATTTCTCAATTTCTAGAAATCCAATTGCCACCACAGACCAGAATGGGAACCCTCTGTATGGCGGCGACCCATCTATCCTGGTAGATGGTGATACCGTTTATCTGTATGTAGGACATGATGTATCAACAGTAGAATCCTATAATATTCCAGAATACTGCTGCTACTCAACAAAAGACCTCAAAAACTGGACATACCACGGCGTTGTTTTAAACATGAAAGATGTTTCCTGGGGAGCAAAAGATGCTGCTTGGGCTGGGCAGGTTATGAAATACAACAATAAATACTATCTGTATTACTGCTCTTGGGACAGCACTGACAGTGGAAAACAGTCAATCGGCGTTGCTGTTGCAGATAAGCCAACTGGTCCTTTTGTTGATAAGGGAACACCACTTGTAAAAGGTTCTGTTACCACAAACGAGACAAGCGGCTGGAACGATATCGACCCAACTGCATGGATCGAGACAGATGAGCAGGGTGTAGAACACCGCTACCTATCTTGGGGTAATGGCAAAGTGTTTGTCTGCGAGTTAAATGAGGATATGATCTCTGTTAAGGATTTAAATGGGGATGGACAGATTACTTTTGGTACTCAGGCAAGCGGAAAGACTTCAAAGGATGTTGATATTATTGAAAAAGATGTAGTTGGGCTTACCTTTACAGAGGCTCCTTGGATTTACCGCCGCCAGGATGCTAATGGTAAATATTATGGCCAGTATTACCTCTTCTACGCTTTTGGCTGGAGAGAGCAGATGGCATATGCTACAACAGATAATCTTTTAGATGGAAAATTAACATTTGGAAGCATTTTGATGCCGCCTAGTGTAACGTCAAATACAAACCACATGGCAGTATTTGATTTTAATGGCAAAACATATTTTGTTTACCATAATGGAACTCTGCCGGGAGGAAGCGGATTCCGCAGAACTCCTTGTATTGCAGAAGTTCACTTCAATGAGGACGGAAGCGTTCAGGCAATCCCTGAAACAGCAGCCGGAATCCACGGAACTATATCAACTATCTATTCTGCTTCTGGAGATATTATCTCACATGAAAAATTTGAGAACTCCAGCGCAGACGAAGACTATCCATACACAAAGGTTGGGGCAGGTATCTATGAGAACCCTGACAAGGCAGACACAGAATGGGTAATCTCAGAGGGTAAAGCAGATCCTTCCAATAAGGACTATGTATCTATCCAGTCTGAAAACAAACCAGGACTCTACCTGACAGCAAATGAAGACAAAACTGTCACTGTAGCACAGGACCATGACATCAAGGTTCTTGAAGAGACAGCAAAAAAACAGACATTTAAGCAGACAGCAGGGTTAGCAGATGCAAAGGGTGTTTCTTTTGAAAGTGTGTCTCAGCCAGGTTCCTACCTGACACTTATGGCTGGAAAATTATACTTAACAGACGGCTCCAAAAAGGCTGCTGCTACCTTCTTCTTAAATGAAAAACCTTCTGAGCCTATTACAGACAGTTCATTATCAAAAGATAACGAGCTTGTAAACATTACTGCAAAAGATGCTGAAGTGAAAAAGGATGACAATGGCAATTACAACATAACCGTTCCTTATACAAGCGATTCTGTTGCAGCAACTTTAGAATTAAAAGACACAAAAGGAGTTGCAACAGTTGGCGGCGCACTGGCAAATGCGGACGGGACTATTACAATCGCTTTAAGCGGCACTACAACTACACTTGATATTGTAGTATATGCAGAAGATTTAGTAACAGCGAAAAAATACACTTTGACAATCACAAAGGACTTTAAAGACTTTAAATTCAGCGGAAAACTGATTAAGTCATTTGACTTTGAAGACCAGGCAGACGGCGCAGTTGCTGTAACAAAAGCTGCAAAACCTGTTGAAAAGACAGATGCTTCACTTGCTTATGCTGATGGCGTAAATGGTGGTAAAGCGATTAAGTTAGATGGTACATATGGCTTAAAATTATGTGATGGAAAAGACCTTGGTGAGAGCTACTCCATTTCCTTCTGGATGAACCCTGCCAAACTTGGCGGAGGCGTAGACCCTACACTTGCTGCTGGTGTATTTGACCCTCAGTATTGGCTTAATCTTACCTTTGATGCTAAAATCTGGTCAAATAACGGAGGCTATGTAGATACTTCTCCTGCCAACGCATATACTGCTGGCAAATGGCAGAATGTCGTACTTACTGTTGACGGCACCAAAAATGGAACCGGAAACAACACAGTATACGGCCAATTATATGTAGATGGCAAACTTGTCTGCGAAGGCGATGTTGCCAAAGGCATTATGACACAGGCAAATTCTGTTGTTTACTTCGGTGTCAATGCATGGGATGCTTACTTTAGCGGCAGCCTGGATGAAGTAATGATGTTTGAGGGCGCACTTTCTGCCGCCGATATTCAGGCAATCTCTTCTGGAATGGTAACCGCAAAAAATACAAAGTAATTATAGCGTTTATAGCGTTTAATTATAACAAAATAAGGGGCTGGCCAAATTGGTCAGCCCTTATTTTGCACCCGCTCAAAGGTCTCCTCCGAAATAATTGCCGGATGGCTCCCCTCACTTATTCTCCACTGCTCTTTTGGCAAAGCCATGCATTTTTTATGGTATCCGATGTAATTTTCATATTTATGCCACACATGCTTTCCACAATACACTGGATTTTTAAGAATCCGCATCACCTTTACTGGATAAAGTTTTGCCGGAAACGCCTTCTTCTCTAATTTAACAGCAATATCTTGGTATGAATGCCCCTCCTCCGCCAACTGAAAGATATCCCGGATGATAGATGCCTCCTGTTCCTTTATCTTCCACTGCCCCCGCTCCAGCTGATAGCCAAACGGTGGTTTTGCCACGGCATACTCACCCCGCTCCTTTTTGGCACTAAGGCTTGCCTTTACTTTTCTAGAAATGTCCCTGCTATAATATTCATAAAAAAGGCTCTTAAAACGTAAAACTAACATATCCCTTCCATCTCTCCGACTGTCATAGTGATCCCCCAGTGCAATCAGTTCTGTATTGCTCGCCGGAAATATCTGCTCTCTAAGCGAAGCCAGGTAAAGATGATTTCTAGAAAGCCTTGAAAAATCCTTTACAACCACTGCGTAAACCATTCCGTTCCTGGTCATAGAAAGCAACTGCTGTAAAGCAGGCCGGTTATCCTCTAACCCATTATAGCCGTCGTCCATAAAAATTTTTGTCCTATATTGGCTAAGCCCTGCATCCAGCCTGACATAGCGCTCCAAAAGTGCCTGTTGGTTTTTAATGCTCCCACTGGCACAAACATCAGGAAGAATGGTGCCTTGCATCGAGTCCGCCCCATTGCTATATTTCCTATGATCGGCTTTTGACAGGCGAAGATAAAGAGCCACAATCCGTTCCATATCACAACCTCTTTTCATATACGATTAACCATTATCCAGAAAATATCTGTTACTCTGTTAGTATATGCCGCAAGCTCCCAAAAACTCACTGACTTCGATTGCGCCCTAGCAAAAACGCTAAAAGGTTTTTGTGGGTACACCACTATGTTTCGAGCAGTATCCTATAACACACAAAAAATCCCTGACTCTCCATAACTACAGAATCAGGGACTCTTGTCCAATTTGTTATTACAATGCAAGCACTTCTTCTTTCTCTTCGATATGGCTGGCAATAAACTTCTCTACCTCATCCTTTTCAATATCTAGGGCAACGGCCAATTCACCATATAGGCTATCCTCTGCCATCTTCAGATACCTTTCATCCACAGAGGCAAGCTTTTTTCCTCCCTCCATACGGGACTGACGGCGCAAATACAGCGTTTTAATAATCTTTGTCCATTCAATGTGATTGCAGGTTTTCATCCTCTGGCTGTAAATTTCCTCTCTTTTCTTTTCATCACTAACCCAGAGAGGCTCAATCTCTGGAATCCGCTCTACAAAAGCTAGAGCCTCTTCCTTTGACAACACATGTCTCATCGCAATCTTTTCGTTATCGACTGGGGTATAAATCCTGCTTCCGTTAGAATATACCGGAAGCAACGTATAATACTGCTTTCCCCTTGCCGCACCGGACATATCCATAGTACCAATGTCAACCACTTCACATACACCGCTGTTGCCGTAAATCACAAACTCTCCTTTTCGAAACATGCCGCACCTCCTTCCATGCCGCGTTAAAGTGCCTATAAACCTATTATTATTATAACGCAAAATGATATTTCTCGTAAGAGTTTATTTATATTTTTCCCAATTTTGGTACTTTTTCTCAAAAAGCTTAAAAAAAATTAGCTATTCTGCACAGATTGTCGCTATTCATGCCTATTTTTAAAATATAACCAGACTTATCGCGCTTGCACGTATGGGAGTGACTATTTTCTGGAATTTGCGTGTACACTGTTCAAAACAGCATAAGTTGCTTTTTGCAGCGACAGACCGTATAGACGGCTGACTTTACGCATAATGCTTAGAATACCGTAAATGGCAACTACAGATTATAGTGTGGCTAAAATTACTTTTTTTCCTTTATAATATAAAGTTTTTTTGATATAATGAGGATTGTGTTCACGAAAATATTACATAAGCAAAAGGCAGCATTTCCTTACACTGCCTTTACACATCATCGAAAGGGCTCTGCCCCCTGCATGATGCGTAGAAACGGAGGATTTATTATGAACAGTATTACTATTGGAATTTTTATCGTTATTGTCGTCTATCTTGTGATGATGATAGCGATTGGCATTTTTTATTCCAAAAAGAACAATGACGTAAATGATTTCTACCTGGGCGGCCGCAAATTGGGTCCTCTGGTAACGGCAATGAGCGCCGAGGCATCTGATATGAGCAGTTATCTTTTAATGGGGCTGCCTGGGCTTGCCTATCTTTCCGGCCTTGCGGATGTCGGATGGACTGCCATCGGGCTTGCACTGGGAACCTACTTTAACTGGCTTCTGGTGTCAAAACGCCTCCGCCGCTACAGTGCAAAAGCTGGGAATGCAATTACCATTCCTGAGTTTTTTTCCAACCGTTACCGCGACAATAGCCGCATGCTTCTGGCAATCTCGGCCATTATTATCGTAATCTTTTTTGTACCATATACTGGCTCTGGATTTGCTGCCTGTGGAAAACTTTTCTCAACATTGTTTGGAATCCCTTATTTCCCAGCTATGGTAGGCAGTGCGATTATTATCGTTGCTTACACAGCACTCGGTGGTTTCCTGGCAGCCAGCACTACCGACCTGATCCAGAGTATTGTTATGACAGCGGCACTAATTATCGTTGCAGTATTCGGTGTATCCGTTGCAGGCGGTATGGATAATGTGATAAACAATGCCAAGTCTCTTTCTGGATATTTAGGCATGTTTACCACACACGATGCTGTGTCCGGCAGTTCTAACCCTTACGGCTTCATTACGATTATCTCCACCCTTGCATGGGGCCTGGGCTACTTCGGTATGCCCCATATCCTGCTTCGTTTTATGGGGACGGAAAGCGAAGAAAAACTTACACTTTCCAGACGGATCGCCACAATCTGGGTTGTTATATCCATGTTCGTTGCTATTTTTATCGGCATCATTGGTTACAGTGTGTCCGTTGCAGGTAAAATTGATATATTCACTACTTCTGGGGAATCCGAAACTTTGATTATCAAACTTGCTATGCTTTTAAGCAAACACGGTGTGATTGCAATTATTTTAGCTGGCCTGATCTTAGCCGGAATCCTCGCCTGTACCATGTCTACCTCAGACTCGCAGCTTTTGGCAGCATCTTCCAGCGTATCACAAAACCTGCTGCAAGATGTACTTCATATCAACCTTTCCAAAAAAGCTTCTATGCTGGCTGCACGTTTGACAGTTGTAGCCATTGCCGTTGTCGGAGTCGTTATAGCAAAAGACCCAGACAGTTCTATCTTTAACATTGTTTCCTTTGCCTGGGCAGGCTTTGGCGCTTCCTTTGGCCCTGTTATGGTCTTCGCCCTGTTTTGGAAACGTTCTAACCGAAATGGCGCATTGGCAGGAATGATCGTTGGCGGCGCTATGGTATTTATCTGGAAATACCTGGTACGGCCTCTCGGCGGAATATTTGATATATATGAACTTCTTCCAGCGTTTATCTGCGCCAGCATCGCAATTATAGCTGTGAGTCTTCTCTCGGCACCACCTTCTAAAGAAATTATGGATGAATTTGAATCCATTTAATAGCTCTCAAAAGAATAAAAAAGATGAAAAACACATTGGGGCATCCTCCGCTAAGAGGATGCCCCATTATAAATGTCTTTTTGTAGGAAATAATATTTAATCTACTATCAGATACGCAATCATAACAACCAAAATCTGAATGATCGCAAACCGAAACACTACCTGTGTATCTGACCAGCCTTTTCCCTTTCTGGCATGGTCATGAAGCGGTGTCCTTGTATTCTTTAAAATCGCTATCTTCAAAAATCGAAGTAAAAAAATCTTAACCAGCCCAATTCCTCCATCCACAACCAATACGGCAGCAAGAAGAAGAAAAATAAATGGATGCCCTGTTTTCATTGCTATCACGGCAATATAAAAGCCTAGTGCCCTCGAGCCTGCATCTCCCATTAACATACTGCTTGGCTTTGAATTAAAACACAAATACGCCAAAAGGACAGCTACAAAAATTAGGCAGGATGCCCCATATTTCCCAAGGCTTTCTGGAAAAAGCACAGCAAACGATGTCAAAGTTACACAGCAAAGACTGGCACAAAGCCCGTCTACGCCGTCTGAACAATTTGTAACATTAATGGATACCCACAGAAGGATAACGCCAAGCACAAAATAAAGCGGCGCTGGTATTTCCCATTTATACATGCCAAATTGGATAACTGTAGAATTATAATTCATAAAGTTCCACATTGTAAGAAGGGATAACATTAAATCAATCGCACCCTTCTTATAGTCGCTCCACGGATTTTTGGCAGCATCATCAAGATATCCGCTTAACATCATTGCAAACAACAGAATACAATACACTATGTACTCCCTTGTAACCGGAAGAAACAACAGGGTTGAGATAATAAAAACCGTTGTCAGAATCAACCCCACGCCCCGGATTTTCCCTTTTGACAGGGCGCCGTTGACCGCAAACTCCCTGCCCTGGTCTTTTGGCAAGAAAGAAAATGGAAAACGTAAACAGAAAAAAGTAAGAATAAATGCAAACAGAACGCCCATCATGGCAATCTGGTTGGATGGCATATATTGATATAGCATCTGCCTTCTCCTCCTTCGTCACAATTTTTTAACCACATCAAAGTATAACCCTCGCCTATTATAACATATTTTAAGAGTGCTGCACATATGATTTCTGGCTTTTCATTCTTCATTTTACCCGCAATTCCTTCCCGCTTCCTCACACAAAGCACAAAGCCCTTCATAAGTTTCCACCTCATTTACCCTGCGGCGGATTCCAGCAGAATTTTTGTATCCTGCCGTATACCATGCGACATGCTTACGCATCTCCCGCATTCCCATCAACTCTCCCTTAAAATCCATCAACATTTTCCCATGCCGGAGAATCATGGCAAGCACCTCTTCAAACTCTGGTTTCTTCTCATAAATACCACTCCTGTGCCATGTTTTAATCTGACGGAACAGCCAAGGATTGCCTCTTGCCCCCCTCGCAAGCATCAACCCGTCACAGCCCGTCTCATTCTCACATCGCACAGCATCCTCCACGGTAAAGATATCCCCGCTTGCAAAAACCGGGATAGAAACCGCCCTCTTTACCTTTGTAATAATCTCCCAATCCGCCTTGCCATTATAATACTCCTCCCTTGTGCGCCCGTGAACCGCTATCGCTGCCGCCCCACTATCTTCCATGCGCTTTGCAAACTCTATGGCATTCACCATTCCTTCGTGAAATCCCTTGCGAAACTTTACTGTAACTGGTTTCTGAATTCTCTGGGAAATGCTTTTTACAATCTTTCCGGCAAGCTCAGGGTTCTTCATTAGGGCAGACCCCTCGCCATTGTTCACCACCTTTGGCACTGGACAGCCCATATTTATGTCCAATATATCAAAATTCCTTTCCTCAATCTCTGCAGCCATATCTGCCATCAATTCCGGCTCCGAGCCAAAAAGCTGCAAAGCCACTGGCCTTTCTGCCTCAGCAATCTCCCATAGCTTTTCCGTATTTTTGTTATGGTAATAGATGCCCTTGGCGCTAATCATTTCCGTATAAACCAGGTCGGCGCCCTGCTCCTTACATAATACGCGAAATGGCAGGTCTGTTACCCCTGCCATTGGTGCCAATATTAAATTTCCGGCTAACTCTACATTTCCTATCTTAATCTTTTTCATACACAATTTCCTATCCCACACTGCGTTCATGCCGCTGCTTCTGGTAAATATACAATAACCCCTTTAAGGTCAGGTCCGCGTCATATATCTGAATCTCATCGGTATTCTCAGAAACAATTTTTCCAAGGCCGCCCGTCGCCACAACCTTTGCATCTGGAAGTCCTGCTTCTTTCTTAATTTTTCGGATAATATATTCTGTCTGTCCCAGAGTACCATAAAAAAGCCCTGCCTGCATTGAAGAAATCGTCTCCTTTGCGATTGCGCTCCCCGGACATTTAATCTCGATTTCCGGTAAATTTGCTGTATTATTCCACAGAGCATTTGCCGAAATTCGGATTCCCGGACTTATGACCCCACCCTGAAATGTCCCGTCCTCTGTTACCAGATCATATGTAGTGGCTGTACCAAAATCCGCCACAATTACCGGCCCACCATATTGTTCATATGCACTGACTGCATCAACAATCCTGTCTGGGCCTATTTCCTTCGGATTTATTGTATTGATCCGTATCCCGGTCTTTGTTCCAGCCCCCACGACAACCGGCTGGCAATGAAGATATTTAATAATTCCGCTTGTAAATGAATACATCATCTTTGGCACTACCGAGGCAATGATTACTTCCTTAATCCGATCTGGCAGAAAGCCCTTCTGCGCTAATATACTGCAAAGCAGCTCCCCATATTCATCCGAGGTACGGGATACCGTTACCGTAAAGCGAAATCTCGTTACCAGTTCATTCCCATCAAATACTCCAAAAGAAATATCTGTATTCCCTACATCTACTGCCAATAACATGTTAAATTTCCTCTCATTCTTTTCCGTATATGCGGTGTTTCATAACTATTTTCAAATAATCAATCATAAGCCATTGTTCAAATTTATTCTCGCGTATGCAACGAGCCAAACGCAATGCTTGCAAGGAACTGAAAGTTCCTTTGCATTTGGCGACTGCGCGCGGGTCAAATACCCCGCCCCTCTGGGGCGAAATTAGAGAAACTAGGGCATGCCCCGTTGCTCTGCAGCGGGGTATTTGACTACAAACAGCCCCTATTCCCGCTCTCCAAGAAGATCACTAATATCTTCTTGCAAAAACTTTGCCTTATAATATAATTCCAGAGCCTCCAAAAGTTCTCTTTTCTCTGCCTGTATCTGCTTAATCTTTAATACGCTGCCAATTTCATCAAATAAAAGGTCATTCTCCCTCGCTGTCACATGCAGCAGCAAGTTCCCACAATCATCAAAATGCAATGTCAGAATTCCGCCTATCTCTGCTGTATACAACACACACATAATCTGCAATTCTTCCTGTATCGAGACTGGCAGACCAGAAAAATCGGGATTTAGATAATATTTTTCCTCATAGGCACTTGCCGCGCACAATATAACTCCCTGTACGGCCATTCCATCAAACATATCCATATACCCCCCTTACCGACACCTCACCTGAGACAATCCGCTTTAATCTGCCATCAATTTCAACAAGCAAAGCGCCATCCCGGTCAATTCCTCTGGCAATCCCCCGGTCCATATTCTCTGGGGAAGACTGCTCTACCATTCCATAATATACGCAAACCTCCTGATCACGGTTTGCCAGCACAGCATTATATTCCTCCACAAAAGCGGACAAATCCTGCTCCTTTACAAATTGTTCATAGTAACTACAAAAAATATGGATCATATCGGCAATCAACTCAGAACGGTCTATTTTTTTCCCTGTTTGAAGGAAAATAGAGGTCGCTGTCTCCTCAATTTCTTTTGGAAAGGAGGCCGTGTTTGCATTAATCCCTATGCCTGTCACCACATAATGTACATAATTCTCCTCAGAACTCATCTCCGTAAGTATACCACAAATCTTCTTTTTGGCAAGAATAACATCATTCGGCCATTTAATTTCTGCCTGTACACCATACAGCTCACGAATCGCCTTTGTTAAAGCCAGCGCTGAAAGCAAGGTAATACCAGAAACCTTTACCGGCGGAAGTTCTGGACGCAGAAGCAGCGTCATCCATATCCCAACTCCAGGTTCCGAATTCCAGTTTCTTCCTCTGCGCCCCTTCCCGGCAGTCTGCGTCTCTGCTATGACCAGTGTGCCCTCCGGCCCGCCAAACTCTGCTAGCTGTTTTGCCTTTGTATTAGTGGAATCCAATGTATCAAAACATTCTACCTTCTGGCACAGACAGCCCTCTGGCAGACGGCTTAGGATATCTGGTGCGTATAGCCTGGATGGAGAATTTAAAAGCCGATATCCCTTATTTGTCACAGACTCTATTTCATAGCCATTCTCCTTTAAGGCAGTTATATTTTTCCATACCGCCTGCCTGGACACCCCAAACTGGCTGCACAAAAAAGCGCCAGATACAAATCCATCTCCATGTTCCCTAAGCGCCCTAAGTATCTTCTCCTTCATTGTCTAATATCCCAAAGTCGCTGCCATCACAGCCTTTATTGTATGCATTCTATTTTCTGCCTCATCAAATACTACAGATTGCGCAGACTCAAATACTTCATCTGTTACTTCAAGTTCCTTCATGCCAAACTTATCAAAAACTTCCTGTCCGATTTTAGTCTTTAAATCATGAAATGCTGGGAGACAATGAGTAAAAATAGCCGTTTCCTTTGCATTTTCCATAACTTTCTTATTTACCTGATAAGGGGACAATACCTTAATACGCTCCGCCCAGACTTCTTCTGGTTCTCCCATGGACACCCAGACATCTGTATAGATCACATCTGCATCCTTCGTTCCGCTCATCACATCTTCTGTCAAGGTAATTGAGCCTCCAGAAGCCTTTGCATATTCCTGGCACTGCTCTACAAGGCCAGAAGACGGAAAATATTCTTTTGCTGTACATGCAGTGAATTCCATACCCATTTTCGCGCAGGCAATCATCAAAGAATTTCCCATATTATAGCGCGCATCTCCCATATAAACCAGTTTGATTCCTTTCCATTTGCCCAGGTGCTCGCGGATTGTTAATAATGTCGCAAGCATCTGTGTTGGATGATATTCATTGGTCAGCCCATTCCATACCGGCACCCCTGCATGCTTGGCAAGCTCCTCTACAATCTCCTGCCCAAAACCGCGGTACTCAATTCCATCAAACATACGCCCCAGAACTCTTGCCGTGTCTGCAATGCTCTCTTTCTTTCCAATCTGTGAACCAGTAGAATCAAGATAAGTCGTCCCCATCCCCATATCATGGGCAGCCACTTCAAAAGAACAGCGGGTACGGGTACTTGTCTTTTCAAAAATTAGCGCCACATTTTTACCTACATAGTGATTAACTAACTCGCCGTTTTTTTTCTTCTCCTTTAGCTCTGCCGCAAGATCAACCAGATATGTAATCTCTTCCGGTGTAAAATCTTTTAATGTCAAAAAATTACGTCCTTTTAAATCCATCTGTGCCATCCTTTCCCATCTAAGACACTGCCGCTTAAACATGCGCCTCACACGCCTTATATCGTAGACAGTTCTCCCAAAATCTAACAGCCCCCGAATATCCTTTCAGACATCCGGGGCCTGTATCCTTCTTACTAAGATATTATTCCTTCCAAGCCATTTTGACTATTTTGCAACCTCTTTCACTGTTGTAACCAACCCCGCCAATGACTGTAATTCTGACGGAATAATAATCTTTGTTGCCTTTCCGTCCGCAGCAGCCTCAAATGCCTCAAGACTCTTTAACTTAATTACCTCATTTGATGCACCGGCCTCATTCAACATACGAATACCATCAGCCTTTGCCTTCTGTACTGCCAGGATTGCCTGTGCCTGACCCTCTGCCTCGCGGATAGTTGCCTCTTTTGTAGCCTCCGCCTTCAAGATCGCAGCAGCCTTATCTGCTTCCGCATCCAAGATCGCTGCTTCCTTCTTACCCTGAGCTACCAAAATCGCAGATTCCTTTTCACCCTGTGAACGGAGAATGGATTCTCTCTTCTCACGCTCTGCCTTCATCTGCTTCTCCATCGCATCACGGATTGCTGCAGGCGGGATGATATTCTTAAGCTCAACTCTGTTCACCTTAATTCCCCATGGATCTGTTGCAGAATCCAAGGAGGCACGCATCTTTGTATTAATCGTCTCCCTTGATGTCAGCGTCTCGTCTAACTCCAGCTCACCAATCACATTACGGAGCGTAGTCGCTGACAGATTTTCGATTGCTATAATTGGATTTTCTACACCATAAGCATAGAGTTTAGGATCCGTTATCTGAAAAAAGATAACCGTATCAATCTGCATCGTAACATTATCCTTTGTGATAACCGGCTGCGGTGCAAAGTCCACAACCTGCTCCTTCAAGATAACACGCTTTGCCACGCGGTCAATTAGCGGCATCTTAAAATGAATGCCAACCCCCCACGTTGTCTGGTAACCGCCGAGGCGCTCCACCACATATGCCTTTGCCTGTGGCACTACATTAATACATGATAATATAATGATAACAATAATTACTAAAAATGCGATTACTACTACTGGCATTTTTACCTCCATTCCTGCACAACTAAATGTGCTCCCTTTATTTCCATAACTTCTACCTTAGTTTCTACTGGGATTTTGCCTTCCTGCGACACACTTCTGGCTGTCCACTCCATCCCATTTAACATTACTCTTCCAGTCTGATTGAAATTATCAATTTCCTCAATCACTTTTCCATGTTTTCCAACCAAACTGTCAACATTTGTCTTTTCCCGGTTATTGTTTAGATGTTTCTCCACAATCGGCCTCGTAAAAATCAATAGGACGATTGAAACCGCCAAAAACAATATAATTTGTATCCACAGCGGTGCCTGGCACATACCTGCAAGAAATGCCACGAAAGCACCACCTGCAAACCAGATTGTGGTAAGTCCAAGTGTCAGAATCTCCAGCACTAGCAGAACCGCTACAACAATCAACCAATACACTGGCTGCATTCTCATCCCTCCTTGTATACAATTTGTCAAAATTATAGACTATTTATTCATAAAATACAAGGTTAATTACATTTTTTCCGTTTAATCCACTTTAAGAAGCTTCTATTCAAGAATAATCTACTTTAAGAATGTTTTAACTCTTTTTCAAATAGGGATAACATAGAAAGCTGCTGTTCACTCTGGATTGTCTTAATCTGATCCAGTCCCATCTTAAAGACCTTCCTATGTATTACCCTCTGAAATGCTAAAAATACTTTCATATCGTAATCTGCCACTTCATCAATCATTATCTCCAATGCCGACTTTGGGTCAAATGCATTGCGGTAACTTCTGTCAGCAGTCAACGCAGCAAACACATCACATACCCTAAGAATCCTTGCCATCCATGGAATGCCTTCCCCACGGAGATTATTAGGATACCCACTGCCGTCATAATTCTCATGATGATGCAATATGCCAAGTGCAATTTCTCCGCTAAATCCAGCCCGTTTGATAATTTCATAGCTCTGAACCGAATGCTGCCTGACATACTTTAGCTGCTCCACTAAAAGCCCATCCTCCGCATACAGATATTTTGTTAATTTTAACTTACCAATATCATGAAGAATCCCAGCAGCAGCAATATCCTCTAGGAACCCATCAGACTCCTTTAATTCTCCGGCAAGCATCACTGCCAGATTGCTCACCTCTATCCCATGGCACATCTCATCGCAAACTGTCTTCCTGATATGAAGCGGTATCTGCTCCATTGCCATTACATTTTCGATATAATCTTCCATCTCTAACTCCAAATCCCCTTTTTTCGGGCAATCATTTCATCAATTCTATCAATATAATCTGTAATGCTTTTTACATTCTCTATCCGGCTAACAATCTTCTTTTCCTTATGGTACTTTTTCGTAGATGCCCCCGCTCCAACTGCCACGATGGTCTGCATTTCCTCCATAATTAAAATATTATATAGGCATTCACTGCCCTTTTTCGCATATCCAATATTTTCCTGGCCAGAACTGCCAAAATGACCGGCAGAATTCTTCTGACGGTACATATAATAAGGCAGATATCCCCTGCTTTTTGCAAACTGCTGTGACAGCGCAAGCATTTTCTCCATTTTGCCTTCAATTATCCGTTCCTGCTCCAGAAAATTTCCACCCTCTTCAAGCAGACTGCGCAGCTTTGAAGCTCTTTTCACAACAAGTGAGTGAACTGTAATGCTATCTGGAGCCAGCTCCCCTGCCTGCCGAAGCGTATCCTCAAAATCCTCTGGTGTCTCTCCAGGCAGGCCAATAATAAAATCCATATTAATGTTTGTAAAACCAGCCTCCCTCGCCTGCAGAAACGCTCTTTTTACATCTTCCACAGTGTGCTGCCGCCCAATCACTTCCAATGTTCGCTGCTGCATTGTCTGTGGATTTACCGATATCCGCTCTACGCCATACTTTCTAAGCACTTTGAGCTTTTCCCGTGTAATGCTGTCTGGCCTGCCAGCCTCCACAGTAAACTCAAGGCTCCGACTTATCGAAAAAAGCTCATAGAGGCAAAATAGCAGCTCATCTAACTGGCTCGCTGTCAAGGCCGTAGGGGTTCCCCCACCCATATAAATACTGGTAAGCGGATGGTCTCTGCACTGCTCTGCCACAGCAGCCATCTCTTTTTTTAACGCTTCTAAATATCGGCCTGCCAAATGCCCAAACTGCCCAAATGGATAGGAAGGAAAGGAGCAATACAGGCAAGTTGTTGGGCAGAATGGAATGCCAATATACAGGCTATATCCATTCTCAAAGTCAACCATCTGTAATAGATTTGCCTCCCGCATTGCAATATCAAGGCAAAGCTCTTTCTTTTCTCTCTCACAGCAGTACCATCGCTCTAACAATTCCGCTGTCTCTTCCCTGCTTCTTCCCTGCATCAGCTCATGCATCGGGATTTTCGTCGGGCGAACTCCCGTCATCGTCCCCCACGCCGGAATTCTTTTTACTACTCCATCTGGCAAAAATTGTTCCGGCAGGTCCCTAAGCGATTCAAATAACAGACGTTTGCATTCATTTTTATAATATGTTCTATATGGATGAGCCGACTTGTCTTTATGCTTATGCCAGTCACCTTCTCCAGACACTGTTACCGTCTGCTGCCTTATGCTGCTGTCTTCCTTAGATAACAAAGATACCGCAATATCTTTTTTTCCAAAACAAATCCCAACTAAAAAATCACAGTCCGTTCTCTTCAGAAATTCCTGCAGTATCTTTTCTGTCTCAAAAGCATATCCCTCTTCTACAGCCACCCGACATCTCTGACCTGGAAAAAAACTGGCCACCAATGCTTGTATCTCATAGTCAAAATCAAGTTCTGACAAAACTATATCTATCATAATTGCACCTTTTACTCCGCGGCAAACAGATTATACATCTTTTCATTTTCGATAGATGTCATAGGACCATGTCCTGGATAAACCTGTACTGCGGGCGGCAGCACAAAAAGCTTTTCCCTAATAGACCGAATCAACGTACTCATACTTCCAGTCGGAAAGTCCGTCCTTCCAACAGATTCCTGAAACAAAGTATCCCCAGAAAACAAAACCCCTGCCTTCTTAAAATAATAACACATGCCGCCTTTTGTATGTCCCGGCGTCAAAATGCACACAACCTCCTGCCCAAGCAATTTAACTGTGTCCCCATCCTTAAGCTGACAGTCCGCTTCCAGAGAAACCGGGCTGCTCATCTGTGCCGATAGATTTATCCTTGCATCGCCCAAAATCTCTCTCTCATCCTCCGCCGCATAAACTGGAATATCAAAAGCTGCCTTAATCTCCCCAACTGCCATAATATGGTCAAAATGCCCGTGTGTTAAAAGAATTGCCGCTGGCTTTAATTCTTTTCGCTCAATCACCGCCAGCAGCTTCCCTGCATCATCCCCCGGATCAACAATAACGCACTCCCCTGACTCTTTATCACTATATATATAGCAATTTGTCTGAACTGCTCCTACAACATAAATATCACATGCAAAACGTCCCATTTTATCCCCCATTCTATGATTGTGTCCTCTCTATATCCTTAACGCCCTCTACCTGCAAAAGCTTTTTAGTCAGATTTTGAAGCTCTTCCACACTTCGGATTGCAAACCCCATATTTATTGTTGCAATCTCCTGCTTTCCAGAACGGCTATTAACCGACTTCACATCAATCTTATTTTCAGCGAAGACTTTCGTTATATCCATTAAAATCCCCATCCTATCGTAAGCATAAATAACAATCTCGGCATCATACAGCTCAACTTCCCTGCCCTCTGTATTTGTCTCCCACTCCGCCTCAATAATGCGCTTTCTGTCCTGATCTGAAAGATTCATCATATTGACACAATCTGACCTGTGGATTGACACACCGCGTCCTCTTGTTACAAACCCGATAATCTCATCCCCCGGCACCGGGCTGCAGCATTTAGAAAACCTTACTGACACATCATTAATCCCTGCAACCACAATACCACTCTTTGACTTGATCGCTGCCATACGGGAAGAAGCGGCATTTACCGACTTATTCATTCCATTTAAGGCTTCTAATATATCTTTGTCTGTTGTATACGCAGGATTTTGCTTACGGTAGGCATCCTGCAGTTTGTTAATAACCTGCCCCTCTTTTAACCCACCATGGCCGATTGCCGCAAGCACAGATTCCCAATCACGAAATCCATATTTCCGCATGCAGGCAGACATATAATCAGTCTTTAATAGGTCCGACATCACAATTCCCTGAGTCTTGCAGTAAGCAGCTAGAAGTTCTTTTCCACGGACAATATTTTCTTCCTTAAACTCAGAGCGGAACCACTGGTTAATTTTATTCTTTGCCTGCGTACTCTTTACAATAGAGAGCCAATCCCTGCTCGGCCCCTTTGAATTCTGGGAAGTAATAATCTCCACCCTGTCACCATTCTGAATCCGATAATCATTGGTTACAAGATTTCCATTTACCCTGGCACCCGCCATTTTATTTCCAACCGCACTGTGAACCGCATAAGCAAAATCAATCGGTGTGGAACCTGCCGGAAGATTTTTAACATCCCCATCCTTTGTAAAACAATATACCTGGTCTGAAAAAAGGTCTAAATCATTCTTTAACAGACTTAAAAATTCTTTATTATCGGACATATCCCTCTGCCACTCCAAAATGTGGCGAAGCCATGCCAGTTTTTCTTCCTCGCTGTCTGCGCTGTTAGTTCCATACTGGTTCTCTTTATACTTCCAATGAGCTGCAATACCATACTCCGCAGTGCGGTGCATCTCATATGTCCGTATCTGGATTTCAAACGGCTGCCCCTGCGGTCCAATCAATGTCGTATGCAGGGACTGGTAATTATTTAGCTTTGGCATTGCAATGTAATCTTTAAACCTTCCGGGTATTGGCTTATAAATCTCATGAATCACACCAAGTGCCGTATAACAGTCGCGCTCAGTATCCACAATAATCCGGATTGCAAATAAATCATATATCTGCTCCAGCCTCTTATCCTGCGTCACCATCTTCTTATAGATACTAAAATAGTGCTTTACTCTCCCATCAATAGTAGCCTCAATCCCAGCCTCACTAATATGATGGCGCACCTCTGATATAATATTGCTGATAAACTCCTCCCGGTGCATTTTCCCCTGCTCTAACCTCTGTGTCAGTTCTTCATACCTCTCTGGCTCCAGATACCGGAATGCCAAATCATCTAACTCTACTTTAACCTTAGAAATCCCCAGCCTATCAGCAATCGGGGCATAAATATCCATTGTCTCCCTGGATTTTTCCTTTTGCTTTTTTGGCGTCTGGTACTGCATAGTACGCTGGTTGTGAAGCCTGTCGGCAAGTTTGATCAAAATAACGCGAATATCCTTTGCCATTGCAAGAAACATTTTTCGGAGATTTTCTGCCTGCACTTCTACCTTGTCTGTCTGATAATTCAACTGTGTCAGCTTTGTTACACCATCCACCAAAAGAGCCACTTCATCGCTAAACTCCTCTGCAATCTCCTCACTTGTCATAACGGTATCTTCTACTACATCGTGTAGCATACCTGCAACAATCGTCTCTTTATCAAGCTCCAACTCAGCCAAAATAATGCTGACACAGACCGGATGGATAATATATGGTTCCCCTGACTTGCGCAACTGGCCCTCATGCGCCTTATATGCTATTTTATACGCCTTCTCAATCAAATGGATATCGTCTGATGGATGATACCTCTTAACCATATCAATCAACATCTGATACAACTCTTCCGGTTTCGTAAAATCAGAAGGAACCATACTTGTCGCCAACTCGCCATTATCAATTTTAACATTCAATTCTTCTTTTGACCGTTCTTCCATAAGCTGCCTCCATCCTGCGTCGTAATCCCACAGTTCCAAAATTAATGCTGTCCCTATTGAATCGTATAGGAATAGGACCAAGCTGCCTTAATCTGGCTAAGAACTGTATCCATATCCCATTTCTTTTCCGAACGCGAAATATTATTCGGGTCATTCAGCATAAGCTTTCCATCCTCCGTTATCCCACAGAGCACAATAAAATGGCCTGTGTCCGTAAAATCTCCCGGCTTCATACTGCAGATTACCGGCTGGCCGCTGTCTAACTTTTCTTTTATAGATTCCTTCCCAATAGAAATCTTCTCTGCATCCAGCCCAAGTTTCTTTGCCCCGTTAAGCATCAAAGACCATGCCGTACCGGAATCTTCTGTATAATAATTATTTTCAAGGCAGAAATCAGCGATCACCGCCGGGTCTTTGTCTGTATTGCCAGTCAATCCGGTGTAGACCATTGACATACAGGTTGGCCCGCAGCCATTAATTGCTATTATATTACTGCCGTATTTTAAATATCCCCACCGCTTATCCCACTGCTGGAATAATGGAATGGAACCCGTCAGCTCCTCCCCGGTAATCCCCCCGCTCTTCTCCTCATCATCCACATGCATCAGATAATCGCTGACAAACGAAAGCGTCTCTGTGTTATTGGACAAAAGAGTAAGAAGTTCTACCGGATATTTCCCAAGGTTAATTAGAATATCATTAATCTCTGGATTCTCCTCGCGCATTCCATATAATTTATCATAGACTCCCTGATATCCGTTTGGAACATCCACAACAAGCGGCGTTACCTTTGGTTCTTCTGTGGCATCTGCCTTTTTCCCGCTATCCCCTTTTATTGGTCCAGTCATCTTCCCAATTCCATAAAAGATAAAGAATACCAGTATCACTCCAACCAAAGCCACAATAGTGCGGGCAATCATCACCTGGCGCCTACGTTTGCGCATCCTGATCCTTTTTCTAAGATACCTGCGATATGCCAATTCTTCTTCCGGTGTCCGATTTTCCAAAATAATTTTCCCCTTTTCTCTCTCTAAATCCATATCATGATGCCAGGGCCAAAAACAGATAGTAAGGCACGCTTGCACAATCCTTTATCACCCCAACATCTTACCTGTCAATATAAATCTTACATGTCCATCTCCATCAAATCCCGCATCAAACTGTCAAACTCTTCCATTGAAAGCTTGTCCTCCTCAAAATCGTCCGTAATTAACTCCTCTAACTCATCCCATTCATACTGACTCTTGCCTAACTTCAATGCAGCCAGTTCCCTCTGATATTTCTCAAAAGCTTTCATCACAGCCCCCATTTCTCTTGCTTATATCATGAAAAAGCCTATGGCTTTTTGTTGGCAGCCGCCATATTATTAACAGCGTTTCCTATTCGTTAAAAAGCGCACTAATTGCGCGGTGCGTTTGCACACCACCCACACCATAAAAACTTTCTCATTACGCAAAAAATCTTCTATATATAATAAATCATAGAAGATTTCCCGTCAACTTATATTACTGCCCAAAAATTCTCTTTATTCGGCTAAAATATTTTTGATAAATTCTACAATACGTTCTGTAGAGTGCCCATCCAGACTGTCCAAAAAATATCCGCAAAATTCCTGAAGCTTTTCGTCGGAGCCCACAAAATCCCTTTCTATCAATTCTGGAACCGCTTCGATAAGCTCCTCAAAGGTATCAGCCTGCTTTCCAGGTATAAAGGACGCAAAATCAAAATAGATATCCCTCCCATTAACATATTCTTCCAAATCAAAGACATAGAACAACATTGGAATCTTTAAAAGAGCTGCCTCAAAAATGCTAGAACTATAATCTGTAATCAATAGATCTGTTACAAATAACACGTCATTTATATTCTCCCTGCCAGACAAATCAATCACCCTACCAGAATATTGTTCATGAAAAGAAAAAGAATTTCTTACAAAAGGATGATTTTTTATAATTAAAACAACATCCTCCGGCATCCGTTCTAAAAATTTGTCTACTGAAAAACGTTCTTCTGGATAATATGCCCTCTTTTTCCCGCTGCCGCGGAAAGTCGGTGCAAACAAAACTACTCTCTTGCCCTGAAGCATCGGATATCTCTTAAATAATTCAGCCCGCATCTTATCCTTATAACCTTTGTCAAAAAAAATATCTGTCCTTGGAACTCCAAGCGGCAGCACTTGGCTTGGTGCAATACCAAATGCCTCACTATAAAATGGCACCATATGCGTTCCACTCACAAATGCAAAAGAATAATTCCTATGGTTTTTTGTACCCTGTCCAAGGTTGTTTACCTTGCCAATATCTGAGAGGCCAAACATCTTAAAAGCCCCACAAGCATGCCAGAGCTGCAGAAGTTTTGTTTCTTTGCGCAAAGAAAGCGCGTGAATCTGGGGATAAAAATCCTCCAACACAATCACTTTTGCTCCAGCAGCAAGTCTTGCTGCCCTGCGCAGTTCCGAAAATGGAAGTTTATGTACCGACCTAGTATCTATAAACTCATCCCATTTCTGACCAGAAGATTGTATACCCCTGCGAATCAAATCCAGATTTCCACCTTGGTCTGCCTCCCTCTCCGATAAAAAGAAAACCCCTTCTGGAACCGCAATTTTCCGACAGGCTCTTTGGTACTTCCTTGCAAAATAACCTGTTTTAATCTCCCGCATACTGTACCCATAACCTGTCAAATGCTTTACAATCCCCTGTGCATGATAGAAGATTGCTTTTTTCCCCTTAATTTCTTCATCTACATACTCAGACTTTTTCCACCCCTTAACCACAAACCACCCATCAATCAACCAGAGGGGCAGCAATAGCGTGCATACGACATAAGCCACCCTTTTCGCAAATTTCCCTACAACCAAATTCCTTCTATCTTGATAGAGAAAAAAGGCGCCCGGAAGCTCCATTCTTTCTTGAAAGCCTGTCCATACACCTGATACATCGCAATATTCAAACTCTACTATTACCGACTTCCCCTCCCATTCTCTGGGAAGCTGATAAAAAATATCTCTGAGGCTGATGCCTTGTTCTATCTTAAAATCTGCTGCCTGGCCACTGACCTTACTAATAGCTTCTATTGGAAACCGCCGCACAAACCTGCCTGCCTGAAATACTGCGGCAATCCTCAATTTATGGTTTGCACCTCCACGCATTGCCCTACCTTCGGCACACAAATTTAATACCCCTGCTTCATCAATCTCATGCTTTGTAATGTGAAAAATATCATCCATTTTTGCCGTTTCCTTTCCAGATTTGCCATATTCTGGGCTTATTGTGTCCACCCTCTAAGGAACGAATAACAGTTCCTTAGATAGGCTGCCACATGTTTTCGCTAATCTGTAATGGATTTTGTCTTAAACGCACACACTCGGTCCATTCGCTTAACTGCTGTCGAAAAAGCAGCCGATTCAAAACTAACATACAAATAATTTCCGCTAATCGCAATCTCTTCATTCATTGTCGGCATTTCAACTGTCTTCTGCAGCGCCCCAATGGTAATGACCCCATCTGATAATTTTGATAAATCTGGTTTATAGACATCTAAAACATGCAGAAAACCGCGTTTACTAGAATCTGTCTGGCAGGAACGAGATAATATCAACCTTCCATTATTTGTAAACTCAATTCCCTGAACTCTTGTAGGAATTCTTGTCAAGGCATACTGTTCTAGCGAAGGAGTTCCCTTCTTATCCTTAATTGTATATGCCCCAAGATATCCCGATTTTAATTCATCGTATGACCCTATCCAGAGTTTGTTTTTATAGTATGTCAGAGTAGAAGCCGCATGTGTCAATTCACATGTAACCTTAAACACGGCCTGATACGTCTTATTATCCGCATCAATTGCCTTTTCAATCTCGGAAAACGGTATTGCATGCACTTTCTTTGACTGTGTCACCCAAATATTATATCCATCATATGTGATTCCACCTGCATGTGTCTTGTTAGGAAGCGCAACTGTTAAGATTAATTTCTTTCCAGTCTTATCCATAACATAGAGCGCCGAATTTTCCTCCTGTTTCCTGTCATAGGCCGATAAAATCATATATGATTTGGCAAATGTAAGCCCCTGAGGACACATATTACTACTGTAGAACCCATCTACATTTGTACCAGAAATTCCAGGAATTACATACGTTTTAGAATAATTTACCTTCTTTTTGAAATCGGGACATTTCTGATATGCAGCCGAACTTGTAAATCCCTTTTTGTTTTTAAACAATTTCGGTGAAGTAACAGTAGACTTCTGTTTCTGCACTTTTGCTTTCTTCGCATCAGAAATTGAACTCTTATATTCCTTATCATTTAGAGTCCGGTATGCTTCCACTTTATATTGCGAATACGTACCATTTTTCAGATTCAGATGGATATAGGACGTGCTGCTCTTTCCTACAAGTGTAGAAAGATACTGATATTCCTTCCCATCATACCAGTACAGATAGTAGCCTGTTGCACCAGTAACTGCCTCCCACGAAATCCTTGCTTTCTTCTCCCCTCCCTTAACCTTTACAATAGGCTTTGCAGGAAGTGTCGTTGTCTTAACTACTGTACTGAATGAGCCTGCATTTTCTTCCACAAAATAATACGCGCATATTTTATATCGGTATGTCTTGCCAGAACTAAGGCCACTGTCTATATATGCGGCCTCATCTGAAGTGCCTGCCAATACATAGGATTCATTTGGCGCTGCACGGTAAATCCCGTACCCATCAGCCCCATTTACCTCTTTCCATTTTAACTCAATACTTGTTGCCGTATTTTTTTCCACGGCAGCTTCTTTTACTTTTCCAGGCTTTGTATATGTCTCCAGCAATTCCGAAAACTCACCCTGAATCCCATTCTTTTCATCAAAAACACGAACCGCAAAATAATACTTCTTTGCCGCTTTCAGCCCAGTACAAGTGTAGGATGCTTCCTGCGTACTGCCAAGCGAATCATACCGCTCTTCTTCCATATCGTACTGATAAATATAATAACTTGCCCCCTCTGGAACGTTACCAATCCACCCCAACGTAATAGAAGTCGTTGTATTATCAAGCATCTGCAGTTCCGATATCTGTAATAAATCTGCCGGATTCTGCGTTGGTTCTGGGCTTTCTGACGCATCACCATCGCCTCCTGGAACTGCGCTTGCCTGTGTGCTGTCCCCACCAGTATCCGGCACCGCACTCGCCTGAACACTATCATCCGATACTTCTGCTGCAGCCTTATCGCCCTCCGCCGCACTGACATATCCAGCGGTCCCCAAACCGCCGCTAAAAATTCCGATCATCATTGCAACTGCCACTACACAGGCAATTCTCCTTCTTTTCCCTCTTGCAAAATACATAATACCCTCATTTCTGCGCCGTTTACTACATCTGGGCAGTTGTGTGCCTGACAGCGCACAGACACGCAACTGCAGTGTGAAATTCATTCTCCAGCAGCTTACTGCCGAGTATTTGGCATGTTCACACCCTCCCTATATTCCTTTCTATAATCTGCCGCATTACCAAACGCCAGACATTACAGCTCCAGCACAGAGAGGATTCTCTCTGTAGAGCGGTTGTCTATATAATCGTACTGTAATTTGGCAAAAGTTTGTCGTTTTTGGTTTTCTTTGGTGTTATTAGAAAGAATTTCCAAAAATTCTTTTTCGTTATGCGCCACCGGCCCAGGCACCGTATCCTCATAATCGCGGTAAAATCCTCTGTCATACTTTTCAAGGTCAAATGCATATAATATAACTGGCTTGTCCAGCAAAACATATTCTACTATAGTAGAAGAATAATCTGTAACCAGTAAATCCGAAACAAAATATAAATCTGTGACCTGAGGATAGTCTGTCATGTTATAGCAAAAACTATTCTCAATAATATTGCCCACAGGATATTTGGGATGCATTTTAATAAGAATAACCCAGTCTTTTCCCAAAACCTGGTGGATTTTTTGGACAGAAAAATGTTCAAGAAGTTTTTTATTTTCTTCTGCTGTTTTCCGAAATGTTGGTGTATACAGCAATATCTTTTTTCCCCTCAGTTCTGGATAAACAAGGTAAAACTGCTCCCGCTCTCTCTGCCTTTTCCTCTCACCAAAATAAACATCCGTTATCGGCACCCCTTCTGCATAAATGCGGTCACCAGGGATACCAAATGCCTCCTCATAGTAAGGTACTATTTGCTTTGAAGTAACAAATAGATGTGTAATCCTGGAATTTGCCTGGATCACCTGTTTTCTGACCTTCTCATTTTTTTCCGTTGAAAGCCCAAATTTTTTAAACGCTCCCGCCCCGTGCCACAATTGAACAATCTTGGCCTTTCGGGATGGATAGCAGTAACCTAGCGGAAGAAAATTGTCATTTAAAAACACACAAGCCGCTGTTGCCATGTGATAAGGCAGCACAACAAAAAACCGAAACATACCTCTTATTTTTCTAGGCAGCCCCCCTAAAAATAAATCCTTTTTCGCATAGCTAAGAATGCGATACCTTGGTTCCCTCCCCTGCAATGCCAGCGCTGTTTCTAAAAGATTTCCACTTAAGGCATGATTATGTCCATTAAATAACACTATTTTCTTTTTTTGCATTGGTAAAATCCTAAATAAATTAAAGAAAATGGCAAAAAACATATAGCCTATCTTTTTCATCCTGTTTTCCTCTCAATCTTTTCCCTGCGAACACCTCTTGAATTGCTCAGAAATCAAACACCCTATTGCAGAATAACCAGCAAGTCCACCCCAAGGGGCGGAGTATTTGGTTCGTTACCCTATGAAATAAACCATATTCATAAGCAACTTCCAAACAATTCCCTACCATATTATCACAATATTTTCCAGAAGTCACATATATTATCAAAATAACATATATTATTAGGAATGTGTAGTTACTATCCACGGTCAATATTTTTTTGACAAGAATGGAGGATTTATATGAATCGCGCGGCCCAAATCATACACTTAAACTACGCCCGTCGTGAACATCTAACCGGCAAAGGCATAGGTGTAGCCATATTTGATACTGGCATTGGCTACCATCCGGACCTGTTTTCTAGCGACCAAAACAAACTAGTCGCATTTATAGATACAATATATGGCAAAAAGAAATATTATGATGATAATGGGCATGGCACCCATATCACTGGAATACTGGCAGGCAGCGGCAAAACCTGCAACGGCATGTTTGAGGGCATTGCACCTGGCTGTCACTATGTCGTCATCAAAGTTTTAAACCATCGCGGCGAAGGCAGCACAGACAATGTACTGGCCGGAATCTCATGGGTATTGCAGCATTTTAAAGAGTATGATATCCGAATCGTTAATATTTCTATTGGCAGTACCCTTGGCAAAAACTATGATGAATCATCCCCGCTTGTGCAAGGCGTTAATAAACTATGGAGCGCCGGACTTGCTGTATTTACCGCTGCTGGAAACCACGGGCCTTCACCTTACTCCATCGGAGCACCTGGAAACAGCAGAAAAATTATAACAGTTGGCTCCTCTGACATGATACGGGGCAGCGCTGGCAGGGATTACTCTGGACGCGGACCGACGAGGAGCTGCATTAAAAAACCCGACATCGTTGCACCTGGTTCCAATATTGTAAGCTGTTATCCTATGATTCAAAACTCTCTTACAAACGGTTATCATCCGATGCCGTCTACAAAAGACACACCAAATTCCTACAATGGCGCCTCCTATCTGCCACGGACCGGCACCTCAATGGCAACTCCAATTGTCAGCGGCTGCGCCGCCCTTCTTTTAGAAAAATACCCATTTCTCACCAATAAAGATATCAAGCTTCGTCTAAGAAACACCGCGCTAAATCTTGGATATTCCCATGCAAGGCAGGGCTGGGGGCTAATCCAGTGTGACCGTCTACTCTCAGGTAACTTTTAAAAGTGAAAGAACCGCCAAAAATGGCGGTTCTCTCTTCTTGAAAAAACGATTTACTTTTTATGTATATCCTGCCCTATCAATCCTCATGCAAAAGCAACTCGTCCAGCTTCTTTACAAATGCCCCAAACTCATTCTTTGACATCTGAGCATTCGCACCAAGTCGTTCACCCTTACGCTGCATTTCCTCATTAATCAGCGAAGAGAAGATAATAACAGGCAAATCTTTCAACTCTGGATCTGCACGAATCAGACGGAGCAATCTATGCCCATCCATCTGCGGCATCTCAATATCAGTAATAACGCAGGCAACTTTATCTCTTACATTGCCATCTTCCTTATACTGCTGTAGAATCTCCCAGAGCTCCAAGCCATTATTTGCAGGGATAAGATTCACATAACCTGCTTTATTCAGCCCATCAAAAATCATTTTACTCAAAAGCTGGGAATCCTCCGCATATAGAATCGGGGCATTACATGTCTTTCTCTTTCCAAGCTGATCCACATCCCCAACTTTAATCCCGACCTCCGGCGAAATATCCGCAACAATCTTTTCAAAATCTAATAGGATTACAAGCTTTCCATCAAAATTTACAATTCCAGTTGCAACGCTTGAACTGGCACAATTCATCATGCTGTCTGGCTTAATGATAGCAGACCAATTAACACGGTGAATTCCGACCACTCCATGTACATGGAACCCTGTATTCAATTCATTGAAATTAGTAATCAGAAACATATCTGTTTTTGGATCTGTCCGCTCTTCCATCCCGAGGCACCTTGCAAGATTAATGATCGAAATCGTCTCGCCTCTCGTCGTAAAAGCTCCCTCAACATTTGGATGGCCATTCGGTATTGGAGTCAACGGATTGTACACAAGAATTTCACGAATCTTCGCCACATTAATTCCATAATAATTCCCACTCACCATAAACTCTAAAATCTCTAACTCATTTGTTCCACTTTCCAATAAAATATTTGTATCCATACTCTCCTCCATTCTAAACAGGTATCTGCTAACAGAGATTTCACTTAAATCTATTACACTGTACCGATCTTTTTCATTAGATTTATTTTACTATAGAGTACATCTATTTGCAAGCCGAAAAACACAAAAGCGATAAATCTTCCGTACAAAATGTAATATAATCCCTGGCGTTTCAATCCCCTGCCTCATGCCCACATAGCGACTGTAAATATACCAAAAACAACACATGGTTATCCAATTTTCCATTATTTTTTCTTGAATATTATCAGCTTACTAAACACAAAATTCAACAAAACAACAATCACGTTGACTACAATTTTCATCAACAGGTCATTCAATTTCCAAACCTCAACGGTTACATACATCAGAAACATATCCAACACTGCTGTCGCAAGCCTACAGGCTATAAACGAAGTAAACTCCCGCAGAACCTCCGTCCAAGTCTCTGTTTTACTCTCAAAAACAAAAATCTTATTTGTCACATATGCAAACAAGATACTAATGGCAAGCGCAAGCCCATTTGCGACCATCAGGTCCAGCCGGATTACTCTGGCAAACAAAACATACCCTAAAATATTTGTCAATGTCGTAAGCCCGCCAAAAATCAGATACAATATTAACTCTTTATATTTAATAAATAAAGACCATAAACTCTTCATTCCAATTTTCCCTTTTCTACCATCTATATTTTCCCCATCAGCTTATCCAATCCCTGATGTTCTATATTGGCAAGCGACTGAAAGATATGTTCATTTGCAAGCCGCTCCGCCCTCTCTTCATCCTTGTGGATTACCGCCTCCAAAATAGCCTTATGCTCTGCACAGGCGGTCTTCGCCCTTTCCATAGAAGATAACGTATTTTTCCGGACACGCTCCACATAGTGATGATAATCCGACAAAATATGTTCTAGAACCTTACTCCCACATGCTTTATATAAATTCAAGTGAAAACGATTATCCAGCTCAAAAATCTGTTCCCAGTGTTCTTTCTGAATATGAAATTCACTCAAATAAATGATCTCCTCCAAATCTTCCGCCTGCTCCTCAGAAATATATTTACAAGCCCATTTCGCACAAAGCCCTTCTAGATAAGAACGAATCATGTAAATATCCCTGATATCTTTTGCGGTAATGCCATTCACATAGGCTCCCCTATTTGGGATAATGCTAACCAGCCCCTCCAATTCCAGTTGGCGCAGGGCCTCCCTTACCGGAGTCCTCGAAACTCCCAGCTCTTTGCTAATTGCTGCCTCTTTTAACTCATCCTTTTCTCTGTAATGTCCCTCTAAAATATCCTCACGAAGCTTATTAAAAACCTTACCGCGCAGGGAATATTTATCTAATTCCTCTTTTCCACCAGCATACCTATCCATTTCTTTCTCCATTCCTAGTACAGCATTCATTTGGCTCCTTGTGTACTGCATCAAATAATCGTATTGCTGAAATAACAGAATTTTTTCATTCTAAAAGGCAGCGGGACAAATATCCCTGCTGCCTCACCACGCACAGTCCCCGGTGTACGGACCAGAAAACTGATACGTCCCCAAAACATCCCAGATCATAAATGCTTCCCTTTTCGCTTCCTGTGTACGGCCATTCCGTTCCAAGGTCTACATAAATTTTCCAAAATATTTTAGGCAGTTCTTAAACCAACAGTATTCTATCATATTTTCGCAAAAATTTCACTCTTTTTCGTATAATGATATTGTGAAAAATAGCAAATGTAGTAAAATAGGGGTATTATGCTAACAAACAACGTATGCATGGAGGTGTCAATGGACGACAAACAATTTTGTTTTATCATCTGCTACAACAACACCGTTTTGCTGGAAGAATGCCTTCTTTACCTACGCCAGCTCACTATACCGGAAGGATATACTACCGATTTAGTAACAATACTGGAAGCCAATTCTATGACAGAAGGCTATCAGGCAGGCATGGAGGCCAGCAATGCAAAATACAAAATATATCTGCATCAGGATGTCTTTATCCTAAACCGTAATTTTTTGTTTGACACCTTGCAGTTATTTCTTGCAAACCCTTCACTTGGAATGCTTGGCATGGTCGGCACAAAAAAGCTACCCAAATCCGCTATAATGTGGGAAAGCAAGCAACGGGTCGGCGCACTCCGAAGCTGTACGCTCAATACAGTAGACGACTTTTTTGATATCCCAATTCAAACAGCCAGTAGCCAGCCTGAACCAGTCATGGCAGTTGACGGGCTTCTGCTGATGACCCAGTATGATGTCAGCTGGCGGCAGGATATATTTCATGGCTGGGATTTTTATGATGTATCACAATCTTTTGAATTTCGCAGAGCCGGTTATCAGGTTGCTGTCCCTTATCAAAAAACTCCGTGGGTACTCCATGACTGCGGTTTCTTAAATCTCTCCCGGTATCAGGAGGCAAGAGACATCTTTGCTAAAGAATACCAAGGAGAATATTAATTTAAATATACAAGAACATTATCGAATGATTGAAAGGATTCAAAGAATAATGCAAAATAACTGCAAAGAATTGCTATACCAGATGGTGCAGACTGGAAGATTTTCCGAAGCCGCCTCTTATACAAAGAATCATATCAAAGAACATCAAAACGAAGAATATTTCGTTTTATTCTTTATCCTTTTCCGCATTTGGGAAGAGGAGCAGCAGGCAAAGGTTCCTACAATCTTTTCTTCCCCCCTGGGACATTCGCCTAAAACGCTGTTAGATCACTACACCCAGATTAAGCTCTATCTCAGACGGTTTGAATACCAGATGCCAGATGAGATACTAGAAGAAGCCATAAAATATTTTACGGCAAATCAAGTATCCCCCTATGCACTCTACCATATTGCACAATTTGCCTGTGTAAAACCCAACACCGCGTTTCAAGAGCTTGCAAGAATGTATCAGGCAGGAGGGCAAAAGGAATTTGCCTCAATTTTTCTGAATGCTGCCAAAAATGAAAACAATGGAGCATAACCGCACATTAGAAAGGAACAAAGATGAAATGAAAACACTTTTCCCAAATTGGAAGAACTTTGGCCTGGAAGATATCACAGAGACCTTAGAGCAAATGGGACACACCGTAATCCATTACACCAAAGAACCCAGAGATTACCGACTAGACCCGCGTTTCAAATCTGAACTCAAAAAATATATCCGGGCAGAGCAGATTGACTTTGTCTTTACATCCAACTATTTTCCAATTATATCGGACGCCTGCAATGAACTGGATATACCATATTTATCATGGTGCTATGACAGCCCTTTGATTCTGACATATTCTAAAACAGTCTACCATCCTTGCAACTATATTTTTCTATTTGACTCGCAGATGGTCCAGGACTTACAGTTACTTGGCGTAGAACATGCCTACTATATGCCAATGGCGGTTAATTCCAAACGCCTTGGGGCACTAAAAGCATCCCCAGAACAAAAAAAGACTGTACAGGCGGATTTGTCTTTTGTCGGCTCCCTCTATACAGAAAAACATACACTCTATGACCGGATGGAATGCCTGGATGCACACACGAGAGGGTATCTGGAAGGAATTATGGCTGCCCAGCAGTTACTTTATGGGGCGGATATTTTAGAAGCTGCATTAACAGACAATATTATTGAAAAACTGCTGGATTGTATGCCAATAAAGCTTCATACCGATGGAATGGAAACCTACCGCTATGTCTATGCAAATTATTTCCTCTGCCGCAAAATTACGCAGACAGAACGCACAGACCTTTTACATCTAATAAGCAAAACCCTGCCAGATATCACATTAGAAAATGGCAAAAAACCACAACCAATGAAATTATACACACCAGAACGCACGCCTTTCCTCCCAGATATAAAAAATATGGGAACCGTTCATTATCTCCACGAGATGCCCCTTGTCTTCCGCCACAGCAAAATAAATCTAAACATCACTCTGCGGAGCATTAAAAACGGTATTCCACTTCGTGCTATGGATATTATGGGAGCCGGCGGCTTCCTGTTAACAAACTATCAAAACGATTTTAACTACCATTTTGTTGATGGGGAAGATTATGCCAGCTTTAGCAGCCCATCAGAAATGTTGGATAAAATAGAATATTATCTTTCCCATGATGCCGAACGGCAAAAAATTGCTGAGAATGGATGGAAAAAGGTATGCAATGAACATACCTATCAGATAAGAATGAAAGAAATGTTAGAAATTGCGGGACTTGCATAATTCCCTAATACCATTCTCCAATTCCTGCACACTGCCCCCATTCCAGATCTCATGCTTACAGCGCTTGCGAAATTCCTCCTCCGCAAGCTGCTGCTGCATAATTGCCATGCTCTTCTCTTCTGTATAACCCCGGTTTACCGCAAGGCGTTCCATCCTTACCTCTGGCGGGACATAGACATACCATACCTCATCACACAACTCATCGCAGCCAGTCTCAAACATAATAGCGGTCTCAAGGACAATACAGCCAGTCTCCTTCCTCCGACGGTCAATATATTCTTTGAGGTAAGATTTCACTGCCGGATGGACAATTTCATTCAATCGTTCCAAAGATTCTGGATTTCCAAAGACAATCCCCGACAGCATCTTTCTGTCAATATTTCCTTGGTTATCCAATATTCTGCTTCCAAATGCATCTACAATCTTATGGTATCCCTCTGCACCTTTTTCCATCACTACATGCCCAAGCTCATCCGCTATCAGAAGTTTCGCACCCACAAGTTCCGCTAGCTTGCCTGCGGCGGCAGTCTTACCACTCCCCACGCCGCCCGTCAGACCGATTACATACATAATGTCCCCCCCATTTCTATCCAAATCACTCTATAACCCAAATCCATCAAAAGCCGCCTGTTGTTTCTGCACACTCAAGCAACCGCTATAAACCTAATGCGCCTCTTTCCAGTTTCTTCCTTCTAACACCTCAACCTCCAGCGGTACAGAAAGCTCTACCGCCTTTGGCATTTCCTCCAGCAGTATTTTCCGGATTATTTCTTTTTCTGATTCCAATGTCTCAACCAGAAGTTCATCATGTACCTGAAGTACAATTTTTGATTTCAAGTTTTCTGCTTTTAGGCGGTTTGCCACACGTATCATTGCAATCTTAATAATATCTGCAGCCGTACCCTGAATTGGCGCATTCATTGCCACGCGCTCACCAAAAGAGCGCTGTACAAAATTAGAAGATGAAATCTCAGGAAGCGGCCGCTTTCTGCCAAACATTGTTTCCGAATACCCAAGCTTCTTCGCCTTTTCGACTAGCCCATCAATAAACTTCTTTACTGCAGGATACATAGCAAAATACTGGTCAATATAAGCTTGCGCCTCTTTCTTTGATATATTTAAATCCTGGCTCAACCCAAATGAACTAATTCCATACACTATTCCAAAATTAACCGCCTTTGCATTTCTTCTCTGTAAATCTGTTACTTCTTCATATGGTGTATGAAATACTTTGGATGCCGTACTGCGGTGGATATCCTGATTTTCTAGATATGCCTCAATCAACCCCTCATCCCCTGACATATGTGCCAGCACGCGCAGCTCAATCTGGGAATAATCGGCATCCAGAAAGATACAGCCCTCCTTTGGCTGAAACACTTTCCTAATTTCCCTTCCAAGCTCCATCCGAATTGGTATATTCTGTAGATTTGGGTCGGTACTGCTAATTCTTCCCGTCGCTGTTATTGTCTGGTTAAATTTTCCATGTATCCGCCCGTCCGGTTCAATAAATACGGGAAGTCCGTCCGCATAGGTTGACTTCAATTTACTGACTTGACGGTAATCCAGTATTTTTGCCACAATCGGATCCTCATTTTTCAACTTTTCCAAAATATCGGCCGAGGTCGAATATCCTGTCTTTGTCTTTTTTGCGAACGGAAGCTTCATTTTGTCAAACAATATCACCCCAAGCTGCTTTGGCGAATTTATATTAAACTCCTCCCCGGCAAGGTCATAAATATCCGTCTCCAGTGCCGCCACCTTTTCCCCCAGAAGCTTCGATATCTGTCCAAGCTCTTCCCGGTCAGCATGAACGCCTTCCCGTTCCATCTGATATAGATAATATACGGTTGGCATCTCCACTTCATCAAGAAGCCTCTCCATCCCCCTGCCTTTTAGCTCACCCATTATTTGATCTGCCGCCATAAAGGTAACATAAGACAGATTGCCAAGATAATGAATTAATTTATCTGCAAGCTCACCTTTTTTCTGGTCATCGCACAAAAACTCCTGGTATTCTGTCTCCAAAGCAAGTTCCGACAACCTTTGTTTTCCAAAATAATCCTCATAAGACGGAACCGTCTTCCCAAGGAAATCTCTTGCAATATCATCAATTCGGTAAGAATCTTTTAGTGGATTAATCAGATAAGCCCCAACCGAAATGTCAAAGATTTGAGAAAATAATTTCCTTGTCTGTTCTATTGTCTCATCTAAAAATGCTTTCTGGCATGGAGCCTGCCTTTCTGGTGAAAGTGGTATCGCAGGCGCCGTTAAATGCATTGCATTTTTCCAATCTAACAATGCAAGCTTTGGAATTTTTCTCCCCAATTCCTGTACTATATCCAACAAAAATTCCGCCCCAAGCTCTTCCGACTGAAACATGCAGGCAGTCAAAACCTCATCTGCAAGGTATGTGATACTTATACCCAAAAAAGGGTATTCCGTATCAATATCCTCCGCCTCACCGACAGAAAGAGACATGCTTTCCTCATCAAAAACCAAATTCATCTGTCCCACAGGCTTTTTCCTTGTCTTTTTTAAAACGGCACCAGAATTACTCCACTCATCCCCCAAAAAACCTATGGAAACCATCTGTGGGTTGACAGAAAACAGACTGTCCACAAACTCCGAAACTTCCCTTTTTGTACCTAGGCGCGCCATCTTTCCCTCTGGTTCCGACTTCTGGGAGCGGATGGCAGGATCAAACCTATTTTCAAGTGATTTTAATTCCAACTCCTTAATCCATTCAAATGCCTCTTCTGTAAACAAATCCACATATCTTGCTTCCTCAAAAGAAAAATCAACCGGGCAGTCTGTTTTGATCGTGGCAAGTTCTTTGCTTAAAAAAGCCAAATCTCTATTTGCCCGCAAAAGCTCCCTCGCCCTCTTTGGCTCCACCTGCTCAAGATTATCATACGCTGCTTCTATTGTAGGAAAGGCTGCCAAAATCTTCCCAGCTGTCTTTTCTCCCACACCTGGCACTCCTGGTATATTGTCTGCCGTATCGCCCATCAGCCCTTTCATATCAATAACCTGCTCCGGCGTTATCCCATATTTTTCTATAACTTCAGCCGTATGATAGTCCTCAATCTCCGTCCCTCCCCTCTTTGTCTTAGGGATTCGGATTAATATTTTATCAGAGGCAAGCTGCAAAAGATCCCTGTCCCCTGATACCAGTGACACATCTTTTCCTTCTGCCTCCGCAGCCTTCGCAATCGTTCCCAAAATATCATCTGCCTCAAATCCACCCTGCATAATCACGGGCACTTTCATTGCGCGCAACACATCCTGAATCACTGGCACCTGCTGCATTAGCTCTTCTGGCATCGGCTTTCTAGTTCCCTTATACGCACTATACATTTTATGGCGGAAAGTCGGCTCCTTTACATCAAAAGCAACGGTCAGGTAATCCGGCTTTTCCTCTTCCAAAATCTTAAGTAAAATATTTAAAAAGCCAAACACTGCATTAGTGTGTAGCCCCTTGGAGTTTGTCAAATCTGGCACACCATAATATGCTCTATTTAAAATACTATGCCCATCTATTAATACAATCTTTTCACTCATATGCTGCCTCTCTCTTCTATAATAGAATCATACATCCAATACAAAGAACCGCCAAAAACGCTATCTTTCCCAGATACATAATACGGCACCTCGTCAAATACTCCTGCGCATCCCGCAGCTTTTCTTCCGAACCAACCCAGTTTTTTTCAGACTCTTCCTCAAGATAACGCATACCCATTATCATAGTATAGTAAATATCAAATTCTTCCCTGCAGTCCTGGCATTCTTCCAAATGTCTTAAAAATGCGTCCAATTCTCCCATCCTCAGCTCATTGTCAATAAATGGAATATACCTCTCCTGCACCTCTTTACAATCCATACCATAATTCCCCCTCATTCCTGAACCCACTTTACCCTGCTTCCATGGCTTTCTTTACTAACTACTAATTTATTAGGAATCTGTTCTTTTAACTCAGATACATGGGAAATCACCCCAACAAGCCGCCAATCTCCTGCAAGCTCCAATAAAACCCGAACCGCTGTACTCCGCACTTCTTCGCTGAGCGAGCCAAACCCCTCATCAATAAACATAGTATCTAAATGCGTCCTACCCACTGTATGCTGTACCACATCTGCCATTCCAAGCGCCATAGAAAGGGACGCTAAAAATGTCTCCCCACCAGAGAGGGTTCTCGCATCCCTGCTTTTTCCGGTTATCGGGTTGTAAACATCCAAATCAAGCCCGGCTTCTCCCTGTCCCGTCCCATTTAATTCCCGGCATTTCAACAAAAAATCACCAGAGGCCATCTTCGCCAGACGTTTATTTGCTGCCTGGATAATCTGCTTAAAATATTGCCGCAGTATATATGTCTGGAAATGTACCTTCCCGTTCGCTGCATCATTTAAAGAACGCATCACCTTCACATTTTCTGCCAGAGAATCTTTCCCCCGCAAAAGCTCCGCCACTCTCTTTAAAATTTTATAGTTTCCCTGGTACTGGTAAGAACTCTTTTCATATTTTTTCTGCAACTCGTCCAAATGCCTTTTTAATTCTTTCTTCTGCTCCTCTAAGTCGGCAAGCTCCGCCTTTTCCTTTCCTTTCGTCTGTTTTCCAAGCATCTTTACTTTCTCTTCACACTTCGCCACCTGAAGACTGTATTCCTCTATACGTCCCTTTCTCTCTCCCTGTCCTTCAATCAGTAAAACAGCCCTTTGAAACGCTTCCTCGTCCTCAAATCCCTGCTTCACAAGCATTTCCAGGTAACTCTTTTTTGATTCCTCCAGTTCTTTCAATAGTTTTTCAAGATGCCTGTCATTTTCAATCTGATTCCCAAGAAGCGTATCATATTCTTTCCGGCTTTTCTCTGCAGACTTTTCCAGTTTCCTTCCCTTGTCACGCAGTTGCTCCAATTCCTCACCGAGAAGCTCTAGAGCCTTTCTCCCCTCTTGTGCAGAATCGCATGTGGCCTTTTTGCTAAGCATCGTTTCCTGCGCTTCTAAAGCCTTTAACTCACCGACCGCCACCTGTAACCTTTCTCTCTCCAAATTCTGTTCTTTTTCACCCGCCATAACAAGCTGCACAACATCCGCAAGCTTCTGCTTTTTCATATCTTTTTCTTTAAGCAATTTTGAAAGACGCTTCCATTCTGTAACAATATCGTTCTGCGCGCGCTCTCTCTCCGATAAAGTATCCTCAAGGCAATGTGGTATCTCATGCAGCGAATACTCTTTTTCAAATAACTCCATACTCCCTGCCAAAAGAGCCTTTTCCAGCTCCCCAAATGTTGTTTTTGCCGCCTCAAACTGAAGGATACATTGCTCTTTTTCCCCCTGACATGCCTGCTCCTTCTTCTGCGTGCTTTCTAATACCTTTTTCGTCACAGTATTTTCAGTAAACCTTGCCGGGGATGGATGTTGAAGCGAACCACAGACCGGACATGGCCCCCCATCCGCAAGCTCCATTGCCAAAAATGCCGACTGGGCTGCGATATACGCATGGTTCTTCTCCTCATACTCATGCCTCACCTTTTCCCATTTTTTTATGGAATTTACAAGTTCTTTTTCCCTTGCCTGCATTTCGCCTCTTTTCTCCTGTGCCTCTTCGTATTTCTTTTCAAATCGCTTTAACAGTACAATTTTTTCCGCTATCTCATCCTTTCTATGCTTCGTCTTTTCGAACAATACTTCCAACTGCCTGTTCTCCTCCAGCCATTCTTCTAATTGCCCTTTTAACGTCACAAGCTTTTCCCGTTCCTCCTCCATTTGACGAAGCACATCTTTCCGAGTAGAAACTTCTTTCCGCAGATTTTTGCTTTCCTTTCGGCATCTGGTAAGCTCCTCCCAAACTTTTAACTCCTCTGCCAAACGGTTCTGTTCCTTTAATATTTCCGGCTGTCTTTTCTCATATTCCGTCATCCAGGCATCATACTGTTTCTGAGCCTTTTCCCTCTCCCGCTTCCACCTGGATTCCAAAACCTGGTATTCCTCCTTTTTCTCCTCTGTCTGGGCAACTTCCATTTTTAGCCGCAAATAATTCTTCCAGATTGGTTGCACCTCTTTTGCCGCATTTGCGCACGCAGTCTCTTCCTCAAGTCCTTTTATCTCCTGCCTTTTTCCATCCAGCACACTCTTTCTCTCCAATGCTTTCTGGTATTCATCCAAGAGTTGATTCATCCGCATTGATTCCTGATACTCGTCCTTTTTTTCAGAATATCGTTCCTGCCCCTTTTCCAACTCCTTTTTTAGACGGCCACATTCTCTCTTCTCTTCCTTTACCCGTCCCTCCAAAAATACCTGCACCCGCTCCGGCTCTGTCTCAACAAAGGCAAAAACCTCTTCCAAACGCGCCCTCTCTTGCTCCTCAACGGAAATGCCCCCCAGCGCTTCCCTAAGTTTCGTTGTATTTTCTTTTACAGCCAACAAACATGCCTTATATCTCTCTAATATTTTTTTCTCAATCTTCTCATACAATTCCGTCGAGAATATCTGCTGAAAAATCTCTTTCCGCCGCCCTGTTTTATCTGTAATTAATTCCTGGAATTCCCCTTGTGCAATCATCGCTATTTTGCTAAACTGCTCTGCGGTAAGTCCCACAATCTCCTGAATCTTACGGTTTGTCTCAACAGCCTTTCCATGGAATTCCTTTCCATCCGGCATAATTAGGCTTACCCTACCAAGCTGCTTTGTCATCCCATATTCCCCATCTTTATTTTTTCTTCGGGATCTTCTCTCATAGGAGGGAAATCTTTTAATAGTATAAATATCCTGTTTTCCTGCATTGCCATAGGTAAATTTATATTCTACATATGTCTCCGTGGAATCAGAAGCATACTCACTCCGCATCATGTTTCCTTTGCGCTCTTTTCCACTCATTGTATCATACAACGCAAACATAATAGCATCAAAAATTGTTGACTTCCCAGCACCGGTATCGCCGGCAATCAGAAAAAGGCCATGATCCATCTGTTCAAAATCAATTGTCTCTACCCCTGCATACGATCCAAAAGCAGACATCACCAATTTCCTAGGTTTCATTCGATCCTCCCATCCGAAAGCCCGTCCAATATAGCCATAAACTCTGTTTTTTCTGATTCATTCATCTGACGCCCAGCCGAATCCTTAAAAAATGCTTCAAATGCCTCAAATGGTGTTAATTCCTGCATATCCTGAATCTCTTCCTCTAACATTTTTTTGGAGCGCAGGTTATCTATCTTAATCTCCAGAATATGGCCATAATACCGCTCCAAATATTCCTTTGGCTCCTCCAACGGTTCCTCATCTGTCAGCGTAATACTGACATAATCATCTACATCGTTAATCCCCGCAGCCATAGAAGCCACTTCCTCAAGCGTTCCCCTCAGGCGCTGTATTTTCCGCAAAGGCTCCAAAGGGATACTCTTCACAGTAACTTCACCTTTTTTACCAAATTCTACAACTGTCGCTGACTTCTCCTGGGCAGCTTCACTCACAGAATATGGATATGGTGCCCCACAATAGCGAATATGCCCTGAGCCAAGATTTTGCGGGCTGTGAATATGCCCAAGCGCAACATAATCAAAACGTTCTACAGTTGTGGTATTCACTGCGTCTAACCCCCCTACATACAAGCGCGGTGCTTCTGAATCGCATTGTTCTGGAACCTTACCACCATGAAGATAAAATTGATGGGATACCAACACATTGCGCTCCGACCAGTCAATCGTCTCCCTCTCCAGCAAAAAACGAACCGCATCATCTGCAGACTCCAACCGTTCTCCCCCGGCAAGTCCCCGAAGCATTCCCACACTTGTATATGGCAGCAAATAAAAATTCACATTTCCCTGCCCATCCGAAAGAGTAACTTTCTGAATTCCCTCCTGCTCCTCCCTAGGCGGAAACACCGCAATATGGATATGGTGCCGTTCCAAAAATGCACTCCCATAACGAAGTCTTGGCGCCGAATCATGATTTCCCGCAATTATCAGAAGCTCAATCGGCTTCTCCCTTTCTGACAGCCCTGCCGCTCCCTGTAACTCCCCAGAACCATTAGAAAGCCCATCAATCCCTAGAAATAGCTCCTCCAGCAATGCCATCGCACTACCCGAAGGCACTGACCTGTCATAAATATCTCCCGCAATCACAATTGCATCTGGCCGCTCCTTCTTAGCCGCATTCATAAGGCTTTGAATTATTTCACGCTGTTCTTCTATCAAATCATATCCATGTAACTGTTTACCAAAATGTAAATCCGACAAATGAAAAAACTTCATGATAAACCCCATTTCTGCATAATTACACGCAATCACGTTCTAACATACCATACTCAATTTATCTTACTATTCCTTTTACAAATCTAACCCTAAAGCCTTTCCTAATTTTTCCTCCTTCATACCATGAATTCTAGCTCCTTTTGAAATATTAACAAACTCTATCCCTTTTATTCCCAGAATTCTTTTTTCAATCCACTGTCTATAAATATCCAGCGTCCTACTAGTATAAATATATTCTGTTTGGATTCCTTCTACCTGTCGGAGATTCCTTTTATCTGCCAGATCATTTCCAACACCCTGCGCATGTGTGCGCTCCCCTGGATACCCCATATCCAACCCGACACATATCACTCTGCTGCACTGGAAATTTATCAGCAGATCCAGCGCAAATGTGGCTACCGATCCTCCGGTCTGATAAATATCAAATCCATGTTCCTTGGCATATTGCTCAGCATCTGGATATCCCTTCTGAAATGCAATATATCTTTTTCCCTTGTACAGATGTACCACATTGTAAGCTGCCGTGCTCAGATAAATCAACGGCACACCGCAATCTTCTATCCCACAAATCCGGTATCCTGTTTTTCTGTGTCCATCCGTCATAACTATATAATCAGGCACTACTCCTGCATCAATCAGTTTTTTCGCAATTTTCCCTACACATACTAATATTGTATTTGAAGCGTCTCTCTGTTTCAAATATTCTAGATTATCATCAAGCGATGGTCCTGCTGCCGCCAAAATAACTTGCTTTCCCTTAAACACATCTTTTAATGCAGAAACCTCTTCATCTTGTTTTTCAAGGTTAAAATTGAAATTTTCCCGCAATATACCATTCATATTTTCCGCAGAAGAACTCTCAATCTTATAGTTTTCCAATGCCTCACGCAATGAAACATCCTCTATCGCCCTAACTGATGGATACCAGACACAAACTTTGGCATTTTCCTTTACTTCTGCCAAATAATTTAAATAATCTTTCCTATCAGGACAATATATGATTTCCAATTTCCAACGTTTTAAAATATGTGACAAATCACGATAAGACAACGCAATTGCCAACTGGTTTAAATCATGTTCCAATACAACTACTTTGCCAAACGTTGGCTGGTCTACTAAAAATTCTATGTGGTATCCCATCCCAAATCCTAATACAAGATATTCTTCCGCCTCCAAGTTGGATTCTGTAAAGAGCATTGCCTCCTGCCACGGATTGCACATTGAATTTATTCTCACCGTACTCTGCTCTGTAGCTATCTCTAAAACCAAATCCCCTGTTCTTGCCCAACTAAGCTGATACTTGTCCGGAACATTCTCCCTGCATTCCAAAACTTGTCTATAAATTTGTGGGAACCTTTCTTTCAAAATCCTACGGTTCTTTCCCCATTGATCTAGTAAGAGATTCTCTGATGTCTCAAATAAATTCTGCTGCATTTGATATAGCATAGGAAGGATTCCCTCCTCATAGATGTCTGCCAGCTTCGTCCCATCCTGCTCTTCCATAGCATCCAAAGCCATACCAAGCATAGGTAAAAACTCTTGTGCATCCTCGCCGGGCAGGTTTCCAAGGTAAACCTGCATCACATTAATCACTTTCTTTGCTGACTCAAATGCCTTATAGTAATTTTGTTTCCGAAAAAAATGTAAAGTCTCTGTTATTTTATGCAACAATTCTCTTGTAAGTTCAAATAATAATTCCATAGCAACTCCATTCTGCATCCTTATATACCACCAGCAAAGCAATTATAAAATAAGACGAAAAAGGAGTTGGCCAAAGCCAACCCCTCCTTCATAGTAATGTTCAAAATCGCTAAAAAAATTAACGAAGTAATGACAATACGCCCTGTGTAGCCTGATTTGCCTGTGCTAACATAGACTGACCTGCCTGCTGGATGATAGACTTAGCAGAGTAAGTTACCATCTCATCAGCCATATTTACATCACGGATAAGGCTCTCTGCTGACTGTAAGTTCTCAGCCATGTTATCAGCGTTGTCAATTGTGTGATCCAGTCTGTTCTGGATAGCACCGAGCTTAGCTCTCTGCTCAGATACCATTGTAATAGCATTACTTACAATAGAGATCAATGGGGAGATAGTCTTAGATGTACCTGTACTAATCTGTCCAGCAACTTTATCTAACTCAACACCTAATCCCTTAGAAGACATCTGATCAATGCTAATAGAGATAAACTGTGCTGTATTAGCACCAACCTGAAGGTTCTTGCCAGTAAACTTACCAGAAAGAAGCTTCATTGTATTGTACTCTGTCTGAGTAGCAATACGATCGATCTCTGCTGTTAAAGCCTTCATCTCCAGTGCGATAGACTTACGGTCTGCTGACACGTTAGTATCGTTAGAAGCCTGAACTGTTAATTCACGCATTCTCTGAAGAACTGAGTGAATCTCATTCAAAGCACCTTCAGCTGTCTGAATCAGAGACTGACCATTCTGTGCATTGTCAGAAGCCTGATTTAAACCGCGGATCTGAGAACGCATCTTCTCGCTGATAGAAAGTCCTGCTGCATCATCTGCTGCACGGTTTACTCTATAACCAGAAGATAACTTCTCTGTGCTGTTTTTCAGTGCCTTGTTTGTGATGCCTAACTGTCTGTTTGTGTTAAGCGATGACATATTGTGCTGTACTATCATAATGATTCCTCCTTGAAATTTCAGTGACGTCCATGCCACTGGTGATATAATTTTTGTTTCCCTGATCCATCCACGTCCGTACACGAGAATGTTTCAGAATTTATCGTTACTCTCACCCTTTAGTAAGAGAATGATAACAACTTTTTCTATATACAACTCTTCTATGTATATATCGGTACCTTTTTTCAATTCTTAACCCTTTATCTTGTGATAATATATAAAAATTCTTTTGTTATTCCATCCATCTCCCGTCGCGGCATCTGGGTGTATTTTGCCCAATTTTAGTCAATACACCATCTACATTTTGACTTTCCCCATTTTTTATGAAGAGATACTCTGCAGTTATCCATAACACAT
>CAJUID010000014.1 GCA_910585905.1 uncultured Lachnospiraceae bacterium
TGCTAAAAAGAAGCTAAGTCATGCCCCGTTGCTTGCAGCGGGGTATTTGACTTATGAATATGTGAACAAATAGATTTGTTATTTTCGTGACCTCACGAAAATAATCCCGATCTTTATTCATAATGTTTTATGCAACTCCATCGTACGTTTCACAATCTATGCAAATTCATTCCTAAGTTGGTAACAAGTTTCTTCCAATTACCCAAACAGTGTTTAGGATTTTTCAATAACAAAAGGCTAAACACCGTTTCGTTTTTTGGACAATAAAAATCGCTACAAGCAATATTTTCATATCATTTGCAGCAGTCAAACCATTTCCATATCATTTCTTTATCAAAATTTCTTTCCAATTTCTACGATTATATCCAACTCTTAAGATAATTACAGTATTCAATGTCTCCTCTATTTCATAAAAAACATAATAGTTTTTATAAGGCATACAATGAATTCCCTGAGTAGAAAGAACCCGATCGTCAACTAAAGCAAATCTATTAGGCAATTTCTGCAAAGTTGAAATAGCACTCCGCAAACCTGTTACAAAATGATATGCAGTTTCCGGCTCCAGTAATGTATACGATATATAATCACCGATATCTATAATATCATTTTTCGCTTTTCTGGTTAAAACTATATCATACTCCTTCAACCTTATACCTGCTTTCTAATGCATCAAACGCTTCATCAAAGTCGTAAATAGCATTTTCCTGAACATCCTTCAAACCTTCGTTTACATAACTACGTATTTCCTGTCTCGCCTGTTCTTCTGGTGAATATAAAATTTTTACTGCGGCTTCCATAGGATGCACCTCCAATCTGTTCTATCATTAAATATAGTATAAGTGATTTTTCATATAATAACAAGTCGAACTTACATATCCATTTTTTTCAAGCCAAATGAGCCATTATGCTATCAATTCTGAAACTTATATAAAATATTATCGTATTGAAACTCTTCCCAAACTGTGTAATTCCAGTGTAAATCTCCTTCCCAATCCCCACAAATCAACGAAAATAAGGTTTTCTCTATCCCTCCAACCATTTACAATATTGTAAGATTAAGAGGGGAGATTGCTGTTTTTAGCGATATATACATCATTAGTATCTAAGTTTAACACAAAAAGGAATGGGATAAATTATTGATTATTTAATAAAAAGCGGTTAATTTGTCAGGCTGTACTTGCAAAGCGAAGAGAAACATTATATCATAGAAAATGCACTTGTGTGATTGTATAAAATAAGAAGATAAAGGTGTTGAAATGATTGCATATAGAAGATTAGAGAGCAGTGAGATTGATAGGGAATTATTTAGGGGATTTATTCGTCGTCAAAAGGTTACGGATTGTTGGCGGAAAGAAGGGAATGATTGGGTGGTGAAAAGCGATCCTTTTATTGACGACTGGTCAGAAGAGGATTATAAGATTTTAATTTCTTGCCTCAAAAATACGCTGTTCACAGGCGGATTTGTAGCTGCTGCTTTTTGCGATGGCGGCTTGAAAGGATTTGTATCAGTTGAGTCTGATTTTTTTGGGGGCAAGCAGAAATATTTGGATATGACTTGTATTCATGTATCGGAGGATATGCGTGGCCAGGGGATTGGCAAATCTCTTTTTGCTTTGGCAAAGGAGTGGGCCAAATCAAAGGGAGCTAAGAAGTTGTATATTTCTACGCATTCCGCCGTAGAAAGTCAGGCATTTTATAACGCTATGGGATGTGTCGATGCACAAGTGCTTAACAAGAAGCATGTTGAGGCGGAACCATATGACCGACAGTTAGAGTACATGTTGTAAGTGAGAATGATAGAAATTAAGATAAGGACATATGGGGACAAGGTATTTCTAGGCTCCAATATCTTTTGATAAAAGAGGAGGATTCCAAATGAAAAAAATATATATTAAGGTATGTAAACTTAGTATCATTATTGCATGTATTTGCCTAACGATATTTGTAGGGTACTCGTTTGTTTTCCAAAAGAGCACAAAAATTTTTATTCCATTTCCTCTTGCTGTAGTCTTGGTTATTGCCACCTTTTTCGCGGCGGTCTGCCTCCTGTCGGCCTCCGCTCTTGAAGTGTACCAGAGGATACAGAAAGGAAAGGTGGGCGCTGTTAAGGCTTTGTTTTTTGAGGCAGTTGTTATTACTGGAATTTGTTTTGCGATTACTAGAAAACTGGGAAGTTTGGTTACAGCAATTGGTATTGTAGTTGGGTCATGGGGGATGAATTATATTTTTCGTAAAAGAGATGTGGAAGGTTGACAAATGAAATAGAATTTGGTAACATGCCATTACAGCATCAATGTCAGCATGTAATATGTGTTATATTGAAAATAATTAAATAATAGAAATAACTGCCACCGGGTAGTGAAATGCGAGAAGCATTCGTGGGCATATCGTTAGGTCTTAGAAGATATGTTTAACGGGTGCTTTTTTTGCGAAATGCGATTTATATCTAAATTAGGAAAATGGGGGGATATGTTAAATGAAGTTTAGAAATCCTTTTGTAAATTTATCGAAATTTGAGCGCAGGCTCTGGCTCAGTTCTGTTTTAATTGTAAGTGCATCTTATGTGCTGGCAGGAAGTTTTTATTGGCTGACGCTTTTAGCGTCGCTGATTGGCGTTACTGCTTTGATTTTTGTGGCAAAAGGTGATGTAACAGGGCAGGTGCTGACAGTTATTTTTAGTCTGGCATATGGAATTATCTCTTACCAGTATCGGTATTTTGGGGAGATGATAACATACTTGGGTATGACCATGCCGATTGCACTTTTGTCAGTCTACACTTGGTTAAAGCATCCATACCAGGAGTCGGCGGAGGTGGAAGTAAATAAGCTAAGCAGGGTTCAGCTTTTGTTGCTTGTGGTGCTGACGGGAGCGGTTACGTATGGGTTCTATTTTATATTAAAAGAATTTCATACAGCAAATCTTGTGATTAGTACCGTTTCTATAGCCACCAGCTTTTCGGCATCCTATCTTTTAGTGTTCCGCAGCCCCTTTTATGCACTTGCATATGCGGCAAATGATATCGTTCTTATTATACTCTGGGTGTTGGCATCAATTGAAAATGTATCTTATTTGCCAATGGTCATGTGCTTTGCAATGTTTTTGTTAAATGATATGTATGGTTTTATGAATTGGAGAAAAATGCGTGTGCGGCAGGCCGAATGTATATCTTGCCAGCAAGAATGACAAGGAATCAGTATTTGCAAAAATAAAATAATGCTATATTTATATTTCCATATGTGTTAAAATAAAGAGTACAGTATTTTGAAAATATGCTGTACTCTTTTTATGTCATAGGGAACTTTACCATAATGTAATAGTCGCCGACAAAGTCGGTGGTGATGGAAGCAGCATATTATATTTAGAAATCATTTGTAAATCAACAACCCCGCTGCAAGCAACGGGGTATCAAACTTGCAACGCTGCAGAGCAGCGGGGTATGTGACCCGCGCGCAGTCGCCAAGTGCAAAGGAACTTTCAGTTCCTTGCAAGCATTGCGTTTGGCTCGTTGCGTACGCGAGAATCAATACATTAGGCAGGGCTCGTGTAACGGGACATGCCCAGAAATGAGGATTAATTATGAATCAAAAGAGACCGTGGGCGTTTCGGTTGTCATTTGCAAATATATTATTGCTGGCAGTGGCAATCGTCATTAATATATTTGGAAACTGGATTAGTGGAATTTTTATGCTTCCATTTCGGTTGGATATGATAGGGACGATTTTTGCGGCAGGTCTTTTGGGGCCGTTTGCTGGCGGGATAGTCGGCGGGCTTAGCGGCTGCATCAGTGCAGTTGTGTTTTCTACATCAATTGCTTACGCAGTGGCAGGTATTTTAGTAGGTATAGTGGTTGGTATTATTTATCCAGGAGATACGTTGGATTTATTTCAGATATTATGTACCAGTGCCATTGCGGCGATTATTGCGGTGTTGGCATCTACACCAATTAATTTGATAAGTTGTGATGGATATACAAGAAATCTCTGGGGGGATGCTCTTGTTGATATGATGCTGCAGAGTGGAAATAGTATGATTTTTAGTTCTGTATTGGGAGAGGCGCTGGTAGATATTCCTGACAAGGTGATTTCTGTATTCTTTGCTGCCGGGACTGCAAAGGTGTGGTGCAGATTTTATCCAGCTGCAAAAAAAGGAGGAGCTTTATGAAAACGAAGGTCATATTCTTTTTTTCAATATTGGTGGTTTGGATGTTTGGGCGTGTGGGTATTGCTTCTGCAGAAGACTATCAATCAGATTATGAAGCAGTTTCTTATGATGTGGCTTCTGGATTGACTTCTCTCGAAATGAATGCAGTAGCACAGACGGACGATGGGTATATTTGGGTAGGGAGTTATTCAGGGCTATACCGCTATGACGGGGTGAATTTTGAGAAAATGGCGCTGGATGCCCAAATAAGAAATGTAATGGTACTCTATACGGATTCCAAAAAACGTCTGTGGATTGGCACAAACGATAATGGTGTTTTTTGCTACAATCCAGAAAACGCGGAGATTAGCACATTTTCTGTGGATGACGGGTTTTCTTCAAATGCAATCCGTTCCATTAGTGAAGATGTTGAGGGAAATATCTATGTAGGCACAGGTGGTTTCTTGTCAGCGATTACACCGGAGGGGAGAGTTATTACCTATAGTAGTCTAACAGATATCACATACGTTCGTAAATTAACAAATTCTAACAGTGATGTAGTTGCCGGCGTTACAAATAGCGGGACTGCTTTTTTTATGAAGGGCGACCAGATAACAGCTTTTGCAGATATGTCCGGCAAAAATGGAGTGTACTTTACTAGCTGCTGTGCAAAAGAGGATGGAAGTTTTTTATTGGGAGATTCTATTGGAGCCTTATATCAGTGTACGCTTTCTGAGGGGAAGTTGGAACCTAATGTTAAAGATGTCTGTAGGGATACCGGAGTTGGAAGCATAAGTAATATTGTGCAGGGAAGGAATGGGGAATATCTTATTTGTGCGGATAATGGACTGGGGATTCTGGATAACTCCGGGAGTTTTACAGACTTAAGAACAGAAAAATTTAACGCTTCTGTATGTAATGCGCTTCATGATCAGCAGGGAAATTTTTGGTTTGTATCAAACAAACAGGGAGTAATGAAACTCTGTAAAACCCCATTTATAGATATTTTTAAGAAAGCAGGCATTGACAATCATATTGTCAATGCGGTGACGGAATATGAAAATGATTTGTATATCGGGTGCGTTGATGGTCTAATTGTTCTGGACAGCAGAACTTATAAAAAGAAAAATTATCCTTTTTTATCTATTCTGAAGGATGTGCGTATTCGTCATCTGTTTCAGGATAGCCAGAATAATCTCTGGATTAGTACATATGGGAAAGATGGTCTGCTCTGCCTGGACAGCAGGCATAATATTACTTTCTACAATGAGGAAAATGCCGGAACAATGGGTGGGCGTTTCCGCTTTGTAGTTGAATTAAATGATAATACTATTCTGGCGGCAAGCAGTACCGGTTTAACTTATATTAAGGATGGTATAGTCACAGCCGTGATTGGTGAGAAAGAGGGGCTTGTGATGCCCCAAATATTGACGGTGCAGGAGCGTGAGGACGGTTCAGTTCTTGCCGGAAGTGATGGAGATGGGATTTATGTGATTCAGGATCAGCAGGTTGTTGGGAGGATTGGGGAGAAGGAAGGGCTGGAGTCCCTTGTAGTATTGCGTATTGTAAAATGTGGTTCTGGTTATATCTATGTAACAAGCAATTCTATTTATTATGATCAGGATGGCCAACTTACAAAGCTGGATCAGTTCCCATACAGCAATAATTATGACGTCTATGTATCGGACGCGGGGGATGTGTGGATTAGCAGCAGTGCTGGCCTTTATATTATAGATATAAAAGATTTTTTGGAAAATAAGTCTTATCAATATACTCTTTTAAATCAGAATAGGGGATTTGACACTACTCTGACAGCCAATGCTTGGAATTATGTTGATCAGGAGAATTATTACTATCTCTGCTGCAGTACAGGAGTAAAGAAAGTGTCTATTCCAGATTACAATAATTATGGACACGATTACAATTTATTGATTAACTACATTTTGATTGATAATGCAGCTCAGTTAGAGGCTGTCGATGGAAAGTATAGGATACCTGCTGGTGCAAACAGGATTGTTATTTCTCCGGCCGTATTAAATTTTACACTGGAAAATCCAGCTGTACATATGTATCTGGAGGGATTTGATGATGCTGGCGTAACGGTTTTCCAGAGAGACTTGACAGAAATGAATTATACAAATCTCCCTCATGGCGAATATAAGTTTCACATTCAGATTATAGATGACAGGACAGGGGAAGTGGAAAATGAAACCGTCTTTCCGATTTTAAAAGAGGCACAGTTTTTTGAGTATACATTTTTTCATGCCTATTTGGTCATTGTTATCTGTTTTGTGGCAATCTTTATTACCTGGCTTTTGTCTAGATATAGAAGTGTTACGTTAATTAAGTGCCAATATGAGGAAATTCGGCTTGCAAAGGAGGAGGCTGAGCAGGCAAACCATGCGAAGAGCCAGTTTCTTGCGAATGTGTCACATGAGATACGCACGCCGATCAATACGATTATGGGGATGAATGAACTGGTGCTCCGGGAGGAGATTACGCCTGAAGTGCGGCGTCATTCTGAGGATATCCAAAATGCAAGTATGTCGCTTTTGTCTGTTGTGAATGATATTTTGGACTTTTCTAAGATTGAGTCAGGAAAAATGCATATTGTATTGCAGGAGTATGATATGGCGAGGCTTCTCACGGAGTTGTCCACCATGCTTCATGTAAGAGCGCAACAGAAAAATCTGACTCCAGAGGTTGTGATAGATGAACGGATTCCAGATAAGTTTTTAGGTGATGCGAAGAGAATCCGGCAGATAATTTTAAATTTGCTTAGCAATTCTGTAAAATATACAGAAAAGGGAAGTATTACTTTTTCTGTTGAGTTGGATCACATTAGCGGCAGCAAGGCATATCTAAATATTTCAGTTAAGGATACAGGGATTGGAATCCATAAAGAGGATATGGACAAAATATTCCAGACATTTGAGCGCTTAGATGAAAAGCGGAATGCGAATATCCAAGGTTCTGGCCTGGGCCTTAATATTACTAAGGAATTATTGGCTTTAATGGGGAGTGAGCTGCGGATAGACAGTGTGTATGGAAAAGGTTCCAAATTTTATTTTATGTTGGAGCAGGAAATCGTGGGCGATGGGAAAATTGGGGATATAGAAGAGAAACGCAAAAAAGGTATCCCGGCGGAAGATTATAAACCACAGTTTTTAGCTCCAGATGTTTGTATTTTAGTTGTTGATGATAACGAGATGAATTTGAAGGTAGTACAGGGGCTGTTGGCCGCTACAAAAGTGCGGGTCGAGACGGGGAGTAATGGGCAGGAGTGCCTTGATAAAATTCACCAAAAACACTATGACATGATTTTGCTTGATCATATGATGCCAAAGATGGATGGAATTGAAACATTGAAGCATATTAAGGAAGAAGAACATCTGTGCAGGGACACGCCAGTTATTATTCTAACGGCAAATGCGATACATGGTGTAAAAGAGGAATACTTAGAGCAAGGGTTTACAGATTATCTTTCTAAGCCGGTAACCGGGGATGCATTGGAGACGGCGTTGGCAATGTATCTGCCACGTGAAAAAATGCTTCCGGGTGATGGTGCTATGCCAAAGATACCTCACCAAGCAAGCGCTCAGGAAGAGGTGGCAGAAGGAGAACATGTAAAACAGGATAAGGAGACGGAAGAGGTTCCTTCTGGGAGTTTGATATCAGAGGAAGATGGGTTGATGTACAGTGGTGGAATGATGGATCTATATCAGCAGATGCGTCAGCTTTTTCAGATGCAGAGTGAGGGGAAGATACAGGAAATGGATTGTTTTGTACAGGATGAGGATTGGCAGAATTACAGAATATGCATACATGCTTTAAAGAGCAGCGCAAAGGGAATCGGGGCAATTAGCCTTTCCAAAGCGGCTGCAGAACTAGAGCAGGCGGTAAAACAGGAGGATGTGGCATATATAAAAGAACATCATCCAGAAGCAATGGAGTTGTATCAGGCGGTTGTGCAGGAGATTGTTGGGTGATTAAAGTATAGAGGTGATTACTAATGAATGCTAATAAAAGTATGGTTTATTTACTTCCAATCCGTTGCGTGATTTTTATTTTGATATTTGTGGCCGGAGCAATGATTACGGGACAAAAAGTAGGAGATATCAGTAATTGGTGGTCAATTGCAGCTAGTATAGTAAATATTGTTATAATATGTATTCTTTGCTTTTTTGCAAAGAAAAATAGAAGCAGTTATCGAGAATTAATCAATTATCATAAGGGTAAAACAAATATTAAACAAATAATAGCGATATCGGTTTTGGTATTAGTAATCGGAATGACAGGAATGTATTTGGCCGGATATTTTTGCTATGGGATTATCCCATATGCGGCTCCTATGATGATTGCACCTATACCAGTATGGTTTGCTGTGATTAATGTTTTTATATTGCCAATCACAACTGCATTTGCGGAGGATGGGTTATATTTGGGATGTGGTGTAAATCAAATACAAAATAAGGTTCTAGCAATAACGGTTCCTGCTTTCTTTTTTGCTCTACAGCACAGTTTTATTCCAACACTGTTTGATTTGCACTATATCATGTACCGTTTTTTCTCTTTTTTACCATTAACAATTATTTTATGTTGGTATTATTACAAGAATAGAAATCCATTACCTATAATGGTGGGACATGCAATAATAGATGTGGCAACGGCTCTACAAATTGTAGCAACATCGGCTATTCCAGGTTTTTATGAAATGATGTGCAGAATGTAGAGGGGCAAATGCCTGATTTGTATAGATTATAGTAGGTTTATCAGACTTGCCTTGTAAAGAGTGTGTCTTGTTAAGGAAATGAGTTAGATAATTTAGTTGTTGAGAAGTCGTATCAGGGCAGGGTTTAAGGGAAGGTTCGTTAGGTTTAAGTTACTTGGGACAATAGGATGTTTAAAGATTTTTTTGAGATTGATTGTAAGTTGTTATAATCGTAAAAGCATTAAGAAAAAATCAGAGAAATGTTAGGATTGTATTTAGAAATTGTGATATAATGCTTGTAAAATGAAATACACCGCATTTGGATGATATGAAGTAAGTTTACATAACGTCATTCATTTTGCGGGAGTAAGGAGCTGTTAAGAAATAACTTTTAAATAGTGCGCAGGATTTTTTTCGAGAGTGCCGCTCAAAAATTAGGCGCATAGCGGGCTATGTAACTAATTTTTGAGTGGTGCTGTCAGAGGAAAAGACAAGTAATATTAAAAGTTATTTTTGAACAGTTCCTAAGTAATAATGGAGAAAAATATGGATCGTTATGCTCAAAATATTTTAGTTGTTGATGATGAAGAAGAAATTACAGATTTGTTAGAGGTATATCTGACAAACGAAGGATATCATGTGCATAAGTTTTATTCTGGCGCTGGAGTTTTGGAATGTATCAGTGAAAAACAGATTGATTTGGCACTTTTGGATGTTATGCTTCCAGATATTGACGGATTTACGCTTTGCCGCCGTATTCGCGAAGCATGGTATTTTCCAATTATTATGCTGACAGCAAAGGTAGAAGATCAAGATAAAATTGCGGGCATGACAATGGGAGCGGATGATTATATTACAAAGCCTTTTAATCCTCTGGAGGTAGTTGCCAGAGTAAAGGCGCAGCTGCGCCGGGCACAGACTTATAACTTTTCTATGGGAAGACAAGAGGAAGAGGAGTATTATAATGTGCGCGGGATGGAAATAAATGTTTCTGACCATACTTGTATACTATTTGGGGAGGAAATTCCTATAACGCCGCTGGAGTTTTCTATATTATTATACCTCTGTAGGCGTATGGGGCAGGTAGTTTCCTCCGAGGAGCTGTTTGAGAAGGTCTGGGGGGAAAAGTATCTAGACAACAACAATACAGTGATGGCCCATATTGCAAGAATCCGGGAAAAGTTGCATGAAAATGCACGCAAACCGAAATTTATCAAGACGGTTTGGGGAGTTGGTTATAAAATAGAAAAATAAAGAGAATTATTTTGCTTGTAAAAACTTTTGATATTAGTAGCCAGTAAAATATACACATTGAATTTCCGAACGCACACAAGTGCAGAATTGGGGGGATTATGACAAGGCAGGTTTATCGGGAAACTTCCGATGCATTTATTAAAGAATATTTTTTGTATATTATTATCTATACGTTTATTATATCGGGGTTATTTCTAGCCGGCTATTATGTTTGTAACCAGAGGGTATGGTATAAAGAAGACTATCTGTATCCAGTTATCCACTGGATTCATGATAATTGGCTACCTGTTTTGCTTGGCGGGCTGCTTGGGGGATACGTTATAATTAGCTGTGCGTATCTGTGCATTATTGCAAGTATGTTGGGGAAAGTGGCGGATGCTGTGGACATGCTATATACAGAACGCACAAATTATATTAAATTACCCAGCCAGCTTCATGAGATGGAATTGCAGATGAACCAGGTTATGCACAATGTACGACAGAGCCGTCAGGCAACAAAAGAGGCGGAACAGCAAAAAAATGATTTGATTGTTTATATGGCTCATGATTTAAAAACGCCGCTGACATCAGTAATTGGCTATTTAACCCTGCTAAAAGATGAGACACAGATTACAGATGAATTGCGAAAAAAATATTTGGGAATTGCACTACGTAAATCGGAACGGCTGGAAGAACTATTAAATGAGTTTTTTGAGATTACTAGGTTTAATCTTTCCCAGATGACGCTAGAGATGTCTGAAGTAAATATATCACGTATGACAGAACAGATTTTGTATGAATTTAAACCGCTGTTTGAGGAAAAGGGGCTGACTTACCAACTGGATATGGAGCCAGATATATTTTTGTCTTGTGATGTAGATAAGATGGAGCGGGTTTATGATAACTTATTGAAGAATGCTGTTAACTATAGTTATGAAAATACTGAGATTGTTGTTAAACTGCGAAAAAACGGTGAAAAAGGAATGCGCCTTGTCGTGACAAACCACGGAAAAACGATTCCCAAAGAAAAGCTGTCACGGCTCTTTGAGCAGTTTTTCCGGTTGGATTCTTCTAGGGCGTCCAAAACAGGCGGCTCTGGGCTAGGGCTTGCCATAGTAAAGGAAATCGTAACACTTCATGGTGGCAGTATCACATGTGAAAGTGAAAGGGAGCAGGTTATATTTACGGTAGTCATGTAAATATAACCTGTTCTAAAAATAGATTTTATAGAAATGTAGTGTTTACAGCCAGTTATTTTTCCACCACAACAGATTCACCATATGACCTGTCCCCATTTAACCATTGCCATTTTTCGTGTAACTCAATTTTTCCGCTTTCCAATACATTCGGAATACTGTGGCATTTTCCTATGCGCACTTGACCACTTGCATTTAGGTGTTGATAGTGAAAACTTAATTCACCCTGTTGATTAACTGTACCTATTATTGATCCTTTTAATATATCGCCGCCACAGTATTCTGCCCAAAACATGTCATGCTCCTGAAAATAGCGAAAAACGGTTTCTTGATCTACCTCCCCATTTTCTGTATTACTTTTTGGAACAAAGATTCTGCCGTTATAATTTATCTTGTCTAGCCTGCGGTCAACAAACTTTTCCATTTCATCATAGATAAGGATGTCTCCATTGTCTGTATGAATCTTGCAGGTGTTTTTTTCTTTGTATCTACGTTTTAAGTACATTTCTTTCGCAGGCAAAGATGAATCAATATGTACACAGCTAAAATTTTCTGCAATTTTATTCTCAGCAAAGTCCATGAGCTGTCGGCCATATCCATGAGATTGATATTTTGGCAAGACAAAGAGGCGGTTTATTGCATTTTCCCTTATCGTTACAGTTCCTACTAAATGGTTGTTGACTTCTAATAGCCAAACAATATTTTTTTTAATATCAGATATAACACTTTCCTTATTGTGGTGCTTTAAAAAGAAATCAACTACACCAGCCGCATAATACTTGGGATAAATATCGGAAATGGTATCTTTTGTGATCTGTAAGACGATTTCTAAGTCCTTAATTGTTGCAATACGAATCATATAATTTATTCCATTCTATTGTAGAATTGTGTTCCCCCTCTATTGATTTATCTTATATTAATAGAAATTATACAATGATGCAACCCTAAAATTAATTTTAATAGTTTAGAAATGCCCAATATTTTACATTATTCTCAAGCTACGCCTTTTGCAGTAAATCTCTGCAAATCGGTAGAATACCATACATTTTTACATCATTCTCAAACCTCAAATTTGAAAACAAAATGCCATCATAAGCATAAAATGCATATATCGTACCCAAACATAAAAGCATAAACATATTATAGCAGTTTTTTAGAGTTAGCTCAATAAATTTCACAATTATCTTTATCTATAATATAGTATTTTTCGTTTGGGACTTGTTCTTTAATAAAAGGTTCTATTAGCAAAACACTCCATTTTCTCATCTTAATTTCTTGATAAAATAACTGTAATTCTTTTTCTGTAAAATATGTATGCAAATGAAATAAAATATACAACTTTGTGTTTAGAATATTGTGTGTTAAAATGCAATATTGGATTAACCGTTCTAATTCGCTGTTGTATTGATTTTCTATTCGTATTTCCATTGCCTTGGCTAATAACGAAAAATTAATTTCTGAATTAATGTGGTATTCAAATGGATATTCCATTTCTAAATCAAAAAAGAATTTTTGTATGTGTGTATTTAATTCCTGTCCCTTTTTCCAGTAGTTTTCGTTTGCTGCAGTTTTTCCAAAAGACTGCAGAAAAGCATTCATAATTTTTCTCTGGTTTTCTTCCAACAAAATGGGGTTGTATATGAATTCAACAGATTTATTGATGTTAATTTCTGTATTTTTTTCGGATAAAACCCATTTTCCATCCGCTCCTTGAAGCTGTGAATAGAATTCTTGCAGTATATGTCTCCATTGGAGAGGGGACTCAACGATAAATACAGGAATATATTTTCCTGTAAATTCTATTTGGAATTGTAGATCTGGGTGGACTAATTTCATAAAATCACCATCCTCTCGTCAGAATATAACCATTTGCAGCAATCTCACGGTTAAATGCAGATAACATAATAGAGTAGCCATAATTAAGAGCGGCGTTGATGTTGTTATCCTGGCTTCTTGAAAAGTCCCTTCCAAATAGTGCATTAAAGTATACTTTGGCTGCATGGCCTTCTCGGTTTGTCTCATCATTCCATTGTATTTCTTGAATATATTCCGATAATAATTCTGCTTCTTTTTTGTTCCCCCTTTCCAAAAGAAATTTCAGTTGCTGTTTGATCTTCTCTCGTACGATCTCTGTCCAAACTGCTTCTTTTGCTGTCTTTTGCCATAGTATTTGTGAGCGTACTTTACTGCTGGTATCATGGGAGCCATAATACGGTAAGAGTTCAGCAGAAGGATTTCTCTGTGCGTCACAGAAAATTACTTTGACCTTTTGTTTGGTTAATTCTGCTAACAGCCCAACAGTTAAAGATACAGATGTAGATTCTATCAGTAAAACGGCTATCTCAGAGATATGTATTTTTGTTGTATTCATTTCACTGCGGACAACCAGATAATTTAACTTTAAATCCAGTTTTGCAGTATTGTGAATTACAACAATTCGCCAGCTCATAGTGCTTTCAGGTCTATGACCTGCTCATAAAATCCAGTAATGGACTGGTGGATAATACAAATGTGGTTTAGTTTACTAATATTATTATTTAAACGAATTATTCCTGCACTTTTAGGCCCACCAATTAATGATAGATTTGCTGTGGTACTCTGACATTGAAAAAGGTGTAGTATTTCATATAATACTAAGCATTTTTCTTCTTTTGTTAGGAGCTTAAATTTTTCTTTTCCATTTTCTAGTGTTTTGATTTGCTCTGTCAAATGTTTTCCATATATAGTATTTTCTAATTTGTGCTGAAATTCCTGATATATGTTTTGTAAATCTTCCTCGCTCAAATCCATTTTATCGGAAATAACGGCATTTTTATTTATTTTATAGTCTGTACAGAATTGTATAACCTTTTTTATAGCAGCAGCAATGTTATTTTGAATTACAAACTGGTTAGCATTTTTAAGTATTAATTGTTTCCCACTTCTGCCTGAAAGGTGCGCCTGGAAACCATCTATATCAAGTAAGGTATCTATTTTAATATTGGCCAGGAGTATTTTGGGATTTTTTAATCCAAATTCATCTCGGCAATACTGCAGCATATATTCTGGTGACGATTCTAATTTTTTTGAAAGATATATTGGTACATGTTTAATGCTTTGTATTAGATTGCCCTTTTTATCCTCTGACTCAACTAGAATAAAGTATGCTCCACTTGCACTATTATATCCACCATATTTTTCAATAGATGTCAGCCTGGTATCTCGTTTTTCAGTCTTAATTGGAACCTGTCCCTTTCCTTTTTTTAATAGCTGCTGATCAAATAATTTGCCTTTTCCATTGTATGATTTTCTTGTAAAAAGAATATTATTTTTATGCATCCATTTTTTTATTGTCGTTATAGTTCCGTTTTCACCGGGAACCCATGCAACTTCACTCCCCCGTTTAATGGTATCTTGCTCAAACATTTTTTTGAGATTATAGGTTCTACCGGGATTATTTTTAACAAACCACGCAGCATCCTTAGTGAATTTGACATAATATGCATTTCCAACTACAATATTTAGATATGCGTCTTTTGCATGGTGATAATCGTTTATGTCACGCACTTTAATTAAATCAAACTTTAGCCTAAAATTGCTGATGGCTTTTGCTTTGGCATATATGATTTCTGTATCTGGATAATTCTTTTTTAGCAGTTGTGTTACTGCTTTTGTACTTTGTCTCGTCTCTACCAACTGTCTTGCGATAAATCCTGCTAATTCTCCTTCATTCAATGGTTCTCGTCTAGTTAGACGGTGATATTTCTCTTTTGTAATTAGATTTTTTTGTAACAGTGCAGTCCACAATCCTTTGGAAGTGTTTACATAGTCTATTGGAACGGGAAATACATCTGTTTTGTTGCTGTTTAATTCCCGTTTAACTAGTACACGGTTGTCCAGACTGTCATCCATAACTTTTGATTGTGGGTATATATGGTCAATATCATATCGGTTGGTAAAAAGGTCTTCCAGGTCAATTACTTCGTTGGAATACATACATCTTCCCATTTGTGTATAGTATAAATATAACTTATCACTGCGCAGTTCATTATCATTTTTTTGGGATAGAGTATTATATAATTCGGGTGCTTCTTTTTTACAGTTTCGGTATAAGTCTTGTAATTTTGCCTTTCTAGAAATTTTTCGTTCTCCTTTTTGCCCAGGTTCCCTTGCCATTTCTACAAAAATGCGTACCGGAGCGCAGCCCATAATTTGTTCTAATTCTCTGACAATTTTAAATGTTTGCCAGATTGGGCGTTTTACTGCAGGGGAGACATACAATTCCTGAATATCTTCATAAGTTATTTCACTTTTTGATGTAAATTGCGAGTTTCTTTTTTCAATTTCATCTGAAAATTGATATTTTTTACTAAGTAACTGCATTAGGTTGTCGTTAGTCTCCCACAATGCAGTTATAATATTATAAAGCTCACCGGTTTCTACATTTACCGATTCTAAATCTTCTAAAAATGTGCGGGATAATCTTCCCCATCCCTTATATTTCTTCTCTGCCAGTTGTGATATTTGTTTATCACTTAATATTGGATATTTTTGTTTTAGCCTTCTTTTAAGCATTTTTTGAGAATCAGCAAACAAAGTGATATCTTTAATGATATCTTCTTGTTCAATTTTTGATAGAGGGATTTCACCAGCTATCTGCTTAATGTCATGATATGCTTTTAAAGAACTTTTAAAATTTTGGTCAAAACCAGACAATTCCTGTTCTTTTGTGATAATACCTTCTTTTATCATATAATTTTTTAGCTTTTTGCCTGTTACGTTACGGTTGTACTGAAATACATCGGTGTAAATCTTTTGTTTAACCCAGACGGGTGCTAATTCTCCGTCAATGCGCAGATTATTTAATTCATTTAATACACAAAATTTTGCGTAGAGCAAAGATTCCTTTGGTAAAACATCCTCACCAATTAGATAGGTACATTTGTTTGTCATACGTCGTATAAATTTTTCCGCACTTAGTTCTTCATCAATTTTTTCTGTGAAATTCCAAGGGTAAACTTTGCCAAGGGCGTCTTTTCGGACAGCCCAACTATTCCCACCCTGATCTTGATGATACGTATTAATCGGTCCTACATAATAAGGAATGCGGAATCGAAAAATGGAACGTATTTTTTCTATTTGCGTATATCCATTGGAATCTTTATTCATTAAGAAAGGATAATAGCTAGCTGCATTCTCCAGTATTTTTATTAACTCTCTTTCGTGGAGTTGATAGGGAATTACGCCATTGTCACGGATGGACTGTTTTGGAAAAAGAGTGCCATTATCTATTTCTGCCAACAATTCATCCACAATTTGTTTGTCTTCTTCGGGACAGGAAAAATTATTTAATATTTTTCGGAGAAATGAATAAAACTCTTCTTTGTTGGGACAATTTTTAATTGATTGTTTTTTTCCATTTTTTTTGACCATACCAATATATGCACTGTAGTTAGTTTCCTTTTCTGTTTCTGGAATTCCAAACACTCGATGATAAACAGAACTGTCAGTTTTTAATAAGTTTTTTAGTTTGTCTAAATCTAGTTTGTGCTTATTGTATATCTCCATTTTTGCCTCTGATAAATAGGTTGCTGTACCTAATATATCACTTAGAACAGACCAGTCATAAATTGCTTTTGCAGCTACCATTAAAAGAAAACGATCTGCCAAAAATGATTCAATCTGTGAAATATTATCTTCATATTTGCTATCAGAAAATGATAATTTGTTTTGTTCTTCTTCCTCTAATGATTTGTCAGCGAATAATTCGCTTAATTTAATCTGACATCCTGCAAGTAAACCAGCTAATGCCTTTTTTTGTTTGTCATTGTCAGCTATAAGGTCACAGAGCTGTTTCTTTTTTTCCGTTCTGTTTTTGTCTCTTCTTTTTAATATTTCTTCCATGCTTTGGATTTTATTATCATCTAAAGATAATATGATATTATTTGCTTCTGCACATTCTGCTAATATTTGTACTGCATTAGAGAAGTCCGTTACCTCTGACATTTTTTTCCCTTCAAAAAGAAAATGCCCCCGATGTTTTATAATGTGATGTATTGCCAGGTATATTAGGCGGATATCAGGTTTGGCTTCTGGCTGTTTTATCAAAGCATAGCGCAAATGGTAAATGGTTGGAAATTTTTTGTAAAAGTCTGCATCCGTAAACCCAATATCTGCAAAAAGGGCATAAGGGAGTTCAAGAGCATTTCCGTTTTGGTCTCTTTTGTCCTCTGGATAGTATCTGCTTTCTTTCATCCTTTGAAAGAATCCCGGATCTTTTTTGCTGATTTCTTCTGCAAATATTTCCTGCAGCAACGCTATCCTATTTTTGTTACGCTCTGTTCTTCTTCTGGCAGACCGGAAATTTCTGCGTTCTTCTGCTGTGTTTGCCGATTCAAACAGGCGAATTCCCCATAAAGCTTTTCCATGTTTTTTTATGATTTCATAGTTTTTGTCAGTGACAGCCCAACCAATCGAACCAGTTCCTATATCTAGTCCCAGATAGTATTCTTCTTTTTTGTTTTTCTCCATAATTACCTCCAATTATAGTATTTGCCAGCTTTTGTTTTTCTTGACATATTGTACAAAATGCCGTAAGATTAATATGAGTTAAGTACCATACTTAATTTACATCATAAGTTCAAATAAAAATTTATTCAAATCGCCTTGATAGGCATCACAGTGTGTGAATCGGATAAGAACCCGCGGCCGTGGGTTCTTATTTTTAACTACAAATTCACCATAGTGTAATAAAGGTTACTGTAAATATCTCGTATTTTTTATTAACTATATTTTGTTGATATCATTTATATTATATATGAACTACTTCTGCTTTTCAAGAAAAATGTAGGGGTATATAAAGGAGATAGTTGATGAAGATAACAGCTTTGGTAGAAAATACTTCTTGTGATCCAGATCTTGGTGCGGAGCATGGATTATCGTTATATATAGAAACTAGACGTCAAAAGATATTGTTCGATATGGGGCAGACGGATTTGTTTGTAAGTAATGCGGAAAGGCTTGGCATTAATCTGTCAGAAGTTGATCTTGCTGTTCTGTCTCACGGCCATTATGATCATGGCGGTGGGCTTAGGAGGTTTTTGGAGATAAATAAGAGGGCAACAGTGTATCTAAGTCGATACGCTTTTGAGGCGCACTATAATGGGACAGAGAAATATATTGGCCTTGATTTGTCTTTAGAAGGAAATAGAAGGCTGGAGTTCACAGATGATACGAAATTAATTGATAATGGCTTGACGCTTTATTCTTGTAACAATAGCCCAAAGACTATTAGTCTGGGAAGCTTTGGACTGAATGCTGTGATTGATGGGGAGTGTCTGCCAGATGATTTCCGTCATGAGCAGTATCTTCTAATAGAAGAAGATGGAAAAAGCGTGTTGATTAGTGGCTGTTCTCATAAAGGTATTTTAAATATTGTAGAATGGTTCAAGCCGGATATTCTGGTCGGCGGATTTCATTTTTCAAAATTGCCGTTGGATGAGGCGCTTGTCAGATATGCGAAGTATCTGGATAGCTTTCAGACTGCTTTTTATACCTGCCATTGTACAGGGATGGCTCAATATGAATTTATGAAAACTTATATGGAACGTTTGTATTATCTATCAGCTGGTCAGAGCATTGCAGTGTGAAGTTTTTGGAAAGCCTATTAGGAATCTAGTCTGATATTTCAAATAAATAACTTTATGCGATAATACCTCTTAAAAGATAGGGGATGTTATAATAGACTGCTTTATGTCAGGGCAGCCTATTTTTAATAGGAGAAGATAATTTATTTCATTCCAGTTTTATAGAGGCCATGCAAGGAAAATTGGAAAGTCAAAAAAATGTAGCATTGACAAGTAGGTAAACATGTGTTACCATTTTAATAGTAAACAATTGTATACCAAGTAGAAGGGAGCGTACGATGGAGAAGGGGAAAATTAATCTGTCAAATGCGGAATGGCGTCTAATGGATTTTTTATGGGATAATAATCCTGCATCGATTGCAGATATGGTGCGTTATTTTGATGGGATAACGAACTGGGATCGTCATGTGGTAATTATGATGCTAAGACGTATGGAAGCAAAGGGCGCTGTTGTCTGGGAGATGGTTGGAAGGGCAAAGCATTATTATCCTGTAATTGAGAGAGAGCAGTCTTGTGTGCAGGAGACAAATGATTTTCTCAATCGTGTATATAAGGGAAGCCTGGGGCTTATGCTTACTACGATGGTGAAGCAGGAAAAGTTTAAAAAAGAGGAACTGGAGGAATTGCGCAGAATATTGAATGAGGGTGAGCAAGATGGTTAAGATGATTTTATCTTCAAGTGTAATATTTCTAGCAATTGTGGCAATCCGTACATTTTTCCGCGGGAAGGTCGGCAATCTATTCCTTTATTCCCTGTGGCTGCTGTTCGCGTCAAGTTTGGTTGTTCCATTGTTATTGGCTGTTTTGCAGGATGTTACTAGAGGGGAGAGGGGCAAGGTGGAAAGCCCCATCAGCATCATGAACCTTGTGAAAACACCCTCAATAAATGATGATACAGCAAGTATATCTGTTCTGCAAAAGGGGGAGGTTGCAGGAAAAGGGGAGCAATGGCAAAAGAGGGTGGAAGAGATAGAAAAAAAGGTGGGAGAAGGGGCTTCGGCCAATGGGGAAATGGATAAGGAACAGTCTGAAAGCAACGGACTTCTTGGCTGGTTCGGGTTGCATTTGCTAAAATTAATTTTGTTTTTTATTTGGGCAGTTGGGACAATTACTATTCTGTCATGTCAGTATTTGTTAGAAAGGTCATTTCGCAAGAGGCTTGCAAAACATAGGGAAGAAATCAATTACCAGGGGCAGAAGGCATATATGGCATGTGAAATAAAAACTCCATTATTATTTCGTGGCAAGGGTCTGACAACAGACATTTATCTGCCTGAAACAATTATGGGAAATGAAACTTTGGTGAGTCATGCGATTTTACATGAAACTGTTCACAGGAGGCATGGGGATATCTGGTGGGGATATTTAAGAAATTTTTTAGTTGCAGTTTATTGGTTTTATCCGCTTGTTTGGGTTGCCGCCATTTTGTCAAAAAGGGACTGTGAATATGCGTGTGACAGTTCTGTTATGAAAGGGATGAGCAGAAAAGAATGCATTGCTTATGGGAACAGTCTATTATCGTTGATACAGGTTGGAGGGGACCGGGACTTGTTCCGTACAGCAACAGCTATGAAAATTGGGAAATCAGAAATGGAGGTCAGGATCAGGATGATTAAGAGGGGGAAAAAGAGGAGCATTCTTACAACTGTTTTTATTTTATTACTATTATGTTTTACTGGGGTTGTTACGTTTACGGATGCTATGGAGCGGGATAAAATGCCTGCAAAAGAGCAAGAAATGATTTCAGGGCGGCAGGAACAGAAAGAATCATCTTCCGCAAAAGAAGCAGAGTATAAATTGACAGATATATGGGGAGCAGATGAACCATATATTTATTATGAAGATAATGCAAAGATGATTTTTGCCGGATATTTTGGTCTTTTTGTTTATTCTAAGGAGACAGAAGAAATAGTTCAGTCAATAGATTTAAAGGAAATTGGCTGCAATATGACACAGGGTGACCATTATTGTGAGATAAATGTATCGGAGGATGGAAAAACTGTTTACTTGCATGTGAAAAGAGATGAAAAGATGTATCAATATTCAGTCGATACAGGTGAATTACAGTATTTGGATTATAAGTTGCCAGATAAATTGTATAATAGGAAAAAATGGGAAAAAGAAAATCCGAGCGGGATTAAGCCCACGGGATCTACAATTGGTGATTTGGTATACTGGTACGAGGATGGCATGATGATAAAATACCAGCCATTATTTTATAAGCCATATGGTTCATGTGGCTTTTATAAACCGGAGGACATCAGAAATTTAAAAGAAGTTTCTTTTTATGCAAATGGGAAAGAATGGGTTATTTCAGAGGAGAAAAAGCTGAAGTGGATTGAGAAGCGTTTTTCAAATTTGGCAGAGGAGATACAAGGGGGGTCTGCATGTCCGTTTTACCACATTATGTACCTAAAGCGAAAAGATGGCAGCTGTGGCAAAATATTTCCGGCAACGGATAGCTGTTCAGTATATTTGTCTGAAGGAACGTTTTATGATTATAAAGAAAAAACAAATAAGGAGTTTTGGGAATTATTTGGGATTAAGGATATGGATATCATTAAGTAGAGCTGGAATATAGGCAAGAAAAACTATAGGATTAAGTAGCTATACCTGTAGTTTTTCTTGTTTTTTTCTGCCTATTTTATATAACACTCTTGACTTCAACCCTACTTGAAGTGATAGGATTGGTTGACAAAGAACGATACGCTGCGATTCGCGTTTTTGAGCGAAAATGTTATTGCTGGAAGTATATCGGCATAGTATAATGTGGTTTACGTTCAGATTTTGGGGGATTGAAGAGATTAGGGAAAGGAGAGTGCATTTCGATGGATGTTTTAAAATTTGGATATCAATACTGGAAACGCAATCTTGGTTTATCTTTGCTTGGAAAATTGATGAGCTGTGTTGCCCTTAGTGCCGACTTAATGCTGCCAATGCTTACGGCAATGTTTATTAATTATGTGGTACAAGACAATGCAGTTGAGGACAACAATATTTTCTCCTTTATGTTAAGCGGAAAATATGGAGAGATTCACTCTATGGAGCTTTTTTGGAATTTGGCGATTCTGTTTGCGGGGCTGCTGTTTTTGAAGCTTGTGCTGATCTATACGCGTAATATTTTAAATCAGAAGTTGGGGCTTCGTTTAGAGACTGATTTGCGGGTCGTAACGTTTCACAAATTGATGGAACTCGATAGTGCGACGATATCGGGATACAATACGGGGGAACTTTTAACAATTATTAATTCTGATACAATTATGTTTAAGGATATGTTCTGCCGTATTATTCCGAATATATTTGACAGCATTTTTGTATTGGTTGTTGCAGTGGTTCTTTTGGCGGCAATCAATCCATATCTGTTGATTATACCGGTACTTTTGACACCGTTTTTTTTGGCGGCTCTGATTCGTTTTAAGAAGAGTGCGAGGGTGAATTACCGCAATATCCGTGCAAGTGTCAGTGAAATGAGCTTGACGGTTCAGGAAAATATTGAGGCAGTCCGTTTGGTCCGTTCCTTCACAAATGAGGCGGTGGAGAAAGAAAAGTTCGACGGGTCTAACGTAAAGTTAAAGAATTCGCATATTAAGCAGGTAAGATTGTCCTGTACCTTTGAGGCAGTTTTTAATGCGATTAAGCAGACTGCTTATATAGGAAGTATTGCTGTCAGTGCTATTCTGGTTTTAAATGGGCAGATGATGGTAGGTTATCTGGTGGCATGTGCGGATTATGTTTTAAAGATTATGAACTATGTATCACAGATAAATAATATGATGTTCCAGATGCAGCAGCAATTGGTCTCAGGACACAAGATGATGGAATTTATGAACTGCGAAAGCCAGATTCCAGATGGCGATAAGCCGGTAAGAGAACCGGAGGAAGTGCATCTTAAGGTGAAGCATGGCTCTATGGTTGTGGAAGAGCAGCAGGTATTAAGGGACATTAATCTAGATATCCCTTATGGCAAGAAACTAGGCATTGTTGGCGGAACCGGAAGTGGAAAGAGCGTACTGCTAGAGGCATTTATCCGCGTACATGATTTAACAGATGGTGAAATTAGTATTAATGGGGAGGATGTCAAAAATATTGAGCTGGAATCCCTGCGTGATAAATTTGCCTATGTGTTTCAGGATGTATTCTTATTTTCCAATACAATAGATTCTAATATTGCCTATGCGGAACCAGATATTGAGAAAGAACAGGTTGTTGAGGCCGCAAAACATGCACAGGCGCATGGGTTTATCCAGAGGCTGGATGAGGGGTATGAGACAATTGTGGGAGAGAGAGGAATTGGAATCTCTGGAGGGCAGAAGCAGCGAGTGTCCATTGCCAGGGCACTGTTAAAAGATGCGCCTGTGTTGGTGATGGATGATTCTACTTCAGCGCTGGATGTAAATACAGAGAAACGCCTGCTCCGCGATATAAAAGAAAATTATCCAGATAAAACTTTGTTGATTTCGGCGCACAGGCTTTCTTCTGTGGTGGATTGCGATGAGATTATTTATATGAAGGATGGCATGATCGTGGAGCGTGGAACATTTGATGAGTTAATGAAATTAGATGGTCATTTTGCATCAGTGTACCGGATTCAGGAAGCCCAGAATAAGGCTGTAATTGATTTTGATGCACTGGCAAATGCGTAGGAGGGAGGTTCTATCGCATGGCAAAGAGAAATACATATTTTCAGGATGAAGAGATTGTCCGCAAGATAGACATCAAGCAGTTTGGAAGGGTGTTGCGTTATATGCTTCCCTATAAGAAGACTTTGCTGATTGTTGGCTGCCTGATGATTATTTCAGCAGGGGTTTCTATGGTGTCGCCCCTATTATTGAAAAATATTATAAATGAGGTTGTGGTGGTAAAGGGCAACGCTGCCTTAACTGAGAATTACCGGATGCTTGCGCTAGTTATTTCTGGGATGGCAGTGCTGTCAGCATTAGAGATTATAATGAGCTATATACACCAGAGATTGATGGGAACCTTGGGGCAGGAAGTAATTTCTGATATCCGTAAGGAGATATTTTATAAACTGCAGGAGCTGCCATTTGATTATTTTGATTCTAAGCCAGATGGCAAGATTGTTGTCCGGGTGACAGATTATATAAATGATTTGGCGAATTTCTTTACAAATTATGTGGTGCTACTGCTTACTTATGTTGTTAAGCTGGTAATCGTGACGTTTTTTATGCTGGGGCTAAGTGTAAGGCTTACGGGTATTGTATTCTTAACAGTTGTACCGATGATGACATGTGTTTTTGCGCTTCGTTTTTCTATCCGAAAACTGTTTAGCGGGCATCGGGCGAAATTATCGAACCGTTCGGCCTTTATGATTGAGTCCATTATGGGGGAAAAGATTGTTAAAAGTTATAATAGGGCAGAGAATAGCGAGAAAATTTATGCAAAGGTACATGATGCAAGTGTAAAGCAGTGGATGCGGATTGTGTATAGGAATGAGTTGAATACGCCGATTGTGGAGACATTCTGGAATCTTGGGACTTTATGCTTGTATGGGCTGTCCTTGTATCTGATTCTTGGTGGCAGCAGTACCATAAATGCCGGAATGGTTGTGGCATTTACGAGTTATATGACACAGTTTAGCGGACCTTTAACACAGATTGCAATTATTATACAGCAGCTTGCCCAGGTTAGTTCAAATTTGGAGCAGGTATTTGATACTATTGATTATCCAGTGGAAATTGATAACAAGGAAGATAGCCGGGAGTTAAAGGATATTGCCGGAAAGGTTGATTTTAATGACGTCACATTTGCATATGATGATGGAATTAACATTTTAGAGCATTTTGAGCTGCATGTAAGGCCGGGGGAGACGATTGCGCTGGTAGGGCCTACTGGTGCTGGAAAGACAACGATAATCAATATGCTGACAAGGTTTTACGACGTAACGGAAGGTAGTGTAACGATTGATGGCATTGATGTAAAGGATGCGTCACTGGAATCTCTGCGCCGGGAAGTAGGTGTTTTGATGCAGGAACCATTTATCTTTAAAGGCACTGTGATGGAAAATATTCGATATGGACGGGTAGATGCTTCAGATGAGGAATGTATTGCCGCTGCGGAGATAATTTTTGCAGACCGTTTTATTCAGAAACTTCCAGGGGGTTATGGTCATGTTTTGGAGGAGCGCGGAGCTGGGTTATCTGCTGGGGAAAAACAATTACTATCCTTTGCAAGGATAGTTTTAAAGAACCCGTCGGTTGTAATATTAGATGAGGCAACGAGTTCAATAGATACGGAAACGGAGAATCTGATTAAGCAGGCACTTGATATTTTGTTAAAGGATAAAACTGCATTTATGGTTGCACATCGTTTGTCTACGATACGGGGAGCGGATAGGATTCTTTATATTGCAAATAGGGGCATTGCAGAGGAAGGGACACATGAAGAACTTATGCGGAAAAAGGGGTTGTATTATGCATTAAATTAAGGTTTTAGCTGGTAGAAGATAGAAAAATAATAAGCCGTGCAAAAAGTACGGCTTATTATTTTGTAATGATGTTGTATTAATTATCTGTCACGATTGCTAAGATATCAAGAAAGAGGTTTGCGATATCTAAATAGAGTTCACAGGCGGCTTCCACTGCATTGTTTAGCGTGTGAGTATAGCTGTTTGCCCGTGCCCAGTCGTAACCGATATACAGGCTAAAGATTCCTGCGCTTAAGTAGCTGTAAAAGCTCAGATGCATTCCAGAGATCATAGAGAAAAGTCCGATAACGATCAGGGAGATCAGGCTGATTAACAGAACCCTTCCGATCCGCAGGAAAAATTGCGGGAACAGGATGGACAGGCACAGCATTATGACAGTGACAGAAGCAGTCAGCCCACAGGTCTGGAATATAATGAGCGGGTGGATTGTGGCGACGATTGTGCTGAGGACAGCGCCAAGGGGTAATACAATCATATTGTAGCCAAGGAAACTAATCGCAGGTTTGTGCGAAAAGTTTACGATTAGGACTCCGGTAATTGCCAGGACAGCATAAATGCCATATAAAGATGGCCGATGCATCTGCATAAAGATATGGCTAAAAAACCTACAGATAATAAAGTTAATAATAAGCCCGTATGCGGTGATCCCGCCAATCAGCAGATTGTATGCGCGGTGTGATAAAACGATGTCTTCGGGATGTGATACAAAACGTGCTGCTTTTTTAGCAGCTAATGTTTGGTTTTTTCTCATAATAATCCTCCTATCTTTGAGAAACAAATTCTGTTCTGGTGGTTTCCGCGTAAATAATAATTGAAAGGGATGATAATCCTTTTACATTTGGCAGCTGCAAATAGTGTCTTCATACCAGCCTACAAATTCAATTTATATAAATAGGCATTTCCTTTTTTTCCGACTCTGGCGACAGCTTCTATGTAGTTTAATATATTTAATGCAAGCTGTGCATTGCCCTGGGAAATTCCGGCTTTTCTGGCAAAGTCTTTTGAACTGAATGGCTCTGGCAAATCTTCTGGAATCATGCAGCCATATTCTTTTGGGTTACCAATGTAGAATTCATCTACAAGTTTGGTTGGAATCCTGTCGAATCTTGTAGAACCACGTTTTTTGTCGCGGCTCCAGCCGTTCAGCAGGCGGTATTCTTCTGCATCAATCAGTACCAGGCATAGATGCAGGTTTGGATGTACTAAATATTGCTTGATTTTATATAATTCATAATAGGCATCATAGGTAGTTCCCTTTTTGGGTGATTTCCGTTTTTTGGAAATCTCACCTGTTGCTTCGTCAATCCAGCACAGCCATTTAGTATGTACGATGGGATAGACAATGGTTACGGGATATTGTTCCAGAAATAAGTCTAACTTTCTCCGCATTGCATTAAAGTTGCGTGTCTGAATTTCTATAATCTCATCGCCGCGGAAAATATCGGCAACATATCTCCCAATGCGAAATTCTTGATGGGCGGTGTCTGGTTCATAAAAGCGTTTTAATACCGCATGGACAGTTTTTTCCTGCAATGTGCCGATGCCGTTTTTTTCGCGTTCAATATTGATGATTTCATCACATGCCTTTTGAAATAAGTCCTCATCAAAGGGGCTGACAGACATAATATTCCTCATTTCTAAGGAACTGTAAATAAAGTAATTTATCTATGGTTCCTAATTATAGTTTGCTGTACCACATTGCTGTGGTGATGATTACTAATAGTTTACCATATTTGGCGCAGAATAGTATATATTATTTCATTTTTTAAGAGAAGGGTAAGAAAGGGACTTAAAATGCGGCAGAGGAATAGAAACTTAGGAATCGTGATTGCTCATTCAGCGATATGAAGAATAAAAAATGGAAAACCGCACATACTGAATCGTGATTATATTCGTAGGAAGCTTTATGTTATGCGCAAGGCAGCGCAGGAATGGAGATTAGTATGGATCAGAACAATAATGGCAGCATGGGCGCCCAGGCTGCCCTGGATATTTTTCAGGGAGGATATGAGCAGCGGATGAATGCAGCAAAGGCGCTTTTGCATTCGGATGAAAATTTTGATATCCTGCACCGCCAGTTGGTGATCGGGGGTCGGAAAACCAGCCTATTTGCAGTGGATGGATTTTTGACCGGGGCGGTTTCGGAAAAGGTATTGGAGTTTTTTTATTCCATTCAAGAGGCGGATATGCCTCAGAATTATAACGATTTCGAGGCTAAGTTTGCACCGTTTGTAGATATTATGACGATTCAGGACCAAGAGAAATTTGTACAGTTTCTTCTAGCTGGCATGACCTGTGTTTTGATTGACGGGTATCGGCAAATTATTGCTTTTGATTTTAGGGAGTATCCAAGCCGAAATGTAAATGAGCCAGATAAGGATAAGGTTTTAAGAGGCTCCAGGGATGGGTTTATCGAGGCACTGGTGCCAAATGCCGCCCTGGTGCGGCGTAGGATTCGTGATACCAATCTGATATTCCAGATTCAGACAGTCGGACGGAGTTCAAAAACAGATGTTGCGGTAGTTTATATGAAGGATCGTGTCAACCAGAAAGCATTGGATGCGGTGCTTGACCGCATTCAGAACATTAACGTGGATTCCTTGACAATGAATAAGGAGAGCTTGTCAGAAATGCTTTTTCCTAGGAACTGGTGCAACCCATTTCCTAGATTTAAATATACGGAGCGTCCAGATACGACTGCAGCCTGTCTGTTAGAAGGCAGTGTAGTTATTATGGTGGACAATTCTCCGGCGGCTATGATTATTCCGTCTTCGCTTTTTAGCATTTTGGAAGATGCCAATGAATATTATTTTCCGCCGATTACTGGAACTTATTTGCGGCTTACCAGAATGCTTACCAGCGTTGTAGCAGTATATATTACCCCGGTGCTTTTGCTGCTTATGCAGAATACTCAGTGGATACCACCAAGTCTTGCTTTTATTAAAATAGAGGATGAGATTAATGTGCCTGTTGTAATACAATTTCTGATTTTGGAGTTTGCGATAGATGGCCTAAAGATGGCTTCTATTAATAGTCCAAATATGCTTACGACTCCGCTCAGCATTGTAGCCGGTATTGTTTTTGGTGATTATACGGTAAGTTCTGGTTGGTTTAATGCAGAGATTATGCTTTATATGGCGTTTGTCGCCGTGGCAAATTATACGCAGAGTAATATGGAACTTGGCTATGCGTTGAAATTTTACCGAATTCTCTTGTTGGTGCTGACCGCATGGCTTAACCTGACTGGCTTTATTATTGGAAGTGCACTTTTGGTGCTTTCGCTTGTTATGAATCCGGTTCTGGGCGGGAAAGGTTATTTGTATCCGTTGCTTCCATTTAACGGGCAGCAGTTGATTAAAAGATTTTTCCGTGTTAGCCTGCCTTACAATGAACGGCACAGTGGCAATAACTAAAATGATCTTGGAATAGTTTGCTTTAAAACAAAGAACTGTTTTTTTGGATTCGAATATTTTGTATTATGAAAAGAACCGAGATAACCCGTTGCTCTGCAGCAGGGTATCTCGGTTCCTTTTTTGGATATTTGGTTTAGAAAGTGTTTTAATTCATGCAACATTTCAGGTATATTTTATGTTACAATATTTGTATAAATTAGTTTCTCTAATTTCTCCCATTTCTAGTAGATTTGCTGATTTTATCTCATATCTGGTAACGGTCATGAGGATATTGCCATTATTCATAAACTGGCGGCGGAGAGTTAATCTTTGTCGTCTTTTTCTGTATGTTTGGTAACGGAAAGGGTTTTTGTTTGATCAAGCTGGTAGTGGGTAGAGAGACTATTTGAGTGTCATCAAAAAAATAATTATTTTTTGTCACACAAGCAGGGGAACATTGTCTAACTAAATAGGAGGTATCAATATATGAATAAGAAAACGAATGAAGAATTACTGGCTTTGGTTGATAAAGCCACAGCAGGGGATAAAAAGGCCCTTGAAACCCTGGTCGCAGGGATGCAGGACATCGTATTCAATTTATCTCTGCGAATGCTCGGTACATTTCCAGATGCGGAGGATGCCACACAAGATATCCTGCTAAAAATGATTACCCATTTATCCTCTTTTCGAGGGGAGAGTCTATTTACGACATGGGTATTTAGTATTGCTGTTAATCATCTGAAAAATTACAAAAAGCACATGTTCGCCCACTTTCCGTTAAGTTTTGAGTATTATGGAGATGATATAGAAAATGGAAAGATACAGGATGTGCCAGATTTAACACAGAATGTAGAAAAGGATATACTGGCGGAAGAACTGAAAATGTCTTGTACCAATGTAATGCTGCAGTGCCTTGATGTAGAAAGCAGGTGCATTTTTATATTGGGGACAATGTTTAAGGTTGACAGCCGTATCGCGGGGGATATTTTGGGGATGACGCCGGAAGCATATCGTCAGCGGCTTTCGCGAATTCGTAAAAAAATGGCGGATTTTCTTGGACAATATTGTGGAGAATATGGCAGTGGCAGATGTAAGTGTAAAGACAGAGTGAACTATGCAATACAAAACCATCGGATTAATCCGGTACAGCTAGATTATATGACAGCTACAGAAATTCCCCTTCAGACTATAATGGATGTGAAAAATGCTATGGAAGATATAGACGGTTTATCGCAGGATTTTGCGTTTTGCAAGCCCTACCAGTCTCCTGAACGCACGAAACATCTAATCCAGGAATTTTTAGATTCTACACAGCTTTCTATTATCCAAAAATCGTAAAGGAGATGACAGATTATGAATACACAGTTTATTATGGATTATTTATCAACGTTGAGCATGAATAATAATCGTGAATGGTATCATGCAAATAAGGATGATTTTAAAAAAGCAAATGCTGAATTTGAAGAATTATTGCAGGCATTGATTCTGGAAATTGGAAAATTTGACAGCAGTATTTTGCATAACAATCCAAAAGACCTTACGTTTAAGATTGTAAGGGATACAAGGTTTAGCCATGACAAATCGCCGTATAACCCTGCATTTCGCGCCCATATTTCCTCAAAGGGCAAACTGCCTGTTCCAGTTGGATATTATCTTATGATGAAGCCGGACAATCAGTCCTTTTTAGGAGGCGGCTTGTTTGCAGATATGTTTAAGGATGCAACAAAGATGATTCGGGATTATATTACTCAGAATGGCGAAGAATGGGAAAAGATTATACATGAGCCGGAGTTTGAAAAATATTTTACGGTAAAGGGAACGGCATTAAAGAATGTTCCTGCAGGGTATGAGAAAGAGCATCCGCAGGCGGAATATCTAAAATTTAAGAGTTGGTATCTGGAATATCCTTTGAAGGATGAAGACTGGAACGATGCGAATGCATTTATTACAAGGGCAACGGAGATTTTTCAAATCATGAAACCTTTTAATGATTATTTAAATAAGGCGCTTGAGGGATTTCAGATGCCGGAAAGGTAGCAGAACGTTCAAACGGTATCGGGGTTGTGTTTTTTCTATCTAAAATGCGGGGCAGTAAAATGCCTCGCATTTTGTATTAATAGTCGTGAAAAGTATTGTTATTAAAGCCGTTTGTAAAATGCTGGATAATTTTTATTGACGGAGATTTTTAAAAGTATTATAATGGGCACTGGTCGTAAAACATAGGACAGGAAGTATCTTAAATACGAAATGAGGGAGGATTAAAATTATGGTAGCACAAGTGTTAGCTGTATTGATTTTTGTTGCTATGTTTCTGTTGATTGTGATTGACAAAATCGAACGCCACATTGTAACGTTAGTATGTGGTCTTTTGACTTTGGTGCTTGTCTTTGGAGTGGCAATGCAAAGCATGACGGCAGTGCTGGAAACATTAAATCTTCGTAGCATATTTACTGTAGGCTTCTGGTATGTTTCAGGAAGTGAAGGAGAATCAACTTCTGGTATTAACTGGGCAACGATTATCTTTATCCTTGGAATGATGGTTATGGTTGAGGGAATGGCAAAAGCGGGATTTTTCCGTTGGCTCTGTATGAAGCTGGCAAAGCTGGTAAATTACAAGCCGATTCCATTATTTATTACATTTATGATTATGTCGGCGCTGCTGGCAATGTTTATTGATAGTATTACGGTTATTTTATTCCTGGCTGCGGTTACGGTTGAGCTAGCAAACTTGTTGAAATTTAATCCGATTCCAATGATTATATCAGAAATTTTCTGCGCAAATCTTGGAGGTTCGGCTACCATGTGCGGAGACCCGCCAAATATTATTATCGGTACTTCATTAGAATATTCTTTTGCGGATTTCTTAACAAATACTGGTGTGATTGCTGCAATTAGCTTGGTTATAATAATCTTTTATTTCTATTTTGTTTACCGCAAACAGATGGCATCAGACAGTGCAGCAAATATAGATATCTCAAGTTTGCCAGAGCCAAAAGAGGCGATTACAAATAAGAAGGACTTTATTATCAGCAGTATTATCTTTGGATGCGCTGTTATTATGTTGGTTACCCATGCACAGACTGGACTTACCGTGGCGTTTATTGGGACAGTGATTGCAATAATTACCTTGATTGCAGCAGGGAAATATGCATGGGAGCTGCTAAAGAAAGTAGATTATAAGACATTACTGTTTTTTGTTGGTTTGTTTGCGGTTGTTGGTGGTTTGGAGCAGACCGGAATATTGGAAAAAATTGCAGCATTTATCGGAGAGGTGAGTGGTGGAAATCTGAAACTGATGGTAGCTATTATTATCTGGATTTCTGCGGTTGCCAGTGCATTTGTTGACAATATTCCATTTGCAGCTACAATGATACCAGTTGTAAAAAGTCTTGCAATATCTCAGAATGTTAGTTTGGAAACTTTGGCGTGGGCATTGTCTATGGGAACAGATATCGGAGGAAGTGCAACACCAATCGGTGCTTCAGCGAATGTAGTTGGTATATCCGTGGCTGCCAAGAACGGTCATATGATTGGTTGGGGAAAATACTGTAAGGCGGCGGCTCCTGCGACTGTTATTGTAGTATTGATATCTATGGTTGTTATTTTTATAAGATATTGTTAAAGGAGGATTTGAATGGATAAGCAGGTAATTATTTCGATAAGCCGTGAATACGGAAGCGGCGGGCACGAGATTGCGGAAAAGATTGCAAAGCAGTTCGGGTTTAAGCTCTACGACAGAAGTATATTAGATGAAATTGCAGAGGCAAAAAATATCCAGATAGAATATCTTGAAAAATATGATGAAAAGCCAAGAAAGCTGTTTGGCTCTAGAAGAGTAGGTGCATATACAAATTCTATGGAAGAAATTATTGCAGAATTGCAGTTTGAGTACCTAAAAGAGAAGGCAGATACCGGGGAATCTTTTGTAATTGTCGGACGCTGCTCAGAAACGGTTTTGCAGGACCGGGAAGGCTTGATTTCTATTTTTATTCTTGGTGACGAGCAGGTTAAGCTTGAAAGGATTATGAAGAAATATAATCTGAATGAGCAGGATGCAGCGGCTAAGATTAAACGCCATGATAAGAACAGGAAGCAGTACCACAACCGCCATTCTGCAAATAAATGGGGAGATTCCAGGGCATATGATATGTGTATTAATGACAGTAAGCTTGGAATTGAAAAAACGACAGAGACGTTAGCGTATTTTATAGAAGAAAGAATGAAATAATCCTGCCGCAGGGAATGCGGCGAGCAAGGGCACCGCATAAACGGTGCCCTTAAATACATTTAGCATAAAAATGGCGGCAGTGCTGCAATGCTATGCGTGAGCAGGCGGTGCAGGCTGTATTTAAATGGAGGGTTTATATTGATGATATTTGATACACACACACATTATAATGACGAAGTATTTGACGGGGACAGGGAAGAGGTTCTAAAAAGGATACAGGCCGAGGGCGTTGGCCGGGTGGTGGATATCGGAGCTAGTATGGAGTCTACAGAAGCGGCGGTAAAGCTTAGTGAAGTGTACGATTTTATTTATGCAACTGCCGGAGTCCACCCTTCGGATATTGATAGGCTTGCGGAAGATGATATGGAGCGGCTAAAGGAGATTGCTGGAAAGGAAAAGGTAGTGGCAATCGGAGAAATTGGGCTTGACTATCATTATGAAAATATAGATAAAGAGCTTCAAAAGAGGTGGTTTGTAAGGCAGCTTGAACTTGCAAGGGAGGTAGGGCTGCCCGTTTGCATCCATAGCAGGGATGCAGCAAAAGATACGTTGGACATTATGCAGGCGGCTCATAGTGAAGAAATTGGCGGAGTCATTCACTGTTTTTCTTATGGATGGGATATGGCTAAGATTTATCTGAATATGGGTTTTTATCTGGGAATCGGCGGTGTGCTAACCTTCAAAAATGCAAGAAAACTTAAGGAAGTAGTGGAGAAAGCGCCGTTGGAGAGGCTTGTTTTGGAAACAGATGCCCCATATCTGGCGCCAGAGCCATATAGGGGTAAGCGGAATGCCTCATATTACCTGAAATATGTGGTGGATGAGATAGCTGCGATTAAAGGGATTACCAGCAAAGAGGTGATGCAGGCAACATGGGATAATGCGGTGCGTCTGTATCGGATGGGGCAATAGAGAGGAGGCAGGCATGGCGGTTCTTGGGATACCACAAAATACGATTGATATCTTAAAGAAATATGATATTCACTTTCAAAAAAAATTTGGACAAAATTTTTTGATTGATACCCATGTTTTGGAGAAGATTATAAGGGCAGCAAATATTACAAAAGATGACTTTGTTCTGGAAATTGGCCCTGGTATTGGCACGATGACACAATACCTCTGTGAGAATGCAAGAGAGGTGCTGGCAGTAGAGATTGATAAAAATTTGATTCCGGTTCTTGGAGATACGCTTTCAGAGTATCAGAATGTAACAGTGCAGAATGAGGACTTCTTAAAAATGGATATCGTTCAAATTGCACAGGAATATAATGGCGGAAATCCGATTAAAGTTGTGGCTAATCTGCCATACTATATTACAACACCGATTATTATGGAACTATTTGAAAGCCGTGTGCCGTTAGAAAGCGTTACGGTTATGGTGCAAAAAGAGGTGGCAGAGAGGATGCAGTCTAAGCCGGGGACAAAAGAATATGGTGCGCTGTCGCTTGCGGTGCAATATTATGCGGAGGCAGAGATTGTGGCAAATGTGCCGCCAAATTGTTTTATGCCAAGGCCGAATGTCGGCTCGGCAGTAATCCGCCTGACCTGCCATAAAGAAAATCCGGTGAAAACTGGAGATGAGAAGTTTATGTTCCGCCTAATACGGGCATCCTTTAACCAGAGAAGGAAGACGCTGCAAAATGGCTTGGTAAATGATGCAGGACTTTCTTTGACAAAGGAGGATGTACAGAGGGCATTGGAGCAGATGGGCCTGCCTTCCACTGTCCGGGGGGAGAGGCTTTCCCTGCAGGAGTTTGCAAAGCTTGGGGACTTATTAAACAAAGAAATATCTATTTGAGCCGCCAAAAGCGGTATGGAGGATTAACATGGGGATTCGGGAACGGTTGACACAGATTAGGAAAAAAATGGAAAAGTCCGAGATTGATATGTATTTTGTTCCGACGAATGATTTTCATGGTTCAGAGTATGTGAGTGATTACTTTAAAACCAGGGAGTTTTTGTCTGGGTTTGATGGCTCGGCTGGAAATATGGTGATTACACAGAAGGAGGCAGGACTTTGGACGGACGGCAGGTACTTCCTACAAGCAGAAAATCAGCTTGCAGGTACTGGGATTACATTGTACAAGTCGGGTCAGGAGGGCGTTCCAACGGTAAATCAATATATTGAATCCAATATGCCCGAATCCGGGACGTTTGGCGTGGATGGGCGCATGGTATCTGAGGCGTGGGTTGAAGGACTGAAGGAAATGCTTGCCAGCAAGAAGGCGAAGGTGGTACTGGAAAGGGACCTTGCTGGTGAAATCTGGTTGGACAGACCTGAGCTGCGTCATGAGAAAGCCTGGATTTTGCCAGAAGAATATACTGGTGAGAGCAGGATGTCAAAACTTCAAAAGCTACGTCAGTTCCTTGCGGAAAAAGGCGGTGGGAAGATGGTATTCACTTCGCTGGATGATATTGCATGGCTGTTGAACATACGAGGCAGTGATATACCTTGTAATCCTGTGGTATTATCTTATTTGGTTGTTGAGGCAGACAATGCTTTTCTTTTTGCCGGGAAAGGGATTTTTTCTGTAGAAGACGAGGGAGCGCTTGGCAGTGATGGAATTGTTTTGAAAAGATATGATGAGATATACGATTATGTGCGAAATTTCCCAGAGGAAGAGCACATTTTTGTGGATAAACATGCTGTAAATGCTATAATTGTGGAAAACTTTCCGAAAAATACAAAGATTGTGGATACAGCCTGTCCAGTTACAGCATGGAAGGCAGTAAAAAATTCTGTTGAGATACAAAATGAGAGGAAGGCGCATATCCGGGATGGTGTAGCAGTAACAAAGTTTATCTGCTGGCTGAAACAGAATATTGATAAAATGCCGCTTACGGAAATTAAGGCAGCGGAGAAGTTAGAGGGCTTCCGCAGGGAAGGGAAGCATTATCTTGGGCCAAGTTTTGAACCGATTGCCGGATATGCGGAACACGGTGCGATTGTGCACTATTCCGCGACACCAGAGACAGATGCAAGGCTTATGCCAGAGAATTTTTTATTGTTCGATACGGGAGGGCAGTATTTGGAGGGAACAACAGATGTGACAAGGACGATTTTGTTGGGAGGCAAGGCAACCTCAGAGCAAAAAAAGTATTATACTGCTGTTCTTAGAGGAAATTTAAATCTTTGTGCAGCAAAGTTTATGTACGGATGTTCGGGTGTGGCTCTTGATTATGCAGCAAGGCAGCCTCTCTGGGAAATGGGATGTGATTATAATCATGGAACTGGCCACGGCGTAGGTTATCTGCTTAATGTCCATGAAGCCCCAAATGCATTTCGCTATAGGATTTTGAAAGAACCAGGACAGAATGCAGTTCTGGAAGAGGGGATGATTACTTCGGATGAGCCTGGAATCTATCTTGCCGGGAAGTATGGGATCAGGCTGGAAAACCTGATTCTCTGTGTAAAAAAGGAAAAAAATGAGTTTGGGCAGTTTATGGGGTTTGAACCGCTGACCTTTGTGCCATTTGACAGGGATGCTATTGACACAGAGCAGATGAGCCAGAAAGAACTGGATTATCTTAATGATTACCACAGGCAGGTTTATGAGAAGCTTGAGAAGTATTTATCCAGTGAGGAGAAGGAATGGTTGGCAGATATGTGTGCTCCATTATAATTGAATAAGATAGGGCAAATAGAAAAAGCGTATCCATAAAGGAAACGCTTTTTCTTATATATTTGCAATGAGAGAAAACAAAGTTAAGATAGTTCTGACAGCCGCCTTCTTTTTTCAAACTTGCCAGGTATAATCTGATAGACTAGCACATAATATACACCATATAGCATAATGGCTGTGATGACATCTAAGAAGGAATGCTGTTTTAAAAACATAGTTGAAAGGCAGATCAGCGTGCATAAAATTAGCGAAGCGATATGCCAGCCCTTACGGTTTTTAAAATAATGGCTTTCTGAAAATGCCACATGGATTGCCACCGAATTGTAAACATGGATACTCGGCAGCACATTGGTATCGGTATCACTAGAATAAATAAAACCGATAATATCTGTAAAAATATTGGAATGGGCAAATTCTGCCGGCCGCATGCTCTGTGCATTTGGGAAAAGGTAGTATACCAAAAGGCAGGTGCTCATACCCAGAATTAATGTAATAACACAACAATAATAATCTTCTAAATGCCTTCTCTGCAAAAAAAGGAAGAGAAGGACAACAACAACATATAGGAACCATAATAAATATGGGATGATAAAAAGTTCACAGAAAGGAATCCAGTCATCGACAAAACAGTGGATATCTGTAAATGGCACATCATCTCTTGCCTCAAGCCATGCAAAACAGTACATATATATGGGAAGATATATAATAAAAAGGAAATGTTTATTTTTCATAAAAAATTCTTTCCAGTTCATATTATCCCCCTTTGGTGTTCCTATTTGTTTCTACTTGTATTGCCTTTTAATATTTAGGCGATTTCTTCCAGTCAAGTTCCCTTCGGATATAAGCGAAGGTCTTTTCTTCACCTTCCTCGGCAAGCATATGGAGGAGACATTCTAACAATTTTTTGGTATCCTTGTGAAGGATATAGTGCTGCTTGTTTCTTTCATAATAATTTAGTGCAAAGGAATCAGTGTAATCGTCGCGGTTATAATTTTTGCTTGCGGCAACCCGGTCACAAAACATTTCAATCACATAGCGCATGGGCATTGGCATACCTTGAAGCCCTTCCTCCGGTTTTAGCGTAAAGTCAATCCAATATTCATAGTGATGTCTGTTTCGGCCTTTATGGTGAAGCCATGCGGAAGAGTAGCCCTTTGCCTTTTTTTCTCCAAAATTGGGGCTTTTCTTGCCGCCCTGATAGTTTTTGACACCTGCAAAAAATTCTACTGGAGAATATTTTGACCAGTCGTGCATAATCCCCTGCTTGTATAGCCCTGCACGGAAACAATAGCGCCTGACCAGCTTCTTATGGTGTAATATAGTTCCTAAATGTCCCCAAAAGTTGTTCCAAAGACTCATATAAATCTCCATTCTGTCCCTCAAACAGTTCTTTTTACTATAGCACATAATTCTGGAAATTCCTAGGGGATATCTGTCAATTGTAAAAAAGTTAAGTTTTCTAAAATTTTTCTGAACTGCCATTGATTGTGAATAGTAACTTAGGATTGCATTTTAAATAGAATTTATTATTTTTCTATATTGTGCTGGCAGGCAAGATTTGTTATTATAAAATATTGAAAGCACAAAAGGTATAATAAACGGCTTCATAAAATGGTTTGAAGGGATGGAGGTGCCGATGTATACATTTGACAGCAGAGTTCGGTATAGCGAAATCGCCGAAGATGGGCGAATCAGCGTTAATGCAATAATAGATTATATGCAGGATTGTACGAATTTTCAATCAGAGGATTTAGGTGTAGGGCTTGCTTGGCATAAGGAGCGCGGCCTGATGTGGGTACTGAATTCATGGCAGATAATCATTGAGAGCTATCCGAAGATGGGAGAAACAATAACTATTGGTACGCAGGCATATGGATTTGAGAAGATGCTTGGGTTCCGAAATTTTCTGATTACGGATGCGGCAGGCGCAGTAGTTGCCAAGGCAAATTCTAACTGGGTATTAATGGACTTGGAAAGAGGGCGTCCGATGGTCGTAACTCCAGAGATTGGCGATGTGTATGGACAAGCTGAGCCTTTGGAGATGGAGTATGCTCCACGAAAGATTAAGATAGATGGCGAGGGGATTCAGAAGGAAAAATTTATTGTAAGGGAATACCATCTAGACACGAACCATCATGTAAACAACAGACAATATGTGCAGATGGCAATGGAATTTCTAGACAGAGGGGCAAAAGTCCGTGAGCTTCGCGTGGAATATAAGAAACAGGCAGTATTGGGAGATGAAATGATTCCTGTGGTATATGAAGTAGGTGAGGCGGAGAAGATTGTTTTACTAAATGCGGAAGATGGCAAACCTTATGCTGTAGTACAGTTTTTTACATGATTGATTCAATAGAGTGGTATGGAGGGGTAAAATGATAGTATGGATAGCCAGCATTCTGTTAGGGATTGCCTGCATCTTCTATTTTATAGGTTATGCTATCTGGGTAGGGCTTCAGAATTCATTTACATTTGTCTGGGCAGGATTGGGAGTTTTCCTATTACTCTTTGGTTTGGCACATAAATACGTTTTGACAGGGGCTCCCCGGTGGATGAAACGTATAGAGCAGGCGTTTTTGGGAATTGTCTTAATAGGTGTAGTTGGGTTTGGCATCATATTGGGCATTTTAATAAGGGAGGGGAAGAGAACTCCCTCAGAAAAGGCCGATTATTTGATTGTTCTTGGAGCCCATGTGTATGGCGAGAGGATGAGCGCCAATCTGGGCTACCGAGTACAAACAGCGTTTCAATACTTAAAGAAAAATCCTGAAACCAAGGTGATTTTGTCGGGCGGCCAGGGCCCAGGGGAGGATATTAGTGAAGCAGAGGCGATGCGTCGGTATCTGGAAGGAAAAGGGATTGCGGCGGACAGGATTTTGCTGGAAGATACTTCTGTGAATACAGAGGAGAATATTCAAAACAGCGCTGAGCTGATTGGGGATATGGAAAAGTCGGTGGTTATCGTTAGCAACGATTTTCATATATTCCGGGCAAAGAGGATTGCTAAGAAGCAGGGATTTAGGAAAGTAGAGGGTCTTGGCTCAAAAACGCATTTATATACTGCGCCAAACGCGTACGCGAGAGAAGTGATAGCGGTAATAAAGTATAGGATATGTGGGCAGATTTAGTAATAGAGAGGAAAATAATGGAACAGAATAAAACGAGGAAATTGACGAATAAGGCAATTGCGCAAAAGGGCATGTTTGATGAAGATGCCGAGGGTGCTGGAAGGAAAAAAACGGCGGATATCCCTGTTAAGAAAGCAGAAAGCATAAAGAAGATGCGTCCAGATCTGCGTTTTCTGTTTCTTTCTGTGATGGGGATTACCATTCTGGTTATTTTTGGATGGGGAATCTGCCAATCCATAAAAAATATTAATACTGCGGAGAAAATGATTGGGTATAAAGAAAATGAAGGAATTAAGAAAGTAGAAGATAATTCCCAGAATGCGGGGGAAACAATTGATGTTGAAGCATTGGTTCGCCGAATACAAGATAAGGTAATATTTGAAGCAGAGCTGAATAAATTGGATGCATCGGTAGCGGAAGGGATGATTGAGACAGCAGAGGGGACGAAGCTTCAGATTTATGTGGGTAAGGGAACATATGCAGATGAGTTGGTTATAATGACTGCGAAGAATGAAAGTGATGCTAAGCGGAATCAGGAGAGTGTAAAAACGCATTTGGCGGAGACAAAGAAAGCGTTTCAGGATTATCTTCCAGAGGAAGCTAAAAAAGTTGAGAAGGCAGTAAGTGTTCGTTGTGGCTGTTATGTGATTGTATGTGTAACTGCGGATTATGAGACAGCGGAAAAAACCATCAATGCTTTTATTCAGGATTAGGAGAGAGACAGATGAGGAGAAAAAAAGTTTATCTGATGGTGGGAGTCGGGATTTTTTCTATTATAGTAGGAAATAGATTCTATCAGAAAAGCTTGGTAGAAGGAAGCGGCTATTTGGGAGATGAGGTCGTTTTTTTTGCCGAAGTTGCATCGCCTGATGCCGAGCCAGAGGATGAAAATGGGGATACGGGGGATGTTGTCTGGGGGGATGAAGAGGAAGAAACAGACAGCAAGGTGGCTGATGCCATAGAAAAAAAGCAGGAAATTGCTAATGGGGCACAAGAAGCAGGGATGACTAATGCACAAGGTCTGCCGATTTCTAGTGCGATTACTACCAATAAACCTTATGAGAAAATTACCGGTAAGGGAAAGATACAGCTTTACAACTCAACTGGGACGGCTGTTGTAGATGATACAGCTTATGAAATCTATAACTATGTGAATAGTTATGCAAGCCGTTATGCAAAGGCGGTAAACAGTATGACAAAAAAGCTGGATTCTAGCATTAAGGTGTATGATCTGGTAGCACCTACTAGTGTAGGGATTACTTTTCCAGATAATCGTAAGGATAAATTGAATTCTTCCAATCAGGAGGAGGCTCTAAATAATATTGAAAAAAAGCTGTCAGGCAGGGAAAAATTTGTTCCGCTATATAATATACTGATGCAGCACCGGACGGAATATATATTCTTTCGGACAGACCACCACTGGACATCTCTGGGGGCGTACTATGCGTATTGTGCATTTTGTGAGGCGAAGGGGATTATGCCGAATGAGCTTTCTGCCTATGACAGAAAATCTTCAGAAGGATTTTTAGGCACATTTTATCGGGATAGCAACCATAATAAGGCGCTGAAAGCGGATACGCTGGAGACAATACTTCCGCTTAGCCAGAATCTTTCTTTTGAGTACACAACGGTGGATGGGAATAAGCTTCCGGCACCTGTTATTGCGGATGCTGATGATTATAGCCCAAGCCTAAAATATTGTGCATATATCGCAGGTGATAATCCGTATGCTGTGATTAGGAACAAGGATATCACAGATGGTTCTTCTTGTATTGTGGTTAAGGAATCTTATGGAAATGCGTTTGTACCGTTTTTAGCAGACCATTACCAGACAATATATATTATAGATTATCGTTATTGGGAGGGAGATCTGTACGATTTTATTAAGAAGAAAAAGCTGCGTGAAGTTATTTTAGTCAATAATATTTCTATGACAAGGAATTCTTATCTGATTGGAAAGCTGGCACAGATTATTTCATAAATAAACGCACAGAAATGGGGATTTTTATGGTTTTTAGCAGTTTAATATTTTTATGTGCATTTTTGCCGGTCGTTCTGGCACTATATGCCGTATGTCCGGCAAAGTACCGAAATCTCCTGCTGACATTAGCCAGTCTTTTGTTTTATGCATGGGGGGAGCCGAGATACGTTTTGATTATGCTCTTTTCAACGGTTTTTGATTATGTCAACGGAAGGGCAATTGAATATTTTGAGGAAAAATATAATAAAAAGGCAAAGCGTGGGATTCTTATTTTATCCATTGTAGGGAATTTGGGAATCTTATTCTTCTTTAAATATACGAACCTTTTGATTACATCATGGAACCAGTTAACCGCATCGGAGTTTGGGATTTTAAATCTGGCTATGCCGATTGGGATATCATTTTATACATTTCAGACAATGTCTTATACCATTGATGTATACCGTGGTTATGTGAAGGCGCAGAAAGGCTTTGTGGCTTTTGCCATGTACATCAGCATGTTTCCGCAGTTAATTGCCGGACCGATTGTCCGGTATAAGTGGATTGAACCACAGTTGGAAGGCCGTGTTGTAAATGAAGAGCGCTGGGTCAAGGGAATGCACAGATTTTTAATCGGGCTAGGCAAGAAAGTAATTTTTGCAAATCAGATTGGAGAGCTGTGGGTTGATATTTCTGGAGGAAATCTTTTAACGTTAAGTACGGCGGGGGCATGGATTGGAGCGGTAGCTTATACATTCCAGATTTATTTTGATTTTTCCGGTTATTCGGATATGGCGATTGGGCTGGGGCAGATGTTTGGTTTTACACTCCCGGAGAATTTCATTTATCCGTATGAGGCAAAAAATATAACAGATTTCTGGCGGCGCTGGCATATTACCCTTGGTGCATGGTTTCGGGAATATATTTATATTCCGCTTGGAGGGAACAGAAAGGGGATGCAGAGGCAGTTTGTCAATTTGTTTATTGTATGGATTTTAACTGGGCTGTGGCATGGTGCAAGTTGGAATTTTGCACTATGGGGCTTGTATTTCTTTGTCCTGCTTTTTGTGGAAAAGGTCTTTTTGTTAAAAGAGATGGAGCATTGGCCGAAATTTATGCGGCATATTTATGGTAAGTTTTTTATTGTGGTTGGCTGGGTGCTGTTTGCAATAGAGGATTTTGATGCGATGGGGCATTATTTACAGATTATGTTTGGGATAAAAAATTCTTTAGTCAATGAAACAGCGCTGTACTATTTAGAAACATATGGAATCTTCCTTATAATCATGGCAATTGCGTCCACGCGGATTCCGATCCGCTTAATGAACAAGCTTCGCAGGTATCTTCTTAGGGAGGAGCCGGAGTTTGCGATGAAAAAAGGGAAGAAAGTGGAATTTGTTTTGTATAGTTTGTATACATTTTTGATTCTGTTAGTAAGTATGGGAATGATAATTAGCGGTTCATACAATCCGTTTTTATATTTCCGTTTTTAGGCCATATTGGGAATGGATTTTAAAAACGCTCAAGTGGGATATATTTAATTTGAATTTACTGTTGCCATTGCGGGCGGCATGGAGGTTACTTTGAAATATGAAGGTGTATCAACGGATTTTTATGGTGGTTATATTTGGGACACTTGCCCTTTTTGGGATTTGTGCAATCGTTATGCCAGGAAAGGAATATTCTGAAAATGAAAACCGTTTTCTAGAACAGTATCCGGCTTTGTCTGTTACAGATGTGTTTTCTGGTGAATTTGAGGATCAGTTTGAGAAGGCATTTAGTGACCAGTTCCTTGGAAGAGATATCTGGATGATGGGGGCTACAGCTGTAGAGCGGGTTATGGGGTTTCAGGAGCTTAATGGCGTCTATTTTGGAAAAGATGGCTATCTTTTGGCGAAAACGGTGCAAGAGGATATTGACCAGAAACAATATCTAAAAAATCTTCGGTATGTGGAATATTTTGGCGAATGCCAGCCAGATAAAGTCAGTCTTCTTTTAGCGCCATCACCCGGCACAATTTTGAGGAACAAGCTGCCATATGGCGCGCCATATTACAATGCAGCGGCAATGTACCGAGAGGCGGATGCCATTTTAAAAAGAGCAAAAAATATTAATTCCTGTCCTGAATTGAAGGAATATGCAAAACAGAACCAGGTGTATTATAAGACAGACCACCATTGGACATTGCTGGGCGCTTATGCGGCATATAGTGCATACAGTGATGCTAATCAGTTTGAGAAACACACATATGGGTACTTTGCAGCCAATAAAATTTCTGAAGACTTTTTGGGGACAATGTATTCAAAAGTAGTTGCGCCGGGTATTAAGCCGGAGACGATGTTTGCAGCGGGTAATGTCCCACCGACCCAGGTGGTATGTGATGGGGAAGTAAAAAGTGGGATTTATGATGTGGAGAAGCTTCTTCAAAAAGATAAGTATGGTTATTTTTTCGGTGGGAATTATGGAGAAGTTAAGATTACGATGCACAATGAAAATACCCGGAAACTTCTTGTGATAAAGGATTCCTATGCAAATAGTTTTGTACCGTTTTTGATGGGGGACTATCATGAGATTACAATGTTGGATTTGCGTTATTATAGAAACTCTATACAGAAGCTTTTGAAGGAAAATGATTATGCCCAGATATTGGTCTTGTATGAGATGAGTAATTTCGCAGGAGATAAAAATTTGTATAAATTGGTACACTGACATGAGCTGTAAAGTATGATATAATAAAGATATCTGTTTACTGGCACAGTTCCTAAGGGAGATTATAATGAAGAGAGTTAGGATTCTGGCAGCAGTTTTGTCTGCTGCTATATTATTGTCCGGGCTGGCAGGCGGTAGCACCACAGAAGCGCAGGCGGCTTGGCATTTTGAACAAATAAGGGATAAGGAAGCTGCAAGGGTTTCTTGGCCTATTGGGCCAAATAAAAAGAAGCTTTCTTGCGATTCTGCTATTGTTATGGAGCTTTCCACAGGGCTGATTCTATATCAGAAAAATATGCATAAGAAGCATTACCCGGCAAGTATCACAAAAATTCTTACTGCGATGCTGACGGCAGAAAATTGTGCAAACAGCGAGGTCGTTACATTTTCTCAGGAGGCGGCTTATGGTATAGAGAGAGGCAGTTCTACGATTTTTACGGAACCAGGAGAGAAGTTGACAATTGAGCAGTGCCTTTATGCAATAATGCTCCAGTCAGCAAATGAGGTCTGTCTTGGTGTAGGGGAGCATATTTCTGGCTCTATTGGAAAATTCGTAGATTTGATGAATAAGCGAGTTAAAGAATTAGGTTTAAAAGATACACACTTTAATAATCCAAATGGGTTGCCGGATCCTAAGCACTATACATCAGCATATGATATGGCGGTTATTTCGAGGGAAGCAATGAAAAATGCTACATACCGAAAGGTAACTGCAGCCCGGAGATATATTATGCCAAAGACGAATAAACATAAGGAGGAGCGCCCATGGGATAACCATCACCAAATGATAAACGGTTATGAGCATCCGAAATATGAGTATAAATATTGCATAGGCGGAAAAACAGGATATACACATGCTGCGGGAAATACGTTGGTTACATATGCAGAAAAAAATGGCATGGAGCTTGTGTGCGTTATTATGAAGGCCAAAGGGCCAAAGCAGGGTGAGCCGAATGAATATACAGATACAACATCCCTGCTGAATTTTGGGTTTGAGAAATATCAGAAATATGCTGTGGATGAAGACAGCAGCGATATTAATAAGGATTTATTTAATAATTACGATAGCTATTTTGATATGGAGAATTCTCCGGTTCATCTTTCTAGTGAGTCATCGGTTGTGCTGCCAAAAGGGGTTAAGCTGTCTGAGGCAAAACAGAAGGTTTTTTATAAGGATAATGTTAATCTAAAGACTGGTGATAATGTGATTGGGCATGTGACTTATACGTATGGCGGTAAAACAGTCGGTTCAACAGATATCTTGTATACAAAAGAGGAGAGCAGCCTTGACAGTCATCTGGATTCTGCTTCTAGGGCGGTTGTAGACAGTGAGATACAGCAGTTAAAGGATTCGGAACAAAAGGATAGAAAGAAAGCAAACATATGGAGAAAGGTGAAGAGTACAGTGGTGGGATTTTTTAAGATTAAGGCAGTTCAGGTCGGGTGTCTTGTGATTGCAGCGATTGTAGTTATATTTTTGCTGGTATGTCTGTTGCGCCATGTTGAGATGCCTAAGTTTAGAAGGAGGCGCAGGAGACGCTCAAGCGGCGGATACCGTAGTAAGCAGGGTCGGCGTCAGTATTCCCGCCGAATGAGGAGCGGATATGGTGAAGTTTCAAAGAAACGTAAAACACGCCGCAATGTCAGCCGGCATTATGAGAAGAAAGCTCCTAATGTGAAGAAAAATAAGAAAAACAGAGGAGTGCGCTATCATAAGAATCATAAAAAGACAAAGGAAAGTTTCGGAAAGAATTTCTTTGACTTTTGATATAAGTTGCCATAAATAGTAACTAATTTATGGCTTATAGGAAACGGATGCTACAATTTTTAAGAAAATCGGAGGGATTGAAAATGGATAGGGTTCAAAGGCTTAAGGGCGGGGGAAACAAAAGATATGGAAAAATCGGAAGGAAAATTGGCTGTGTTGTAGCTTTTATGCAGCTAATCTCTGTTGTACTGGCGGTCGTTATCTGTGTTTTTATGTTTGATTCCCTGGTTACAAAGATGCAGGAAGACCGTTGTACGAATGGCACCAATATGTTGGCTCATGAGTTAAGCAGAGTGTCTGATGGTGAAGATATTAATCAGATATTAGACGAATTAAAGAGCCTTATGGGATGTGAATTCACTGTTTTTGAGGGAGACACCAGAGCTTACAGCACCGTTACCAATAATGGAAAGCGGGTGGTAGGAACAAAGCTCTCCTCCGAGTTAATTGAAATTGTGCTTAAGAAAGGCAAAAGTTATGTTGGCGAAGCGGATATTCTTGGTTCTAGCTATTTGTGTTCTTATGTTCCAACAAAAGGGGATGATGGCAAAGTAGATGGCTTGATTTTTGCCGGAATATCAAGAGCTGAGGCTGAGCAGAAAACCCGTGATGTCATTACGATGGCTGCAGTTATTAGTGGTATTGTTATTTTTATCTGCATTTTATTTATGGCTGCATATCTTGGGAGACGTGTTTCTTCTCCTCTTGGCAAGATTACGCAAGCTGCAAAGCGCCTGGAAGGAGGCGATTTGGGCCTGGCGAGTGGTGAAGAGGTTCGGCTTAATGTGCGTTCAAAAGATGAAATCGGTATGTTAGGAGTAATATTTGAAGATACGATTGGTCAGCTTCGCGGCTATATTGGAGAAATCGGCAACATTCTTGGGGCGATTGCGGATGGGGATTTGACACAGAGTACCAACCAAAATTATTCTGGTGACTTTTTGTCGATTAAGCAGTCCCTTGACAGTATTCAGAATGCGTTAAACAGGACAATGGGGCAGATTGCTGCCAGTGCTGTCCAGGTATCTGATGGATCGGATCAGGTGGCCAGCAGCGCCCAGTCTTTGGCTCAGGGCGCGACGGAGCAGGCTAGCTCCGTTGAACAGATTTCTGCTACCGTGACGGACATTGCTGAAAATACCAGACAGACTTCCGCTACCACTGTTGAGACAGGAGAATATGTAGATAAGGCTGGTGCCCAGTTGGGTGTTAGTTTGGATTATGTGAAAGAATTGAATGTAGCGATGGAGCATATTTCTAATTCTTCACAGGAAATTAGCACCATTATCGCCACAATTGAGAATATTGCTTTTCAGATAAGAATTCTCGCCTTAAATGCTTCTGTGGAGGCTTCCAGGGCGGGCACCGCAGGAAAAGGGTTTGCTGTGGTTGCGGATGAGGTAAGGACGTTGGCTTCCAAGTCTGATGAGGCTGCCAAGGCGACTAAAGAATTGATTGAGAGTTCAATTGCGGCTATCACAGAGGGTGGCGATGTAGTAAATAAGGTTACGGAAGCTTTAGAACTGACAGGCAAATTTGCAAGCAATGTAACTACAAACACGGCTGTAGTTGTAGAATCTGTACAGAGCCAGGCGTCTGCAATTGCGCAGGTTGCTGAAGGGATTACCCAAATTTCTGCGGTGGTTCAGACAAATTCTGCTACAAGTGAGCAGTGTGCCGCTGCCAGTGAGGAGCTGTCCTCTCAGGCTAGTTTGCTTAAAAACCTGATTAGTTCCTTTAAAATAAGGTCATAAATCTTAAAAGTTAGTAGGATTAGTGCTCTGTCTGATTAGATGGGGCACTAATTTTTTGTATTCGCTGAACGCATCTAAATCTGTCCATCAAAAAATACTTTTTGACTGGATTCCTCATGTTCGGAAATGCACGAAACATTTTATCATTACCAATAAGGAACATATAGCTTATCAGCTCTTTCTTCCTTTCACTCTTGATAACTAATGACAGCAATGACTTTTTCTTCTTTTAATATGAAAGAAACATTCTTCCCTTCTTTCAGCAATTCATTCTTACAAGACAAAATATCTTTGGATACATTATTAGGAAGTTCAGATGAAACGATATATTCACTATTATAAATACAAGATATGTAATCTATAAAAATCTGCCCTAATTGTTCTAAACTAATTTCTTTTGCAGGCAACCATGAAAAAATATCTAATACTTTCATTAAAATTATCCCACTTTACTCAATTCTCATAGCGTCCAATATACTTTATAAAAATTTGGTTGCATCATAGTCATAACAAAATACTTCCTTTTGAATAAATGACTGCATTTCCAGAAATTTTTATATTATTATCGCTACATTCACAATAGAGAGTGCCTCCTCTTTTAGATAATTGTTTTGCCAGTAGTTTATTTTTTCCCAATTTATTGCTCCAAATTGGTACTAAAGTGCTGTGGGCAGAACCAGTTACTGGGTCTTCAAACATTAATTCTGGACAAAAATATCTCGAAACAAAATCAGCATTATTACCTTTTGCTGTTATTACAATTCCAAGCCAAGAATTCAATTTTTTAAGTTTCGTGTAATCTGGAATATAATTTTTAACTTCTTCTTCATTCTTCATTATTACATATAAATCCCGTTCGGAATAAAGCTCAAGCGGCTCAAAATTGAGTAATTCAACAATATCTGGCTTTTTCATAATATTCTGTGCTATTCTTTTTGGAAAGGTCATTTCATACAAATCCCCTTTTCGAATAACGCTTAAAACGCCACTAACAGTTTCAAAATTAACTTTATCTGAATTGCAATCTAAGTGATTAAGGACAATAAAAGCAGCTGCTAATGTTGCGTGACCACAAAGGTCTATTTCAAATGATGGCGTAAACCATCTTAATATATAATCTTTACCATTCTTATAAATAAATGCTGTTTCGGATAAGTTGTTTTCAAATGCTATATTTTGCATAACCTCATTGGAAAGTATTTTTTCTGACACACATATGCAAGCTGGATTGCCACTAAACAACTTATCAGTAAAAGCATCAACCACATAGTAATCCATATTAGGCACCTTTCACTCTTTAAATTTTTGCTTATTTTACCATATACTTATGAAATTTTCCACAACATGGTTATGTAAAAGACGGCATCAGCTTTCACGCCAACACCGCTTTTTCCTCGGTCAGTCCGTTATAAAACCCCTGCATTTTTGAAATACCCTACGCTGTCATAGCAACCTCTAAAATAGGCCGTTTACATTAGTGTATTCTAACCCTTAAGCTCTATATTTTTATGGCAGCAATGAACTAACTTTTATTTTCGCTCCATGTTATCCACATACAAATGATTTTTCTTTTCATTATATAAGCAGACGGCACTATCTTCAAATGTACGGGATTTTGTAACACCAGAAAAAAGCTCTTTGAACGAGTAACGTTTGACTATTCAATTAGCAGACTTTTTAGCGTGATTTTTGCTCCGATTAGCAGAAAAGGCATTTTGATTAGCAAAAATGGCTTCTGCTAATCGCACATTGTTATAAGTTTATATTCTTATGGAAAATGAGAAACGCCGAAAACCTTGGGAAATTAATGTTTTCGGCGTTGTTTTCAGCGTCGCTAAGAGGATTTGAACCTCCGGCCTACCGCTTAGGAGTAAAACCATTTGCCAGTAGGCAGCTCCCTTTTAGTGTTATCTAATCCCTTTATTTCCTTACTTGTCACGGATTAAGAATGTTATCTCGTACCTCCATGTGACTGCTGATTTTAAGGTGTTTTAAATGCTCCTTTTAGCAGGCGATTAGCAAGAGACTTGAATTTAGGGAAATGTTACGCTGTAAAACCTTTCCCGATTGATACCTGCATTTCACAACTAATCCCCGAATAGTTTAAGCTGTTTGCATTTTTCTAAGGTCGCAAATTGCGACCTCAAAGAGTTTCTCATTCCACTTTGCTTTTTTCTAAGGTCACAAATTGTGACCTCAAAGAACTCCTTATTTCTCCGTTTCCAGTTCCAACCTTTGCAGGATGTCTTTGATAATGCCTGCATCTTGAATTAGATTGATTCCAAAACACTTTTTTCCTGCATCTTTCAAAGACGCCCCCACATGGTAGGCTGTCGTTCGGTCAAAAATCAAAAACCTGTCATGAAATACATTGGTATATTTTATTTTCAATGTCGGGTACTGTGCATTGAAATTATTAACATCAGCTTTCGTCAGCTTCGTCTGTTTCTGCGTATAAATAGTAACTGCAACATCAGACTTTTTCTTTGAAAGCAGATTCAATGTCCCAACATCCACATATCCGTCTATCAGAGTGATTTCTTTCTCTGATTTTTGAATTAGACTTACTATCAGACTGAACGCATCGTAAATCTGTCCGTCAAAAAATACCTTTTGACTGGATTCCTCATGCTCGGATATGTACTCAAAAACTCTCTCAAAACGCTCATCTGTTTCCGCTTGGTAATTTATCTGGCGAACCTCCATTGCATTTAACCGCTCATACAGCAAAGAGGTATTTGCCATATACTTCCGCATCTCCACAAAAGTGTCCATAATCCTAATGCTTACTCGGATAGCAACATCACTACGCAAAACAGCAGAAAGCATTGCAATTCCTTGTTCTGTAAAAACAAATGGCAGTTTCCTACGCCCGCCATATCCATTATCATCCTCCGAACTTGAAGTCGCAATTTGCGACTTCAAGATTTCATATTCCTCTTTCGTCAGTTGGAATCGGAATCTTTCTGGAAATCTTGAGATATTACGTTTTGCCGCTTCATTTAATCGCTTTGTTTCTACTTGATACAACATCGCTAAATCGCTGTCTATCATAACCTGCTGGTTGCGGATAACATATATCATGCTTTTTATATCGGACTCTGCTGATTCAATACTTATTTCTTGGGTATCATTATTTGCCTTTGTCAGAGCTGTTTGTTCTGTATCAGCCATCTTTATCGCCCTTTCTATTTTGAAATGCCAGATTGAAACCTCAAAACTATGAGTAACTTGAAATCACAATTTGCGACTTCAAGTTCTGCTGCTTCGTATATCCTTAAACTTGAAATTCTAAATCGGAATACCAAGTTTTATGTACGCTTATTGTTTGCTTTTACAGTATATCACACATTTTTCTATGGGGATAGCTATAATCTCATCTCGCCTGTATTTTTAAGCAGTCAAAACACTAATGAATATCGCTGCAATCGAAATGATAATGGTAAGTATCATAAGTCTCTGATTATTTTTCGTATAATTTATTTCAGACAATACTTTTAGGTAGGAAAAATTATTTTCATAAATTTTCTTATACTTGGCTATATCGTTCTCATGATACTCTTTCAAGTCCTGCTTTTTCCCAAAACTATAAAAGTCCCATGCTTTATTAAACGCTGTATAGATGTCTTTTTCTTTTCTGCTTTCAACCTCCGAAACACTTTGTAGCTTATTAAGTAGCTTTTTAAATTCCTTGTTATAAGCGATGCTTTTTCTCCCTGTCGAAAATTTTGAAAACTCTCTTTCAAATAGTTTCAATTCTCTATATCCGAAGAAACAATAAAAAAACTCATTTCTATAGGTTGCAATATACTCACATATATTAAACTGTGGAAAACGGTTGTTTCCTGTAAGCATACAGTAATTGGGCTTGTCAAAATCGGAACAAATAACATAGTTCCATTTTTTATTATAATAGGCTATTACAATTCCTTTGAGATATAGTCTATCAATATCTATCGGAGCTTTCCTTATCCTATATTCCGCATTAATCAACGGATTATTTTTCCCCTGTTCACTATATAAAAAGCTTGTAATATAATGTTGACAAATTAGAGGAAAACTTTCTTCTGTCATCTGTCCCGCCAATCCGTAGTCCATATCGTCTTTGCGTTTGCCTTCTTTTTTACTTATGTGATGCCATATTATATAATCTTTGGAAGTAAGATTCCTAATATTATCATATACAAATTGATTATAATTCTCTTCGTCTAAAGGCTTTTTAAATGTAAAGCAATATTCAATCAGTGCAAAATAACTATTAATCTGCGCCCAAGTCGCTTTAATACTTTTTATATATTTATCCTCTAATAATTCAATCTCCGCAAAACATCCATAGCCAGATTCAGAATATTGAAGATGAACATAGTCATATTTATGGAATATAGAAGGCTTTTTATAATGATTATGAACTTTAAACTTCTTTTTCGGTAAGGAATAAAGTTTCTTTAATACCTTTGTAACGCCATCATTGGACAATACATCACAAATGGATAAATGGGTTACTACAGAATCTTCATAATAATCTGCCTGTTCTTCTTCCTGAATGTTTTCCTCTTTGTCAGAATCATGTGTCGCTTTCTCATATTCTGCCTTTCGTTTTATTTTTTCCTCTTTATATTTATCAGAATTTACATAATTCCAGTAGTATTCAATCCATTTTTTAGCCCCTTTTTGCATTATTTTCCTCCATCAGATTCTAATTAATTTCAATCTTAGTGTAACATATATCAACAAATTTTTCCATAAATGCAAGGGACATAAATGCTTTCGCCAGTAAAAAGGGTTAGAAAAAACTTACCAGAAAGATTGGTATTTGTAACCTCTTGTCTAAAGGAAAAGACTTATCACTTCAATTTAATTCGCTGAAAAACCAATCAATAAAAGGCAATCTATAAAAAGATTGCCTTTCCTAAGCCTGATAAATTTTTTGCAAGTAATTTCAACAACGCCGCCATTTCTGGATTGGCAAGCAGTTTTAAAAGCATTTCTTGGTCTGTCTGCGATGCCGTTTCAGCCTTTGTTTCTTCCTACACTTCCTCCGTAGCGGAGCCAGCTTTGCTTTGATAAAACTGTTCTTCAAACCTCTGTGCATTTATCCGTCTGTCATCGTCTATGATATGCGAGTACACATCTGCTACCATCTTGACCTGTGCGTGTCCAGAATCACCCTGCACGGATTTCATGTCGCCGCCGTTGAGCTTCAGCTTATAAGTGATGCTCGAATGGCGGAAACTGTGAAAAACGACTGGCGGCAAATCATTATCTTTAATGAGTTTTGCCAATGCCCGATTGATGACCTGCCCCTCAACGGGTCTGCCGCAGGAAGAAGCAAATACCAGATTGAAGTCCATATATTCCTCCCCGAACAGTTCTTTGAGGTTTTCTATATCCTCATGCCTTTTCACGAGCATTTCCGCAACCGTCTTAGGCAGGAAAATCTTTCGGATACTGGTCTTTGTCTTTGGCTCTTTCAGTACCAGAGCGGTATGAGTGCTTGCTACCGCAGGCGGGAACTTGAACATTACGCCCTTTTCACCTAACTGCTCCAAAGCATTACGGTTGACACATTGCAGCTCTTTATTTACGAAAATGTAAGCACAATCGTTCTTGATGCTCTTTTCTGAAATATCATTGCAATCCCAAGTCAGACCAAGCATCTCGCCCATATAAGCAGACGGCACTATCTTCAAATGTACGGGATTTTGTAACACCAGAAAAAAGCTCTTTGAACGAGTAACGTTTGACTATTCAATTAGCAGACTTTTTAGCGTGATTTTTGCTCCGATTAGCAGAAAAGGCATTTTGATTAGCAAAAATGGCTTCTGCTAATCGCACATTGTTATAAGTTTATATTCTTATGGAAAATGAGAAACGCCGAAAACCTTGGGAAATTAATGTTTTCGGCGTTGTTTTCAGCGTCGCTAAGAGGATTTGAACCTCCGGCCTACCGCTTAGGAGTGACGCTATACGCCATTAGGCAGCTCCCTCATAGTGTTGGATAATCCCCGTATCTACTGGCTTTTCACGGCTTACGAATGTTATCTCGTACCTCTGCTTTTCTGCTAATTTTATATGTTTTTAACCTCTGTATTTTGCAGAGAATTAGCACCGAGCTTGTAACTGGGGATTTGTTGCGGTGTCAAATTGGGTCTATCCTATATGGATATTTGTTTACTCGTACCGCTTTGTGTTATCTATTTGCCTTATAGCTTAATCGGAAAATAACTGTGCATATATTAACATATCCTCACCGATTTTGCAATATGGCTATGTAAAATAAGGGACAGCCCTATTACGGATTGCCCCTCATAAACTCATAAATTTTTCGCCAACGACTTCAAGAGCGTTGCCATCTCTGGATTGGCAAGCAGCTTCAGCAGCATTTCTTGGTCTGTCGGTGATACCGATGGCTCTGTTTTCTGCTGTACTTCTTCGGCTTGCGGCGTTTCCTTTGTCTGGTAGAACTGTTCCTCAAACCGTTGTGCGTTTAACCGTCTGTCATCGTCTATGATATGAGAATACACATCAGCCACCATTTTAACCTGTGCGTGTCCCGAATCGCCCTGCACCGATTTCATATCGCCGCCGTTGAGCTTCAGTTTATATGTGATACTGGAGTGTCGGAAGCTGTGGAAAACCACGGGCGGCAGGTCGTTATCATCAATGAGCTTTTTCAATGCCCGATTGATGACCTGTCCCTCTATGGGTCTACCGCAGGACGAAGCAAATACCAGATTATAGTCGGTATATTCATCGCCAAACAGTTCCTTAAGATTTTCAACTTCCTCATAGCGTTTCACAAGCATTTCGGCTACCGTTTTTGGCAGGAATATCTTTCGGACGCTCGTTTTGGTTTTCGGCTCTTTCAGTACCAACGCTGTGTGGGTGCTTGAGAGAGCAGGCGGGAATTTGAGTATCACGCCTTTTTCACTTAACTGCTCCAGAGCGTCACGGTTTACCCGCTGCAATTCCTTGTTCACAAAGATATAGGCGTTGCCTGCCTTAATGCTGCTCTCCGATATGTCGATGCAGTCCCAAGTCAAGCCGAGCAGCTCCCCGATGCGGAGAGAGCAGGAAAAAGCAAGGTTTAATGCCAACGCCAGAACATCGTCATCGCAGACCTCCAAGGCTTTGAAAAGCGTTTCGGCAGTCCAGATGTCACGCTGTTTATGTTCCTCTTTCGGGAGTGTCGCATTAAGTACGGGATTTCTCGACATCAGCTCCCATTTCACACCTTGGTTAAATGCGTTTCGGAGCAGCTTGTGTATTTCTCTGACCGTATGGGCGGTGAGGTACTCATTATTCGGCTTGCGATTGTTTACCACCTTTGCCTTGACCGTGAGCAGGCTTTGATAGAATTTATCCATTGTCCTCGGCGTTATATCATCCAGTTTCAAGTCACCGATTAAGGGATTGATATAGTTGAAAATCAAGCTCCGTCTGGCTTCATAGGTTGACATTGCCCATGTGTTCACGCCGTAGATAGACATATATTCTTCAAGCAGGTCGCTGACCGTCTTAGCCGTGGGGAGAATGAATGTCCCCGTATCCTGCTCAAATTCAATCTGCTTTTTCCGCTTCTTTGCTTCCGCATTAGTCGCAAAGGTTTCCCACTTCTGCCGTTTTGCACCGCTTTCGTCCGTGTAGGTATAAACAACGGAGTAGCGGTTTTTTCTTTTTACGATTGATGCCATAATCGCCACCTCCTTAAATATTGCTGTCAAGCCAAGCATCAAAACTGGTTTTTATTACTCGGATACCCTTATCCGTGCGGATGCTCTGAAATCCGTTCCGTTTGATAAGGTTATATGCCGTAGGACGGCTTATACCAAGTATCTGTTGAATTTCCGCAACAGAATAGCTTGCTTTATGCGGAGCTTCCTTAGTCGCTCCATTCAGTTTCGCAATCTGTTCCTCGAACATTCTGTACCTCCTGTCCGACAGCCTTTTTATAGCGGCTCTGAGAGCCATACCATTCCTCAAAGCTGTCTATGTAAATACGGGTATACATTCCTACCTTGACCGTCTTAAACGGTTTCTTTTTTAACAGCTCATAAAGTGAGCCTTCCGATATGCCAAGCAAACGGGCTGTTTCCTGCACCGACATTGTAATAGCCGTCCAGTTCTTGCCGCACGGGTCGCCATTGACCTTTTTATAGTGGAGCTGATTGTCATACCAGTTCTCAAAGCTCTCCACCATGACACGCATCTTTCCTGCAATAATAATGGTTTCAAAGCAATTCTTCTTGACAAGCCAATAGGAATCTGTTTTGCCAATCCCAAGCAACTTCCTCATTTCCGTAACAGACATACTTTTCTTATTCATCTGCATTTCCTCCGTTCCTTTGTTTCGGCTCGTCAGCCCTTACAAAATGCTATATAGCCAAGCGTTTCTGCTTGGCTATATAGTAGGTCATTTCAGAGGAAAAGTGAAATGTGCAAAACCGAAAAATCAAACGGTTTCGCACACTTGACAGGCGTTTATCTGGTTATCAAGCCAATCATCAAAGCTCTTTTTTGATATTCGGATATTCCCACCGATGCGGACACTGTGGAACACACCAGATTTGACAAGGTTATAGGCTGAATTTCTCCCGATGCCTAAAATGTCCTGTATCTCGTCAACGGTATAAATCCTCTTTTCATAAGGGATACTCGGTATTGCTTCCGTTTCCTTATTTAATGTGGCAATTTTATCTTCAAACATCCGAAGCCCTCCTTTCAGCCTGCGGCTTGTCTGCTTTCACGCCAATACTGATAAGCAGCGGCATGGCAATCGCTTCCATGATTAAGCTGTCGAGCCTTGCAAGTCGCTCTTTCAGCCGTTTCTTGTCAATGGTGCGTATCTGCTCCAATAAAACAATGGAGTCGGCGGGAAGCCCGCTAACTCCGTTCAAGTCATAATGTGTAGGCAGCTTGCTTTTGGTCTGCCTGCTTGTGATAGCCGCAATAATTACGGTAGGGCTATATCGGTTTCCTGTGTTGTTGGAGATGATAAGTACGGGGCGTGTACCGCCTTGCTCCGAGCCGATAACGGGGTTAAGCTCTGCATAGTAGATTTCGCCACGCTTAATAATTCTATCCATGTGTTTGTCCTCCCATCTGGATTTAAGCAGGAGTTTCCTGCCTATGTAGCCGCCAGATACAAGGGAGTATTTAAGGTCGGGAGAGCATAAAACAAAGCTCTGTTTCCATAGACCGCCTTGTATCTGGCTTGATATGATAGGAGCATTTCTATTTGTCCTCGACACCCCGAAACGCTATGGGAAGTCGCCAAACGGTCAGCAGCGAACTGACGCCACGGGAGTTTCACCCCAACTGTCGGTCTGACAGAGCCGCCCTCATTGCCTGCGGCGGATTGATTACCGCTCGGACTGTGACTGGACGGGAGTACCATTGTTCTCTTTGTGGGTTATGGCGAAATCGGGAGCTGCCCGATATTTTGAGTCAGTAAGATAGGCTCACCACCTTTCTGTCGCTCGCTACCATTCGGCAGGTCTTGGCGTACCGCTGTACACGCTTATGCTCATCACAATCACAAAGAGGAAGTGCTTGGCGAATGGGTATTCGGTTGTCAAGGAACTGTCCCCGTTTTCGCCACACAAAGGAAAATGGGGCGAAGGCTTTTTTGCCTTACACCCCATAGTCCTTGGGAAACCTCGATTTTCCCCTCTACTCAAAAAACTTTTTCAATTTTTCTTTGAGCCTGTCCATTCTTCTGTAAACAGCCTTTTCGGTAGTGTTGAGCCGTGATGCAATTTCACGGGTAGAATAACCTTGTATCTTCATCACAACGATTTGCAGGGTGAACCTGTCCACCATGATGAGGATTTGATAGAGCTGCTGATTTTCGATGCTGTCTAAAAAATCCTCAACGGTTTTCATTTCGGGCGGTGCTGTTTCCTCGGCAAATTCCTCAAGGTATGTACCTGCATCCTGCAATCTGCGGTAATACCGCCTGTCGGAATTAAAGACCGCCCAATCGTGAGTATGGAGTTGTTCGATAGTGTCCTCGCTGACACCCAAGCTCCGTAACTGCTTTTCCTCGGCTTCTTTCCAGAGCCGCCATTTCTTTTCTTCTCTGCCATAATTGAATGACATTCCTGTTACCTCCAATCTGAATTTTTTGAAAAATCCAGATTGGCAGGCGGAGAACGGCATCCCACGCCAGAAACAGGCTTGTCCCATATTCCTGCAAAAAACGACAAAAGAAAAACCGCAAAGGCTGTCACACCTTTACGGTTTAGGGAAAGTTTATTTCTATTATGTAGAGATTTGACTTCTACTTTTGAGGTATAAAGCCCCCTTGCGGTAGCGAGGATTTTTTTAACAGGTTATCCGCCCATCCTCGGTATGGTATATGTAAATAGAAGCTGCTGCCTGCAAGCAAAAAAATCCCTCCAAACTCAAACAGGTCTGGAGGGTTAAACTATTTTCATTTGGGCGTGAAGATACAGCCCACCAAAACGCTGTTTTTTTTATTTGGTGGGCTATAACTTCAACTGTAAGCCTTATCCCAAAGACTTCAAATTATTTCTATATTCCTGCATCTCCCTTTCGTCTGTGTTATCTAAAACAAATTGCAGTTCGTTTGTTACCTTTTCACGGTCATAGGGAAGATACGCCGTTACTGGCGTAAAATTAGATACCGTGTTCGCAAACAGGTGTGTGCGAATATTTAGGTTATTTATTAAAACTTGCAATTCACGGATACGCTCTTTTTCCTCGGCAGGTACAAACAAGCCCTCCTGTGCCATCTGGTACAGTTCCGTATCTGGAAAAAGCGTGAGAGAGTCCACGGAAATAAAATACGGATTAAGCTGACTGAACAGCTCCGCACTATTCCTTGCATTCTGGTATCCTCCACCTTTCCCCGCAAGCCCTGTCATATAAACAAAATAGTATTCAATGCCTGCTTCGTCCAATTTCCTGCATTGCTCCAGAATATCCGCCGAGGTATATCCTTTATTGGCAAGGGCAAGCGTTTCGTCATCGCCGCTTTCCACGCCGATGCTCAGTCCGTTAATGCCCATCGCTCTCAATTTCCTAAGCTGCCATACCTCTTTGTTTTTAATATCACGGATGCTCGCAAACATAGCCATTGTCTGACACTTAATCAGATAGTCCCTTACCGTCAACGCCCGCAGTTTAAGATTTTCATAGCTCATTGCGAAAGGGTTAGCTCCCGTCCAAAAAATTCTTCGGGCGTTCGGCTGATAGCTTTTTATCTCTGCTAAATCCTCCTCAAATTCCTCAATAGGCGACATTCGGAAATACTCGTTTTTATACAGGCTACAAAACTTGCATTTATTGTAGGTGCAGCCAGAGGTAGCCTGTATGATGACCGAATTAGCTTCATATGGTGGTCGCCAAGTTCTGCCTGTAAAGTGCATGATTGCTCCTCCTTTCACTTACAGATGATGAACGCTCTTTCTATATCTCTGTAATTCTTCTTCGCTGACATTTCCTATGATTTCATCAAGAAACGCCAACAACTTATTCTTGTCTTTCGGCAGTTGCCCATGAAACTGATACGCATTGGAAGCTCCCATTGCCGCAAAGATGGTAGGTATCTGCAAATTTTCAATGAGCGTCCGTACCTCTTTGTATTTTTCAAGTTCACCTTCCTCTTGCCAGTTTCCACGCTGTATTTCAGCATAAAGTTCAGAATCGGGATAAATCGTAAGCATATTTGCCCCGATAAGCGTAGGGTGTATCTGATTGCATATATCAGCCGTCAATTTTGCTCCAATTTCTCCACGACCTGCCCCAGAAATGCTCACCAAGTAAAAGAAACTGTAATGAATGCCTGCTGCATCTAATCTCTGGCATTGCTCTATAATGTCCGCCGAGGTATATCCCTTGTTCATAAACCGCAGGGCTTCATCATCGCCTGTTTCTATTCCTATTGTCAGACCGTCATATCCCATAGCCCGCAGTTTGGCAAGTTCCTCATCGGTTTTAGGGGTAACATCTGTAATCCTCGCAAACGAGCCGATAGACTTTACGGATGGGAGATACTTGTGGATTAGTTCTGCGATGGCAGTTAATTTGTCATAAGACAAAACAAAGGGGTTAGCTCCCGTCAAAAACACTCGGTCAATACGCCCGCTGTTCCAACCTTTCGTTGCTCTTTTAACCTCCCGTAAATCACTCTCAATATCCTCCAGAGGGGACATTCTGAATTTGAACGGCAAGTCATTATATAAGGTACAAAACTTGCATTTATGATGCGTACAGCCTGCCGTCACTTCCAACAAAATTGATGCCGCTTCATACGGCGGTCGCCAAATCGTTCCTGTGTAGTGCATAAACACATCTCCTTTTCTGTGGGTTTATACTAATTATACTTGTGTACGATAATTTTACAAGTACTGTACTTTTTTATAGTACCTATTTGGTAACGGTACATTGATTTTTCAGAAAAGGTGTGTTATACTGTCTTTGAAAGGAGTGGCAGGAATGAAAAAAAGTACATTGGCTGTTGAACGCTGCAAAACAGTTTCTACCATACAAAAAATCTTAGGCGGTAAATGGAAAATCGAAATTATCTATTACATCGCCTTTCGGGATATACACCGCTTTGGAGAGCTTCGCAGGCATATCGGTGACATTACGGAATCAAGCCTGACAAAGCAGCTTCGGGAACTGGAAGCGGACGGCTTCATTACTCGTTATGACTATAAAGAAGTCCCTCCCCGTGTGGAGTATAACCTTACTGACTTAGGCAAAAGTTTCATTCCCGTTTTTGAACACATGAAACAATGGGGAGATGAAAACCTCAGCGAGTAAACAAAGCACGGTAAGTCTTGCAAAATCTTATAACATTAGTTATGGAAAAACAGAGCCGATAAACTTGTGATTGCTCACTTGTTCATCGGCTCTGCGTCTTATGCGTCTGGCTCTTTGATGATGGTAACTTTTAAGTCCTTGACTTCAATCATAATTTCCTGCTTGCACTTCGGACAGTAAAGAGGGTAGTTTTTCAATATTGTATCCTCTCTGATTTTATTGCGTGTTTTATTTCCGCAAAGAGGACATAATAGCCATTTAGTTTTATCCATATTAAATTACTCTAATCCATTTTTAAGCTCTGTAATCCATTTTTCGATTGCCTGCACCAAAAGAAACTGTTGGCGTAAAACCGCCATGCCCGTGGCAGGAACATCGGGAGCATTTTCTTTCAAAGCAATATTTTCTTCCAGATAGTTTTTAAGAACATTCATATTGCTTTCAATATTACCCAGACATTCTTTCTGGCTTTCCTTTGACATACTTTCCAGATTAACGATAACGGCGTTAAAATCTAAGAATATGCTAATTGGCTTGCAAGATATTTCAAACATCAGCTTTTCAAATTCTTTTTTTCCTGCATCCGTCAAGGTATATACTGCTTTTTCGGGCATTTTTCCGTCTTTCTCGGTACGGCTTGTAATAAGCCCTTTTTCTTCTAACTGGATAACTTTTTTATAAATAGATGGTGTGCTGATTTTTACCCATTTTGAAATATTACGGTACTCCACCAGTTTTTGAATGTCGTATGCACTCAAAGACTCTCTTTTCAACATTCCCAACACAATTAAATCAATCGTTGCCATAGAAAAATCCTCCTTTTGCTCTTGACAAGTACTATAAATTATAGTAGAATAAGTCCTGCGACGCAATTACTATACTTTATAGTACTATAAACAATACTATTTGTCAAGTGAAAGGAGCAAATAATGAATAGTCAAAGTAAAAAAATGGAACTGCTCGGCAGTGCATCCATTCCTAAAGCACTTCTGGCAATGGGTATTCCTACAATGATTGGTATGTTGGTTAATGCTTTCTATAATCTTGTGGATGCTTATTTTGTCGGTGGGTTAGGAGAGAGCCAAATGGGAGCAATCTCCGTAGTTTATCCTCTCGGACAGGTCGTTGTAGGTCTTGGTCTGTTGTTCGGTAACGGTGCGGCTTCCTACATCTCTCGATTGTTAGGTCGAGGTGATAAGGAAAATGCGGATAAAGTGGCAAGCACCGCTTTATACAGTAGCATATCCGTGGGAGCGGTCATCATTATTATTTCTATGATATTTCTACACCCTATACTAAAGCTCTTGGGAGCTACTGATAGCATCCTGCCTTATGCTGCCACATACGCAGGTGTCTATATTGTTTCCTGCATCTTCAATGTGTTCAATGTCACTATGAATAATATTGTGACAAGTGAGGGAGCTGCGAAAACAACCATGTGTGCCTTGCTGATTGGTGCAGTCCTCAATATCGCCTTAGACCCGCTGTTTATCTATGTTTTTGACTTAGGCGTAGCAGGGGCGGCAATCGCAACGGCAATCTCGCAAGTCGTTTCAACCTGTGTTTATCTAACATACATTTTGAGAAAGAAAAGCGTTTTTCATTTTCGGGTTAAGGATTGCACATATTCAAGGGAAATCATGTCTGAAATATTCAAAATCGGTATCCCGACCTTGGTATTCCAGATATTAACAAGCCTTTCGATTTCCTTAATCAATAATGCCGCAGGTGACTATGGCGACTCAGCTATTGCAGGCATGGGCGTTGTTACCCGTCTTATTTCAATGGGTAGCTTGTCCGTATTTGGATTTATTAAAGGCTTTCAGCCCATTGCAGGATATAGCTATGGGGCAAAGAAATTTGACCGCCTGCGTGAAGCAATCAAGACTTCTATCCTTTGGTCAACAGTTTTCTGCGTGATTTTTGGTCTGGTATTGGCTTTGTTCCCTACGGCTATTGTTTCTCAGTTTACAAAAGGTGTGATGTTAGTATATAAGTGTGGACAGAAAAAGTTGAACAATCTATACTATTAAG
>CAJUID010000015.1 GCA_910585905.1 uncultured Lachnospiraceae bacterium
CTCTGCCTATGGATAACTGCAGAGTATCCTCTTCAAAAAATGGGGAAAGTCAAAGGATATAATTATTGTCTCCTTGATACTCCCCTGCCCACAGTATAGGCCGCTGCTTGGGTAGCTTTGGTTTCCATATGTTGGGATGGACAAGTCATTCTTAAATTTGACTTTTATTATAGGTATGTTATAATAATGAACATATTGTCATAAAAGAAACATGCTAACTGGGTTAATGAACCCGTATCAGTTCTGCCAGTCTTATCATCCTAGATTATTCTGGCACTCTGAAAATGGAGAGATTATGAGTATAACACGATATATGAAGAATTTTCTTCGATACAGGTATTTACTATTTGAGTTGGTCAAGAAGAATATTAAGCTGAAATACCGCCGTTCTTATCTTGGGGTTTTCTGGACCTTGTTGGAGCCGCTTTTGACTATGTTAGTTCTTACACTTGTGTTTGGTACTTTTTTTGGGAAAAATGATCCCCAGTATCCAGTATATATTCTTAGCGGGCGGCTGCTATATGCGTTTTTTTCCTCGGCAACAAAGGGAGGGCTGAAATCCATTAGCAACAATTCATCTATGATTAAAAAAGTATATGTGCCAAAATATATTTATGTAGTTTCGTCGGTTATTTCCAACTTTATCACATTTTTAATATCACTGATCGTATTAGTGGCAGTAGGGGCAATTTTGAAAGTACAGCCAACATTATATATGTTCCAGGCAGTTATTCCTTTGATTATTTTGTTTGTATTTACAATGGGACTTAGCCTTATCTTGTCGACTTTAAATGTATTTTTTAGGGATATTGAATATATCTGGTCGGTTGCGTCAATGTTGATTATGTATGCATCAGCTATTTTTTATCCGACAGACCGTGTTGTCAATACAGGCAATGGATGGGTTTTTGATATTAATCCGCTTTATATGTGTATTGCAAATTTTAGGGACGCTATTTTAAATGGCACAGCAATGAATATGTCATATACGGTTGTCTCAGGTGTTGTGGCTGTTGTGACATTGGCAGTTGGGGCTTATATGTTCTACAAAGAACAAGATAAGTTTATACTATATGTATAGGCTGGAAGTTTTGCCGTATGTATATGGAACAGCGGGAGATCCTTGGAGTGAGCAGAGATGGGGGATTTAGAATGGAAAAAAATGTAGCGGTACGCGTAGAAAATGTGGGAATGCGTTTTCAGCTAAATCATGAGCGCGTGGATAATTTAAAAGAATATATGATTAAATTTCTTCGGCGCGACTTAAAATACAATGAGTTCTGGGCACTAAAAGAAGTTGATTTTAAGATCAGAAAAGGAGAGCGCCTTGGGGTGCTGGGGTTAAATGGTTCCGGGAAAAGTACCCTTCTAAAAGTGGTATCTGGTGTATTAAAGCCATCAGTTGGCACAGTTGAGACAAAGGGAGTCATTGCGCCTCTTCTTGAGCTTGGCGCCGGATTTAACAGAGAGTATACCGGAAGGGAAAATATTTATCTGTATGGTGCCGTCCTTGGATACAGCAAGGAATTTTTAGATGAAAAATTTGACGAGATTGTAGATTTTTCCGGGCTTGGGGCATTTATTGAAGTTCCTATTAAAAACTATTCTTCTGGAATGAAGGCAAGGCTCGGCTTTTCGATTGCTACAGTTGTAGAGCCGGATATTTTGATATTGGACGAGGTTTTGTCTGTTGGTGACAAGAAATTTCGGAAGAAAAGTGAAAATAAAGTATTAAGCATGTTTGATAAGGGGGTGACAGTGCTGTTTGTTTCTCACTCTCTGGAACAGGTCCAGAGGCTTTGTGACAAAGCAATTATTCTGGATAGCGGCCGTCTGGTAGCGAAAGGGCCAGTGGGAGAGGTGGCAAGCATCTATAAAAATATGACGGAGTAAATGGATGTGATTTTAAAATAGTGGAATTTGAGGTTGCGCCCAAATTAACAGGTTTAGCAAGAATGGGGGATTTTTATGAAAAGACAGGGTTATAAGGGGTTAAGAATTCTAAAAATAATGTGCATGATAGCAGTTGGGCTTGTTTTAGGAACCGGGTTGTTCCAGATGTCCGCAAAGGCTGCGTCGGGTTATGTAATTAAAATAAATAAGCAGGCAAACTGTGTGACAATATATAAAGAGAATGAAAAGGGGCAATTAAAGCCCGTTAAGGCGTTAATCTGTTCTACAGGATATGCGACAAAGCTTGGCACTTATTCATTGGGTGAAAAGCTTCGCTGGCATGTACTAGATGGTCCATGTTATGGGCAGTATTGTACTAGGATATACGGTGGGGTGCTGTTCCATTCTGTGTGGTATACCGGACAGAATAATCCGGCAACGCTTTCTATCTCTTCTTATAATAAACTAGGGACGACTGCTTCTCACGGCTGTGTGCGGCTAACAGTGGCAGGTGCAAAATGGATTTATGATAATGTCCCATCTGGTACGAAGGTTATCATATATTCAGATCCGAATCCGGGACCTCTTGGAAAACCAAGAGCAATTAAGCTTCCATATACATATGCTTGGGACCCCACAGATACCGGGAATCCAAGCAACCCTTGGAACAGCAAAAAGCCTTCTATTACAGGCGCAAAAAATCAGACAGTGGATTATAATGCCAAATTCGATATTATGAAGGGGATTACGGCAAAGAATACTACTGGATTTGACGCAAAAGATTTAGTTACCACAAAGATCATGTATCAGGGCAAAAAGGTTCCAAAGGTAGATACTACAACGCCTGGTAAATATAAAGTTACCTATGTCTTGATTGATGAAATTGAGCGCAAGGCCACGGCCAAGGCTGTGATTAAGGTAACTGCGCCAAGGGAAAAACCAGTGATTTCTGGTGTGAAAAATGTCTATGTTACAGCTAAAAAGAAGCTGACAAAGAGTTTTCTTTTAAAGGGAGTTACTATAAAGCAGGCGGGGAAGAAGCTTCCAGCGAAATATGTAACAGTAGAAATAAAGAAAACAAAGCAAAACGTATACAAAATAACGTATACTGCAAAGCGTTCCAGTATTCCGACTGTGGTAACTGCTAAGGCGTATATTGATACAAAAGCGCCGGTGATTTCCGGTATTACGGATGGAAAAACATATGAAACAGATGCTACGATAAAAATTGATGAAAAATATGCCAGAAGCCTGATTAAGAAGGTTTCAGATAACTTAACTTCTGTTAAGGCATCAGATGTAGCAGTTAAGATTACTAAGTTAGAAAATGGAGCAAAATACAAGGTAGTGTATACTTTGTCGGATGAGGCAGGCAATCAGTGTAAAGTAACGATTTATCTTGTGCCAGTTCATTTTGTATCCATAGAAGGGCCGGATAAGCTAGAGCTTACTACAGGAGATTTAGGTTTGGCGGCTGATGCCACATCTAGCCAGTTAAAGACAGCATTGACACATTATCTTTTAACTGCGGATGTATATAAGGCGGCAACAACAGATGGGAATGACTTGACGGAGGAGTTGACGCTGGAATTAACAGAGAAGGAAGGTGGCGTTTATCATGCCGTACTGACTGCGACAGACGGTGCTGGCCATTTTGCGTCAAAGACAGTTATTGTGACAGTAACAAAAAAGGAAAAAGAGGATTTGGAAGGATCAGACAATGGTGGGGGAACTAAGAGTAATGATTAATAACAAGTAAATGATGCCTGCGGGACAAATCGGTTTTAGTTTGGTCTGTTCCGCAAGGTGAACTGGGTTTATAAAGGGGATATAGAAGATGAAGGACAAAAAGCAGTGGAAAAGGATTGCCGGATATTGTCTGCGGTATATTGGAATACCCGTACTTTTAGAACTGATTATCGAGTCATTAAACCGGAAATCAGTTGTTTCTGGCTTTCTTTACATGTTTGATAAGCCGTCACTGTTCTTATTTAATACATTAATTATTATGCTGACGGTTTCTGTTGCGTTGTTTTTTAAGAGGGAAATCTTTGTATTTACCTTGATTTCTGCCGTTTGGTTGATTTTTGGGATTGTTAATTTTGTGATTCTCAGTTTTCGCGTTACGCCGTTTTCGGCGGTAGACATCACATTGCTAGAGAGTGCTATCAGCGTGTCAGGACACTATCTGAATGCAAGGAATATTGCTATGATTGTTGTTGCGGTAGTGCTTGTTTTGGGATGCCTGGTTTATCTGTTTCAAAAGGCGCCGAGGCATAAGCGCACCACACAGAAAAAACTATTGATTTCTGCGGTGTCTGTTATGTTAGTTGCATTTGCAATTTTTTTCCTGCGTTTCCAGAGCCATTCTGTGCAGGCGCTTGAGACGGATTATACAAATATTTCAGAGGCATACGAAAACTATGGTTTTGTATATTGTTTTACAAATAGTATTATTGATACAGGAATTGGCAAACCAGCAGATTACAGTGAGGAACGGGTAAAGCAAGTGTTAGGCCGTCTTGATACGAGTACGAAGTCTTCTGGGGAAAGGCCGAATATTATTTTTATCCAGCTAGAATCATTTTTTGATGTCAGCACGCTAAGGAATCTGAAACTTTCAAAAGATGCAATCCCTAATTTCCATAAACTGCAAAAGGAATATTCTAGTGGGCTTCTGACTGTGCCGACGGTTGGTGCCGGAACTGTAAATACGGAGTTTGAGGTACTTACCGGAATCAGCCAGAAAGATTTTGGAGCTTCGGAGTATCCGTACAAGACAATCCTTAGAGATACTACTTCGGAGAGTATCTGCTATGATTTGAAGAATCTTGGCTATACATCCCACTGTGTCCATAATAACGAGGGAACGTTTTATGGGAGAAATAAAGTTTTCAAAAATCTTGGTTTTGATACTTTTACTTCTATGGAGTTTATGAATGGGTTGGAGGATAATCCGAATGGCTGGAAGAAGGATAGTATTTTAACCAGGGAGATTTTGGATACACTGGATTCTACAAAAGGTCCAGATTTTACATTAGGGATTACCGTGCAGAGCCATGGGAAGTATCAGGGATTTGAGACGCCGGATAATGCACCGGTTAAGGTGCTGAAAGCACCAGAGGACATGGAGGAGGCGTATCTTTACTATGTCAATCAGTTATATGAAGTAGACCAAATGATTGGGGAGTTAGTGGATGCACTAGAAAAACGAAATGAGAAAACAATACTGGTACTTTATGGGGATCATCTTCCAAGCTTAGATATTAAAAAGGAGGATTTGATTGATTCAAATCTCTATCAGACACAGTATGTGGTTTGGGATAATCTTGGGTTGGCCGGCATGAAGCAGAATCTTGCTTCGTACCAGCTTTATTCGGAAGTGCTTGAGCGTATTGGCATCTGTGAGGGAAATATTACAAAATACCATCAAAATGCTTATTGGAGGACAAAATCATACTACGAGGATTTAAAGGTTTTGGAGTATGATATGCTATATGGCGAAAATTATGCCTATCAGGGAAAGAAGCCTTTCGAGCCATCAGATTTGGTGATGGGGACAAAGTCAGTGAAGATTACAGATGTATGCCGCAATGAGCGTGGTTTTATGCTGACTGGGGAAAATTTGACACCGTATGCCCATGTTTTGTATGACGGGAGTGAATTGTCTGCAGAATGGATAGATTCCAGCCATATCCAGATTTTAGATGAGATTGAATATGAACCTGAGGAGGAACCGGAGGCATCCCCGGAACCGTCGCCTGCTGCATCCCCAGAGGCGACTGCAGATAAAAAAGAGGAGCAAAAAGAGGATATTCCGAATGCATTTCTAGTCCAGATCAGGACGGACGGCGGAACAACACTTGGCGAGAGCGAAGTGCTTTTCTGGAAGGATACATCTTTGTCAAAAGAAGTGCCGGATGCAGAACCAAAAGAATAGAAACTGTTTTATTCACGCATAAGTAACGAGCCAAACGTAATGCTTGCAAGGAACTAAAAGTTCATTTGGCTTATATATAGAAGAGTCATGTTTTGTCGAAAGGCGAAGCATGACTCTTTTGCTTTTGCGCCTTGATTTGACAATATTCGCAGAAGGGATTCGCTATACTACATTAAGAATCAGATAAATCAAACGTCGTATTATGGATGAAATGGGAGTAGAAAGTTGAAAGACCGGATTTATCATCTGTAAACGGCTGAAAGGAAGTATCGGGTGTGAAAACGTATTTGTATGTTGATTTTTACTTTATCCTGAACTTCACAATGAATTTATATCTGATTATGGTAACTGCAATGCTCCGGCAGAAAAAATGTCATTTTCTGCGATTTGTCGTTCTATCTGGTATCGGTGCACTGTTTTCTGTGTTTGTTACATATTATTTGTGGGAACAGTTATCTTTTCAGATGGCGGTAGCTCTGCTTCAGATGGGTGTTCTGGTGTATTTGGCATACGGAAGGGAAGGCATTCGGATTTGGGCAGGGGACTTGATGGTATTTCTTTTTCTGGCTTTTTTTACCGGAGGGCTGGTTGGGGCAGTGCAGGGTTTTTTGATGCGGATTTTGCAAGAGGAAAAGGCGGATTCTATTGGCTTGATATTCCTCTCCATATTTCTTTTGTTTTTGTTGTTTCTGTTGTTTCGTTTTACTTTGATTCGGCAGGGGCAGAGGCAGAAAAGTATTCGGTGGGCGAAAGTAGTCCATGAAGGCAGGGAAATGGAGATTCAGGTTTTATATGATACTGGAAATCAGTTAGTCAGTCCTTATACCGGTGAGGGGGTGGCCATAATATCAGAGGAACTTGCAAAGACGCTAGGGCTAGGGAATAGCCAGAGGCCGGTTTTGATTCCTTTTCATTCAATCGGAGGCAGCGGGCTTTTGAAGGCGTACCGCATGCAGGAAATGTGGATGGAGGATGGAACCTGCAGGAAAAATTTTCTGGCAGCGGTCAGTGAAAATTTGGGAGAAGGGCAGGGGATACAAATGATTTTGAATATCACATAGTCTTTAGGAGGCAGAATGGAGGAAGAAATGCTTAAGATATCAATGGCAAACAGATTTCAGTTGCGCATTATGCCAGAATCGCATGGATTGTTTTGGCAGCAAAAGGTAGGGGAGATCCATTACATTGGCGGGGCAGAAATATTGCCGGCACCATTCACATCCGAGGAGGAAAAAGAGATACTTAGTAAATTGGGCAGTGAGCAGGATGGCGAGGCAAGGAGCCGTTTAATTGAACATAATTTAAGGCTTGTGGTCTATATAGCAAAAAAATTTGATAATACAGGGATTGGAGTGGAGGATTTGATTTCCATTGGGACAATCGGGCTGATTAAGGCAATTAATACATTTAATCCCTTGAAGAATATTAAGCTGGCGACCTATGCATCAAGATGTATTGAGAATGAGATTCTGATGTACCTTAGGAGGAATAATAAAATACGGTATGAGGTATCTATTGATGAGCCTTTGAATGTGGACTGGGATGGTAATGAACTATTGCTGTCGGATATCTTGGGAACAGATGAAAATGTGATTTCAAAAGATTTGGAGGAGGAGGTGGATAAAAGGCTTTTAAGGATGGCTCTCGATAAGTTGAATGACAGGGAGAGGGATATCATTGAGCTCCGTTTTGGCATTAACCGCAAGGATGGGAAGGAACGTACCCAGAAGGAAGTGGCTGATATGATGGGAATTTCCCAATCTTATATTTCTAGGTTGGAAAAGAAGATTATGAAGCGGTTAAAAAAAGAAATTCTTAAGATGGAGCAGGTATAATTCACCGGAAATGGTAAATCCTACTTTATATTAGCTTTGGCTGGAGGATTCGAACTATGGCGACATATAAAGTAGAAATCTGCGGTGTGAATACATCAAAACTGCCGCTCCTTACCGATGATGAGAAGAAGGAACTTTTTGCGAGGATACAAAATGGGGACAAAGAGGCAAGGGAGCAGTTTATTAAAGGAAACTTGCGCTTAGTATTAAGTATTATCCAGCGTTTTTCTAATTCAGGGGAGAATATTGATGACTTGTTTCAGATTGGATGTATTGGGCTGATGAAATCAATTGATAATTTTGATGTCACCATGAATGTAAAGTTCAGCACGTATGCAGTTCCGATGATCATAGGGGAGATTAGGAGGTATCTGAGGGATAATAACAGCATCCATGTGAGCCGTTCTATCCGGGATACCGCGTACAAGGCGATCTATGCCAAAGAAGCGATTATGAAGGAGACGGATAAGGAACCTACAGTAGAGGAGATTGCAAAAAAGATTGATGTACCGCCGGAGAATATTGTAGTTGCCCTTGACGCAATCCAAAATCCGGTCTCTTTATATGAACCAGTTTACGGGGAGAGTGGGGATACGCTCCATATTATGGATCAGATTAGCGACAAAAAGAACAGGGAGGACTGCTGGATAGAGGAGATATCATTAAAAGCAGCGATTGACCGGCTGTCCAGAAGGGAACACCGTATTATTGAGCTTCGCTATTTTGAGGGAAAGACACAGATGGAGGTTGCCGAGGAAATCCATATTTCGCAGGCGCAGGTTAGCCGGCTGGAAAAGAAAGCCCTGCAGTCTATGAAGCATTACCTTGGGTAACCGTTCTGTTCATTATTTATCACAAATTGCTAGGGCACCAGCACAGTCGGTGCCCTTTTGTCGTAGTTACATTTTACAATTAAATAAGAGTCAGTTCCATTCGCATTTGTGCAGGCATTTTTCCATATCGACTTCGACAAGGATAACGTCAGTTCCAATTCTCTGTACGTCACTGTATGGAATGATGTATTCATGGTCTCTTCCTAAGATACCGAAAATTTTACATGGGCCTGGGATGATCAGTGCGCAGATTCTTCCAGTTTTAACATCAAAATCTATGTCGCAGACATTTCCAAGCCGTTCTCCGTCACAGACGTTAATTACTTCCTTTTCCCGCAATTCACATAAACGCATAAAGTACCTGCCATATTTTCTTTTACTATATCATATGTGGTTTCTGGAACTTTCACGCCAACTTTTTATGTATTTTTCTATTTGTTCAAGAATGTCATGATGGATTACTGAAAATGATTTATATTTTTGATTGGAATCGTATCAAAGTAATGACTGTTGCCCTGAATATTTCGCGAAGCAGGTTGCATTTTGGAGAGGGATGTGATATCTTAGCTGTAATTATTAGGAGAAACAGCAGGCAGTCTTAAGATTAGGAACTGTTCAAAAAGAACTTTTAATATTACTTGTCTTTTCCTCCGATAGCACCACTCAAAAATTAGTTACATAGCCCGCTATGCGCCTAATTTTTGAGCGGCACTCTCGAAGAAAAATCCTGCGCACTATTTAAAAGTTATTTCTTAACAGCTCCTTAGGCAGGAAGGTGTATGGAGGATTATTATGAAGTGTCCATTTTGTGGGGAAGAAGATACCAGGGTAATTGATTCTAGGCCGGCGGATGAGGGAAATTCCATCCGGCGCAGAAGGCAGTGCGACCAATGTAGTAAACGTTTTACGACATATGAGAGAGTGGAAGCGATTCCTCTTGTGGTGATTAAGAAAGATTTGACAAGGGAGCCGTATGACCGTACAAAGATTGAGCGAGGGGTATTCCGTTCCTGTCATAAGCGCCCGGTATCTGTTTCTAAGATGAATGCGTTAGTAGATAAAGTGGAGTTAGAAGTATTTAATTTAGAAGCAAAAGAAGTAAAAAGCAGTTATATTGGAGAGTTGGTTATGAATCTCTTAGAAGAGCTAGATGCGGTTGCATATGTCCGGTTTGCGTCAATTTATAGGGAATTTACCGATGTCAGCACTTTTATGGAGGAGATTAAGAAAATTCTGGATAAATAGGGATAAAAACTTTGTAAAAAGCTTGACATTGTATTACATTAGTTATATTATATTACATACGGGGAGCTTCTTTTTCGCAGGAGAAAGGAGCGGTAATTGTATAGTGTTTCATATTGCGCAGCCGTCAGGGGAATTGAGGGCTGTATGATTCAGGTTGAGGCAGATATATCAGATGGCCTGCCCAGCTTTTCTTTAGTTGGTTTTTTGTCATCGGAAGTGAAAGAGGCGAGGGAGCGTGTGCAGATTGGCATGAAAAACGCCGGCTTTCATTTTCCGCCGAAAAAAATCACAATCAATCTTTCACCGGCAGATATCCGAAAGGGTGGAACCGGATATGATCTTGCCATTGCAGTTTCTATATTAGCTGCATTTGGACATATATCACAGGAATTTATTAAAAATATCGTATTTATTGGGGAGCTTAGCCTTGAAGGGAAGATTATGGAGGTACAGGGAGTGATCCCTATGGTTTATACTGCCTATGAAAATGGGATGGGGTGTTGCGTCGTGCCTAAAGGGAATCTGGCAGAGGCGGGCATTGTTAAGGGAATTAGGGCAATTGGCGTTTCAGGTCTTGGGGAACTGGCAGACATGTTAAGAGCAGAGAGCTTTCCGGCAAAGAAGGGAAGAGGGGATCAATGCCAAAAAGAAATAGAGGAACTGGATTTTTGTGATGTCAAGGGACAAAGGATGGTGCGGCGTGCAATAGAAGTGGCGGCAGCGGGAATGCATAATCTTTTAATGATTGGACCGCCAGGTTCTGGGAAGACAATGCTTGCCAGGCGAATTCCGGGAATTATGCCGGAGCTGGCTTTTGAAGAACAGATGGAGCTTTCTAAAATTTACAGTGTGGCGGGCTTGCTCTCAAAAGAACAGCCAATCGTGACAAAGCGCCCATTTCGGAATCCACACCATACGATTACACAAACTGCGCTAATTGGCGGTGGGATTCTGCCAAAGCCAGGAGAAGTCAGCCTTGCAAGCGGGGGCGTATTGTTTCTGGATGAATTGGCAGAATTTAAGCGTCAGACTATAGAGGTGCTAAGACAGCCTCTGGAAGATGGCTCGGTGACGGTTAGCCGTATTGATGGGACATACTGTTACCCAGCGCATGTGCAGCTTGTAGCGGCTATGAATCCATGCCACTGTGGATATTATCCAGATAGCAGGAAATGTACCTGTACAAGCTGGCAGATTAAAAGTTACCTGCAAAAGCTTAGCCAGCCAATGCTTGAGCGGATGGATATCTGTGTAGAGACATTGCCATTGTCCTATCAGGACTTTGAGGAAACAGGTCCTGGTGTGGAGAACGAACCTTCTGCAAAGATACGGGAGAGGGTGGCTGCAGCGCAGGCATTACAGAACAACCGTTACCGGGGAGAAAAATTTTTTCATAATGCGAGGCTTACTCCGTCTCTGATCAAGAAATATTGTAGGCTGACGCCGGATGCCGAAATTTATTTGGCATCTGCATTTGAAAAAATGGAATTTAGCGCGCGGGTATATCATAAGATACTAAAAGTTGGAAGAACTATCGCTGACCTTGCAGGGGAAGAACAGATTGAAAAGGAGCATATCGCGGAGGCTGTCTGTTATCGGGCGATTGACAAAAAATATTGGGGGAATTAGATGTGTAAGGTGTTCAAATAACGCTAGTGTATCATTAAATCTTTACACGGCGATTTTGTGTCTGTGCGCTGCTCGGCACAAAGTTGCTTAATGCATAAAAAGCGGCGTAGAAATGGAAAATACTATGGAACAGAAACTATTTGCATTTTGGCTGTGTAATTTGCAGGGAATCGGGAACCGTAAAATTGGCAGGCTTTTAGAGTATTTTGGAAGTCCCGAGGCTGTTTTTTATGGGGAGGAGTCCCATTTCGCAAAGATACCCAATTTAAGCAAAAAGGATCAGGAGCGGTTAGCCATTGGGCGCAGCCTGGACGTATTAAAGAGGCAGTATGAAGAAGCGTGCCGTAAAGGAATCTCTTTTGTGTATAGAGACGAAGGGGATTATCCAGAGAAGCTCAGGCAGCTTGAGGATATGCCGTACGGCATATTTTATAAGGGGCATCTTCCGATACCGTCGCGTCCAAGTGTTGCTGTGGTAGGTGCGAGGAATGCCTCTTTTGAGGGAAAACAGTTAGCGGACAAGTTTGGTTATGAGCTTGCAGAAAATGGCATACAGGTAATTAGTGGGATGGCAAGGGGAATTGATATTGCTGCCCAGAGGGGTGCAATGAAGGCAGTTTATGGAAGGACATATGGTGTACTTGGAACCGGGGTGGATATTTGTTATCCAAGGGAACACATTGAACCTTACATGATAATGCAGGAAAATGGCGGTGTGATTTCTGAATTTCCTCTGCATACCCCTGCGCTTCCCTATCATTTTCCAATGAGGAACCGCATTATCAGCGGCCTTTCGGATGGGATTCTTGTGATTGAGGCCGGAAAAGAAAGTGGTTCCCTGATTACGGCGGAGATTGGGCTGGAGCAGGGAAAAGACATTTTTGTTGTTCCCGGAAATCTGATGAATCCAAAGTACGAGGGAGGAAATGAATTGTTAAAAAATGGAGCCGGCGTGGTGACAAAAGTGCAGGATATATTAGATGGATTGGGGTTATTTTATGATACAGACGTTGTAGAAAGAAAGAAAAAAATAAATGTTATGCTTGAAACAACGGAAGAAATAGTGTATGCTAGTTTAAGTTTGGAGCCGGTACATATTTCCCAGATAGCACAAAAAGCAGGGCTTGAGCCTGTTTCTGCTATGGAAGTCTTGTTTTCCCTGCAGAGAAAACAATTGGTCCAGACAGTTGGAAATAATTATTATGCGATAAAATTGTAACATAACACATAGGATTATAGACTAAGTTTTTGCGGTTGCGCATAGTATCATGTAGGGCAGGCAGAAACGATGCAATCTCTTTGTACAGTTCCTAAAGCGTAACAGGGTTGAAAGGCAGGTAGCAAAATGGCAAAAAATTTAGTAATCGTGGAATCACCTTCCAAAGCGGCAACAATTAAAAAATTTTTAGGGAGTACCTATGAAGTTGTTGCATCAAACGGACATGTGAGGGATTTGCCAAAAAGCCAGCTTGGAATCGATGTGGAAAATGATTTTGAGCCGAAGTACATTACAATCCGTGGGAAGGGGGAACTTTTGGCAAAGTTGCGTAGGGAAGTGAAAAAGGCAGATAAAATCTACCTGGCAACTGACCCTGACCGTGAAGGGGAGGCTATTTCATGGCATCTTGCCAATGCTTTAAAATTAGAAGAAAAAAATACCAGCAGGATTACTTTTAATGAGATCACTAAAAATGCGGTAAAGCAGTCTATCAAGCAGGCAAGAAAGATTGATATGGATCTGGTAGATGCACAGCAGGCAAGGCGTGTTCTCGACCGTCTCGTGGGCTATCAGATTAGCCCGGTTCTCTGGGCAAAAGTGAAAAGAGGGCTGAGCGCGGGCAGGGTGCAATCTGTGGCCCTCCGCATTATTGCCGACAGGGAAGAGGAGATTAATGCTTTTATCTCAAAGGAATACTGGACCCTGACGGGAGAGTTTATGATAGACGGAGAGAAAAAGCCGCTATTAGCGGATTTTTATGGCGAAAAGGATAAGAAGTTAGCGATTGAGTCAGAACAACAAATGGACGATATTATTATAGAGTTAAAAAAATCTGAGTTTCATGTTTCTGATTTAAAAGAGACAGAGCGGACAAAGAAGAGTCCACTTCCGTTTACAACAAGTACATTGCAGCAGGAAGCAGCAAAAAGCCTAAATTTTTCAACACAAAAAACAATGCGTCTGGCACAGGGGTTATACGAAGGTATTGCAATCAAGGGCCGTGGGACGGTTGGATTGATAACATATCTGCGTACAGACTCTACCCGAGTTTCAGAAGATGCTAAAAAGATGGCATATGATTATATTGAGGAAAATTATGGTGCACAATACCAGGCTGCAGGAGAGAAAAAAGAAAAAAATAGTAAAAAGATACAAGATGCACATGAAGCGATTCGTCCAACTTATGTAGATTTAACTCCAGCTTCAGTGAAAGATTCCTTGTCTAGAGATCATTTCCGGCTGTATCAGTTAATCTGGAAACGTTTTTTAGCAAGCCGAATGGCGCCAGCAAAGTTTTCGACCACAACAGTAAAGATAGATTCTGATAAATATCGTTTTACTTCTGCAGCGTCTAAAGTTGTATTTTCCGGATATCTATCAATCTATCAGACAGATGAGGATAAAATTGATAAAAAAGTTTTGTCAAAAAAACTTTCTAAGGGAACAGAGGTGAAATCTGGTGATTTTGATAAAAAACAGCACTTTACACAGCCGCCGGCGCATTTTACGGAAGCATCTCTGGTAAAGACATTGGAAGAGCTGGGGATTGGAAGGCCAAGTACGTATTCGCCTACGATTTCGACCATTATTAACCGCCGTTATGTGGCGAAAGAACAAAAAAATTTATACATCACGGAGCTTGGCGAGGTGGTAAACGCCATTATGAAAAAATCATTTACCAGTATTGTGGATGTAAATTTTACTGCTTATATGGAAGGTCTTTTGGATCGTGTGGAGGATGGTTCTGTTAAATGGAAGACAGTAGTCGAGAACTTTTATCCAGATTTGCATGAGGCAGTGCAGGCCGCTGAAAAGGAACTGGAAGAGGTTAAGATTGAGGATGAGGTGACAGATGTACTCTGTGAGGAGTGTGGGAGAAATATGGTTGTGAAATATGGGCCTCATGGGAAGTTTTTGGCTTGTCCCGGATTTCCAGACTGCCGTAATACAAAGCCGTATTTAGAAAAGATTGGTGTCCCTTGTCCAAAATGCGGCGCAGATGTTGTTGGCAGAAAGACGAAAAAGGGAAGAAGGTATTTTGGCTGTAGCAGTTACCCGGACTGTGACTTTATGTCATGGCAGAAGCCATCGGCAAAGAAATGTCCACAGTGTGGCGGGGCAATGGTGGAAAAGGGAAATAAGCTTGTCTGTATGGACGAACAGTGTGGTTATGTAGAGGCATTTAATAAAAAACAGGAATAAGAGAATGAGTTTAGAATTATTAGATAAAACACGGAGGATTAACAGCCTGCTCAATGATCAGGAGTCAGAGAAAATTGATTTTACGGATTTTTGCAGGATATTATCACATACACTGGAAGTGAATGTGATTTTGGTGAGCCGTAAAGGGAAAGTGCTGGGCTTAAAAGAACGGGAGGGGATTCCGGTAATCCCGCAGCTTTTAGATATTAGATATGGGGATTACTTAGAGCAGTCTCTTCAAGACCGTTTTATGAATATTTTGTCTACAAAGGAGAATGTCAATCTGCTTACACTGGGGCTGACATTTGAGGAGGTTGTAAAGTATCAGGCAATGATTGCTCCAATTCGAATGGCAGGGATACGCCTTGGAAGCCTATTTGTCTATCGAATGGAAGTTCCGTTTTCTATTGATGATATTATTTTGACTGAATATGGAACTACAGTGATCGGACTTGCAATGCAGCGTGCAGAATCAGAGGAGATTTCTAAGGAGCAGCACAAAGAGCAGGATGTGATGGCAGCGGTAAATACACTATCAAGATTAGAAATTCAGGCAGTTCTTGCAGTTCTCAATGAACTTGATGGCAGGCAGGAAGGGATTCTGGTGACTAGTCGTCTTGCGGATAAAGTAAGGATAACCCGGTCGGTTATTGTGAATGCACTGAAAAAATGTGAGAGTGCAGGGATTATTCAGACAAAATCCTCTGGTATGAAGGGAACTTCTGTACGGGTTGTCAATGATCTGCTTTCTTATGAGCTGATTGCAAAAAATGTTGTATAGGGAAGATGTACTCATAAATACGGCTGAAATACTTTCTAAATAATGCAAAATAAGGTGTTTCAGCCGCATTTATGAATGATTTGGAATTCCAAAATATTCTTTTTTCGATTTTTTTCTGAATTCCACTTGTAATTTGTCAGATTTTCTCTATAATTATATGTATGATATCAGGGGCAAAAGGTCGAGGTGCCAGAAGAAGGCATGGGAACGGCAGCGGATATCATATGTATCAATAGGCAGGGAAGAGGAACATTATAATTTTGGAAAGGAGCTTTTGAATGATTGGATCAGGAGCATATAATTACATAAACGTTCTTGACAAGGCTCTGGATGCGAGCTGGACAAGGAATTCTGTGATTTCAAATAATATCGCAAATGTTGACACGCCTGGTTTTAAGAGGAAGGATGTACATTTTGAGGATTATCTTAGGACAGAAGTAGGCTACACTATGTCATTGGACGATGAGGTGGCCAGGGCAGATTTAGATAGCCTTACTGCGACAACTTATACGGATTATGCAAATGTCAGTTACCGTATAGATGGCAATAATGTAGATATTGACACAGAGAGTGCAGAATTGGCAAAGAATCAGATTAAATATTACACCATGATAGATTCTGTTTCACAGGAATTTAGCAGGTTGAAATCCGTTCTGAAAACGCAGTAACGGGAGCTTTTGGTTATAAGCAGTTAAATTTCTTTTTGTGAAGAGGACAGGCGGAACAGGGAGGTTCCGTTGGTGTGATTTCGATAGAAACGTTAATAGGAAAGGAGCTAGAAAAGTTATGAGTGTTTTTTCAGGGATGAATATTAGTGCAACCGGTATGACGGCGCAGAGAACCAGACTGGATATTATTTCAGAGAACATTGCCAATGTCAATACCACAAGAGACGCTGAGGGGAATGTTTACAACAGAAAATCAGTTATTTTTCATGAGAAGGGATATCCTTCTTTTGATGAGATGCTGCTTGGGACAGCCGGCAGTGTTGGGCAGGGAGTAAAGATTACCAGTATTTTCGAGGATACCGAGACGGAGGGGCGTATGGTTTATGATCCGGCGCATCCAGATGCGGATGAAAACGGATATGTAACATATCCCAATGTTAACACTGTTCAGGAAATGACAGATATGATTGATGCCAGCCGTGCTTATGAGGCGAATGTAACTGCATTTAACGCTTCAAAGAATATGCAGTTGAAAGCGCTTGATATTGGCAAATAAGTAAAAGGCAGCCAGCTATAAATATGTCTTGTGTGGATTTTAGTGCAGAGACTACATAACCGGGAGGAAATTATGAACATATCATCTTTATCAGATATTAATTTTGATTCTTTATTTCAGACACCGACAATTTCTTCGGATTTAGCACAAGAAAGCGATTCGCTTTTAATCAGTGGTGATGATGACAGCACTCCTTTTAGCAGTATTCTGGATTCTGCTGCACGCCTGATTAATCAGGCAAATGCGTACAGCAACGCGGCAGAGGAGGAAGAAATTAAATATGCTCTTGGTGAGACAGACAACATCCATGATCTGCAGATTGCCCAACAGAAGGCAAATGTTTCACTGCAGTATACAGTTGCTGTCAGGGATGCATTTATGAGTGGATACAAAGAACTTATGAATATGCAGTTCTAAGAGAAAAGCTCAATCATAAATTTGAAAAAGTAGGGGAGTATTGTTATGCAAGAGAGATTGAAAGAAATTCCAACACGGGTGATGGAATTCTGGAAGAGGTATTCGAGCAAACAAAAGACAATCATTATTGCTGTAATTTGTCTGGTATTGATTGCGATTGGGATTACTGCATTTCTGGTATCCAGGCCGACGTATGTCAAATTCAATGAATTTAGCAGGCTGGAAGATGCCAGTGCCATGTCAAAGGCATTGGATGATCAAGGAATTAAATACAGTACATCAAATGATGGTCTGACAATTTCTGTCCGTAAGAGTGATATGACAAAAGCGTTTTATGCGATGAGTGATAATAACCTTGTGGATAGTGGTTATACATGGGACAAGGCGTTTGATAATTCTATGTCTACTACAGAGAGTGAGAAGACACAGAAAAGAATTCTAGCTTTACAAAATGATTTGCAAAAAAGTTTGGAAGGGTATTCTTTTATTGATGCTGCAACGGTACTGATTGATGTGCCGCAACAGACTTATAGTGTATTGGATGAAGAGGAGAAAACTTCTGTAACAGCGCTTATCACAGTTGGTGAGGCGAAGAAGAAAGAACTTACTTCCAACACGGCGCAGGCGCTTGCAAGCTGGCTTGCAAATGCAGTTGGAACAGACGTAGAACATGTTGTGATTAATGACTCGGACAGCAATTGTGTTTACAACGGTTCAACAGCTGCTTCTCTAGGGGGCGGATTTGTAGGCGGTTCTAGTGAATATGTTGATAAGCTCCGGGAAACGATGGATTCTAATGTACAGAAGTTATTGATAAAACTTGGTTATGACGAAATTCAGGTGGGGACACAGGGAATTCGTTTTAACATGAATAAAATCGAGACGCTTGCTAAAACATACTCTGTGGCGGAAGGCAGGGAGTATGGTTACCCTACGAACCTTTATACATATAAGTCTGAGGGCGGTAGCGGCAATGGCGGTGAGCCGGGAACGAATGCAAATGATGATGATACAGATACTATGATGAATCCTGGAAGTGGTTCTTCTAGCAGTATTGATATTGAGAAATTGCAGCAGCTTTTGACAAATGAGACAATTGAGAATATTAAGCAGGAGACACCAACAATCCAGTATGATGAGTCGTCTCTTGGGATTGTTGCATTGCGTTACCGCATATATGATGAGGCGCAGTTAAAATCAGACGGAAGTCTGGATAATATGACGTTTGAAGAATTTATCGCTGCAAATAATGAGCGTACTCCAATTACGCTGAATGATGATGAAGTGAATCTGATTGCACAGGCAACTGGCGTGAATGCAGCAAGAATTTCTGTAATGGCTTATGAAGTTCCTAAATTTGTAGAAGAGATGGAGACAAGCAGGAGCCTTTCAGATTATCTGATGATTATTCTTGCCGTGTTAATCATCGCATTATTGATTTATGTAGTAATTCGTGGAACAGCACCAATGAAGGTTTCCGAGGAGGAGCCAGAGCTTTCAGTAGAGCAGCTTCTCGCAACAACAAAGGAGAACCAGTCACTGGATGATATTGAATTTAGCGACAAATCAGAGACGAGAAAGATGATTGAAAAATTTGTCGATGAAAATCCAGAGGCGGTTGCACAGCTACTACGAAATTGGCTCAATGATGAGTGGGATATGTAGTTGAGGAAATATGCTTGTAATGTGGTGGTAAGGGAATATACAGGGTTTTTGATTGTTTATGTCCCTTTAAGGGCACCAATGAGACGGTGCCCTTTTTTGGAAAATGGGAAGCTGTAATGGTTACGGTGTACCTTTTTGAAAGAGTAGGAAACTAGGAAGGATGGTTGCATTATGGCGAAATCGGATGATATTACAGGAGTCCAGAAAGCGGCAATATTGTTGATTGCTTTAGGACCTGAGAAGTCTGCAAATGTGTTTAAGCATTTGAAAGAAGACGAAATAGAACAGCTTACGCTTGAGATTGCAAATACAAGAAGTATATCGCCTTCAATGAAAGATTCTGTATTGGATGAATTCTATGAAGTGTGTCTGGCACAACAGTATATTGCGGAAGGTGGTATTGCCTATGCTAAGGATTTGTTGGAGAAATCTTTGGGGGCAGAACGTGCAAAAGATGTAATCGGGAAACTGACTGCTTCCCTTCAGGTTCGTCCATTCGAATTTGTGAGAAAGACGGATGCCAGCCAGTTATTGAACTTTATACAAGATGAGCATCCACAGACAATTGCTTTGATTTTGTCTTATCTGCCGTCTGGTCAAGCATCTGCAATTATTTCTGCGTTGTCACCAGATAAGCAGACAGATGTTGCAAAGCGTATTGCACAGATGGATCGCACATCTCCAGATGTTATTAAAGAGGTGGAAAAGGTATTGGAGCAGAAACTAGCATCTTTGGTAAATCAGGATTACACAGTGGTCGGTGGTGTAGATTCCATCGTAGAAATTTTGAATACAGTAGACCGTGGTACAGAGAAACATATTATGGAGAGTTTGGAAATCGAAGATCCAGAGCTGGCCGACGAAATCCGCAAGAAGATGTTCGTATTCGAGGATATCTTGTCCCTGGACGACCGTTCTGTACAGCGTGTGCTCCGTGAAGTAGATAACAATGAGTTGGCTGTTGCCTTGAAGGGTTCTAATGAAGAAGTACAGAATCTTATTTTTAGTAATCTTTCTTCCCGTCTGGCTACTATGATTAAGGAAGATATGGATTTTATGGGGCCAGTCCGTATGAAGGATGTTGAAGAGGCACAGCAGAAAATTGTTAATATCATACGTAAGTTAGAGGATTCCGCTGAGATTATCATCTCTAGAGGTGGAGGTGACGAGATCGTTGTCTAATTTGATAAAATCCGTATACTTCAATGTAGACCCTTCTAAGGCGTGCGTGATTGATTCGGATAAAATTGTGGAAGAGTTTATTCCGAATATATATGATGAGCCGAAAGCAGTGGAGCCGTTCTCTTTTCCAGATATGGAGGAAGAGGACGGGGAAGAGTCCTTTGAGGATGGCTTGGCTGTGATTTCTATGTCAGATGTCGTAAACGAAGAGAGAGAAAAACTTTTACAGCAGATTATGGAAGAGCAGGAAGAGGCTCTAAACGCTGCGAAAGAACAGGCAGAAGCCTTAGTTAAGCAGGCTGAGCAGGAAGCAGATGCAATCCGTGAAGCAGCCCGAAGTGAGGGTTTTGAGGCAGGGCAGGCAGAAGGAAGGATGCAGGCTGAGCAGGAGCTTCATCAGAGAATGCAGGAACTTCAAGAAGATTATGATATTCGTTTTCAGGAACTGATGCAGCAGGAGGAAAATTTGGAGCCAGCGTTTGCTGAGCTTGTAGTTTCTCTAGTTAGGAAATTGACTGGTGTAGTTTGTGAAAATAAGAAAGATGTGATTTTGTATCTGCTCGGTACATCCATGAAAAACCTGCAGAGAACAAAAACCTTGACGGTTCGTGTTTGTAAAAATGACATGAGTAGGGTATCGTCTAAAAAGACAACGCTTAAACTGCTTGTGAAGGATGTAGAAGAGTTTGATATTATAGAAGATGACAGTTTGACAGAAAACCAGTGTATTATTGAGACAGACCATAGAATTTTGGACTGCAGCCTGGATGCCCAGCTGCAGAATCTAGAAGAACACGTTAAAATGTTAGCATTTTAACGGAGAGTAAGGAGCGTATCGATATGGTGGATATTGATTTATCAAAATATAATATGCTTTTGGATCAGTCCTATGAGAAACGCCTTGGAAAAGTTACAAAAGTAGTGGGATTGACGATTGAATCGATTGGTCCTTTAGCAAAACTCAATGATTTGTGCCAGATTATAACAAAGGACACAAACCAGATCATCAATGCTGAGGTAGTTGGGTTTCGTGATGACAGGGTGCTTTTGATGCCATATGACCAGACAGCAGGTGTTGGGCTTGGAAGCCGTGTAGAAAATACTAACGCACCTTTGAAAGTGAAAGTGGGTGATGAGCTGCTTGGAAAGGCATTGGATGGGCTTGGCAATCCGATTGACCAATCAGATCTGTCCGATTTTTCACATCTTCAGGGTTATTCAGTAGAAGCGGAACCACCGGATCCATTGACAAGGGAGATTATTGATCAGGTTTTGCCACTTGGCGTAAAAGCGGTGGATGGCTTGATTACGGTTGGTAAAGGCCAGCGTATTGGTATTTTTGCCGGTAGCGGTGTAGGGAAAAGTACATTGTTAGGAATGTTTGCCAGGAATACAAAGGCAGATATTAATGTGATTGCGCTAATCGGCGAGCGTGGGCGTGAGGTTCGGGAATTTATAGATAGGGATCTTGGGCCGGAGGGCATGGCAAGGTCGGTTGTGGTGGTTGCAACATCAGATAAACCAGCACTGATTCGTAACAAAGCGGCAAAAACGGCAACTGCGATTGCGGAGTATTTTAGAGATCAGGGAAAAGATGTTCTTCTAATGATGGATTCTCTGACACGTTTTTCTATGGCGCAGAGGGAGATTGGCCTTGCTTCTGGTGAGCCTCCAGTATCAAGGGGATATCCGCCAAGCGTGTACTCAGAGATGCCGAAGCTTCTAGAGCGTGCGGGGCGTTCTGATAAAGGTTCTATTACGGGGCTCTATACCGTATTAGTAGATGGTGATGATTTTAATGAGCCGATTACTGATACAGCCAGAAGTATTTTGGATGGACATATCATGTTAAACCGTAAAATTGCCCAAAAAAACCATTATCCGGCAATCGATGTCTTGCAGAGCATTTCCCGTGTTATGAGCAGTATTGTGAATAGTGAGCAGAAGGCAGCGAGCGGACAGTTAAAAAATGTGTTGGCGACATACGCTGAGGCGGAAGATTTGGTTAATATTGGCGCATATAAGCCAGGTTCCAATAAAAATATTGATTTTGCATTATCAAAAATTGATGAAGTGAATGAATTTTTGATGCAGGATGTTTATGAGAAGTTTAACTATGACGAAATAGTAAATAGATTAATTGAAATTTTCCTTGAGGATTCCAGCCTGCAGCAGGGTGCGGAAGCTGCTGGATGAGATTAAGGGGTGAATTATGGCAAAATTCATTTTTAAAATGGAGAGCCTTTTATCTATAAAGTATAAACTGGAAGATCAGGCAAAGGCAGAATATGGGATGGAGCTTATCAGGCTTCGGGAAGAAGAAATGAAGCTGGAGGCTTTGATCGCAAAAAAGGAGGAGTACCAGTACAGACTGACAGATGCAGTACAGGATGAGTTGGTTCTTCTGGAAATAAAGAAATTAGAAAACTGTGTTGAACATGCCAAATATAATATTAATGTACAGAAATTTGTAATCTCCCAGCAACAACAGAGGGTAGAGCGAGCAAGGGAGAAGCTTGATAATGCTATGAAAGAAAGAAAGACTTATGAAAAATTAAAGGAAAAGGCATTTGAGCAGTTTAAGATAGAAATTGAGGCACAGGAGAGAAAAGAAGTTGATGAGTTAGTCAGTTTCCGTTTCGGTGCTGCAAAAGAAAGTGAGGGCTAGTAACTTATGGCAAGAAAGAATAAGGATGGGGCAGCGGGAAGCCTGGATAATGAGAGCAAGGGAAGCAAAGCAGTCACAGCACTGATTGCTATTATCATTATTTTAATCTGGCTTGCTGTATTTGCGTTTTTGATTAAGTTAGATATTGGGGGAATTGGAAGTAATGTATTGTATCCAGTTTTAAAGGATGTTCCAGTTGTGAATAAAATTCTTCCAGAGGCATCCGAGGAGCAGCAGGCATCTGAAGGGAATTATAAGTATAATACTTTGAAATCTGCAAACGCCAGAATAAAAGAGCTAGAGCGGAGGCTGGAATCTGAAACGGGGACAACAACGGCAAACTCCGATTATATTGCTGAGATGGAGGCGGAGATTCGGAAGCTGCGCCGTTATAAGAATGAGCAGGATGCTTTTGCAAAAAGAGTATTGGAATTTGATGAAAAGGTGGTCTTTACAGAAAATGCTCCGGATATTAATGAGTATAGGGCTTATTATGAGCAGATTGCACCGGAGAATGCTGAGAGGATATATAGGCAGGTATTAGACAGATTGCAGTCTTCTGAGAGGGCGAAGGAGCTTGCAACATTGTATGCTGGTATGGAGCCAGCTGCTGCAGCTCAGATGATTACAAATTTAAATGAAGAACTGGATTTAGTATGTGATATTCTCAGGAATATGAAGGAGAGCAATGCATCTGCGATCATGCAGGAGCTTGATAGTACATACGCAGCCCAGATTACCAAGAAAATTTCAACGCTTGGGAGTAATTAAGTTGTCTACAGAGAAATCTGTTGACTATAGAAACCATTTTAATAGGAATAAAATACTATTAAGAATGGTTACAAATTCAAAATAGAAGGAGGTGAAACGATGGCAGGCGTAGACGCAATTTTAGGTTCTGTTTCTGTTAGGAATCTGGCAGCATCAAAGGGAGCAGCTCCTGTTTCAGCAGCGAGTGGTATGAAGCAGTTTGAAAATTTCTTAAAGGATAGTAATTCTGCAAAGGATAGCTCTGCTGCAGTACACACAGCAAATACTACAAAGGTGCAGGAGTCTGTTCAGGGAAATCAACAGGATTATGCTAAGAAAGAAGAGTTTTCTGTAAATCAGGCAGCAAATAAGTCAGATGCCCAGGAGAATGTTTCAGCAATGGGACAGAAGGATCTTTCGCCAGAAGAGGCTGGCGAACTGGCCGCTTTGCAGGAGGAAATCCGTGATGTAATTAAGGAGAACCTTGGCATTGATGATGAGACAATTAATGCAGTTTTGCAGGCAATGGGGATTGGTTTAGCTGATTTGTTCCAGCCGGAAGTCTTACAGCAGTTTGTACTGCTTGCAGGCGGTGGTGGTGAGAGCACAGATTTTCTGATTAATGAAGATTTAATGCAGACATTTACTAATTTGATGCAGGCTTTGGAGGACTTTCAGTCAGAAAATCAGAATCTTTTGGAAAAATTAGAGACTCCGGTTCTGTTGGAGGAGTTTTTACAGCAGGAGGGTCTGAGTGCAGAAGATTTTGGGATTGCAGAGAAAACAGCAACAGAGGATTTTCAAGTAGTAATGGAGTCAGCCGGTGCAGATGTTTCTGAAGAAGAGATGCAAGATACAGGTAAAAAAGTTGATGCAGAACAGAATAATCAGATAACATCTGGTCAGGAAGATACAAAGGCTGGAAAAGATAGTATTACACTGCAGAATTCTAATAAGGAATCTGATCAAAGCGGCACAGAATCCGAATTATTCTTTTCCCAGAGGGGAGAGATGACAGAGGAGCGAGCAGTGGATACACCGCTTTTTGCGGAGCAATTTCGTGCAATGCAGGAAGATGGGGTACAGCTTGTAAAACCACAGTGGAATGGCATGCAGAGGATGCAGCAGATGATTGATATAGTTAATCAGGTAAGCGAGCGAATCCGCAGTGTAGTAAATGCCAATACGACTTCTGTAGAGGTTCAGTTAAATCCAGAGAGCCTTGGTAAAGTATTCTTTTCTGTAGTATCAAAAGGCGGTGTTATGACTGCGAACTTCCAGGTACAGACAGAAGAGGCAAAGAATGCTTTGGAAAGTCAGATTATGATTTTAAAGGATAATCTGGAGGCGAAAAATCTTAAGGTAGAATCTGTAGAAGTGCATGTTTCTGACTTTAGTTTTGATCAGAGCAATCAGGCAGAAAAGCAGGCACAGGAAGAGGCTGCAAAGCAGGGTAGAAGGAGATTCCGCTATGATGCAGGAGAGGCGGATGAGTCTGAGCAGGTAGCAGAAGTAAGTGCAGAGCAGGTGCGCAGGCAAGTAATGCGCGACAGTGGTGGAAGCATTGATTTTACCGCTTAATTAAAATATGTTAAGTAGAATAACGGAAAGGAGGATATAATGGGAGATTTACTTGCAAATGTGGGGTTTGATAAAGATGGAAAGTGGGAGCTTGGCATTCCAGAGTCTTCACAGGATACAACAAGGAAACCTGGTGCAGAACTGGGAAAAGAAGATTTTTTGATGCTTTTAGTAACTCAGATTCAGTATCAAGACCCGTTAGACCCTGCAGATAATACACAATTTGTGGCACAGTTAGCACAATTTAGTGCATTGGAGCAGATGTCCAATCTGAATACCACAGCAAACAATAATACTGCTTATAGCCTTGTAGGAAAGGAAGTATTAGTCCGCCAGATTTCAACAACGGGCGAATATAATGAATTTCAGGGCAAAGTCGATTATGTTACACTTAAAAATGGTAAAGCGTATGTTTCGATTAATGGACAGGATTATTCTTATGATGATATTGTTCAGGTGATTGATCAGGATTATCTAATTTCTACATACCTTCCAACAGTATCAAAACAAAGCCATTTGTTTGAGCATTGGAATCCGCAGGATATTAAGATTACTGGAATTGATCTTGGTTCTCATGGTTATGAAGCATCTAGCTTTGCTGTTGTATTAGTTGATAGTGAAAACCAGACGACAGCGATTGATCCAAAGTATCTGAAATTTAAGGATGGTGTGCTTACAATTGATAGGGAGGCATTGGAAACAGTAGATGCGGGGAAATACGATGTAGCATTTGTATTTGATGATACCAATAAGACAATGGTTTATGATAATGTTTCCCTTGAGATTAAAGGAATTGCGAAACCAAAGCCGGAAGGTGATACAGATACAGATACCGAGGGCGGCGATTCTTCGGGTGATAAGGATGATGAGGCTGAAGGTGAAGCAGGCTCTGGGGATAACAGCGGTACAACAACGGAGAGTGCCTAAAATGTAGTGGAAAGGTGGAATGGTTATGCAGGGCTTAGAAAAAAACTATGCATCAATTGATTCGATGCGGAGCCAGTTGCTTAAGGGCAGTCCGAAAGCGGACAATTCCAAAACATCAGAACTTTCTTTCCAAGACATTTTAAGTTCCAAAAAGGAACAGGCAGTTGACAACCTGAAATTTTCTAAACATGCTAATGAACGTTTGGCAACGAGAAATATTAATCTGTCTGCGGAGCAGATGGAGCGTTTGGAGAATGGAACGACGAAGGCACGGGAAAAAGGAATTCGAGAGTCTTTGGTAATGGTAGACGATCTGGCATTTATTGTAAATGTTAAGAGCAATACCGTAATTACAGCAGTTGGTGATTCTACAGACTCAATCTTTACGAATATAGATGGGGCTGTGATTAGTTAGGAATGGGGTATTTTGCCGGACCTCACAAGGGGGCAGACGGGGGCTTTGAATGCCAGATAAGCCCTAAGGACCCATTCTGAAAGACAAAGAATGGAGGATTTTGAATTATGATGAGATCACTTTACTCTGGTGTAGCAGGACTTAAAACACACCAGACGAAGATGGATGTTATTGGTAACAATATTGCGAATACAAATACAGTTGGTTTTAAATCCAGCAGTGTAAACTTTTCTGACACATATTATCAGACAGTTTCTTCTGCGACTGGGCCAAATACTGAGATGGCAACAGCGGGTACAAATGCAAAACAGATTGGTCTTGGTTCTATGGTTGCTGCAATTCAGACTAATATTACGGAGCAGGGCGGTCCATCCACAACAAACCGTGCACTGGATATTGCCATTAACGGTGAGGCATTTATGGTTGTGCGTTCTGGTTCAGAAACTTGCTTTACAAAATCAGGTGCCTTAAATATTGACCCATCAGGAAACCTCTACTGTACGACAAATGGTGCGACTGTACAGGGGTGGCTTACAGACAAGGATGGAAATATTGTTAAGGATACCGTTAAGGACTTAAAAGTTATGAGTACCGATAATATGTACTATCCGCCTGAGGCAACAAAATGTGCTACTATTTCAGGAAATGTGGATCCTAATGACCCTAAGTTAGATTATAATACTGGTAGCGGCCAGATTATTACATTTAGTTTCTTTGATAATATTGGGGAGGCTTATACTGTAAAAGTAAGGATTAAGCAGTCGGAGCCTCCAGCAACGGCACAGGCAACCGTTGATTATGATATGACAGTTGTGGATGTTATGAAGTCTGACGGAACTTCCATGTTCGTTACAAAGAATGCAGATGGTACATATGCAGCAAATGCAAATGTAGAAGTGAAATTAGGTGACGCTACATATAAGATTAATGGTACACCGAATGCTACAACTGGAGAATTTACATTAACTGCAACTCCTGCAACAGGGTCAAAACTGCAGTTCCAGAATAGTACTGGTACATTTGCTGGTGTTTCACCACAGACATGTAATGCAACTCCAAAACCTGAATGGGCAGACAAAGGGTATGCATTGAATTTTTCCATTACAAATGATGGTGTCCATACCCCTCCTAGTGCAACATCCAACGATACGACATTCCCATTTTATGACCCGGCAACTGGACTTGGCGGTGTGCAGGTATATTTCAACTCATTAACCCAGTATTCTCAGGGTGGAGTTTCAAAATTGTCCAGCGTTAAGGGACGTGAAGTTGAGAATGGTTTTGTAGATGCTGGGCATACCGCTGGTAAGATGAAGGGTGTTTCCATTGATGAGGACGGTAAGGTATGGGGTTCCTATGACAATGGTGCGAAAAAGTGTCTTGCTCAGATTGCTTTTGCTACATTTGCGAACCCATCGGGCTTAGAGTCCCTTGGCGGCAGTTTGTTTGGTGCAACACAAAACTCTGGCGAGTTTGACGGTATCGGTGAGGAGATTGGCCTATCTGGTTCATTGACAGCCGGTGCATTAGAGATGTCAAACGTTGACCTGGCAAATGAGTTTACACAAATGATTACAACACAGCGTGGTTTCCAGGCAAATTCAAGAATCATTACGACTTCTGATTCGATGCTTGAGGAGCTTGTAAACCTGAAACGTTAATAGTTAATATTTGTTGTATATTTTTGAGATTTGTTGGGGAGCGGTGCTTTCGAACCGCTCCCTGATTTTCTTTCTGGGAAAGAGTAGTATAAGCTTGAAGGGTGGTGTAGTAGATGGTCGGCAGTTTGTGGGATGAAAAGGAAGATTTATGATTGATGTAACAAGATTAAATGGAAAAGAAGTAACGATTAACTGTGAGTTGATTGAAATGGTGGAAGAAACACCAGATACGGTGATCACATTGACCACTGGAAAAAAAATAATTGTAAAAGAAAGTAGACAGATGGTAAAAAATCTAGTAAAATCATATAAGAGAGAATGTAATTCTACGGACTTTGTAGAATAGAACGTTAAAATAATATTACATAAGGTGGTGTGAGATTTTGGATATTACAACATTATTGGGTATTGTAATCTGTTTTGTGCTGGTTATCTTTGGTATCTCTACTGGACCTGAGTCTTGGGCTGGCCTGGGGCACTTTGCCGATGTTCCATCCGTTATCATTACGCTTGGTGGTTCGATGATGTGTATGCTGATTCAGGCAAAGAGTATTCCAGAGTTCCTTGCGTGCTACAAATCAATTGGCCTGGCATTTAAAAAGCCGACGGCAAATGAGGCGCAGGTAATTGGAGATATCGTCAAACTTTCCAATGTTGCCCGTAAAGAAGGTCTTTTAGCTCTGGAAGAGATGGCAAATAATCTGGAAGATGAATTCCTCAAAAAAGGAATTATGTTGATTGTCGATGGTACAGACCCTGAGTTGGTCCGCAATATTATGGAGACGGAACTAGCTTCCGTGGATAAGCGTCACAATGAGAAAATTGGTTTCTGGGCAAACTACGGTGGCATGGGTCCTGCATGGGGTATGATTGGTACGCTGATTGGTCTGGTAAACATGTTGTACAACATGGATGATATGGCGATGATTGGACCGAATATGGCGGTTGCTCTTTTGACGACCTTGTATGGTTCTTTGCTGGCTAACTGGATCTGTGTGCCGGTATCGTTCAAATTGCAGATGTTTAATGGAATGGAAATTACTATCAAAGAAATAATGGTGGAGGGCCTGTTATCGATCCAGGCAGGTGAGAACCCTCGTGTTATTGAGGAGAAGCTGAAGTCATTCTTAGCTCCAAATGCAAGGGAAGAAATCGGCGCTGAAGAAGGCGGTGCGAGTGCAGCAGCTGGAGGTGGTGAGGCTTAATGGCAAAGAATAAAGATAAGCAGGAAATCAAAACAGATGGATGGAAAGATACTTTTTCTGACTTGATGAACCTTTTGCTTTGCTTTTTCGTTTTGCTTTTTTCAATGTCAACAGTCGATCAGGTGAAGTATGCAGAGCTTGTGGCGTCTTTGTCAAACAGTTTTAGCATATTTAGCGGTGGTGCACAGGCAATTGGTGAGGGAAAGCTTGTCTCAAGCGGTGCGACGCAGCTTAATAATCTGGATGAGTATTATTCTGATATGGGAAAGGCTTCTGAGTCTGAGAACGAAGATGACCCGATGTCAGAGTTTGAAAAGCAGCAGATGGAAGAAAAAAAGCAAAAGACGGAAGAGTTGTACAGTGATGTAGTTGAAAAGACAGAAGTCAACCGTCTAGAAGATTCGCTGGATGTAACAATGGATGAAGGATATAATTATGTTATGCTTTCTTTAAATGGCGCATTATTGTTCCAATCGGGCAGTGCGGAGATACAGCCTGGTGCTAAGTATGTTTTAAACCGTGTGGCGGATATTTTAGCACATTATACAGATAAGCGTATCAAGATTGAAGGTCATACAGATAATGTTCCAATCCGCAATTCAAACTATGACAGCAATTTATGGCTGTCAACGGCAAGAGCTTCAAAAGTGTTAGAATATCTTGTAAATAATAAGAATATGAAGTCAAAATATCTGGAAGCTTCCGGAAGGGGTGAGGCTGATCCGATTGCCAGCAATGATACGGCTGAGGGTAGGGCCAAGAACCGTCGCGTGGAGATTAAGATATACAGTGATACAGAATAAGGAAAGAAGAGGTAAAGTGATGAAGAAGAATATTTTTAGTGTCATTATTACTGCTTTGACAGTGATTAATGTAGTATTGACTGCAGTCATGTTTTTTGTAATGCTGCCGACTTTTCAAAAGACCAATACTCTGATTACGCAGGTAGCTTCTGTATTAAATCTGGAGCTGGACGGGGATGCGGCAGCTGATCCAGATGCGAATTATTCTTTTGAAGATATGAAGCCGATTACGGTTGACTTTGGAGATAAGGATGCCACCTTTAATATGAAGACTGGGACAGATGGCAAGGAACATTATGCCTTGTTATCCGGCTATAATTTATATCTGAACTCTAAGGCAGATGATTATGATAAGATTAATGAAATGCTGACGGCAGACCAGACGCAAATTACAGGTATTATTACGAATGTAATTCAGGCTCATACCTCTGAGGATGGGGAGCAGGCTGTTATTGAGAAAGAAGCGCTGGAAAAGATTCAGGAACTTCTGGACTCTAAAGTTGCTGTTAAGTTAAACCTCAATGGTTACGTTAGGCAGTAAAGTATTTATGCGGCAGGAGGGATAGAATGTCCCTCACTGCTTTTTTGCAAAAAATACTTTGCTTTAGAGTGAAAATATGATATTATAGTATAATGTAATGTAGAAAAAACTGAATTGCTTTCCATGGCAAAAGTAGTGGGTGGGATTCAGGTGTGAGGTGAAAAAATTATGGGAGATACCTTATCTCAAGCCGAGATAGATAGTCTGCTCAGCGCATTAAGTTCTGGTGAGTTAAATCCGGACGAGTTAGATGACACCAAAGAAAAATCGGTAAAAGATTACAATTTTGCCAGGCCATCTAAGTTTTCTAGGGATCACTTAAGGACATTGGAGATTATCTTTGAGAACTATGGGCGTCTGCTATCCACGAATCTTCCGGCATATTTGAGAAAGTCGGTAAATGTCGAAGTGATGAATGCAGAGGCAAATACGTATTCCGAGTTTTCGAATGCGTTGTCAAATCCAGTGCTTTTAGGCGTTGTCAATTTTGCACCGCTGGAAAGCAATGTGATTGTTGAATTGGCCGCAAATCTTGGTTTTACAATTGTAGACCGCATGCTTGGTGGTTTCGGGAATCCTTTGGATAAAAGTAGGGATTTTACTGAAATAGAGTTAGTTATTTTAGAGCGTATTTTAGAGATTTGCACTAATTTGCTGATTGAGCCATGGGAAAACGTTGTGACAATTACCCCAAGGCTGGAGAGAATTGAAACGAATTCGCAGTTTGCCCAGTTTATTTCGCCTACTGAGATGACGGCAATTATTACAATGAGCATTAAGGTGGGTGATATAGAAGGTCTGATGAATTTCTGTATACCATATTCCTGTGTGGAACCAGTAATTGACAGACTGAATACGAAGTATTGGTATTCTGCGATGAAGGAGGATGCGTCCGGTAAATATCAGAACATGATTCAGGGTGTGATTGACCATGCAAAAATCCCTGTACGCGCCATGCTTGGCAGGAGTTCGATATCTGTAAATGATTTTGCTAATTTACAGTTGGGCGATATCATAAAGTTAGATACGAAGGTTGATGAGGAATTAGATGTCTACGTAGGAAATATTAAGAAGTTCACTGCTTTACCGGGTGCTGCTTCAAAAGCTTACGCAGTCAGAGTCACTTCGGTTATAAGGGAGGAGCAATAGTTTATGGATGGAATGTTATCTCAGGAAGAGATTGATGCATTAACTGGCGATTCACCTGCTGATTCTGCAGGGGCTGGTTCGGATAGCTTATCAGATGCAGAAAGAGATGCGGTAGGAGAGATTGCCAACATCAATATGGGGACGGCAGCTACGACGTTATCGACTTTGCTGAATAATAAAGTAACGATTACGACACCTCGCGTATCTTATGTAACAATAAACGAGCTGTCACAACAGTATGATAGACCATGTGTATTTATCCATATCTCATATATTGAGGGGATTGATGGAAACAATGTCCTGATTCTTAAGGAAAGTGATGTTAAGATTATCACGGATTTGATGATGGGCGGAGATGGTACAAATATAGATGGGGAGCTGACAGAACTTCACCTTAGCGCAATCAGCGAGGCGATGAACCAGATGATGGGTTCTGCCGCTACATCCCTGTCTTCTATGTTGGAGAAAAAAGTGGATATCAGCCCGCCATCAGCGAGCTTGGTGGACTTAAATGATACAATTGAAGATACTATGATTTCAACATTCTTGGAGGATCAGATTATCCAGGTTGCCTTCGATATGAAAATCGGAGATTTGGTGGACAGCCAGATTATGCAATTATATCCTTTTGATTTTGCAAGAGAGCTTTATAATAGGTTTATCGGTGATAAGGAAAGCAGTGCACCGGAAAGCACAGCAGCGCCTGCACCGGAACCTGCAGCATCGGCTCCTGCGCAGCAGCCAGCTATGGGGGCAGCTCCTCAGGCGGCACCGCAGATGCAGCCACAGATGGGAGTGCCACAGATGATGGATCCAAGTATGATGCAGATGCAGCAACCATATATGATGCCGGTTCAGAATGTTAATGTTCAGCCAGCACAGTTCCAGCCGTTTAATGCTGGGATTAGTCCTTTGTTGCAACAGGAGAACATAGATTTAATTATGGACGTGCCTCTGGAGGTAACAGTTGAATTGGGACGTTCCAATAAGTCAATTAAAGAAATACTTGATTTTGCACCAGGTACCATTATTGAGTTAAATAAGCTTGCTGGCGAGCCAGTTGATGTTTTGGTCAATGGTAAATTTGTTGCAAAAGGTGAAGTTGTTGTTATTGAAGAGAATTTTGGTATTCGTTTAGTTGAAATTGCAAAATAATGTTGGTGCGGGGGGATTTTTAGGTGCTGTTTTTTCGGTATCTACCGTACCAGTAAGAAGACGCTGGAGGTGTGGTTATGCTATTGATTTTATCTGGGATATCTACACTTGCCAGCGCCTTTAAGTTAATTGTACTTTTAATTGTATTTTTTGCCCTTCTTTATGGGGCGCATTTGTTTACAAAGTGGTATGCTAAGTCTAATTATATGAATATAAAATCTGCCAATATCTCTGTGATAGAGTCTAGGCAGGTTGCACAAGGAAAGAATATTGTGATTGCCAAAATAGGGGAGAAGTATGTTTCTTTTCTCTTATTAAAGGATAATGCGGTATTTTTAACAGAACTTCAGGAAGAAGAATTAACATTACACAATTCTGAAGTGCAGCAGATGGGGGGGGTATCTTTTCGAGATGTCCTTAAAAAGGTAAAGCGGGGGAATGATACTAATTATGAAAATAAGGAGTAAGTGTTTAGCTATGGGAAAGAACAGAAGTAAAAGAAAGAGAAAAACTTTCATCCGTTATGGTGTAACGCTGATGCTATTCCTTGTTATTTTTTTTGCCGGCAGTCCTGCGGTTGCCTATGCGACAGGGAATCAATCGAATGATAATGCAGCCGGAAATGAGAGTCTGGTGAATGATGATGGATTTAATTTTAATATTACATCCAATGCAGGAAGTGCGAATCTGGAATCTACATTACAGATTCTAATTATATTAACGATTCTTTCGTTGGCTCCTTCTATTTTAATTATGGTAACTTCGTTTACCAGGATCATTGTAGTTTTTCACTTTGTGAGGACGGCGATTGGAACGCAGACGGCGCCGCCAAATCAGGTTATTGTTGGTTTATCCCTTTTTATTACATTGGCAATTATGTCTCCAGTTATGATGCAGATAAACGATGATGCTGTGCAGCCGTTTATGAGCGGCAAGATTGAGCAGGAGACAGCCTTGGAACGAGGGATTGCGCCACTTCGGAAGTTTATGTTGGGGCAGACAAGGGACAAGGATTTAAAACTCTTTATGGAGATTAACAACCAGAAGTCAGAGGATGTGCAGAGTGTTGATGATATTCCGACAACAACGATTATTCCAGCATTTATTATCAGTGAACTTCGAGCGGCGTTTATTATCGGTTTTTTGTTGTATTTACCGTTTATTGTGATGGACATGGTAGTGGCGTCAACATTGATGTCGATGGGTATGATGATGCTCCCGCCAACGACGATTTCGCTGCCGTTTAAGATTTTATTATTTGTTTTAGCGGACGGATGGAATTTGGTGGTTGGTACACTTGTCAAATCCTTTATTCCATAGGAAGAGCTTTGTTGAGTTGCGCTGTCTTTTAAATTTATATTTAACATATTATCAAAAATGGGGATGAAATATGAATGTAGGTTATGTGTTGGATTTGTCAATAGAGGTTGTCTGGACGATTGTAAAGGTCTCAGCGCCGCTTTTGCTGATTTCGCTTGTGATTGGTCTAGTGGTTAGTGTAATTCAGACAATTACTTCGATTCAGGAGCAGACTTTGACATTTGTTCCAAAGTTTTTAGCAATTATGCTGGTTTTGGTTCTGTGTGGAGGTTGGATTCTAAGTTCCGTGTCAGAGCTTTTTGTGGATTTGATGGAACAGATTCCAACTTTAATAAAATAGAGGAGTGAATTTCGTTGAGTTTTACAGTAGAGTATCTTGAATATGCATTATTAGTTGTGGTGCGTATTTCCGCAATTATATTTGTTGCTCCTGTTTTTAACAACCGAAATATTCCAGTCAAGGTCAAAGTGGGAATTTCTGTTTTCTTGGGCTTGATTGTTATGAATTTAGTTGATTATACCGCTGTATCTTATGAGGGAGTTCTGGGATACAGCATTCTTGTTGTAAAGGAAGCAATTACGGGAATCCTAATTGGAATGGGTTCTGGTTTCTGTCTTTATATTCTTTCCTTTTCTGGCCATATGGTTGATATGGAGATTGGTTTTGCGATGGCGATGGAGATGGATCCTACAACACAGGTGCAGACGACAATTACATCTACATTTTTTTCAACAGTTTTTTTGCTAATGTTTCTGGCATCGGATATGCATTATTTTGTAATTGATGCGTTGGTAGATTCTTACCATTTAATACCGATTGGAGAGGCAACGATTCAGCCGTCTCTGTACCAGACATTTTTGAAATTTATGGCTGATTATTTTGTCATTGGTTTCCGCATTATCCTGCCGGTATTTGCATGTATACTGATTGTTAATGTTGTGTTGGGAATTCTTGCTAAAGTCGCGCCGCAGATGAATATGTTTGTAATTGGTATGCAGGTCAAAGTGTTTGCAGGGCTTGCACTTTTAACAATAGTGATGTCGTTGTTTCCAGGGGTGGTGGATTTCATTTTTGAGGAGATGCAGCTCTTTACGAAATACTTTATGGAGTCAATGATGACTTAAAATAGTTACGCGGCCTAAAACATTCCAGTCAAAAATTCGTATATTTGTTTGCTATTTTTTGATAAATAAGGTATTATATATCTATGTATCTGGCATGAAAGGATTGTCAGGTTTTTATATGCGATAATAGAAGAGGGAAGACTGCCGTTATGCCATATTTAAAGTATGATTTACAGTTATTTGCGAAAGAGGGTTCTGGCGGTGAAAAGACAGAGGAACCTACAGCCAAAAAGTTAAAAGATGCAAGAAATAAGGGGCAGGTAGCAAAAAGCCAGGATTTGACGGGGGCTGTCTCCCTGTTGTTATTTTTTGTTGTTTTGAAGGTTTATGTCGGAGGGCTGGGAAATAGCCTGATGGAAACGATTCATGAGAATTTTAGGCATATACCAGATTATACAAATGAAGAGTTTACAGTGCAGCTTGTCTGTTCTGTTCTGGGAAGCCAAATTATGCGGATTATGTTGCTGGTAGCGCCATTTTTTATTGTTTCTGTTTTGGTCAGCATTATTGTTACACTGCGGCAGGTAAAGTTTAAGGTTACAACAGAGCCGCTCCGGCCTAAATTTAGTAAGTTTAATCCAGTTAGCGGCATGAAGCGGCTTATTTCTAAGGAAAAACTGGTGCAGTTGGGTTTGTCCATTGCTAAGCTGACCGTTATGATTTATGTTGTCTATGCCTTTTTAAAGGATAAATGGACACTTATATTTGATATGTATGAATTTACATTGATAAATGCAATTATTTTGATTGGTGATATCGTAGTCAATGTTGGCTTGCGCATTAGTGCTTGTTTCCTCATTATTGGAATTGTGGACTGGATTTATCAGAAATGGAAGTTTCATCAGGATATGAAGATGACAAAGCAGGAAGTAAAAGATGAGTATAAACAGGCAGAAGGTGATCCGAAAGTAAAAAGCCAACAGAGGCAGAGGATGATGCAGGCGTCCAGGAGACGTATGATGCAGGAACTGCCGCAGGCGGATGTTGTAATTACCAATCCGACACATCTTGCTGTGGCGATAAAATATGATAAAGAGCAATATGAAGCGCCGATTGTATTGGCAAAAGGTGCGGACTATCTGGCACAGAAGATAAAAGATGCTGCAAGGGAGCATGATATTGAGATTGTAGAAAATAAGCCATTGGCACGGATGCTTTACCATAATGTAGAGATAGGACAGCAGATTCCACCAGAATTATATCAGATGGTGGCGGAGGTGTTGGCATATGTCTATGGCCTAAAAGGAAAATTATAAATATAGCAGCCTAAAAAGTGTATGATATTCTTTTTGTGGATTGTTTATGCCAGTTGTATTGGCATAGTAGGAAGTGGGAGAAAAACACGGGCGATTGGAGGAAACGATGAAAAGATCTGATTTATTTCTTGGATTATACATATTAGCACCGATTATCTTTTTGATTATTCCGGTGCCGACAGTGCTTTTGGACATTATGATGATTCTGAATATCAGTCTTGCACTGATAATTCTGTTTACAGCGCTTTTTTCAACAGAAGCGTTAAGCATGTCGGCGTTTCCGACGATACTTTTGATTACGACCTTGTTCCGAATGGCATTAAATGTCAGTTCGACGAGAAATATTCTTTTGTCTGGATATGCCGGTGAGGTTGTATCGACGTTTGGTAATTTTGTCGGTGGTGGTAATCTTGTCGTAGGTATCGTGGTATTTTTGATTTTGATTTTAATACAGTTTATTGTTATTAATAAAGGTTCTGAGCGTGTATCTGAGGTAACTGCCCGCTTTACATTGGATGCTATGCCGGGTAAGCAGATGGCGATTGATGCAGATCTGAATACAGGTGCGATTACAGATGCACAGGCAAAGGAGCGGCGCGAGAAGATTCAGGATGAATCTACATTTTTCGGAGCCATGGACGGTGCTACGAAGTACGTAAAAGGAGATGCTACAGCTGGTTTGATTATAACAATGATCAACTTTATCGGCGGCTTAATCCTTGGCTTAGTGTTTGACGGGTTGGAGGTTATGGATGCGATTCAGAAATATTCCATCCTCACAATTGGTGACGGTCTGGTAAGCCAGCTTCCTTCCCTTTTGATTTCATTGTCTACAGGTATTCTTGTTACAAAGGTATCGAAAGAATCCGATTTGGGAAATGTACTGTTAAGGCAGCTCTTTTCAATACCGAAGGTTATGTATATTGTAGGCGGCACGTTGGCGCTTTTGGCGTTTACACCGTTGCCGACGGCAATCTGCCTGGTTTATGCAGTGTTGTTTATTGCTGCAGGGCGTGCGATGGAAGTTAGGATGGAGGATGTTCAAGTTGAGTCAGAAGTAGATGAGGAGGAAGAATCTGCGGAAGAGATCAGACGTCCGGAAAATGTAGTTTCCCTGTTGCAGGTTGACCCGATTGAGCTTGAGTTCGGGTATGGTATTATTCCGCTTGCTGATGTAAACCAGGGCGGAGATCTTTTGGACCGTGTGGTTATGATTCGAAGGCAGGTGGCGCTTGAGCTTGGGTGTGTTGTTCCGATGATTCGTCTGAGGGATAATATTCAGTTAAACCCAAATCAGTATGTTATTAAGATTAAGGGCGTTCCAGTCAGTGAGGGCGAGATTTTGTTTGACCACTATATGGCGATGAATCCGGGATATGTTGAGGAAGAGATTACTGGTATCCCGACCTTCGAGCCGTCGTTCCACCTCCCAGCTATTTGGATTACGGAGGCACAGAGAGAACGCGCCGAGTCTATGGGATATACGGTTGTTGACCCGCCATCTATTATTGCGACACATCTTACCGAGATTGTTAGACAGCATTTGGATGAACTTCTTACCCGTCAGGATGTCCAGAATCTGATTAATAATATTCAGGAAGCAAATACAACGCTGATTGCCGATTTAGTGCCGAAACTGCTTGGAGTGGGTGAGATTCAGAAAGTCTTGCAGAATCTTCTGCGCGAAGGGATTTCGATTCGTGATCTGGTAACAATTTTTGAGACACTTGCAGATAATGCGACAACAACACGTGATACGGATGTACTTACAGAATATGTGCGCCAGAGCTTAAAACGTGCAATTTCTAATAAGTATTTCCCTGCAAATGAGATGACAAGTGTGGTTACATTGGATCCGAAGATTGAGCAGGATATTATGGGTTCTATTAAACAGACGGAGCAGGGCGCATACATAAATCTGGATCCAGAAAAAGCACAGGACATTTTAAATTCTGTCAAGGAAGAGATGGAAAAAATGGAGGAGCTTGGAAAGAACCCGATTATTGTTACATCGCCAATTGTGCGTATGTATTTTAAGAAATTAACATCGGAGCAATTTAATGATTTAATTGTAGTTTCTTACAATGAAATTGATACTGATGTTGAACTACAATCTATAGGGATGGTGACAGTATAAAATGGTAATTAGAAAATACATTGCAATGACAGAGGAAGAGGCGACAAAGCTTGCAAAGGAAGAGCTGGGCGAGGGAGTTGTCGTTATTGATGTAAAGAAGAGTGAGCCAAAAGGGCTTGTGAAGCTGTTTCGCAAGCCTTGTGTTGAGATTACTGCGGCAGTGGATGAGGTAAAGAACGAGGCTCCTGCGGAAAATGTGCCGGACTTTAGCCGGCTGCAGGAGGCAATCCGTGAGACAAATGCTGTCCTGGAGGCGGAAGCGAAAAAGGAGGCGGAGGGCGGAAAGCCGGTTTCAGACGAAACAGGATCAAAAAGCAGCAGTATTTTGGAAGAAGAAGCGCCGCAGAAAAAGAAAAAAGAGGATCGAACGGAAAATAGTGATATAGAAGAGCGTTTGAGCAGCCTGCAGGAGTTGCTTGAGAAGCAGATGCAGGCGGAAAAGGATGCCAAAGAGGAGAAGGACGCCAAAGAAAATACTAATCAGGCGTATTTTGATTTGATTAAGAAGAAGCTGATAGATAATGAAGTAGAAGAGACTTATGTAAATCAGATTCTGGAGGATATTTCAGAGAATCTAAATAAAAATGCGAATTTAGATAGTATTTTGGCAGGGGTCTATCAGAAAATTGTGTTAAAGATTGGGCAGCCGCACTTAATTGATATAAAGGCAAAAAGGACAAAGTTTGTCTTTTTTATTGGGCCAACCGGTGTAGGGAAAACAACAACGATTGCAAAGATTGCATCGACCTTGAAGTTGACAAAGAAGACGAAGGTTGCACTGATTACTTCGGACACCTACCGCATTGCGGCGGTGGAACAGTTGAAAACTTATGCGAATATTTTAGGAATCCCGCTGCAGGTAGTATATACACCCGAGGATATGGGGCAGGCGATGGAGGAATTCCATGATTTTGATTTAGTGTTTGTGGATACCGCAGGGCGCTCACATAATAACCAAGAGCAAAGAGAAGATATTCAAAAATTGCTGGAGACTGTTGATGAGGCTAGCAGGGAAGTTTATCTGGTTTTGAGCGCAACGACAAAATATAAAGATTTGGTGAAGATTTCTATGACTTATGCTGAGTTTACAAAGTTTAACTTGATTTTCACAAAGTTGGATGAGACGGATACGGTCGGAAATCTGTTTAATATCCATATGCTGACTGGGGCACCGCTTTCCTATACAACATGGGGGCAGAACGTTCCAGATGATATTGGAAAAATTGATGCCCAGAGCATTGCGAAGCAACTGCTTGGAGGGAATAATTAATGGATCAGGCAGAACAATTAAGAAATATCATCAAAAGACAAAACAGGGCCAGGCATCTTGCAAGGGTGGTTACTGTGACAAGCGGCAAGGGCGGGGTAGGTAAGTCCAATGTCTCTGTCAATCTTGCCATTGAACTGAGCAGGCTTGGAGAGAGAGTTGTTGTTTTTGATGCTGATTTTGGCCTGGCAAATGTAGAAATAATGCTTGGAATCCGTCCAAAGTATAATCTAGCGGATATGATGTTCCATGGGAGGACACTGAGAGAGGTAATCTCGCAGGGGCCGGAAAATATTGGCTTTATTTCCGGTGGTTCCGGGCTTAAGGAGCTGACAAACCTAAATAGGGACCAGATTCAGAGCCTTGTGCGGATGATGTATGAGTTAGATGGCATTGCGGATGTGGTGATTATTGATACTGGGGCTGGTATCTCTAATACGGTTATGGATTTAGCGATGGCGAGTGAAGAAGTTCTTTTGGTCGCGACGCCGGAGCCGACATCGATTACGGATGCCTATGCTTTGCTGAAAACATTGTGCCATCATGAAGAATTTTATGCGAACCATTCTAAGATTTGGATGATATCGAACCGTACGCATGGGTATAGAGAAGGAAAGGAATTGTTTGATAAGCTGGATGCGGTTGTTACTAAATTTTTAGGATTAAATATGAATTATTTAGGCTATATTCCATACGATGAAAAATTGCCAAAAGCTGTGATGAGACAGCAGCCGGTGACGGTGGCATATCCAAATGCACTTTCCTCTAAAGCGATTTATGAGCTTGCAGTGCTTTTAAGCAATGGGGAGGGAAGCCAGGGGCGTGTTTCAGGCCGCGGTCTTTCCGGGCTGATCACAAGAATGTTTCGGGGCAGCTATTAATGTGTGCGCAGAAATGAGGAGCTATGTTAAGTGAACATGTTAAAAAGGATGCAGTGGTAAAATTATATCCTTCCAGCCTGGAGGCGGAAGGGGCTGCTGGTGAAGAAAACTCCCTGCTTGGCAGGGGAAGGATGCGAAATATAGTATCAGAATCAGAGATTGAGATTATATTAGAAGAGGATGCAAAAAAGGAATTTCAGAAAAATATTTGTTATTTAATGTATATTTTTTCGGCGCAGGAAGTATTTTTGTGCAGTTGTTATTTTAAGTTATCTTATCTTGAAAAGGAGAGCCGTGTGCTGCAGCTTGAGGTGGTCTCACCACTGGAGCGTGTACAGCGCAGGATGCATCAGAGGGTATCCTGCCATTCCAAGATTCAGTATGAAGTTGTTCCGCCGGAGGATTTGAAGAAACATCTGGAGGAAGAAAATGCTGGATTTGGGCCTGACCTTGCATCCAGTAGGGATTCCATAGTGGATATCAGCGGCGGCGGGATTCGTTTTACAACAAAAAAGCCGATAGCGGTAAATGATTTTTTGTTTGTAAGGTTTGAGATTATGGAAAAAAAGCAGCCTGTGGAGATCAAGAGTATGGGACAGGTGGTTTATTCCGGGGTACTCCGGAATGAAGAGAAATGTTATGATATCAGAATGAAATTTATTGGTTTATCTGAAGAGACAAGAAGGAGGATTATTTTTTTTGTTTTTCAGCTGGAACGTGATAGTATAAATGTCAGATGGCAACATGGAGGTGGATTTGCATGAAAAAAATATTCGTTGTTGATGATTCTGCACTTATGAGAAGGGTAGTATTTGATATAATAAATGCGGATGAAGACCTTGATGCAGAGCGTTATGCAGTAAATGGAATGGATGCGCTGGAAATTTTAAAGTCCGGTGAGAAATTTGATGCGATTGTTTTAGATATTAATATGCCAAAAATGAATGGTATTGAGCTGCTTCGTGAGTTAAAAAAGCTTGGGATAGATCAAAAAATATTGATTGTCAGTACACTTGCGAAGGAGGGAGCAAAAGAGACCATTCAGGCGTTAGAACTTGGTGCATTTGATTTTGTGACAAAGCCAGATAGCCTTGCAGAGGCAAAAGGGCCTTCGTTTAGCAAGCATTTAGTTGCAATGCTCCGTGTAGCCTGCGGCCTTCCGCCAGCCAGGGAAAACATGGAAAAGAAAGCGGGCGCCGGTTCTGCATCGACGGCGGCAAGGGAGGCGGCGTCTTTGTCAAAAAAGATTCTGCGTGGGGATTTGTCAAAGCATTCCAAAGGGCCGCTGGGGAGTAATGCCAGGAAACTTGTAGCATTGGCATGTTCTACCGGAGGTCCGAAAGCATTGCAGTACGTCGTACCATTTTTGCCAGCGAACCTAGATGCCGCAGTTTTGATTGTCCAGCATATGCCGGAGGGCTTTACTGCTTCTCTAAGCACGCGTCTGGATGAACTTAGCAGGATTAAAGTGAGGGAGGCGGCTCACGGGGAACGTATAGAGAAGGGTACGGTTTATATTGCAAAGGGCGGTTCCCAAATGCGTTTAATAGAGAAGGGAAAAAAGGAACATAGTCTTTCCGTTACTGTTGAGGCGGCCAGGAATGGCCTGAAGCCATGCGCAGATATTATGTATGAATCATTGATGAAATCGTCTTTTGATGAGATTACCTGCGTTGTGATGACTGGAATGGGCGCTGACGGTACCAAGGGAATACTTCAATTAGAGCAAACAAATAAAATATATGTTATTGCACAGGATGAGGCGAGCAGCACAGTTTACGGCATGCCAAAGGCAATTGCTGATGCCGGGGCTGTGGATGAGGTGGTAACGCTTAAGAACATTGCTGATGCAATAGCAAAGCATGTGGGGGTGCGCTAAAATGGATGTTAGTCAGTATCTTGAAATTTTTATCGATGAAACAAAGGAGCATTTACAGACCCTGAGTGACCAGATTATGATTCTGGAGCAGGAGCCGGAAAATATGGATGTTATCAATGAGATTTTCCGTGCTGCCCACTCGTTAAAGGGGATGGCAGGGACAATGGGCTTTAAGCGCATGCAGCGTTTGACGCATGATATGGAAAATGTATTCCAGGAAGTTCGAAGCGGCAATATGACTGTCCAGCCGGAATTGGTTGATGTACTGTTCCGTGGTTTGGATGCTCTGGAAGCATATCTTGCTGAGATTTTGGAGACGGCAAACGAAGGAACAGAAGATAATGATGATATTATCAATACGTTGAATTCAATTGCCCAGAAAGCGAGCGGCAAGGAGGAAGCCCCAAAAGAGGAGGCAAAGCCAGCTGAGGCAGCTAGTGCTTCTGGTGAGGAGGGACCGAAATATGATTCCATCCCGATATCTGATTTTGAAAAATCAACATTTGAGAAGGCGAAGAATGATAACCAGAATATCTTTGGCATTACTGTATATCTACAAGAGACATGTATCTTGAAAGCTGCAAGGGCATTTTTGGTATTTAAGGCATTGGAGGAACTTGGAGAGGTAATCAAGGCTGTTCCAAGTGTCCAGGATATTGAAGATGAAAAATTTGAAATGGATTTCAGCCTGATCTATTTTACAAAAGAGGATCTTGAAACAATCAAAAATGCGATTGAATCTGTGTCTGAGATTAAAAAAGCAGTGATTGGTGTATTTGATGTACAGGAGCATTCTGCTGCAGTAGCTGCTGCACCAGAAAGTAGTCCTGCGAAGGAAGAGGAGAAGCCTGCTGAGCCGGAAAATAAGCAGCCTGCGGCAAATACAGCTGTGGCAAAACAGCCTGCAGCCCAGAAGAAGGAGACGGCTGCTGCAAAGAAAGCTCCTGCAAAATCTGCAAAGCCAACAGTTGGCCGTACAGTCCGGGTTGATATTGAAAAGTTAGATGTGTTAATGAACTTGGTCAGCGAGTTGATTATCGCAAAAAATGGACTGGTTTCTATGAGTTCTGGGGATGATTCTGAGGCAAACTCAGGTTTTAATGAGCAGATTGAGTATCTTGAGAGTGTAACGACAAATCTTCATGAGTCTGTTATGAAGGTGAGGATGGTGCCGATTGAGAGCGTTGTAAACCGTTTCCCTCGTATGATACGTGATTTGTGCAAGAAGCTGAATAAGAAAATGGAATTACATATGTCCGGTGAGGAGACGGAGCTTGACAGGACGGTTATTGATGAGATTGGTGACCCATTGCAGCATTTGCTCCGAAATTCTGCAGACCACGGCCTGGAGTCCAATGAGGAAAGGCTTGCTCTTGGAAAGGACGAGATTGGGCATATTTATCTGGATGCTTATCAGGATGGAAATAATGTAACGATTGAAGTCCGTGATGATGGTGCCGGAATTGATGTAGAAAAAGTTAAGAATAAAGCGATAGATAAAGGCACGATTACTGCAGAGCAGGCAGAAGCGATGTCTAACAAAGAAATTATTGACCTGCTTTTCCGTCCAAGTTTTTCAACAGCAGAAAAGATTACCGATGTCTCAGGGCGCGGTGTAGGTCTGGATGTTGTTAAGACAAAGATTGAAGGACTTGGCGGAAGCATTGAGTGTAAGACAGAGCTTGGTGAGGGAAGCAGCTTTATTATCCGGTTGCCGTTAACCCTTGCAATTATACAGGCATTGATGGTAGAGCTTGGCTCAGAAAAATATGCAATTCCTCTTGGGAGTATTCAGACAATTGAGGATGTGCCATTTTCTGATATTAAGCATGTTCAGACAAAAGAGGTTATTAACCTGCGTGGTTCTGTAATTCCTTTAGTAAGGCTGGATAAAATTCTTGATGTTGAACCGGGCGAATTTAAGCCGGAGAGCCTGACGGTCGTTATTGTCAAAAAGGGCGACAGGCAGACAGGCCTGATTGTAGATAATCTGATTGGACAGCAGGAAATTGTAATTAAGCCAATTGGTGATTATATACATTGTAGCAAGTTAATTAGTGGTGCCACTATTCTTGGTAATGGTGAGATTGCACTTATTCTTGAAGCAAATACCTTAGTATAGGGGGGCTGGAAAATGGACGATATCAAGGATATTCAGAATGTAGAAGTAGCAAGCGAGGGGAAGCAGTATATTGTAGTCCGGCTTGGCAGTGAGCAGTATGGTATAGATATTCAATATATTGACAATATTGTAAGAATGTCAAAGATTACGCGTATTCCAGGTTCGCAGAAGTTTTTTAAAGGAATTATCAACCTCCGCGGTGAGATTATTCCAGTAATGAGCCTTCGTCTTAAATTTAATCTGGAACCGGATGAATATATGAATTCTACTCGTATTATAATTATTAAATTGGAGGCCCAGTCAGCAATCGGCATTATTGTGGATGAGGTAAAGGAAGTAGTGACATTAGATGAAAATTCAATAGAAAAAACCTCAGCTGCATCGTCAAATGATATTGATATCCAGTATCTGAGTGGTGTCGGCAAACATGCAGATGGGTTGATTACATTGTTAAATATTGCATCTGTTATTATTGAGAAGGAAAATGACAGGGCGTAGGTGCGGATGAATAACCATTCACACAGTGGTTATGCTGCGTCTGTTGGCTGCAGCATGGCCACGGGAAGCAAGAGAAATTCTCTCCGGAATCTGCAGCCTATGTACTGCTTGCTGCGGAATCCGGTTTTAGGAAAGCAGTGCAGAAAAGAGGAGTTTCTATGCAGGATAATCATGAGAGCATGGACGACCTTGAATTTGATGTATTAACCGAAATAGGAAATATAGGTGCGGGCAATGCAACTACTGCATTGTCCCAACTTATTAATACCAGAATTGATATGCGCGTTCCGCAGGTTAAACTTTTGTCTTTTGCTGAGCTTGCCGAGATTATTGGTGGGGCAGAGACACTAGTTGCTGGTATTTTATTGAATCTTGAGGGTGATATTAATGGTTCAATGTTATTCGTGCTAGAGAGCAACGATGCAAAAATGATGGTGCAGCAGCTGACTGGGTTTGGGGTACCTGGTGAGACAGAATTTACTGAGTTGGATCAATCGGCGCTGCAGGAAGTTGGAAATATTATTTCCGGTGCATATCTTTCTGCAATATCTTCTATGACAAATTTAACGATTGCCGTATCTGTTCCAAGCCTTGCATTTGATATGGCTGGAGCTATCCTTAGTGTTCCGGCGATTGAATTTGGAAAGATGGGAGATAAGGCATTACTGATCGAATCCCAGTTTAAGGATTTGGATGTGGATATCAGCGGGTATTTTATTTTAATTCCAACAATGGAATCGTATGCACGTATTTTAAAGTCGTTAGGGTTAAGGTGATTGGGATGGCAGAAATGATAAAAGTAGGAATGGCAGATTTAAAGGTCTGCCATGCGCCAGATGCTGTTACAACACTTGGACTTGGCTCTTGTGTTGGAGTGGCGTTATATGATAAAGCGACTAAGATCGCAGGTCTTGTACATGTTATGCTGCCAGATAGCACCCAGGTTAGGCAGAATCAGAACCGGGCGAAATTTGCCGACACGGGGATTGATGAGCTTGTCAGGGCAATGGTAGCGGCGGGAGCGAGTAAGAGCCGTTTTACGGCAAAGATTGCAGGCGGCGCGCAGATGTTTGCGTTTAGCGGCAATAGTGATATGCTTCGTGTCGGTGAAAGAAATGTAGAGGCAGTAAAACGAAAACTAAATGCACTTGGGATTCGTATACTGGCAGAAGATACGGGGTTAAATTTCGGACGGACGGTGGAGTTCTATCCGGAAAGCGGAGATTTTGTAATAAAAGCAGTAGGGAAACAGATAAAAACGATTTGATTACCCAGGGGGGATATTGTGAAATTAGAATTTGTTCCAAAATTTATTATGCTGTTAGCAGGTGCAGTTGTGAGTATTATAACAATTGTAAATGAAATGGATGTTACATACAGTCTTGAGCTGCTGTTGGCAACTCTGATCATATTTTATATAATTGGGTTAATTACGAAGAAAATTATCCAGAAGGTCATGGAGAGCAATATGTTTGTGAAACAGCAGACGGAAGAGAGCGAGATGGAGAATATCGATCTTCCGACGCAGGACTGGGTAGAAGGAGTCCCTGCAGCAGATATGGATAGTATGCCGCAGGAATTAAATGAATAGTCATGTAACAGACAAAAAGGGGTGTTTGACCTATGGATGATATGCAAAAAGAGGGTTTATGGAAAGAATATGTAAAGACAAAGGATCCTGCAATTAGGGAACGGCTGATTATTGAATATTCCAGTTTGGTAAAAATTGTGGCAGGAAGGCTTGGAATGTATCTGGGATACACGGTTGAGTATGATGACCTGGTTGGCTATGGTATATTTGGCCTGATTGATGCCATTGATAAGTTTGAGCTGACAAAAGGGGTAAAATTTGAGACATATGCAAGCCTCCGTATCCGTGGTTCTATTTTGGACCAGATACGGAAAATGGACTGGATTCCCAGGACACTTCGTCAAAAACAGAAGCGCCTTGAGACAGCGATGAAGGATTTGGAGGCGAAACTTGGCAGGTCTGCGTCGGACGAGGAGCTTTCAGCGGAACTTGGCATTTCGATGGCTGAGCTGGAGGATTTGGTAAACCAGACACAGATTGCTAATCTTGTGTCTCTGGATGAGTATCTGGAGCAGGGGAGTGAGGTGCGTGCAGAGCTTGGGAATACCCCAAGGTTTGAACAGCCGGAGATGATTGTGGAGCGTCAGGAGTTAAAAAAGATTTTGGCGGAGGCAATTGATTCCCTTACAGAAAAGGAACAGAGGGTAATTGCATTTTATTATTTTGAGGAGCTGACGCTAAAGGAAATCAGCAAGATTCTTGAGGTTTCTGAGTCAAGGGTTTCTCAGCTCCACACAAAAGCGCTCCGGAAGATGCGTGACCGCATGGGAGATGACATTTCCCTGTTTGCGCATGTCTGGTAATCATGGGAGGCAAAAAATAGAAGATAGACTGGAGTGAGAAGATCGATATGAAACGAAATGCTTTTTTTCAGTTAGTCCATAAAAAGGATGGCATGTATCTGAAATCATATCCGGCCGTAGAGGGTGGAGATGCCCTAAAAGCGGATGATATCATGTCATATTTGTCCAGTAAGAAATATGAAAATGTTACAGTAGAAACTATAAAAAAATTTATCGAGATGTCGGCAAAGGATAAAAATGCAGAAGTAAAAATTAGTTCAAAAAGTGCGCTGCCTGAGCATGAGTATGCGGTGATAACGATTGACCCGATGAGGCTGTATGCGAAAATAAGGCTGTATCCAAATTCCAGTGAAGGAAAACGCCTTTCAGTTTCTGATATTATGATGCTTTTAGAGCAGCATGGGATTAAGCATGGCATAGTAAAAAAGAATGTCGAGATTATGCATAAGGCGAGGCTTTACTGCACAGATATCCTGGTTGCAAAGGCAACACAGCCTATACATGGTAAGGATGCTGTGATTACTTATCATTTTGATATAGATAAGACCAGTAAGCCGACCGTTGGTGAAAACGGCCAGGTAGATTTCCATAAGTTGGATATGATTGAGCCAGTGTCAGAAGGGCAGCTATTAGCAACACTTGAGCCGGCTGACCTTGGAACCGCGGGCACTGATGTGATGGGGAATGAGATTAAACCGCGCAAGGTCGCAGTAAAGGTGTTAAAGCACGGCAAACATATCCATTTGTCAGAGGATGGGCTGGAGATGTTTTCGGAAGTTTCTGGAAATGTAACATGTGTTGATGATACGGTCTTTGTATCAGATTGTTATGAGGTTCCTGCAGATGTTGGCCCGTCTACCGGGGATATTGAGTATGACGGAAGTATTAATATAAAAGGAAATGTGTTGACTGGGTATACTGTAAATGCGTCGGGTGATATCTATGTAGCAGGTGCGGTAGAGGGCGCGACCCTGATTGCAGGCGGTAAGATTGTCCTAAACCGTGGCATCCAAGGAAAAGGCAAGGGTGTTATGGAGGCAGAGGGTGACGTTATTTCCAATTTTATTGAAAGCTCTACAGTAACTTCTGGCGGTAAGATTATTACAGATGCAATTATGCACAGTAATGTAACGGCGGAGGATTCCATCGAAGTAAATGGAAAGAGAGGGCTGATTGCGGGCGGAAGTGTCCGTTCTACTCAAAAAATTGAGACTAAGGTAGCCGGCTCATCAATGGGAACACAGACTGAGATGGAAGTCGGGCTGGATCCGAAAGTTTTGGACCGTTATCATTATATTGAAAAGCAGATGGAGGTGCTCTCTGACGAGAAGGAATCCATTAACCAGACAATTGAACTTTTGAAAAAACGTTATAAGGCGGCGGGTTCCCTAGAGCCAGAAAAGCTTCAGATATTAAAAGAGAATACAGAGCGCCTTGGCGTGATAGATGGACAGATGGAAGAAATGACGACAGAGTATGATGCCTTGGAGGAGATTCTTGAGAAATCTTCGGGACGCGGCAAGATTGTAGTTTATGACATAGCATATTCCGGCGTCAAGCTGACGATTTCTAATATTACAAAATTCCTTCACAGTGAAGTACAGCACAGCACGTTTGTGCGTGATGGCGCAGATATTCGTATCCGTGGTATTTAGTTTAAATGCCATAAGATTATTGGTATTTTTTCTGTTGCTGCATGGCACTGGGATTTTGAGAGGAGGGAAATGGTATGTCACTTACTTTTGATTATGTTACAATGCCGCCTAAGTCGCAGGAGATTTCGCAACTCCAGACAAATGAAATGAATAAGCTGCAGCAGGAAAACCAACAGTTGGCAGCACAGTTCCAGACACAGGTAAAAAAGAGTTCTGAGCAGACGATCCGCAGGAATAAGGCGGAGAACGAAGAACTGAAAAATGAGGAGAGAAGACGGCAGAAACAAAAGAAGAAAAAAAACAATTCCGGTCAATCCGGAGATGCAGAAGATTCGGAAGAGGAAAAGGCAGATGCAGTACCTCATTTTGATATGAAGGTTTGACATTACATATGGCAGATATTCTAAAATGCGGTATGGGAAGCATATTAAGAAATGGAGAACATTATGATTTATTTGGAATTAGCTATGCTGGCAATTGGGATTGCAGCAGTTGCTTTTAGTTACAGGATGGTTAAGGATGAAACTGCAGGTTCTGAAAAGGAAGATTACCAGAAATATCTGGAGGAACTGCAGCAGATGATTGCTGAGGTGGAAAAAACTGCGCATAAAACTTCCTCTGAGGTGAAGGAGCAAATGAGCCAGATGTCAAATGATAAGATTATGGGAATTGATGAATATTCTGGTGAGGTCCTGGAAAAAATAGACAAAACTCACGATGAAGTTGTATTTTTATATGATATGATGAATGAAAAGCAGGAAGAAATCAAATCTCTTGTCCACAGCGTTGACACCCAGAAAGCAGAGTTGCGCGATGAGGCGGTTGTCCAGTTCCAGAAGATGAAGGAACAGGAAAAGATTCTGGATGAGATGAAGAAAGAGGTTGAGGTTGATTTTCTGCAGGTTCAGTCGGAGCGCAGCAAATTCCGTGAGGAGTTTGACAGGATTCGGGATGAATATTCTAGTCTGGAAAAGAGGATTACGGATTCAATGAAGAGTTTTAAGAACCTTCAGGAGCAGAGGGAATGGAGTGCCCAGCCTCAGGAGGATTCTTTTGGAGAAAATGCATTTGATACTGAGGCTGCTGAGTTTGTGCCGATGGATGAAGTTCCAGCGGAAGATGATTATACGATTCAGGCGGTAGATGAGGTAGACTTGCCAGAAGAACAAGAGTTTTCTGGTGATTTTGTGGATGAAGAGCCGAAGATGGTTTCTATCCCGGATGACAGTCACGATATGGATGATGCACTTTCTTTTGATGCGGCGTCAGTATATGATGCTGAGATTGCCCGTATTGAGGAGGAAGAGGCAAAAGCAAGAGAGGAAGCCGTGCCAGAACCAGTTGAAGTGAAGTCTTCAAGGAATGTATCGTCGGGTTATACGCCATTAGCGGAACAGGAGAAAATGGAGAACCATAATGATGAAATTGTTTCATTATATAAGAAGGGACGTTCTATCCTTGAAATTTCTAAAATGCTTTCTCTGGGGCAGGGAGAGGTTAAATTTGTGATTGATTTATACAATGCCAGAATATAAGAAAATATTTATGTATTGTTTTGCCGTGGGAAGCGGTATTTCAGTATAGGAAGAAATGGGGAAAGAAAGGGTTATGAACAAGAAATCATTTTTGAGAGGTTTTGGGATTGGAGTCCTATTTGCTGCAGTTATTTTGGGAATTTCTTTTACCATTAGAACCTCTGATTCTTATGTACTGTCCAAGGCAAAGGAGCTTGGTATGGTATACAAAGAGGATCAGAATTCGGGCATAAAGTTAGCAGAAGCTACTCCAGATGCGAGCTCGGAGACTACAGAGACGCCGGACGCTGATCAAAAGAAGACGGTACAGGGCACGGAAAAGCCAAAAGATACAGATGCAGTAACTCCTGCTCCAACATCTTCTGATACTGCGAAGGCAGATGAAAATAAGAAAGCCACGCCTAATCCGCAAAAAGAACTGGAGGATGAAAAAAAGAAGGCGCAGAAGGAGTTAGAGGCTGAGAAGAAGAAAGCAGAAAGAGAGCTGCAAAAAGAGAAGGAGCGGCTGACAAAAAGCCTTACGGTTGATGTGGGAGACTGGTCTTCGGATGTCAGCAAGAAGCTTGAGAGCCTTGGCGTGATAAAGGATGCAAAAGATTTTGACAAATATTTAAATGATAACGGCTTTAGCAGTTCAATCAGCGCAGGTACTTATAAAGTATCAATCGGTGATACGTATAATGAGTTGGCGCGCAAAATAACAAAAAGATAGTAAGTTGTTTCAAGGCCAGGCTTATAAGCCTGGCCTTTTGAAGATTTTGGCCGCATAAAATGTGGCATGGAGGATTTGTATGAAGTTTCGGCCTTGTATTGATATCCATAATGGTGCAGTAAAGCAGATTGTGGGTGGGAGTTTAAAGGATAAGGGGAACCAGGCAGTCGATAATTTTGTTTCCGACCTGGATGCGGCATTTTATGCCGAACAGTATAAGAGGGATGGGCTGGCTGGGGGTCATATTATATTGCTGAACCCAAAGGGTTCGGAATTTTATGACCGGGATGTAGAGCAGGCGGCGAAGGCACTGGCTGCTTATCCAGGTGGCCTGCAAATTGGAGGCGGCATGGATGGGCAGAATGCAGAATTTTTTTTGAATCTTGGGGCTTCCCATATTATAGTAACTTCCTATGTTTTTCGTGATGGAACCATTGATATGGAACGGCTGAAAAGTCTGTCTGCCCAGATTGGGAAGGAACATCTTGTTTTGGATCTAAGCTGCCGTTTTGTGAATGATGATTATTATATTGTTACGAACCGATGGCAGATGGTGACGGAAGAAAAAATGAATTTGGATACATTAAGGGAGCTTTCAGAATATTGTGACGAGTTTCTGATCCATGCGGTAGATGTAGAGGGGAAAGCGTCAGGCGTAGAAGGGGAAGTAGTCAAAAGGCTTGGCGGGGAATATATTCTTCCCGTTACATATGCAGGCGGCGTGCATTCTATGGAAGACATTGAATATATTCGCATTGAAGGAAATGGTTTTGTGGATTTTACAGTTGGAAGTGCGCTAGATTTGTTTGGCGGGACGATTCCATATCAGAGCCTATGCCCTGGGCGGTTAATTAATGGAAAGTAAAAATAATATTCTTAATTCAAGTATCCAAGTAGATTCCCCCCCTATGCAATGTGCGGAATGTCGCTGCATAGGGGGCTTTTTAATACATTCTGGGGAATATTCATGAAATATTGTAATATTTCTGTAATCATTATGCTTGTAATATAAGGAAATTGTAAGAATTATACAAATCAATATAGAAAGTTAATAAAAAATAGGACAATATATACTGGTTTTTTATACAAAATACACAATAAAAATGGGGTGCGTTTTTAAGTTGTGAAAAAAATATTTCATAATGGGTTGAAATTTAATAAAAAAGTGATATAATTATTACATAAATGTTAAGAAAAGATTATATCAAATTAATAATTCAGAGTACCTACTCTGAATCAGGAGGTTTTTATGAATTTCAAAAAATTTGCACTGCTTATACTGACCATGGTTGTGATTTCTGGTTTTAATGCTAAGCCGGTATCAGCTTCTGCAAACGATGATGTGATAGCAACACAGGAAGACAATGCAGTTTCTATTGACACTGCTGATGGTGGGAAAGATTCGGAAGATGTGACAACAGACGGGGATAACACCGCTGTAGCAACTCCGGCACCTAGTAACAGCAAGCCTGCAAAGACACCAGCACCAAAAAGTACACCAAAAGCACGTGTGGCAGCAAAGGAAACGGCAAAGCCAGCAGCAAAATCTACTCCGAAAAAAAGTTATTCAAAAGGTGATTTGCGTCTGATGGCAAGTATCATTAACTGTGAAGCCGGTGCAGAGGGCTTTCAGGGAAAGCTTGCAGTTGGTATTGTTGTCATGAACCGTGTAGCTTCTAAAGACTTCCCAAATACAGTTAAAAAGGTAATTTATGAAAAAGGCCAGTTTTCACCAGTACGGAATGGCATGTTGTCTAAAAAATTAAAACAGTATGATGCTGGCAAGACAAAATCATCACAGTGGAAATCTTGTATATCGGCTGCAAAAAAGGTATTGTCTGGTCAGAGGACCATTGTCTATAAAGGAAAAACAAAAAGTTTAAAAGGATATCACTTTTTTAGTGTAGTATTGCCAGGGGCAAGGATTAAGCTTGGCGGCCATCGATTTAAGTAAATGCTGTCGTTGTTAAATTAAGTCGTTGTGTTGCTGTATCTGATTGTGAACTCAAAAAGTATGATAGGTTAACTGATACGATAAAAGGGCAAAACCGACGTTTTGCCCTTTTATATTTGAAAAGTTTGTGCTATAATATGCGTTAGTATGTTCACCAAAGGAGGAGAAACCGTTGAAAAGTCCGAATAATATAGATGGAAATGAATCCCCAAAAGAGGAAAAAGTTTCCCGCAATTTTATTCAAAATATCATTGATAAGGATTTGGCGGAAGGAAAATATGACAAGATTGTTACCAGATTCCCGCCGGAGCCGAATGGATATCTGCACATTGGACATGCAAAGTCCATTCTTTTAAATTCCGGCCTGGCAGATGAATATGGTGGGATATTCCATCTTCGTTTCGATGATACCAACCCAATGAAGGAAAAGTCAGAATTTGTGGAATCCATTATGGAGGATGTCAGATGGGTCTGTGGCGATTTGGATTCAGAGCAGGTATATTATGCATCAGATTATTTTGATCAGATGTATGAGTTCGCTGTCAAACTGATTCAAAAGGGCAAGGCGTTTGTCTGTGATTTATCAGCAGAGCAGATTCGGGAGTACCGAGGCACTTTGACTGAGGTAGGAAAAAACAGCCCTTACAGGGATCGTACAGTGGAAGAAAACCTTGATCTGTTTGAGAGAATGCGCGCTGGAGAATTTGAGGACGGCTCAAAGGTGTTGCGCGCTAAAATTGATATGAGTTCCCCAAACATTAATATGCGTGACCCGGTTATTTACCGTGTGGCGCGTATGGAGCATCATAATACGGGTGATAAGTGGTGTATTTATCCAATGTATGATTTTGCACATCCGATTGAGGATGCAATTGAGGGAGTTACCCATTCGATCTGTACGCTAGAATTTGAAGATCACCGTCCACTTTATGACTGGGTTGTGCGCGAACTGGAATTTGAGAAACCGCCAAAGCAGATTGAGTTTGCAAAACTGTATCTTACTAATGTAGTTACTGGAAAAAGGTATATTAAGAAATTAGTAGAAGATGGGATTGTGGACGGCTGGGATGACCCTAGGCTTGTATCCATTGCCGCTCTGCGCAGGAGGGGATTTACTCCAGAATCCATCCGTATGTTTATGGAACTTTCTGGTGTATCCAAAGCACAGAGTTCTTCAGATTATGCAATGTTAGAATATTGTATCCGTGAGGACTTGAAGTTAAAACGTCCGCGTATGATGGCAGTTTTGGATCCGATCAAGCTGGTGATTACGAATTATCCAGAAAATGAGATTGAATATCTGGATGTATCAAATAATCTTGAGAATGAGGAGATGGGAACCAGAAAGGTTCCATTTGGTAAAGTACTTTATATTGAGAGAGATGATTTTATGATAGAGCCGCCAAAGAAATATTTTAGGCTTTATCCAGGAAATGAAGTCCGCCTGATGAATGCATACTTTGTTACCTGCACAGATTATGTAACAGATGAAGACGGCAAAGTTATTGAGGTTCATTGCACATATGATCCAGAAACAAAGAGTGGATCTGGTTTTGCTGGCAGGAAGGTGAAAGGGACGATTCACTGGGTTTGTGCTGAGGCGGCAGAAAAAGCTGAGATTCGTTTGTATGAAAACATTGTCGATGAGGAAAAAGGGGTATATAATGAAGATGGTACGATTAATATGAATCCCAATTCCTTGACAGTTCTTCATAATGCTTATGTGGAGTCTGCACTGGCAGAGGCAGGGCCGATGGAAAGTTTTCAGTTTGTACGGCAGGGATATTTTATTGTAGATTCTAAGGATTCCACAAAGGAGCATATTGTATTTAACAGGATTGTTTCGATGAAGAGTTCTTATCGGCCAAACTAACTATAAGCTCCTATGGTGGGAGTTTAGTAATATTGTGTCTGTGCGCTGTTTGGCACAAAAGATGTTATAGGCATCTTACCGGCGAAGCCGGGTTATCTAGGAAACGGCGCAGAATGGAGGAATAAGATAATGAGTTTATTTTCTGGGTTAGAACAGCTTGGTTTAGGAAAGCTGGAGAAGATGGACGTATTTGAAGGAGAGAACAAGAAGGAAACTGCAGATGGAAAGCCTGCAGAACCAAAGGTGACAGAGGCAGATTTGTTGTTTGACAAAACGTATACTTGCCCGGTTTGTGATTCAGAGTTTCATTCGAAGATGGTGCGTACCGGCAAGGTAAAGCTTTTATCTGCAGATACAGATTTGCGCCCAAAATATCAGTTGGTGGATTCCTTAAAGTATGATGCGATAGTCTGCCCGAAGTGCGGTTATGGCGCATTAAGCAGGTTTTTTAAATATATGATGCCTGCGCAGGCAGAGCTGATCCGCGAAAATATTTCAAAGAATTTTAGTGGTCTGAAATCATCTGGTGACACATATACATACGATGATGCGATAATGCGTCACCAGCTTGCGCTAGCCAATACGGTAGTAAAGAAAGCAAAAGCGAGTGAGAAGGCATATACCTGTATGAAGATGGCATGGCTTTGCCGCGGTAAGGCGGAGAGCCTTCCGAAAGATACTCCAGACTATAATGAGCAGGTTCAGGCGCTTCAGAAAGAGGAGACAGAGCTTCTTGCAAATGCATATAATGGATTTATGGAAGCATTTTCTAAAGAGTCATTCCCAATGTGTGGTATGGATGAAATAACAGTAACTTACCTGATTGCTGATCTTGCACGCCGTACTGGTAAATATGAGGAATCCAGCCGTTGGATTTCCCGCGTATTGACATCAAGGGATGCAAATGAGCGTATTAAAAATAAAGCGCGCGATATAAAAGAATTGTTAAATGAGCAGAAAACACAATAGAGTGGCAACTGCTTAAGATACGAAAGGGAAAGATGTCCTTAATGGGCATCTTTCTTTTTTCTGTGTAGGAATAGCAATTGTCTTTTACGTATGGTCATATCGGCTAAAGGATTGGAGAAGATTTGTAAGATAAAAAAGAAAAAATGAGAAAATAAGAGTAAAAGTGAGATAATAAAAGTTTTCTTGAAAAATATTAGAAAATCGAGCTTGAATGTATATTGCTAAATATTTCTAAATGAAATATATTATGTCTATGGTTAGCACTCAAAAAGAATGAGTGCTAATAAACAGCAAGGGACTGCCATAGGGCTATTGAATGGCAAGCAGTTCTAAAAGAGATAGCAGAGGAAGCTGGTGTGGGATATAAGGCTCATACGCGGGATTTGTGCCTGCGCACACTTGGCACAGACCCGTAAAGCGCAAATAATGTGTGCAGAAATGGAGATTTATTATGAAATTATCACCTTTAGGGGACAGAGTTGTATTAAAGCAGTTAGAAGCAGAAGAAACTACGAAATCAGGCATTGTTTTGCCAGGAAACGCACAGGAGAAGCCACAGCAGGCGGAAGTAATTGCTGTTGGGCCAGGCGGGGTTGTTGACGGTAAGGAAGTAGAGATGCAGGTTGCAGTTGGTGACAAGGTAATTTATTCCAAATATGCCGGAACAGAAGTTAAGTTAGGCGAGGAAGAATTTATTGTTGTCCGTCAGAATGATATTGTTGCAAAAGTCGAAGACTAATGGAGTAAATATTTTTAGAAAAGTTGGCAGTAAAATTTAGCATATTAGAATCATTTGAAAGTGAGGATATAAAATGGCAAAGGATATTAAGTTTGGTGCTGATGCAAGGGCATCTTTGGAAGCAGGCGTAGATAAGTTAGCAAATACAGTAAAGGTTACCTTAGGACCAAAGGGAAGAAATGTTGTACTTGACAAATCTTTTGGCGCTCCGTTAATTACAAATGACGGTGTTACAATCGCTAAGGATATTGAGTTAGAGGATGGATTTGAGAATATGGGCGCACAGCTTGTGAAAGAAGTTGCGACCAAGACAAATGATGTGGCTGGTGATGGTACAACAACAGCTACAGTTCTTGCGCAGGCTATGGTAAATGAAGGAATGAAAAATTTGGCTGCAGGTGCTAATCCGATTATCCTCCGCAAAGGAATGAAGCAGGCATGTGACTGTGCAGTTGAGGCTATTGCAAAGATGAGCTCAAAGGTAACAGGGAAAGAGCAGATGGCAAGGGTTGCTGCTATCTCTGCAGGCGATGATGCTGTAGGCGAGATGATTGCGGATGCAATGGAAAAGGTATCTAATGACGGTGTTATCACAATTGAAGAGTCAAAGACAATGATGACTGAACTTGACCTGGTAGAGGGTATGCAGTTTGACCGTGGATATGTTTCCGCATATATGGCAACAGATATGGACAAAATGGTTGCTGACTTGGAGAATCCATATATTTTAATTACAGACAAGAAGATTTCTAATATTCAGGATATCCTTCCAATTTTGGAAGAAATCGTACAGAGTGGTTCCCAGCTTTTAATTATTGCTGAGGATATTGAGGGCGAGGCTCTTACTACATTAGTAATTAACCGTTTAAGGGGTACATTTAAGGTAGTTGCTGTAAAGGCGCCAGGATATGGCGACAGAAGAAAAGCAATGCTTGAGGATATTGCAATCTTAACTGGCGGCCAGGTGATTTCTGAGGAAGTTGGCCTTGAGCTCAAAGAGACTACCATTGATATGCTTGGGCGTGCAAAATCAGTTAAAGTACAGAAGGAAAATACTGTTATCGTTGACGGTTCTGGCGACAAGGCAGCAATTGATTCCCGTATTTCACAGATTAGGGCTCAGATTGAGGAGACAACTTCTGATTTTGATCGGGAGAAATTACAGGAAAGACTTGCAAAGCTTGCAGGCGGTGTCGCTGTAGTTCGTGTTGGTGCTGCTACTGAGACTGAAATGCAGGAGGCAAAACTCCGCATGGAGGATGCATTGGCTGCTACAAGGGCTGCTGTAGAGGAAGGTATTGTCTCTGGTGGTGGTTCTGCATATATCCATGCTTCCAAGGAAGTTGCAAAAATGGCGGCCTCACTGGAAGGTGATGAGAAGACAGGTGCAAATATTATTTTAAAGGCATTGGAAGCTCCTTTAATGACAATCTCATATAATGCTGGGCTGGAAGGGGCAGTTATTGTCAATAAAGTACGTGAGTCTGATGCTGGCATCGGTTTTAATATCTTAAAAGAAGAGTATACAGATATGGTAAAGGCTGGTATTCTTGACCCTGCAAAGGTTACAAGAAGTGCACTTCAGAATGCAACAAGCGTGGCATCTACATTACTTACAACAGAGTCTGTTGTATCTAATATCAAAGAAGATGTCCCAGCAATGCCAGCTGGCGGTGCACCAGGAATGGGAATGATGTAAATATTATTCGATGAAATGTGCAAAAAGTTATATAGTTAAATACCCCGCTGCAGAGCAACGGGGCATTTGACCCGCACGCAGCCGCCAAGTGCAAAGGAACTTTCAGTTCCCTGCAAGCATTGCGTTTGGCTCGTTGCTTGCGCGAGAATAAAATTGTTAGGCTCACAAATTCTGCTGTTAGGCGGGGTTTGTGGGCTTAAGCTTTATATAGAGAATATTGTTGTGCTTCTTTTCAAATTCTTTTTTATTTGTTATAATAGTCAAATATGGAAAAGGCTGACAAGCTTTCACAACTTTTTGTAGTAGAAAGGAACGATTATGGAAGAAATTTATTCAGAAACTTATTTAAAGGCAAAAGCTCCGTTAACGCGTATTGTTGCCCGTGCTGCCTTGATAGTCGTGGCAGCATTTGCCCTATTAATCGGGGTTATTGTTATGATGTCATTCGGTACAGCACTTGTCTTAATTGCAATGATTGTAGTAGCTGGCGTAATTTATTTTGTGTTACCGGCAACAAATATTGCGTATGAGTACATTTTTGTAGACGGGCAGATTGATTTTGACCGTATTTTAAATGGTGAAAAGCGTAAAACATTGAAAAGAGTTGATTTGGACAATATAGAGATTGTTGCGCCAGAAGGTTCTCATAGGCTTGATCCGTACAATCATCTACCGGTTGTCGACTATTCTTCTGGTTATGATTCTGACAAACATTACATTGCAGTAGCATCTGGTGACAAGGGAAATGAGCAGATTCGTTTTACTCCCGATGAAAAAATGCTTTCTAAAATGAAGATGAAAGCGCCAAGTAAGATTATGGAAGAATAAGAGGGATATTGCGGTTTTCGCACAGATGTGTTTTTAGAGGCATGTTTAGGTGTGTATAGAAAAGGAGATGGATATGAATCAGAAAGTAGTATTAGAGACGTTAAAAAGGCTGGCAGCTGATGCCGGAAAAATTATTATGGAGATTTATGAGACTGATTTTGAGGTGGATTATAAAGAAGACGAATCTCCTTTGACGATGGCGGACAAGCAGGCGAATAACCTAATCGTAAAGGAATTAGCAGATCAGTTTCCAGAGTGTGCCATTCTCTCTGAAGAGATGAAAGATGATAAAAAAAGGAGGCAGAAGGAATACTGTTTTATCGTGGATCCTCTTGATGGTACAAAGGAATTTGTAAAGCGGAATGGACAGTTTACAGTCAATATCGCTTTAGTTTATAATCAGAGACCGATTGTGGGAGTCATTTATGTCCCTGTGACAAAAGATTTATACTTTGCATCCGTTGATGAGGGTGCCTATAAACAGGATGGCGTGACAGGCGAAGTCCAGAACTTACAAGTATCTGATAAACTGGAACATCTGATTTGGGTGGGAAGTAAGTCGCATTCCTCAGAGAAGGAGGAGAATTTGATTCAGAAATACCAGGCACAGATTGACGAAGTGATTTCTGCAGGAAGTTCCTTAAAAGGCTGTCTGGTTGCTGAAAAACGGGCAGATGTTTATTACCGTTTTGGTTTAACCTGCGAGTGGGATACAGCCGCTATGCATTGTATTGCGGAACAGGCGGGCGCGGTGGTGAAACAGATGGATCACAGTGAACTCTTATATAATAGGGAAAATACCTTGAATGAAAAAGGATTTTATATCGTAAACCGGAAAGAGAATGTCTGGTAAATAGATGTTGTTGTAATGGGGAAGTTGCCATAGTGTGGCAGGATAATGCTGTTATGTATATTGATTAGTGGAGGGATTATGGAGAAAGAAGTGCTATTGATTACAGGCAATTACCCGCATGATTTGCTGCAGCATATGAATACGCTGGTAAAGGAAGAGGGGCGTTCCTGCTTATGGGACGAGTCTTTTGTGCGTTTGTTTGGGGACAAATTTCCAGAATTGAAACAAGAAATTAATATATTAGATGAAGCATACCGCCTTAAAATACCAGAGCGCTTTCAGATGGCAGACCAGCAGGCGGCTTGGTCAAAAAGAGCCTGTATCACGCAGTCTCTTTTTGTTTTAGTTCAAAATATGAAAGAATACGAAGCCGTTATGTTTGTCGAAAGCCTGATGTGCTTGTTGGAATGGGATGTGCAGGTTTCTGTGGAACGGAAGTGGGAAGCCAGGGAAGAAGACAGGGCACGCTTTAATGAGGAGGAATACCAGAAGGCATCTGGGCAGCTTGATTCTGTGTTACATGGAGAAACTACAGGCGCGGTGCAAACGGGAATAGAGACATTAGGGCAGTCTGCCGGCATGGAAAGGGCTGCTTTAGAAGGAAGTCCTGAAGAACAGCAGGCAGTTTTAGGGGCAGATATATCTGGTTTTGGTAGCAAGGCATTATCTAGCGGAGACAATTTACAAGAATCTGGCCGGGAGATTAAATTTTTGGCGCAGATGAATTTTGCCATGAAAAGGGAAGCAAGCAGGGCGGTAAAAGGAAATGCGGATTCGCAGCAGAAGCTTGGGGGATTTTATGCAGAAGAGGGCACAAAGCATCTGGACTATCATGAGGCAGTATATTGGTATCAACTGTCTGCCAGACAGGGAAATTATAAATCGCAGATGGAACTTGGACGCATTTTTGACAGTGGCAAGATTGGAGATTCAGATAGCAAATCACAAGGGATTTATTGGTACCGTAAGCTGGCGGAGGATGGGTTTCCAACGGCACAATGCATTCTTGGGGCAAAATATCTGTGGGGTGACGGTGTAGAAGAAAATAAACGGGAGGCCGTGTACTGGTTTAAAAAGGCGGCGGCGCAGGGGCATGAGGAAGCGATAGGATATTTGTCTGGATTGATTAAAATGGATATACCGCCTAGTTGATGGGGGGCAGTTTTATCGAGTTCCATAAATTTGGGTAAGATAAATAAAATTAAAAAAATAGAAAAAGGGTATTGACATTGGTGGAAAAATCTTGTAAAATGCTAATTGTGTTCGCGAGAGGCACAGAAATGCACGAGTGGCTCAGTGGTGGAGTATCGCCTTGCCAAGGCGAGGGTCGC
>CAJUID010000016.1 GCA_910585905.1 uncultured Lachnospiraceae bacterium
AATAGGAGTTCATTTCATACGGTAATTACCGCATGAAAAAAGACTATAACCGTTAGTGTCATAGCCTTTTAAAGATTGAGGAAGTCCCTTTTTTATTTGTATTTGTTTGTCACCCCTCCGCACTATCCAACATCTCCTGCAAAAACAAACGCGCCAACATCCCAATACCAAAAGGAATCTGCGCCATTTTCCAACAAATAATTTTCACACAATGCTTTCATATCCGGTAGATTCATCCCAACTTTAATCATGCCGGCTGCAACTTTATAGTTGCCCGATTTAAGTTTTGCATTGAAAAATACAAGTCAAGCGTTTCCTTTGCCACGCTATATCCATTGAGTCAAATACCCCGCTGCAAGCAACGGGGCATGACTTAGCTTCTTTTTAGCAAGTTCGCCCCAGAGGGGCGGGGTATTTGACCCTCGCGGCAGTCGCCAAATGCGAGCAAGCTCGCGCTTGGCTCGTTGCTTCGCGGGAATAAATGCTGTTTTATCGTCACTGTTATACCCTGCCTTTCTGTAAAAATCCAATGTGCTTTTTTTCTTAGAGCCTGTGAGCAACATCATTTTATAGCAGTTTTCTTTTATGGCAATCACTTTTGCGTAATCTAAGCACTGCGTTGCCAGTCCTCTTTTTCTGAACTTTTCATCAGTTATCACATTTTCAATAAAAGCATACGGCTGCTGGTTGTGAGTCAGGTTGGGAATGATGACGCAGACACAGGAAGATACAATTTCCCCATTTTCTTCAGCAACAATCACGTGATGATTTTTATCTTGAAAAATATCATTCCAAATCTGCAAAAGTTCAGCCATTTTTTCCGGCATAGGATTATCATGCAGCTGCATATACAATCTTAGTCAAATACCCCGCTGCAGAGCAACGGGGCATGACTTAGCTTCCCTTTAGCAAGTTCGCCCCAGAGGGGCGGGGTATTTGACCCGCGCGCAGTCGCCAAGTGCAAGCAAACTTGCGTTTGGCTCGTTGCGTACGCGAGAATAAACCGTCTAAATCGTTTTTCACTATTTCTCTAATCATATATGGAATCCTTTCTTATTATTCGTTTCTTTATCATATCTTGGTTAAAATCAATTCTTAATAGAAGAGAAATAAGGTGTATTCAGAATGTCATTGAAACTTACAACAGCTACTACTCCATTGGGAATTTCTTTATTATTCCGATTCATCCAAATAGTATTGATTCCCAAATTGGATGCTCCTTTAATATCACTATTTAAGGAGTCACCAATATGCACTACCTCTTGTGGATCCAAATTGGTTTCTTTCAAAGCCATTTCAAATAATTCTGTGCGAGGTTTATACGATTTCGCATCTTCACTCGTGAATATCTTGATAGGAGTTAAACCGTGATAATGGATTGCAGCTATAATATCATCGGTATCTATGTTGGACACTATATAGTACGGAATATTACATGAATCTAAAAAATTTGCAGCATCTTCAAATATGGGAGGTTTTCTCCAATGCTTAAACATTTTTTGGCTTAATTCATTAGCGCTGGCATTAGATTCAAATTTCTTTAATGTTATTTCAAGCGATTCTATTTCTAATTCTTTTTGGGTTTTAAAACGATTACCAAAAGAATTCATATACAATTCTTGAAATATCTTCCACCAATAGCTGCCAATGGTTAATTTATTCGTACCATTTCCAGTATTACTGATAATCGTTGTAATTTCATCAATTACCACACCGTCTTCATGCACAATTGTGCCATAAAAATCAAAAAATAAGGCTTTTATCATATACTCCTCCAAATAAAACTCTCTAAAACAATATGTTCTCGTCTATAATACCACATTCTTTGGTATTTATCATTAAGAAGTTGTTATATATGGTAAAGACCGAAAGCCTATCTCGCCCCTCGGTCTTTGCTTGTAACTGTTCTTTGTTGCTGATGGCCTGCTGTTTTCTTTTGTAGCTTTTGGAACCGTTCAAGCACACTTTCCTTATCTTGTCTATGGCTTCCCTTTCCATAAGCTTTTTCCCAATTAACTACCTGTTCCATATAATCTACATAGGCACTCTGGGATTTGTGATATGCCGTGTAAAACTTCTATACATTCTGATAACCGTATCTTTTGGCAATCCCCGACAAGCCAACTTATAATTTGCTTGTGTCTGCTATTTTATGGTATAATGTTGGTAATTAAAAAGGTAATATATTATTTTTAAAGGTACACAGATTTACTATAAGTAAACTATAAAGCACAACCTGAAAGGAGGATAACATAAATTATGAAAAGAATAAAATCTTTATTGCCAAAAGGCTTTTTTATTATTATAGCTTTTTTATTGGCACTGTTCCCACTGCTGCTTTCTTGGCCTGGCAAAGCCGCTGCTGTAAAAGAATGGGACAAGGACAGCATTTATGTAGCTGGAAACCTTGTGAGCCGCGATGGAATTATTTATGAGGCGGCATGGTGGACACAGGGCGAAGACCCTGCAAAACAGTCTGATGAATGGGGAGTCTGGAGAATACCAAGCGGGACAGCAGCTAAGCCTGGAAAGAAACCTGATACAACACCAAATACAAAAAAAACACAAGAAAAACCAGTAAAAACAGCTGGCAGCAAGGATAGACACACTGGACTGGCAAGCCACATAATTACAGGATACTGGCAAAATTTTAACAATGGTGCTAAATGCCTCAAAATCAGCGATGTACCAAAGGAATATAACCTTATTGCTGTGGCATTTGCAAAACAGGCTTCTGTTTCTGGAAGGGTAACTTTCCGTCTGGATGAAACACTTTGCCAAAAGTTAGGCGGATATAATAAGCTACAGTTTATTAATGATATTAAAGCTGCCAGGAAAAAAGGACAGCGTGTAATCATATCAATAGGAGGTGAAAACGGGACAGTAAGTGTTACTAACACAAAAGAAGCCAAACGGTTTGCTGGCAGTATATATAATCTTATGAAGGAATATGGTTTTGATGGAGTGGATATTGACCTGGAACATGGCATCAACTCCAAATATATGGCAAAGGCTTTGCGGCTGCTTTCAAAAAAAGCTGGAAAAAGCCTGATTATCACTTTAGCTCCACAGACTTTAGATATGCAGAATAAAAATACAGAATACTTTAAACTGGCTTTAAAAATAAAAGATATACTTACTATTGTTAATACCCAGTATTATAATTCTGGTTCTATGCTTGGAGCTGATGGAAAAGTTTATTCCCAAGGGAGTGCGGATTTCTTGGCTGCCCTGGCTTCTATACAATTGGAAAACGGATTAAGGCCAGACCAGACAGGTATAGGAGTCCCTGCTTCAGTAAAAGGGGCGGGAAGTGGTTATATTTCACCTTCCATAGTAAACAAAGCTTTAAATTGCCTGGTAAAAGGAAAAAAAACAGGCAGTTATAAGCCAAAGAAAAATTATAAGAAACTACGTGGTGTTATGTGCTGGTCTGTCAACTGGGATGCGGATAATCATTATAAATTCCTAAAAAAAGTAGCACCAGTTATTGCCAGCCTTCCATAATACAACCTGTGCCAGTTTGGATATTTAAAAACAGGGCTTGTCGGTTAATACCGATTTTTAAGCTCTGAATCTTAAAATACGAATCTCCCGTAGAAATCAGTGTTTTTAATACCTGACCTTCTGCGGGAGATTCGTATTTTTTCTTTTCCGTATGTATTTTAGGGCGCAAAAACCCCTTGGCTGCATTTTTGAAAGCGCACTTTTTCTAAGCAGCCTTTTCTTCCGTTTTTCCTTCAAATTTTTGGATTTTATCATGAAGAAAACGATGATATTTATTTATGTTCCGACCAATGGCATACAGCATGAATTCTTTATACACCTTTTCTGATGTCCGGTAGTTGAACCGCCGGAAGCTATCGTTTTCTTTGATATCTCCAAAATGTCCTTCTGTCTGGATGGAACGGATCTGGCGGTTTAGGATCCCTTTCTCACTCTGGATGTTTGCATGGGATTCTTCTTTCAATGTTTCCCACTGCTCATTGATCTTCATGACTTTATTTTTCCTGGCATCTTTTTCAGCATTATATTTATATAAGCATTTCGCTTTGTGTTCACAGCCGCTACAGTCTGCACATCCATACACCTCAAAGGTCTGTGTATAACCATCCTGTTTTTTGGTCTCTGTGCGGATATGATGCAGTTCTCTTCCGTCACGGCAAACATAATACAGTTCATCCTCAAACACCTGTGTTTTCATGTTGTAATGCTTTCCAATCTCTTCTGTATAAGCACGTGTTTTCCGCTTTTCATGATCCTGCAGCTTAATGTAACTGGATATTCTATTTTCCTTCAAATACAGGAGATTCTTCTCACTGCAATAACCGCTGTCTGCCGTCACTTCCTCAAGGATATCCCCGAATGCTCTTTTATGTTTTTCCAAAACCGGGATCAGTGTGTTATAATCTGTCCGGTCATTGCTGACATAAGCATGGACAATGAAATAATTCTCTACTGCAATCTGGACATTATATGCAGCCTTTCACTGTCCGTTCAGCATGTGGTCCTCTTTCATTCTCATAAAGGTGGCTTCTAAATCTGTTTTGGAATAACTGTTCCTGTCCTTTCCCATAATCTCAAAGCACTCTTTGTATCCCATAAGGCGTTCGCCGCAGCTTTCCAGTTCTTCATAAAGCTGCTGGAGCTCCGGTTTCCTCTTCCCTTTTCCATAAACGAATGCAGTCTGTTCCTTCTCTGAGATCTGCATCAGATTTTTCTGGAGCTTCAGGATTTCCATGGGAGAACAGTTGTCAATCTCAATGATTGTATTATTCGGTAACTTTTTATGTTTTGTCAGTTTTCGTTTCCGGTTCTTTTCAATAACTTCCCTTACCTTATCCATTCCTTCGACCACAAACATATGCGCATGGGGAATATCATGTTTTATGCCGTACTCATTTTCATCAATCAATGTATTATATTTCTGATACAACGAATCAATCGTATCCAATAATCCTGCAAGATGGTAATTGATCGTTCCTCTCCACACAAATGTATAGCGGTTTGCATTGGCCTCTATTTTAGTCCCATCGATAAAAAGGGATTTCAATGTGATTAAGCCTTCTTTTTGCAGGCGGCGCAGGAACTGGTAATTTAGCTCATCCAGTACATCAGAAGTCAGTTTTTTATTCTTAAACTCATAGAAGGCATCCCTTTTGGGTTTCTGTCCTTTGGTAAGCCAGATAAATGCAAGGTCTCTTTCACATAATTCCACAATACGGTCAACAGCCCTTATCCCACGCATGTTTGCGTAAGTAACTACAGCATACATCATAATTGGGTTGTACCCGGTTCTTCCCTTATCTGAACAATTGGCTAACAAGCCAGAAAAATCTAATTCCTCCATCACTTTTTTCAGGGTATAGACTGGATCGTCGTGAGGTAAACTCAATTCGAAGAAACTGAAATTAATTTTCTGTTGCCCAATTTCAAAAAAATCGTTATAATATTTATTGTTTGGCATAGTTACATTATAACATGTAACGGAGAGAAGATGGTTGTCGTTAGCCATCTTTTTTCTCTTTTTATGTAAAAGTTTCAGAGGCAGGTGTGATTCGCATGAATCACACCTGCCTCTGTTTGGAACTACCTATTTCCCGACAGCCCCTATTTCTTTTATAACGGTTGCTGTGGCTTTATTACTTCGTTGGCTATCGATCGGCAGACTGTACGGGCGTTCCAGAAGTACAATAAACAGTTGAAGAAATGTTGCACTGAAACAGTAGTGGAAAGAATGGGAGAGTTTGGAACATGAGGAACAAAAAGCTGATACCTTTTGAGGTAATCCAAAAAGCCGTTGCCGGAGAGCCAGAAGCGGTAGACGCAGTATTGCGGCACTACACCGCACACATCAAATACCTGTCTGTATACAAGGGGTATATCAATGATGATACACAGGACAGATTAAAGGCTAAACTGGTTGAAGCCATGTTGAAATTCCGCTTTGACCGATAGGAAGTAGCAAAGACTGCTTTTGCCCTCAATTTATTATGGGGCTTGTTACGCAGTAGGGGTTATTTTGCCCTTAATTTATGCCGCTTTGCGGGCGTTAAAATGACGGGGGTAAAGGTTTTTATATGTCTGCCCTCAAAAATGGCGTTCTATTGCGTAACAGAAATAAAAAAGCAATTATTTTCAATTCTATTTTTCAAATCATATATGGAAGATAACCTGTTTTACAAATCGTTATATAAATATAGTACTTTTGTTATCCTAAATAATTGTATATAAATTGAATTTGAAATAAGTTTTCTTGTAACTAAGAACACTAACATTGCACATAACACAATAAATTTACAAGAATATATTGACTTTTACAAGAAAAAATAATAAGATATGGTAGAAAGGAGCGTGTAATCATGACAAAAAGCGCAATAATACAAGAAAAAGTCATAGATTTTCTTGCAGACGGCTGTCCGCATACTGTACAAGAAATAAAAAGTCTCCTAGAGCAAGTTGGAATTTCTGATTATTCAGAAGGACAGTTTTCCGGTTCAATAAACACATTACTTAGAAACAAGTCTATTAAAAAAACAGACAGAGGAATTTATGTTATAAACCAAAATCAAGGGGGTATATCTCTTATGAAAACATGTTTTGTAGTATCTCCTATTGGAGATGTAGGAAGTGAAACAAGAATCAATGCGGACAAGCTATTCAAGTATATTATTAGTCCTGTTTGTGAGATCTGTGGCTTTGAAGCAGTGCGTGTAGACCAAATTAACGATTCAGATTCAATTACACAAACTATTATTGATAAGCTTTTATCGTCAGAACTTGTCATAGCTGATATATCCGGTCATAACCCAAATGTATTTTATGAAATGGGATATAGAAAATGTACGGACAGACCTATCATTCATCTTAAGAAAAAAGGAGAGAGCATACCGTTTGATGTAAATACAGTAAGGACTTTTGAATATGATTTAACTGATTTGGATAATGTAGAGGAAACAAAAAAGCGTTTGGAGCAAACAATAGGAACATTTTCTTTTGAAATTCAAGATAATACACTTGGACAAGACGAAGAACAAAGTAAACAGATATTTTCTCAAGGTATTCTTACTATGTTATATCAAATTCAGGACTCTATTACTGAATTAAAAGAGCAAATAAGCAAAAAAGATACAGAAACTATTCAAGCAAAAATGCAAACCAGTTTAAATAATGTGCAAAAGGAAGAATCTACAGATACGAATATGATGAAAATGTTGTTACCAGAATTGATTAAAAACCTGGGAATCACTGCAAAATCTTATGCAGATGGCGGAAATAGCCAATAAATTTCAAAAATAAATAAAGACGAGTGAAAAGCGATATAAACTTTTCACTCGTTTTCTATTTGCACTCTGTTTGTCAGCGTTGATAAAAAAGTTGCTTTGAATACTTCCTTATCGCCGCGAAGCCAAGTGTTTACAAGTATTTCAAAAGAAAATGAAACGAAAAAAGAAAGAGGAGGAGGATAATGGGTTATCAAGGGCAACAGAACTGAAAAGAAGAGGACTGATGGCAGCATAAAAGAGTTTTTTAATATGAAAAAAGACCCTGGAAAAAGAAAGAGGATAATGCTCCTTTTTTCCAAGGTCTATATTTTTAGAAATATAAATTAAAATCTGTCACCAGCAAAAACTTTGTCTTCGATCACAAGAAATAAAAACTCTTACTTGCTTTGTATAGCCGCCTGTGCTGCTGCCAAACGTGCAATCGGCACACGGAATGGAGAGCATGATACATAATCCAACCCAATCTTATGGCAGAACTCTACAGATGAAGGATCTCCGCCGTGCTCACCACAGATTCCGCAGTGAAGGGAAGAACGAACCTTCTTACCTTTCTCAATAGCCATCTCCATAAGCTGTCCAACACCAGTCTGGTCAAGCTTAGCAAATGGGTCGTTCTCGAAGATCTTAGCATCATAGTAAGCATCGAGGAACTTACCTGCATCATCACGTGAGAAGCCGTATGTCATCTGTGTCAAGTCGTTTGTACCGAAGCAGAAGAACTCAGCCTCTGAAGCGATATCATCAGCTGTAAGAGCTGCTCTAGGAATTTCAATCATTGTTCCCACTTCGTACTCAAGGTTAATGCCTGCTGCAGCGATTTCTGCATCAGCTGTGTCAACTACAACCTTCTTTACATACTTAAGCTCTTTGATATCTCCAATTAACGGAATCATGATTTCTGGCTTAACTTTCCAATCAGAATGAGCCTTCTGAACATTGATAGCTGCACGGATAACAGCACTTGTCTGCATCTTAGCAATCTCAGGATAAGTCACAGCCAAACGGCATCCACGGTGTCCCATCATAGGATTAAACTCATGTAATGACTCAATAATTGTCTTAATCTCTTCTACAGTCTTGCCCTTTGCATCTGCAAGCTTCTTGATGTCCTCTTCCTCAGTAGGAACGAACTCATGAAGCGGCGGATCAAGGAAACGGATTGTAACAGGATTTCCTTCCAGAGCTTCATATAACTTCTCAAAGTCTCCCTGCTGTACTGGAAGAATCTTAGCAAGTGCTGCCTCTCTTTCCTCCACAGTATCAGAACAAATCATCTCACGGAATGCATCAATTCTGTCACCCTCAAAGAACATATGCTCTGTACGGCAAAGACCGATACCTTCTGCGCCAAGCTCGCGAGCTTTCTTAGCATCTGAAGGAGTATCTGCATTTGTGCGAACCTTAAGTGTCCTATACTTATCAGCCCATTCCATAATGCGGCCAAACTCGCCAGCAATTGTAGCATCAACTGTAGGAATGATGCCATCATAAATATTACCAGTAGAACCATCAATAGAGATTTCAGATCCTTCTGTATATGTCTTACCTGCAAGAACGAATTTCTTATTAGCCTCGTCCATAGCGATATCCCCACAACCAGATACACAGCATGTACCCATTCCACGAGCAACTACTGCTGCATGGGATGTCATACCACCGCGGACTGTCAGGATACCCTGGGAAGCCTTCATACCTTCGATGTCTTCTGGAGATGTCTCAAGACGTACCAGAACAACTTTCTCTCCTCTTGCAGCCCACTCCTTAGCATCTTCTGCTGTAAATACCACTTTACCACATGCAGCTCCCGGAGAAGCACCGAGTGCTTTAGCAATTGGCTCAGCTTTCTTTAATGCAGCAGCATCAAACTGTGGATGAAGAAGAGTATCTAAGTTACGAGGATCGATCATTGCAACTGCCTCTTCCTCTGTTCTCATTCCCTCATCTACAAGGTCACATGCAATCTTAAGAGCTGCCTGAGCTGTTCTCTTACCATTACGTGTCTGAAGCATATAGAGTTTCTTATTCTCAACTGTAAACTCCATATCCTGCATATCTCTATAGTGATTCTCCAGATTTTTGCAGACATCCTGGAACTGTGCAAATGCCTCTGGGAACTCTTCTGCCATCTTTGCGATTGGCATAGGAGTACGCACACCAGCAACTACGTCTTCACCCTGTGCATTGATCAGGAACTCACCCATAAGTTTCTTCTCGCCTGTAGCAGGATCACGTGTAAATGCAACACCAGTACCACAATCATCACCCATGTTACCAAATGCCATACTCTGTACGTTAACTGCAGTACCCCATGAATATGGAATATCATTGTCACGACGGTATACATTTGCACGAGGGTTGTCCCAAGAGCGGAATACAGCCTTAATAGCACCCATTAACTGCTCTTTCGGGTCATCAGGGAAGTCTGTGCCAATTTTGCTCTTGTACTCAGCCTTAAACTGAGAAGCCAAATCCTTCAGATCATCTGCTGTCAAATCTACGTCATAAGTTACGCCTTTTGTTTCTTTCATCTTGTCAATAAGCTCTTCAAAATACTTCTTACCAACTTCCATAACTACATCAGAATACATCTGGATAAATCTTCTGTAGCAGTCCCATGCCCAACGTGGGTTACCAGACTTCTCGGCAATAACCTCAACAACAGTCTCATTCAGTCCAAGGTTCAGAATTGTATCCATCATACCTGGCATGGATGCACGCGCACCAGAACGTACAGATACCAGAAGAGGATTCTCCTTATCACCAAACTTCTTGCCTGTGATTTCTTCCATCTTTACGATGTACTCATTGATCTGTGCCTGAATCTCATCATTGATCTCACGGCCATCCTCATAATACTGTGTACAAGCCTCTGTTGTAATGGTGAACCCCTGTGGTACAGGCAGTCCTAAGCTTGTCATCTCAGCAAGGTTAGCACCTTTACCACCAAGAAGCTCACGCATGTTAGCGTTTCCTTCACTGAACAAATAAACCCATTTGTTTGCCATTGAAAAATTACCTCCTAAAAATATATTATGTGCGACACATGCATCGCCCGTTTTTGCCCCCAGGCAGATATGATTCTGCACTAGTCGTTATGAGTTAGTATACCATAGAAACAACGCCTATGAAAAGGTTTTTTTCACAATTTCTGGAAAAAACTTCGCCAAATGTTACGATTCACAGTCAATTTCAAAAGAGAGCATAATTATTGTGCTTGCACATGAGATTTTACTTCTTTGTCTCTAATTGGCTATGTAGGTATATCACGATTATTTCAATCCAATTCCTCCTCATCCCCATCCATATATTCACGGCTCGTAACCCGCTTTTTCTCCCTGTTTTCCTCTACAAGGTTTGAGAGCAGTTCCTTAATTTCTTCTGGCCTTTTTATGTTTTTCAGTTCAAAATCTCCCAGTGTTTTATCGGCTGAGGATACCTGAACTGTCCCAATCCCAAATATCTTCTGAAAAAGCGTCCTGCTTAATGACAAATCCAAAATCCGGTATAACCGGACTTCATTCTCAACAGTCCGCAATAAACCACTTTTTACAAAAAGGCGGTCTTCTGATAACGAATATATCGTAAAAGTCCAGGGAAGCCCCAGTGCATTACGCTTCCGGTCTTTCCAGACCATTTCTACACCATTTTCCATCATTTCCTCCATTTCTTTTTCCGTTCCATTTTCTTTGCCACTGTAACTATTAAGGCCATTCTAAACAACATGTATAAAACTTGTCAAGAGAAAAGAAATGAGGTAGGATATGGTTTGGGTGCAAAGGAACTTTCAGTTCCTTGCAAGCATTGCATTTGGCTCGTTGCTTACGCGAGAATAAAATCACACACGATAGTTTACGCAAAAGAAAGGAATCCTATCATGCAAAAACAGAAAAAATTATGGCATTATATTGTCTGCATTTTTAGTTTGTGTTTTCTTTTTACTGGATGCGCTTCAGAAATGCAGCAAAAGACAAAAACCCATAGACAAAATAATACAAATCCTCCAGCACAAAACACAGTCAGTCAAAAGGCACAAGAACCAATTGCAAACGGGGCGGCAAAGAAAAAAAAGAAAACAACATCAATCACCATCAGCGCAGCAGGTGATTGTACTTTTGGAAGTGACAGAAATTCTCCAGCAAGCGTTAATTTTTATTCTGTTTACAACAAAAAAAAGCCGGAATATTTTTTCCGGAATGTAAGGAATATTTTTGAAAAAGACGATCTTACGCTGGTAAATTTTGAGGGGACATTGACAGACAGTACCTCACGTATGGACAAGACATATGCATTCAAAGGCTCCCCTTCCTATATCAGGCTTCTTAAAAAAGGGGCAATTGAAGCAGTCTCTTTTGCAAATAACCACTGCCGCGATTATGGTGAACAAAGTTATACTGACACAATAAACACATTTCAAAAAGCAGGCATCAAATATGCCTCCTACGACAAAGTCTCTATATATAAAACAAAAGGCATACGGATTGGTATGGTTGCAGTAAATGGGCTGCTTGGGGCAGATTACAGCAAAAATCTGATTGCAAGCGGGATTAAAAAATTGAAAAAAAGACAGGCAGACCTGATTATTGTCAGTATGCATGCCGGTATAGAGCATACCAGCACTTTAAATGCCGTTCAGACCGATTTAGCCCATTACGCCGTAAAGAAAGGGGCAAATCTTGTTCTTGGGCACCACCCTCATACCCTGCAGGGAATCGAAAGGTACAAAGGCGCTTACATTGTTTACAGCCTCGCAAATTTCTGCTTTGGCGGAAACACTAACCCGTCAGACAAAGACACCATTATTTTCCAGCAAACATTTACATTTAAAAACAAAAAGTTAAAAAAAGACAAAAATATGCGCATTATCCCTTGTATGGTATCCTCCACAAGTGCAATAAACAACTACCAGCCGACACCACTAAAAGGCGCAGCCAGACAAAGAATCATCCAAAAAATGAATACATACAGCAGACCCCTTGGCGTACAATTTTCCAAAAATGGAAAGGTAAAACTTTAGGATGCTATGAGACAAAAGCCCCCCCCAAAAGTACCATGCTATTTTTCACGCATATTATAGTCCACGTCATCATCAATCATTTGCAGCATAATATCAGCAAACTGCGGGTCAAACTGAGTTCCCCTTCCCTCTTCGATTTCTTTCCGCACCGTCTCCTGCGGAAGGACGTCACGATAGCTCCGCTTGGATGCCATTGCATCATAGGCATCCGCTACCCCAATCAGCCTAGCCATCACTGGAATCTCTTCTCCCTTTAAACCGTCTGGATAACCAGTGCCATCGTATTTTTCATGATGCCACCGGGCACCTACGTCTATTTCCGGTATCTCTGAAATATTTTTTAAAATATCCGCGCCAATAACCGGATGAGACTTTATAAGCCCATACTCTTCGTCCGTAAGGCCAGAAGCCTTGCTAATAATAACATCTGGAATTCCAATTTTTCCTATATCATGTAAAAGACCAATACGGTATACATCCTCCTGCTCCTGTTCGGAGCCTCCCATGCGCCGCATCATCTCACGTGAGTATTCCGCAACCCTGACAGAATGCCCATTTGTATATGTATCTTTCGCATCAATCGTACCTGCAAGAGCCTCCATAATCTGGTCTGACATCCGTTCAATCTTCTGGCGCCTCTCCTCCGCCTTTTTTGTCTGTTTCGCTACTTCGTGCTGAAGATTCTTCTGCAGGCGGTCAAGCTCCAAGATACGCTTCACCCTCTGCATCATTATATCAACTACAAATGGTTTTGTAATAAAATCCAACGCCCCATGCTTAAAACTCTGTATCTCGGCCTCCCTGTCATTATCTGCTGTCAGAAAGATAACCGGAATTGCCGCAAATTTTTCATCCGCCTTAATATGGTCAATCACCTCAAAACCATCCATTCCCGGCATATGGATATCAAGCAAAATCAGGTCTGGAATCTCCCTCTCTAAAAACACTAACGTCTCCTCCCCCGACTTCACACAGCTTACAAAATAACGTTCCTCCAACATCTTCTCCGCTACACGTAGATTCATAGAATCATCATCTACGACAAGGATATGTGCCACCTTATCCCGCATCACCGCATTATGACGTCTTCCACCTCCCTGCTCAGCTAGTGCCTCTTCCAAATCCTTCAGCAACATTTTGTGCTGCTTAAGCACCTCATTATGATGTTTCCTAATATATGCAATGTCACCATTCTTTGCCGCCATTTCTAAAAGCCTTGCCTGTTCAGACAATTCATGCGCACCAATTGAAATAGAGGAGCTTTTCAAAGCATGAATCTGAATATGATAATCCTCCCAATTTTCCTCCTCAAATGCCTGGCAAACTTCTTCCGATCTTCCATGCTCAAGATACGTCATTAACACTTCCCTATATAAATCCTCACTGTCACAACAATATGACATACCGGTTGCCGTATCCAGAAAAGGGAGCTTATCCAGAAACGATTTTGTGATTCGATAGCTCACCTCATAAAACCTGTTCTGCTTTTCTTCTTGAATCAAATCAGCGGGAAGGCACCCCCGCAAAACCTCCACTAATTCCTGCCCGCTAACTGGCTTCGATAAATAATCATCAAACCCTTCCTTTAAATACTCGTCCTTTGCCCCCTTAACGGCATTTGCTGTCAACGCAATAACCGGTACCCCTTGGCAAAGCCCTCTCTTTCGCATCTCCTGCAGTGTCTCTACCCCATCCATTAGCGGCATCATATGATCTAAAAAGATTATATGGTAGCAACCAGTCTCCATACATTCTAATGCTTCCTGTCCACTCATAGCTGTATCAATCTGCACTTTTGTCTCTTCCAAAAGACCCCGAAGCACATCCAGATTTATAGCATTGTCATCTACTGCAAGAACCCTCGCCTCTGGCGCAAGAAGAACGGAACCAGCCTCTGATGGTGCCATCCGGCTTCTCCCCCACTCAATCTCACCAATCGGCGCAGCATCTACAATCCTTTGCCGCACTTGAAAAGAAAATACACTTCCCTCTCCATACTTACTCTTAACATCCAGCCTGCTTCCCATCCGCCCTAAAAGCTTTGTCACAATAGAAAGCCCTAATCCTATCCCCTGTATATTCTGCGTTCTTTTCTGGTCTGCCCTAGAAAAGCTTTTTCCAATATTCACCACCGACTCCTGTGTCATGCCAATCCCGCTGTCACTAACTTCAAACTCCAAAAAGCCGATTTGGGAATCCTCCGGCTGCCATGCAAGCTTAAATTTTACAAAACCACTCTGTGTAAATTTTATTGCATTAGAAATCAGATTATTAGCAATCTGAATCAATCTCGACATATCCCCATATAATGCACTTGGAATATTTCGGTCAATCGAAACACGGAATTCTAGTTTTTTACGGTCCGCATGATGCTCTCCATATGTCACCATATCCTGCAGCATAGATAAGGTAGAATACGCCTCCTCCTCAAGCTTCAAACTGCCACTATCAATATCTACAAAATCCAAAATGTCATTCATAATATATAAAAGATTATGGCCCGCTTCCTGTACATTTGCAGCATAAACCGCTGTCTGACTCTCTTTTGTATCGCGGATCAGCATCTCATTATATCCAAGAATCGCATTAATCGGCGTGCGCACCTCATGGGACATATTCCTCAAAAATTCACTCTTTACTTGGCTTGCCTCATATGCCCTGATTCCTGCTTCTTCCGCTTCTCCCTTCGCAATCTCTGCCGCGTATTTCGCATTCTCTGCCTCATTTTTTGCCTGCTCCAGTTCCTCCATAGTCTTTACAAGCTTTTGGTAATCTGGTGTCTCCATTGTAAAGAAAACAAGTAAATCTGCAATTGCAACACAATATAACCCAAGCAGCACATTCGGAAATACAATTAATTGAAGAATTGACCCAATTATAGTTAAAACAATAAATGCGATAGTCGAAATTTTTTGCTTTAATGCAAAGCATTCCTGATTACGGATATAGATAAACAATGTGACTAACATATAATATAATGGAACAAGAAAGACAATAACATAAAGAGAGCCATGAATATATTTCCCATGCACATCAAATTGGAACAATAAATTTTGAACTAACAAGTTAATCCCAAGCACCCCATAGTAAACCAAAAGCAGATAGAAATGGACTGGGGACAGAGCGCTCTTCCCCTCCTTAACAGAGACATACGCCGCTACATAACAAAGAAAATAATATGCCATCCCAGCAGCCATCCCAAAATAAACGGTATTGAGTACCATATTAAACCAGACTGGTACCACAGCCCCATAACTAATTGTAAGCGCGGTCGATACATCCAAAATATCAGAAAGCAGCACAAATAAAGTTAGCCGGCGGAATTTTGTGTTAATTTCCGACTGCCCAGAATACTGTATGTGCAAAAAAACATACATGGTAATTAAATAACCAATGACTGCAAGTTCAAAATCAACATTGTATAATAACTGCATAAACCGTTCCTCTCTCTGCTGTTTTTCTATCTGAATTTCATTTATCTATATAATACATTGATATTCGCAAACTGTCGATAGTTTTATGCAATAAGTTTAGAATGACAGTGAACAGCAGCAACCACAGCCCACTTTTTAAGAAAAGCCCACGAATTTTCTTGACATAAAAAATAACCATTGCTATTATAGCATTTGGAGTAAATATAGGAAAAACAAGAACAATGTCGCCAAACCTGCCAACATAGAAAATTCAGTTTTCCTTAATTATGGCAGTTTTTTTATGGCGGCAAAAGGAGGAGCTTTATGAAACTTAAAAAGAAAATTGTATCAGTCCTGACAGCAGCCGCTCTTGCGGTCTGCCTGACCGGTTGTGGCGCAGAAGATGATTCATCTTCTGACAAATCTGCTTCCACTTCTAAAAAGTATACCATTGGTATCTGCCAGTTATTAGAGCATGAAGCATTGGATTCTGCAACAAAGGGATTTAAAGATGCATTGACAGAAAAACTTGGCAAAGATAACGTTGAATTTGATGAACAGAATGCTCAGGGCGAAGCCACAAATTGTTCCACTATCTGCAATAACTTCGTCACAAATAATGTAGACCTGATTATGGCAAACGCTACTGGCGCACTCCAGGCAGCATCACAGGCTACCGCAGATATCCCGATTCTTGGAACTTCTGTAACAGATTACGGTACGGCATTAAACATAAAAGACTGGAGCGGAAAGACTGGGACAAATGTATCTGGAACTTCTGACTTGGCCCCAATTGACCAGCAGGAAGATATGATTCTGGAATTGATACCTGATGTTAAAAAAGTAGGTATCCTTTACTGCTCTTCTGAGCCAAATTCAGCATACCAGTCTGACTTGATGAAACAGGCACTAGAGGAAGATAATATTGAATATAAAGAATATACTGCAGCAGATTCCAATGAAATCCAGACTATTACAACAACTGCCTGCAACGAGTGTGATGTTCTCTATGTTCCGACAGATAACACAATGGCTTCCAGTGCTGAGACAATCAAGAATATCGCTGTACCAGCCGGAATCCCTATGATCGCAGGAGAGGCTGGAATCTGCCAAGCAGGTATCGCAACACTCTCTATCAGCTATTATGACCTCGGATACCAGACTGGTGAAATGGCGTACGATATCCTAAAAAATGGTAAAAAAGCAGGAGATGTAGATGTTGCATTTGCTAGCAAATATACAAAAATGTACAACGAAGAGAACTGCAAAGCCTTAAATATTGAAATCCCAGAAGGATATTCAAAGTTAGAGACAAAATCAGAATAAAAAAATAGCTTGCAAAAGTTATCCAAACACAAAAAACGCAAAGCATTTTAGTTCTTTGCGTTTTTTGTGTTTTATTTATGTCTTTCTTTCATGCCTTGATTAAAAGCTGAATTTATCCTCAAAATACTTTCCTAAATCTGCAATCTTCACACGCTCCTGCTCCATCGTATCACGGTCGCGCACTGTTACCGCTTGATCTTCCATAGAATCAAAATCGAAGGTTACACAGAATGGAGTTCCAATTTCATCCTGACGGCGATAGCGCTTACCAATATTTCCGCGGTCATCAAATTCACAGTTGTATTTCTTGCAAAGGTCTGTATATATTTCCATTGCAGGCTCAGACAGCTTTTTTGACAACGGCAGGACGCCAATCTTAACCGGTGCCAGCGCTGGATGGAAGTGCAGGACTGTACGCACATCGCCTTCCCCAATTTCCTCCTCGTCATAGGCGTCACATAAAAATGCCAAGACAACACGGTCCGCACCCAGTGAAGGCTCAATGACATAAGGAATATATTTTTCATTTTTTGAATCATCAAAATAGCTCATATCTTCTTTTGATACATCCTGATGCTGTGTTAAATCATAATCTGTGCGGTCTGCAATTCCCCAAAGCTCGCCCCAGCCAAATGGGAAGAGATACTCAATATCGGTAGTCGCCTTGCTGTAGAAAGAAAGTTCCTCCTTCTCATGGTCGCGGACACGCATCGCATCTTCTTTCATGCCAAGAGATTTCAGCCAATCAATACAGAACTGCTTCCAATATGCAAACCATTCTAAATCCGTATCAGGTTCACAGAAAAATTCCAGCTCCATCTGCTCAAACTCCCTGGTGCGGAATGTAAAGTTCCCTGGTGTAATCTCATTGCGGAATGATTTTCCAATCTGGCCAATGCCAAATGGTATTTTCTTGCGGGAAGTACGCTGAACATTCTTAAAGTTTACAAAGATTCCCTGTGCTGTCTCTGGACGGAGATATACTGTATTTTTTGCGTCCTCCGTAACCCCCTGAAATGTCTTAAACATCAAGTTAAATTGACGTATCTCTGTAAAATTATGTTTACCGCAGCTTGGACATGTAATCTGGTTCTCTTCAATATATTTTTCCATCTCCTCATGGGACCAGGCATCTATACTTCCCTCTGGCTGAATACCCTTCTCATCCATGTAATCTTCAATCACCTTATCTGCACGGAAACGCTCATGGCAATCCTTACAGTCCATTAATGGGTCTGAGAAGCTTCCAAGATGGCCAGATGCCACCCATGTCTGCGGATTCATCAGGATTGCACAATCAAGCCCTACATTATATGGGTTCTCGCGGATAAATTTCTGCCACCAAGCCTGCTTTACATTATTTTTTAATTCTACTCCAAGATTTCCATAGTCCCATGTGTTGGCAAGCCCGCCATAAATCTCAGAACCCGGATATACAAATCCTCTTGCCTTTGCAAGAGCTACTATTTTTTCCATTGTCTTTTCCATAATAACTAATCCTCCATTCTTATCAGGCAAACTTCATTCACCTTCTCAAGAATATACCATTATCACGCCAAAATTGCAAGTTTATGGAATCTGCTATTTCACTTTATGTGCTTATAAATTCTTATGTGACTGACATTCCGAAACGATAAAATCCAGGGTTTTAAAATGATGCTGCAGATACCTCCCCAGATACGCCTTCATAAAATGCTCCAGCTCATCCTGCACCTCCGGTGCTACCACAAAAGAGTAAAGCCGCTCAATCGGAGATGACAATATGTACTGCAGAGAATACAAAGCATCCGCCCCCAGTATAAAAGGATACAATCTGGAAAGTTCGGTCTCCTTTGCAGCACATTCCTCACAGATAAGCCCCCCTGCCGCAAAATAAACCGCACGCGTATTAGTCCTATGGCATCGCAGGCATTCAAATAGTTCTAAGCCCTGCCCTTCTATCATCATTAAGCGCATTTCGTAGATAACCCGAATCAATCGAAATGGCACCTTCCCATTCTGTATTGCAAGAAGTGTCATATACAACAAAAGAACTTCCTCTGATGCCTCTACATTTTCCCTGGTAAAATACTGCGCCATTTCTGCAAAATATGAGGCATAGCATGTCATATCATAATCTTTTGCTATATCGCCAAAAAATTTCTGTATCATGCCGGATTTCACATTGTAAGAACTTCTCCCTTCATATATCATAAATTCTCCAAAGGTAAACGGCAACGTACATGCAGAAAGGGCGCTTCCAACCTTTCTCGCGCCCTGTGCAAATGCCGATATTCTGCCCCGCTCCCTTGTCAGGATTTCCACCCTCCTGTCATACTCTTTCATGGGAGATGCTGTTAAGATCATCCCTGTAAGTGCCACTGTCTCTCTCATTCTCTCTGTTTCCCTCTGCTGTCGAATTGCGCTCAGTATCTGCGCTTTTTCGATATTCCAAATAGTCCATTACTTTGCCTGTCACGGCAAACTGATTCCAACGTTCCTCTTGTCCCATTATCCTTGCCATGCCTTTCTGTTTAAGATGTATTACAGTGCTGCTATTCCTGGTCAATTTCAGAAAAGAGCAGAATCATCGTGCTTGCCACATAAGATTCTGCTACATTTTCTGAAATTGGCCGCGTAGGCTGTTCATTCCATCATCAGAGAGCCAGGGCTGCCAAGCAGCATCGCAGGCTGCAGGCAAAAGGGCTATCACAGAATGAGATGAATCACCGCGAATAGTAACATTATACTTTTAGCATGTCTAAAGACTACCTGAACTATACTTGGAATCTTCTGACAAAGAACCTTGCTTTCCCAAAAACATCTTGCAGCTTACCCCAAAACTGCGAGAAAATTCTTCCTAATTGTCATAGTCTGTCTTCCTGTAACCAAAGTTCTTAATCAAGAAATCACTGTCCCGCCAATCTTTTTTAACCTTTACCCAGAGCTTTAAATTTACCCTGCAATCCAAGAGATTTTCAATATCATGGCGTGCCTGTGTGCCTATTTTCTTTAGCATCGCCCCCTGTTTTCCGATAATAATTCCTTTATGTGAATCGCGCTCACACACGATTGTCGCATCAATATCAATCAGATTGCCCGTCTTCCGCTCCTGCATCCTGTCAACTGCGACAGCAATTCCATGGGGAATCTCATCGCTCAGGCACCGCAATGCCTTCTCCCGAACCAGCTCTGACACGATCTGGCGCTCCGGCTGGTCTGTAACAGTATCCTCATCATAATAGCACGGCCCCTCCTCCAGATAATCAAATACTACCCGAAGCAATTCATCGGTATTTTCCCCCTTCAGCGCCGAAACGGGAACAATCTCCTGAAACGGAAGAATATCTTTATATGCATCAATAAATGTTAAAATCTCCGCTTTGCCTACTGTGTCAATCTTGTTAATCACTAAAATCACAGGTGTATCCGTGTGACGGAGCTGCTCAGCTATATGGCGCTCCCCTGCACCTATAAATGTTGACGGCTCCACGAGCCAGAGAATCACATCCACCTCTTTTAGCGTTCGCTCTGCCACAGTAACCATATACTCTCCGAGCTTATTCTTTGCCTTATGGATACCAGGCGTATCCAAAAAGATAATCTGCCCGTCCTCGCTGGTATAAACCGTCTGTATCCTATTTCTTGTTGTCTGCGGTTTATTCGATGTAATCGCGATTTTCTGTCCGATCAAATGATTCATAAGCGTAGATTTTCCAACATTCGGGCGGCCAATTAAGGTCACAAATCCCGATTTAAATTTTTTCATATCGTATCTCACTTTCTATCAAGACAATGGTTTTAACACGGCAAATAATTCCTTCTCATCCGCCAGATGGCGCTCATTTCCAATCACACAGAGATTGCCGCTCTCTGTGACCGCCCGCATAACCGGGGCAAGGCTTTGGATATCCTCTTTCGTACAGCCTAACACCTGGTCACGCTCCTTCTGTAATTCCTGCTCACTAATGCCACTAATATATCCTGTCAGTGAGCGGCTTCCATCCATACTTGGCGTAAGAGGGACATCCATCCCGCTAATCGTTCCAATTATCGTTTTCGTAATCTCCCTCTCATCTGCATCATAACTTTCCAGATAATCCGCCGCCTTCTTGTAAGCCTCAATTGTGGAAGAGAGATTTGGGTCACGGTAAGATGCAAAGTAACCATCCCCCTCCCGCTGGAACTGACAGCCTACACCATAGGCGCCTCCCTTTACGCGGACTTCGTTCCATAGATAATCATATCTTAATAAATGCCTTGCAACGCGCAGCGCACCAAAATTATGTGGAATTCCTGCAAAACTTCCTCCCACGGCAACATATTGAATCTCAGCCGGAGTGGTAAAGCCCTCCTGGTTTGCTGCCGGAGCCGGAATATATTTAGTAAGGCCATCAAATACCTCCGCATCCTCCTCCTTGCTGCAGCCTGCCTCAAATGCAGAGAGCCGCTCCAAAAACGCAGGGAATTCTTTCTCTAAGGCATCATACTCTCCATCTTCCCCAGTTATAGATACCATAAGGCCATCTTTTCGGAAAATTCTGGCTAGAAGCGCTTTACATCCTGCAATTAAACGATCTTTTTCATCCTCAAAATGTTCATCTAACCCAGCCAGATATTCATAATAACCAATTCCAACATAATGGTCATTGAGCCATGCGCTCTTTGAGTGGTAGGAAGATGCCCTGCTCGCAGCCGCCTGATGCCCGGAAGTAAGCAGCCTTACCTTAAGGCGGGAACGCCCCTCGGCAATAACCTCCCGCAAATGTTTCTCATCGGTAAATATAGTCTCAAACATCATTTCTGCCATCAGGTCAAGTGCCTCTTTTAAATGACTACCAAGCACTTTTGTGCGCACCTCAAACTTCACCCGGTAATCATTGCTGTCATGGTTACGGCAGTAGATGTCCAAATCTGACACAATTCCTCCTGTATAGAAATTCGTCTCCGTATCAAACTCCATATAGGTGTGCTTTTCTGTATTCATATAGCCAAGCAGTGTCGTTAAAAAGCTCGCCTGCGGCAGATATTCCTCCAGTGCATCAATATCAAACAGCAAACGCAAATATACAATATCATTTGTAGAGACTTTATGGTGAATTGTTTTTACACCCTGAATCATTTTCTCCTCATTGTGATATGGGCGAATTGTTTTCCTAATATCCTCCCGTTTCAACATTGGTATCTTTTCCAACATTTCTTTCGGTGTTGGCTCCTCCTGATAAGCCCTCAGCGCCTTTGTATCAGCTATCAGTTGCCTAATCTCTTCTGCGGAAAGGCTATCCTTATATTCCTTTAACTTCCTGGCAGTCTCCTTCTCCATCTTTTCTGCAAGCTCTGGGTCAGGCGCCATTTCAACCAGCACTGCATGGGAATTATCCAATAAATATTCCTGGATCAGCTTCTCATAATAATCTGTCTTCAACTGCTCTCTTAAAAAGGCATAATATTCTTCATAACATAGGCAACCATATGGGTCCTTATCATCATAAAGCCAAGTCTTAAATGCCCGGACGCCATACAAAAGCCCTTTCGGGAAAGAACCAAAATCCGCTTCTCTTTCCTTAAATTCCATTCCATTAATGGCAGCTTCTAACACTTTTCTATCAATCCCCTCCGCCACAAGCTTCTCCAGCGTTTCGCGGATAATGCGGTAAAAGTCGTGTTTCTGCCCTGCTTTTGCATTTTTCGTACTAATCGTGAACATGCTCTGCCGTAAAATATCACAAAATTCGCCATCTACATCAGAACCTATCCCTGCATCCAGAAGTGCCTGTTTCAATGGGGCACCCGGCATCTCTACCAATACATAATACAAAACTTCAAATGCCCTGCATATTTTTTGGTCAAGCGTAACATCCATAACCGTTGCAAAGGCATAATATGTCTTTTCTGTACAATCCGCATCCTTTGCTACCGCATACTTCTTTGTCATATCAACCATTTTGCCAAACGGTTCTTGAAGCGCAATCTCAGAGTCTACCGAAATTGCCGGAAAATGCTTTAAATATTGCTCATCCATAAAGGAAAGTCTTTCCTCTATATCCATATCCCCATAGAGATAAATATAGCTGTTAGATGGATGATAGTAGCTGCGATGGAAGTTAAGGTACTCCTCATAAGTCAGAGTCGGAATAAATTGTGGGTCGCCGCCAGATTCCCTACAATATGTTGTATCTGGAAAAAGCCCACTCATAATAAAACAGTCTAAAACTCTTTCCTCTGAAGAGTACGCACCTTTCATCTCATTATAGACAACGCCATTATAAGTAATCTCATCCTGCTCATTTTCTAACTCATAATGCCATCCTTCTTGCTTAAAGATCTCTTCGTACTGATAAATATTCGGATAAAATACTGCATCCATATAAACATGCATTAAATTTTTAAAATCCTTATCATTGCAGCTTGCAACCGGGTACATTGTCTTATCTGGATAGGTAGTTGCATTTAGATACGTATTCAATGAACCCTTTACCAGTTCTACAAAAGGATCCTTTACCGGAAAATTTTTAGAGCCGCACAATACAGTATGTTCAATAATATGCGGAACACCTGTCGCATCCTTTGGTGGTGTGCGGAAACCAATATTAAATACTTTATTGTCGTCCTCATTGCTAAATACTAACACCCTTGCCTGACTCAACTTATGACGGAGCGTCAAAACAAAACTCCCGACCTCACTTACAAATTCTCCTTTTACTAACTCATATGCCTCAGGAATCTTAACCTGGGAAAGTTCCTTTATACTTGCTGCCATTCAAATACCTCATTTCTATTTTGTTATGTTTGAAATCTATTACAGTATTCCCGAATTCCTGCCAGATAGTCTCTTTCTCCACAATACGGCAGATAATCCATATTTTACATCAAATTTTAACATTCCGCATTAAATTCTTTTAAAAATCTCATAAAATTTTTCTCCGGCAACGGCCTTGCGTAGTGATACCCCTGCAAGAAATCGCCCTGAAGCCGTTTTATTATCTCAATATGCTCCTGCGTCTCTATCCCTTCTGCAATAATCTTTTTACCTTCTGCCTTAATCATCGGCATCAGGTCATTCAAAAACTGGTTCTTTCCTTCCGCAAATGACCAGACAAGGCTTTTGTCAATTTTAACAAAATCCACCGGAAGCTCCAGAATATTTGACAATGTCGAGTAACCAGTTCCAAAATCATCCAGGGCAACTTTTGCCCCCGTTTCTTTTAGGCGCCTCAACGTCCGCCCAACTGCATCCGCATCCGTAAATTCACTCTCTGTAATTTCGAGATGCATTTTGGACATCGGAATACCATGCTCCTTGGCGATTCCCTCCAATACCTCTGTCAAGCCCTCATACCGGCACTGGCCTGGCGATAGATTAATATTGATATCCTCAATTCCATAATCAAAGATTTTGTTACGGTTCGCAAAGATACACGCTTTTCTAAAAATCTGCTCCCCTAACGGAATAATCGTGTGGCTCTCCTCCGCGACATGAATAAAATATTCTGGATTAATATAATTTTTATTTTCATCCTTTAGGCGGGCAAGAACCTCCAATGAAGTGATTTTCTCTTTTTCGATTGAATAAATCGGCTGAAAATGAATCTCAATACTATTATCCATTACCGCTTCTTCTAAAAGATGCGCCACTTTTTTTTTCGCCTCAGACTCCTCCACTGCACCACGGTGCAAAAGGACAAGACTACCGGCCTTATGATGGGTATCATGGTCAGAGCGGGCATAGTGGATTCTTTGTACCAGCTCCTCATAATTCTGGCAGTCCTTCGGATAAGATATTTGATAAAAACTATACTCATGCTTGACCACTTCATTCTTTACCAGCCACTCAGTTGGAATCTTAACACTTAGCTGTTCGTAAACACTTTTAAGCTGGTTCTCATCTCTTAAGATCAATGCAAAAGTAGATGCACCAATGTGATAAACGGTTCCGTTCCTCCCGTTTTCTTTCAAAATAAAATAAATCTGCCTTTGTACCTCCTGCAAAATCTCCTCCCCATAAATCTGGTTCATTGAATGGAAGTTACGGACACGCAAAAGTAAGCAGGAAGTTTTGCGGCAATATGCAATCCTCTCCTTTAACATCTCAAAAAATCCATCCCGGTTATATGCACCAGTGGCTGTGTCTACATAAAAACCTGGGCTCTGCAGGGAAAGGTAAAAAGCAAAAAGGGCAAATAAAATAAATGACGTGATACTCTCAATCCTTACCCTCTGTGTCATCTCGGCTGCAATAGCACAAAAAAATATGAAAAGTAACAGGCTATAATACACCCTTCTCTTAAGTGAGTGCTCTTTATAGTGTACCCAGACAATAAAAAAATCCATAATCAGATGTTCCATCAAAAATAACCCAATTACCAAGAACAACGTCTGTGGATGAAATATTCCCGCCGAATCCAGATAGAAACACCATTTTGTCCAAGGGGAAGATAGAATCAAAAATGTGATTAATAGAAATAAAATACACTCTGAAAGTACGAGAGGGGAATCTAGTGACAAACGATATGCCGCAGACAAAATATAGCAATGAAAACTAATTAAGCACAAAACTTCCGCATACAGCCCAATTGCCTTAACAACCGCTGCCCATCTATCTGCACCTTTGTAATACATGCATAAATCTGCACCTGCCACAATAAATGAGGCAATCATCATTGCACACAATAAAAGCTGAAATGCCGCAGTACGTCTTGATGGAAGCTGCTTTTTTACTAGATTTGCAAAGAAAAGCAGGGCAAAAAAACCTGCAGCAGCTATTTCAACATGAATCTCATACATGAACTGGTTCACCTCCTACTGCCCCATCTTGCAAGGCTCCGTCTGATGACGTGGAACTCGGCACAAAATCAGCTGCCTTGACAGCTGGCCCCTGAATATAATCTACTTTCATATCAGAAAGATATAACAGCATCTCCATGCTGTCTATTCCATCCAAATAAAGTGTCCAGTTCCTGGCATTTAGCATATTGGCCATATAGCGAAGCAGGCTGTTTTTTCCATCACAGTATGTCTTGACCATATGGCTGTTAATTTTCACGCTGTCAAAAGACATATTCAGAACATTTTTTAGATTGCAGACAATTACGCCAAAATGATCTAACAAAATAGACATCCCATAATCACGCAATAAGGCAAAACTTTCTTCCAGTTTCTCCTCATCAGCCCTCTGGTCTATTGTAAGCTCGACACAGATTCTCTTTCCAGGGATATCATAAGCTTTAAACATCCTGACATATTGCTCTGCCAGAGAAGTATTCGCAAGCTGGCTGGACAAGAGATTAATATGATAAACTGCATCAGACTTTTCAAGCATCCTGTTCTTCTTTACTACCTTGCACATCATCTCGACAGCAATCTGTCCCGCCTCCCTAATATAACCTGTTTCCGCCGCCAGACTCCAGATACTTTCCTGTGAGATTTCTGTTCCATCCTCAAGATATTCCTGCAAAACAAACTCATACGAAACATCATTCCGATCTGCCACCGACTGAATTGGCACAAAGGCAAAATGAAAATGCCTTGCCGCAATACATTGGCTAACCACACGCAGAGCTTCCAGGTCATGCTTAATCCCTTCCTGGTTTTCCCCCTGATAAGACAACAGATTATCACGCCCCATCTGTTCCATTGTCAGTTTGCGCATACTGGTAATCGTCCGCTGGAACTCTGCCGCATTATATGCGGCATCCGCAAATCGTACTGTATAAAAACCGCACAGCAATGCTATATTTTTATTATGAATCCTAAAATAAGATGGAATTTTCTTCTCCAATATCTGATGTTTTTTCTCAGCATTGTCTTTTCCACGTAGCAGGATCATATATTCAAAGCTATGAATATGGTATACATTATGCCTGCCGCAAATACTCCGCAGAATCTTCCCCATTCGCTTGTGAATCTGCACAATCTCTGCCTCTGTGCAAAAGTTTGTAATACTCTCAATATTATTAATGCAGATTCCAAGACAGACAAAATCTTCTTTATAATACGCACGTTCCAGAAGCACTTCATGAAATCCATCCCGGTCAAAACAAAAGCTGGAAAAAGAGCGATATTGATCCATATTGTGAAGTAGAATGTAATAAGAAATCAAAACCCCCGCAAGTGTATAATAAGATGAAAGGTTTCTTGCCTTAAGAACCACCTGCATGGCAGCATCAAATAAAAGGAGCGCCTGTGAGATAGCCAGAACATAGAACACACGCTTTGACAGCCTCTTTCTACCTTGAAAAAGTACCAGTATCCCGGAACAGAGACAAATTGCTATCACTGCTGCCTGAAGCATATTTCCCCTTGCGCCATAATTGTCCTGATTGGGATAGGAAAAGGTAGAGAGCCCCAGCCATGGAGAGATAACAGAAAATATTCCTGCAAGCGCAATGATTCCCAGGAAAATACAGAATATCGGCGTCCGCACCAGACGCATCCGGCCAGTCACCGCCATATCATACAAAAAGATAGAAAGATATAAAACAAGCATACAAACACTCATAATAATACCCGAAACGGCATCCAGTGTCTCCTTATCCCCAAGATACTCAAGCGACATATATCCCAGGACCACATCCGCTGAAACGGCAAGAAATGCCCAGAGCAACAACCAGATATAAATAGCATTTTTCCGCAACGCCATCCAGTTCTTGTAACTATAAAACAAAATAGTAATCAGCAGCATCACAGCTGAAACTGATCCATACGCAATATAAACCTTCATTTTACTCCCCACACTGCTCTCAGCAGCCTAAATGATAAAATCTATTTATCATCCGCCATTAAAAATCCTGCATTTCCTGCTTGCATCTATTTTTACCGCTCCTTTTTGTAAATATGGAAACAATTTTTACCTCCATTTTTAGAACGGTATAATGCACTGTCCGCCATCTTATAGATCGTTTCAAAATCCTGCCCAAAATCTGGAGCAATCGCAATACCAACACTGCTTGAAATATTAATGGATACGCCGCCATTCGTATAGGTACGGCGATTAGCCTCACATATCTGCTCCGCTTTCTTTTTGATATAACTTAACAAGCTTTCATCATCAAATGCATCATAAGAAGCACAGACTGCAAATTCATCACCGCCCAGACGGCCGACATATGCATTATTTGAAAAGATTTCTGTCAGCTTATTTGCTGTATCAACGATCGCATTATCCCCATAGATATGGCCTAGTTTATCATTTACATTTTTAAAATTATCTAAATCCACCATAAAGAAAATATAATGAGTGTGTCCCTCAATATGCTGCAGGCATTTTGTCACTTTCTCTTCCATTGTCTTTTTATTCAAGACACCAGTTAAAAGATCATTCTCCGCCCTCTGCACCAAATCTTTTTCTTCTGCAATCTGCTGATCAGCACTCTCAATCTTTCCAAGAAACTTCTGGTTCGTCCCCAGACGGGCATCCTTCACTAAAATACCAGATACACGGAACCAGCCATAATTCCCATCTGCTAGATTCTTTATCCTGATTTCCGACATAAACTGTCTGGACTCATCGTCATAGAAGCGGTGAATTCTTCCACGCACGGAACGGTCATCCTCATGGACATATTGGTAAACATCATAGACTTCCTCCCCGCGGAGGGTTGAAACTTCCTGCCCAAACATCTCCATCGTATCCCCAAACATCCGAAATCTTTTTGGCTCAAACTGAAATTCAAAAACTACAGATTTATCCATGGAATCCAAAATCGCATACCGCTCCAGAGCATCACAATTTAACTTATCCCTATGATTTAATAACACAATTACAACAAGAAAGAGTATCCCAAAAGCAGCAAAAACTGCAAAATATAATTTTGTACCAACTCCCATTGTCAACCCAGAGCTTTTTATTTCCTCCGCACCTTCCGCAAACCCAAAATACCAATTACCATACTCACTTGGATGCAGAGCCATCAAATAGTCACTTCCGCTATATTCATGATGGAACGTAAAGGTATCATCCCTCTGTACTTTATGTTCAATATCAGAAACAGAACTGATATCCCCTGTTAGATCACCATTGCCAAGATATGTAAAAAAGTTATTTGCCTTGCCGCCTAAAATCTCATTAAACTTCTTTCCCTTTGTAACATAGTTTCCTTTGGAGGAAATCAAGAAAGCACAGCCTTTTTGAGAATATCCCCATTGATCCATTAACTCATTTAGATCATCAATAGTAACTGTCCCCACTACAATCCCTGTTACTTTCCCACTCACCTCAATCGGAACTGCAAGCAGAACCGCTGCATTATCAAACTGGTCATAAAGCATATCGCTGTAGACAATTGGCTTTTTATCATAAACAAGCGTTTGGAGCATCCCAGCCTGGTCTAACTTTAACGTAATATGGTCGCCATATTCCTGTGTGCCCTGCACTGTCAAAATAGACAATGAACTAAAAAGTGGCCGATATCCCTTTAATAATTCACGCGTTGCAGAAGTATCTTCATAGATCGACACATTAACTGCTTTTCCTAGCTGTTTTAATTGATTTAAGCTGCCTTCGATCATATCATCAAAATAAGCTGCAAAGATTTCGGCATTGCTTGCCAAATTTTCCTCCGCAATCCTGGTAGTGCTTTGTTTGACATCCCCACGCATAGAAGAGAAACACAGTGCACCAATTAATAAAACTGCAACCAGTAAAATATATATTTTTTCGTAACTCCAAAACGCTTTTTTCATATCAGGCCTCCATTCCCCATTAATAGTAGAACTCCATCTGATTCCCTTATCCGAAAACAATTTATTCCTTCCCTAAACGAAAATATCCAGAAAAAGTATAACATATTTTGTCACAAAATACCATACCGCTTACTAAAAAAAGGACACCATCCGCCATATGCTTATTGCGATTCATAGTCATTTATCGCATGATGCAATTGTAACATATGCTGTAAGGTGCCCATCTACAAATATATATTTCAAAAACTTAGTCGGTCATCTCTGATACCATTTCTGCTACATATTTTTTAAGTTCTGGCTCTGCCCTATCGCCATATTCTGCAATAATCCTGACGATGGCACTTCCAACAATAACCCCATCCGCAATTGCCGAATACTTTGCGGCCTGCTCTTTTGTATTGATGCCAAAACCAATCGCTGTCGGTGTATCTGTCACACCCCGTATAATTTCTATCATTTCCCCTACATCCGTTGTAATCTCACTTCTGGCTCCCGTCACCCCCATAGAGGATACCACATAAATGAAACCAGAGGAATCTTTTACTGCCATTTCTATTCTCTCCTTGGAAGTTGGAGCCACCATTGTAATAAGGTCAATGCCATACTTTGATGCCGTCGGTAAAAACTCCATTCTCTCCTCAAATGGAAGGTCTGGTATAATAACGCCATCTATCCCGCATTCCCTACATCCCTCGCAGAATTTATCATATCCATATTTGTAGATTGTGTTTAAATACGCCAAAAATACTAGTGGAATATCCGTCTTTTTGCGGAGCGAACGAACCATCTCAAGAATCCCATCCAAGGTGCAGCCTGCGGACAACGCACGGACATCTGCCTCCTGGATTACTGGCCCATCTGCAATTGGGTCAGAAAATGGTATGCCTAACTCAATAAGAGAAGCACCTGCCTCCTCCATCCCCAATACAAACTCCTCCGTTTTATCTAATGTCGGGTCTCCTGCTGTCAGAAATCCGATAAATGCCTTCTTATTCTCAAACGCCTGATATATTCTACTCATGTAAATCAACCCCCCTGTATCTAGCTATTGCTGCCACATCTTTGTCCCCGCGCCCAGATAAAGTGCAGATAATAATCTGTTCCTTATCCATCTTTGGCGCAATCCTCATAAGGTGCGCTACAGCATGAGAGCTTTCAATTGCCGCAATGATGCCTTCTGTCCTTGCGATGTACTCAAATGCTTCCACTGCCTCCTCGTCTGTGACGGGCACATATTCCGCCCTCCCGATATCCTTCAGATAAGCGTGCTCTGGCCCTACTCCTGGATAATCAAGCCCAGCAGATATGGAGTAAACTGGCGCAATCTGCCCATATTCATCCTGACAGAAATAAGATTTCATTCCATGAAAAATCCCCTCTGACCCTACCGCCATCGTAGCTGCTGTTTTATCGCTGTCAACACCATGCCCTGCCGCCTCACAGCCAATCAGACGCACATCCTGATCCTGAATAAATTCATAAAACGACCCCATCGCATTGCTGCCCCCGCCGACACATGCCATCACTACATCTGGCAGCCGTCCTTCTATCTCCAAAATCTGTTCTCTTGCCTCTTTGCTGATAATGCTCTGAAAATCCCTGACAATCATAGGAAACGGATGCGGCCCCATCACGGACCCAAGAACATATAATGTATCATCTACACGTGCCGTCCATTCCCTCATGCAGGCATTTACCGCGTCTTTTAAGGTCATCGTCCCAGTCTCCACCGCATGAACCTTTGCCCCAAGGAGTTCCATGCGGTATACATTCAACGCCTGGCGGATTGTGTCTTCCTTCCCCATATAAATCTCACACTCCATATCCAAAAGTGCTGCAGCTGTAGCGGTTGCCACACCGTGCTGGCCTGCCCCTGTCTCAGCAATCACTCTGGTCTTTCCCATCTTTTTCGCAAGAAGCACCTGCCCAAGTACATTATTAATCTTATGGGAACCGGTGTGGTTTAAATCCTCTCGCTTAAAATATATCTTAGCCCCGCCTAGGTCCCTAGTCATCTTTTTAGCATAATAAAGAAGGGATGGCCTGCCCGCATACTCCCTGTTTAATGTATCAAGCTCCTTCACAAAATCTGGATCATTTTTAAAACTTTCATAAGCATCTTCCAATTTGTGTATTTCATTCATAAGAGTTTCCGGTATATACTGCCCCCCATGTTTTCCATATCTTCCTTTACTCATATCTATAACCCTGCCTTTCAAATAAATCTCCTAAATAATTCTTATTTTTCCTCCTCTAGCACCCTCCGGCAGCCACCAAATCAACAAGCATCCCACGGATATCACCCGCACGCATCAAGCTCTCACCAACCAGTGCAGCGTCCACTCTGTTTCGTGCTAATTCCTTTATATTTGCCGGATTACTGATACCACTCTCCGATACAAACAAAATTCCGTCCGGCACTAATTTTCTCAGTCGAATGCTATTTCTAATATCAACGGTGAACGTCTTTAAATCACGGTTATTTACCCCTATTACTCGCACGCCTGCTGACACCGCCTGTTCTATTTCCTTTTCATTATGGACCTCCACCAGTGCAGATAATCCAAGGGAATCCGCTATTTCTATATAACGCTTTAGTGTTTCCACATCCAGAAGTGAACAGATAAGAAGCACTGCAGAAGCCCCTATTATCTTCGCTTCATATATCATATATTCATCTACTATAAAATCCTTCCGCAACAACGGTAACGAAACCACCTTGTGAATCTCTGCCAGATATTCATCTGACCCCTGAAAAAAAAATGGTTCTGTCAAGACTGACACTGCCGCTGCCCCAGCCTCCTCATAATCCTCTGCAATTCTGCAGTAAGGAAAATCCGGCACAATCAGCCCCTTGGAGGGCGAAGCTTTCTTCACCTCACAGATAAGAGAAACACCTTCCCCCTCCAAAGCCCTTTCAAATGGAAACTCTGTATCAGTTTGTATCGCCATGGCTTCATCCCTAATCTGCTTGAATGGCACTTCCTGTTTCCTCTTTGCCACCCGCTTTTTTGTTTTTTCTGCAATTTCCTCTAAAATATTCATCTATGATTCCCCATTTCTAGCGTTCGATAGGCTGATAAATCCCTCCAGCTGTTCCAAAGCTGCACCATTTACCATAACCTGCTCCGCTTTTGCCATCCCTTCCGCTATTGTAAGATTTCCGTCCGCAACCGAAATCGCAGCGCCAGCATTTAACAATACTGCATCAAATTTCGCTCCCCGTTTACCTCCCAAAATCTCACGGACAATCTGGGCATTCTCATCCGGGCCTCCTCCAAGCAATTCCTCTTTCCTACAGCGCTCCAACCCGAATTGTTCTGGCGTGATTTCATATGTCGAGAATGTCCCACCTCTCATTTCACAGACCTTTGTCGGCGCACTGAGGGATATTTCATCCATTCTATCCATTCCATAAACTACCATTGCCCTTTTCACTCCCAAGTTATTTAATACATGGGCCTGCTGCTCCACCAGCCCTTCATCATAAACTCCAAGAAGCATCTGTGTTGCCCCTGCCGGGTTCGCGATTGGCCCCAGAATATTAAATAACGTCCGAATGCCGATTTCTTTCCTTACGCTGCCAACATAACGCATGGCGGTGTGATATTTTTGTGCAAACAGAAAACAGAGATTAATTTCCTCTAATATATGTTCACTGCGGCTGGCATCCGCATCAATCTTTACCCCCAATGCTTCAAGGCAGTCCGCCGTGCCACACTTGCTGCTAGCTGCACGGTTTCCGTGTTTTGCCACAGGATAACCTGCTGCAGAAGCTACAAGCGAAGACACTGTAGAAATATTAAATGTATTAGAGCCATCACCACCAGTTCCCACGATCTCCAGCACATCTTTATCATTATGAAAAACAGCACAGTGGGCACGCATCACCTTCGCTGCTGCTGTAATCTCCTCCACAGTCTCCCCCTTCACGGACAATGCCGTCAAAAACGCTGCCTTCTGTGCATCCGTCGCCTCCCCTGACATAATTTCATCCATAACTTGTTCCATCATTCCTGCTTCGAGGTTCTTTTTATCTGTCAATAATTCAATCGCTTTTCTAATCATACTCTTTCCCCCATTTCCATTTAAAATTATCCCAAAAAATTTTCCATCATCACTTTTCCCTTTGGAGTCAAAATTGACTCCGGGTGGAACTGCAGCCCATAGATTTCATACTCCCTATGCTTTACAGCCATAACCTCGCCATCTTCTGAAACAGCCGTTACTTCTAGGCAATTTGGAATAGTCTCCCTTATTGCCGCCAGAGAATGGTATCTGGCTGCCTCTGCTGTGCATCCAATCCCACGAAACAGCTTACAGCCTTCTATAAGGCGGATAACCGACATTTTCCCATGCATCATCCTCTTTGCATAAGACACTTCCGCCCCAAATGCTTCACAAATTGCCTGATGTCCAAGGCATACACCAAGAATGGGCATTTTTCCTTTCAAGGAGCAAACTACTTCCTCACAGATTCCAGCATTGGCAGGTTTTCCAGGCCCCGGTGAAATTATTATATAAGCCGGATTCATTTTCTCGATCTCTTCTACCGTATACTCGTCATTCCGAATCACTCTGATATCTGGGTTAATGCTTCCAACTAACTGATACAGATTATAAGAAAAGCTATCATAGTTATCAATCAGCAATATCATCTACATCACCTCCTGCCCTTGCACAACAGCATCCATCACTGCTTTTGCCTTGTTGATGCACTCCCTATATTCACTTTCTGGTACACTATCCGCCACAATGCCTGCACCGGAACGGACAAAGACTTTGCCGTTTTTGTGGTAGGCTGTGCGGATGGCAATGCAGGTATCAAGATTTCCCGCAAAGTCGATATAACCAATTGCTCCGCCATAGATTCCACGCTTGTTATTTTCCAATTCATTAATAATTTCCATTGCGCGCATTTTAGGAGCACCAGAGAGTGTTCCCGCTGGAAGTACCGCATCAATAGCATCTAGGCTGCACTTATCATCCCGGATCGTTCCCTTTACTGTGGAGCCAATATGCATTACATGGGAGTATCTTAGCACCTCCTGATAACTCTCAACCTCCACCGTACCAAAATGGCTAATCTTCCCCAGATCATTGCGCCCAAGATCCACCAACATATTATGCTCCGCGCATTCCTTCCCGTCCGCCAGCAGCTCCCGCTCCAGTTTCTCATCCTCTTCCTTTGACGCGCCTCTTGGACGTGTCCCCGCAAGCGGAAATGTATGAAGTGTGCCATGCTCCAGCTTTACTAGCGTTTCTGGGGAAGCCCCCGCAACCTCCATATCCTCACTGCTAAAATAAAACATATATGGGGATGGATTAATTGTACGCAACAAGCGGTATGCATTGAGCAGGCTGCCTTCATAGTCCGCCTCCAGCCGGTTTGATAAAACCACCTGGAAAATATCGCCCTCATAAATATAATGCTTTGCCTTTTCTACCATCCGGCAATACTCTTTTTCAGAAAACAGCGGCCTAAATTCCGAAGTAACTTTACCCGGAATCACCTCCACCGGCTTCCCATATAGGATTAGGCTAACCATCCGATCAATTTCCTCTATGCAGCGACTATACTCCTCTTCCAAATTGTCTGTACCTGCATTTGCTATCAGAAAAATTTTTTGATGATAATTGTCAAAGGCAATTACCTTGTCAAACAGCATCAAATCCACATCTTTGAACCCTTCCACGTCCTCCGCATCCAAATTTAATTTTGGTTTGCTGTATTTAACATAATCATACGAAAAATATCCTACCAGCCCTCCGGTAAAAGTTGGAAGTCCCTCCACCTTTGGACTTGTGTACTTCTTAAGAATCTCCTGAATATACTCACCTGGATGGTCAGCCGCTTTTGTCTCTTTCCTGCCATTCCTGATGGTCATCTGACCATCAATACAGGTGATCTCCATTTTGGGGGCATACCCTAGAAATGTATATCTGCCCCATTTTTCCTGATTCTCAACACTTTCCAGCATATAACAATGGCTGCTGACACCCTTTAAGATGCGCAGCACCTCCATCGGCGTCTTAAGGTCTGCCATAATCTCTTTGCTAATTGGCACCATATGGTATCCAACTGCCAATTTCTTTGCTTCCTGAAATGTAATCATGCCATCCTCCCTTTCTGTTTCACAATTTGCAACAATGCCTGCCGGAAATATGGACTAGTTATGATTCACCGTTCCTTTTTAAAACTATAGGACATCGCTAGCCTATTAATAGAAAACACAAAAAACGCCCTTGACAAACACAGCATTTAAGCTGTATTAGTCAAGGACGGTTAAAATACAATAAAATATTATATTACCGCGGTGCCACCTTGATTCATGGTTTCCCACACTCTTAGCGAAATACTATCATATTTCCGGCAACTAACGTATGCCTCACGTCATGGAATACTCAGACAATCCTAATAACTGTCTTTTGACCATGCCCTCAGTGGTCCATTTGATAAACTGCATCTCTGCAGGTTCCCACCATACCCTGCTCTCTGGAAGCGCATATTTTATCGTTATCTCCACATCAACGGTTTCATTTCAATTTGTATGTGCTATATTATACTCTCGTTTATTGATTTGTCAACCCAAAATTTACTCTTCTTCAAATGACATATTCCAGGCCCTGGTATCCAAACACTCCTCATAGGCATCTGCCGCTGCGTCGTATTCCTCCTCATCGTCAATATCCTCTAATTCAAAATCGTCCTCCCCCAGGGATTTCAGACGAAACACATAATACTCCGTTACATTCTCAACATCCCCTGGAATCAGGGCAGCATAAAGTATTTTACCCACCGTATAAATTTCATCAATATAAAAATCGCGGTCTGTGCCATCTTCATCTGTTAATGTCACCATTGTTTCCTTAAAACCATATTCTGAATTTTCTTTTTCCATATTTCCCTCATTTCTTAACCGTATATTACTCTACTGTTACCACCTTTGCCAAATTTCTCGGCTTATCCACATCCAGCCCCTTATCCATTGAAACATAATAAGCCAAAAGCTGTAATGCTGCGGACGCCGGGAACACCATAAACTCATCTGCCATTGCGGGAAGGGTAAAGACATCTGCATACTCCGCATCTGCCAAATCAAACCCATCCTTAACAAACAGTACCACACTGGCTCCGCGCGACTGAACTTCACGGATATTTGACAACTCTTTATCTTTTAACTTTGTCTGGGTAACAGCAGCCACTACTGGTGTATTTTCTGTAATCAGCGCAATCGTGCCATGCTTTAGCTCTCCTGACGCATATGCCTCTGTATGGATATAGGAAACTTCCTTGAGCTTTAAAGCTCCCTCTAGTAAAATAGAATAATCCAAACCACGACCAATCATAAATGCATCTTTCGCATCCAGCATCTCTCTTGCAATTTTGTGGATATCATATCTCTGGTCAAGAACTTCCTGCATCTTATCCGGTGCCAGCAGCAGATTTTCTAAATATACCTTTTCTGCCTTATCATCAAAAATGCCCCTTACCTTTGCCATTCGCCCTATCAGTAAAAACAATGTAATAAGTTGTGTCGTATATGCTTTTGTGCTGGCAACTGCAATCTCCGGCCCTGCCGCTGTGTACATAACATAATCGCTCTCCCTGGCGATTGATGAGCCCTTTACATTAATAACAGCTATACTCTTCGCGCCCCTTTTCCGCGCATATTTTAAAGCTTCCAATGTATCAATCGTCTCTCCCGACTGAGAAATCGCAAGCACCAATGTCTTTTCATCAATAACTGGGTCTTCATACATAAACTCAGATGCATACTCTACATCCATATACATATTTAACTTAGATTGTACTAATACCTTCGCCACCAGCCCAGCATGCATCGCAGTACCACATGCCACGACACAGACACGCTCACAGTCACGAAGCACATCATCTGGAACACCATCCGCAGACAAATCAATCCTTCCATCCACAATGCGGGACTCTATAGTTGCCTTTAACGCCTCCGGCTGCTCCATAATCTCCTTTTCCATATAAAATGGATAATTTCCCTTGCCGCTCCTCGTTGTATCCCAGTCAATATCAATAAACTCTGCTTGCTGTGGTTTTCCCTCTAAATTGAAGAGCTTAATCTCATCCTTATGAAGTTCCATAATTACATATTCTGGAACAACCATATACTGTTTTGCTGCAGCCCCAAGCGCTACTACATCAGATGCCAGCATTGTCCCATGCTCACTGTGCGCTGCCACAATCGGGCTGACATTGCGGATTGCGTAGATTACATCCGGCTGGTCAGCAAACATAATAACAAGTGCAAAAGTCCCTTTCAGATATTGTACGGTCTTGCGGATTGCTTCATGGGCATCGCCCTGATAAACTCGGTTCAGTACGGCCGCTACTACCTCTGTATCTGTCTGAGACTTTAACTCCTTATGCAACATAAAATGATCTTTTAATTCCTCATAATTTTCCACAATACCGTTGTGTACCAGAAGTACATCTCCGCTGCGGTGCGGATGGGCGTTCTCATCACTAACGCCGCCATGCGTTGCCCAACGGGTATGCCCTATCCCACATGTCGAAATTTTTTTGTCCTTTTTACAAAGCCCCCGAAGGTCATTTACCCTTCCAGCACACTTTCGGAGTTTTATTTTTCCAGTCTCTCCATTCAGTGTTGCCAATCCCGCACTGTCATATCCGCGGTACTCCAAAAGCTCTAATGCATCCAAAATCTGATCGGTCACTGACTCCCTGCCAGTATATCCAACAATTCCACACATAAATCCTCCATTCCTGCCCTGCCTGTCAACTTCTTACTTCCCCCTACGCAGGCATAAACTTCCTTACACAGCATATACGTTGATAATTTCTTTATTTTATGCCGCGGCATACGATTTGGTTATCCCGCTGCAAAATCCTACTAGTATCAAACTTACTTTTTCTTCTTTGTGTTTTTTTTCTTAGCTGGCTTTTTCGCCTCTTTTTTCTTAACGGTAACTGTCTTTGTATTAGAGTATGCACTATAAACCCTATTTCCGCAAGAATCAATTGAAAATGACCTAACCTGTACAGAATATTTCTCCCCCTGCACAAGCCCGGAATAAGCTACAGAAGTCTTTGTAACATCCTGGTTCTTCACCGTTCCTGTCTTTGCCCTTTTTAAACTAACCTGATATCCCTTGGTTCCAGAAACTGCGCCAAAGACCAGCTTTGCCTTACCTGGGCTTGTACTGGAAAAAGACTTTACAGAAACTGTCCCAGCCGTCACCTTTTTCCATTTTGCATAGAGATTGTAATTACTCTTGTCACTTCCTTTGATGGATGATACTTTCTTGCTAAAATTTGATGCGGTATACCAGCCATCAAACAAATATCCCTTTTTCGTTGGATTTTTTAGTGTAAGATTCTGCGTTGCCGTGTAAGATGCTTTATTCTCCTTATGGTTAGTTCCTCCATCTAAATGATATGTAATCTTATATTTATTTACTGTCTGCTTCACAGAAACAAGAACCTGACGCCCCGTTTCCGCTGATGAAATCTTAATATAATATGTCTTATTATGCTCCACCGGAAGTTTTTTGCTAAGCTTTGCATCCTGCTCCGTCGTGCCGCTGCAGCCCTCAATCAGGTTGCCAGCTTCATCCAAAACTTCATACTCTCCGGTACTCCCCGATGCAGGGTCAATGCTTAGAGTATAGCTTGTATCTTTATCGTCTGTAGAAAATTTAAGATAATCTACATCTGTCGGACACTCTGTTGTAACACTATATTCTTTGTTAAGGGCTGCTGCTGACGCACCCTCCGCCGTGTCAGCATGATCGTCTGTTATCTCAGATACAACAATCTCCCCTGATGCACCGTTCTGTCCAGTTGCTTTCATAAAATACACGGACGAAGGCTCCAAAGCAAAACGTTCATACGCCATATTTTCTAAATCTGCCTGCGCTGCAAGGCTGCTGCCAGACTCATCGTATAATTCAACATGGCAAACCGTATCTTCTGGAAGAAGTGCCTTTATCTGATAATAGGATTTCTTTTCTGTCGTTGTAAAATAATACATCCCATCTTCCGCTCCCTGTGCCACAAGCGGATATAGCCGCCCAAACCCAAGATAGGCCGCCTTTTCTGTATCAAAACGCTTTAAAGAAACCGCTGCCGCACATTCCACACCTGCGGTTTTAGCAAAAACAATATTCTCCCCTGCCATTGTAACCATACAGCTTAACGCTGTAAATGCTGCTACTTTTCTGACTCTCTCTCTAAGCATACGCCGCTCCATTTCCATATACACTGTTACTCTATTGATAATTCCCGCTCTAACTCCTTGGCTCTCTTCCTTGCCGCTTTAAGTTTTTTCGCCTTATTAAAATGCACATAAGCCTTTTCCTTTTCCCCTTTTTCTAATTGCTCCAGACCAATCTTATAGTGGCAAGATGCATTCAAATCCTTTGTCCAAGGGATAACAGATGCCTTTCTGTAATTTACAAGCGCCGCCTCATATTCGCCCATCTGCTGGTAAATAAATCCCTTGGCAAACGGATAACCGGGCGTTTTTAGGAAAATTAAAATAATAACCGCAAATACTGCTAGTATCGTAAATCTCCTAATCCATGCTGCCCTGCTCTCAATACGGGCAATCTGTTTTTTACAAATCTGAATCTGCTCCTTAGCCTTATCTCTATATTCATCCCGACGCCTTAGCCGTTTAAATTCCTCTATCGCATCCACATAATCGCTTTTTCGCTTAGCGGCCTCCTTCTTATTAAGAGCAAGCGCAAAAGTCTCTTTCGCCCCTCTGGTATCGACAGCAGCGGCCTCCTCTCTGCAAGCCTTCATCCGAATCTTTGCATCCCTATAATCTCCCAGAGACTCAAACTTTTTTGCCGCGCTGTTTAGTGCATTTACCTTCCGCTCAAAACGCAGCACACACGAAACAGCTTTTTGTAGATTTACAGCCTCTTGATATAATTTTTCTTCCTTTGATATTTTTTTCTTAAATAACTCCTCTGCCATTAGCATCCTCCATGGTTTTTCATGGTTTATCTGCTCCAAAATCTTACTATACCTATCTTTCCGTAATATGTCAAATATATTACAATTTTATGGCAGCTTTACACTTCTGATTTATTATCCTGATTAGGGTGTCAAAAGGGTGCTTTGCACCAACCGAACACAATATGTGGTGTTGCAAGCTCGCTTGCAAACACACATATTTGTGTCGGTTTCGCCCCGAAGGGGCTTTTGACACCCTAATCTTATCTTAAAACAATCACAAATGCCTTCACATATTCCTCTGTTGAATTTCGGTCAAGCAAAAGCCTTCCCCCATGCATTCGTACAATTTTAGAAGAGATACTCAGCCCAAGACCGCTACCTCCCTTTGTGCTTCTTGACGCATCCCCCATAACAAATGGTTCAAAAATATGTTTTGCCACTTCATCCTCTATCTGTGAACCGGTGTCACCAAACAAAATGCGCACCCGCTCTAACTCCTCATCCCACAAAAGACGGATTACCACACATTCTCCCTGTTCCACATGGCGCAATTCATTATTCAGCAGATTTGCCACCGCCCTCGAAAATTGAATTTTGTCTAATTCCCAATAAATACACTCTTCTGGAATATATAACTCCATCTCAATTCCCTTCCGCTCAAAATCTGGATAAGACAAGGCAATATTCTCACGAAGCAGCTCCACAATATCAGTCCGCTCTTTATGGAGTGTAAACCCTTGGCTATCAATCTTTACATATTCAAAAAGCAGTGTGATTAAATCGTCCAATCTCTGAGATTTGCTGCAGATTGCATTCAAATACTGTTGCCGTTTTTTTCCATCCGTCACAACACCATCCCTGAGCGCCTGCGCATAACCATTCACTGTCGTAATAGGCGTCTTTAGGTCATGGGCAATATCAGACAGCATCAAGCTCCTTCTCTTTTCATATTCGAGATGCTGTTTCTTTTCTTCCTTCATCAGCTTATCCATTTCCTGGCGAATCAAACGGCTAAACCACACAGCACCCACAATGTACGGCAGCAATGCAACCAATATCAGGACCAGCAAGATAATAAAACATCCCACATAGTAAAGGTTCAAGACCTCCCTGCTGTTCCCATGCAAAATACTTCCAATCTCCTGTGGAATCCTTCCATCAAAATGCCGATCAAGAAACTGATGTACAGATTCCGAAGCCATTCTTGGCAAGAGCGAGAGAATCCCCTCCGCAAACAGCCAAAAAAACATAGCATACAGTGTCCCAACATTCCAATTACTTAGAGTGAAATTATCAAAAAAAGGGCCTCCGACCCATTTTTGAATATAAGGAAACACAAGATAAGAATATAAAATACTGATTCCTAACTGGCAGACAGCAATAAAAAACATTACCATCAGAAAATTCTTAACCAGAAAAATAGTCATATTTCTTTTATCTTCCATCCTATGCTTCCTCTCCTGCCTCAAAGCGGTAACCCAGACCGCGGACTGTGCGTATGTAACGGTTATTGTCATCTGAGAGCTTTGCGCGCAGTTTGCTGATGCACACCATAATATTGTTATCTGCGATAAAATACGCCTCCTGCCAGCCATACTCATAAATCTGCTGCTTTGTATAGATTTTGCCCGGATTTCCCATAAAAAGTTCCATCAATCGGTACTCCGTGGAAGACAGCTCAATCACTTCCTTTCCCCGGCGCAATACACAGCCTTCCAAGTCCAGGGTCAAGTCTTGTACCTGCAATACCTTTTTAGAAATCTGGGAATCCTTTGCCCCAAGAGAGTAAAAACGGCGGATATTCGAGTGAATGCGCGCCACAGCCTCCAATGGATTAAACGGCTTTGCAATATAATCATCAGCACCTAAGTCAAGCCCCAAAATCTTGTCATTATCTGCCGTTTTCGCAGACAAGATAATAACCGGAAGATTGCTTCGCTCCCGCAGCTCCTTCAGCACATGAAACCCATCTTTTTTCGGCATCATAATATCCAGAATTAGCATAGCAATATCCTCATGCTCCTGCAAAAGTTCAAGTGTCTGCTCCCCATCCGAAGCCTCTAACACCTCGTACCCCTCTTTTTCCAAATAAAGCCGCAAAAGCTCCCTGATTTCCGGTTCATCATCCGCAACTAAAATCCGATATCCCATAATCTCAAACCTCCTTTATGTCATTTCCTCAAATGTGTATGAAATACCTACTCCTCGGTACTGCCGCCGCTGCCATTCTGCAACTTCTGTTCTGGCTGCCCATACCAGCCCTGTACCATATCCTCTTCCATCCCATCATAATATATATTGTGCGGAATCTGGTCTAACCCTCTAAGCCTCCGGTACAACGCTGCATTCGTAAGCCTGCTGTACGGATCAACAAAAAAGATTCCCAAAACCCCAAAAGTCATCGCCGATAAAATCTTCCATCCCAAAAATGATAAATCCAGAACAAACGCCTTCCACTTCTGCCCCTTCATCATCATTCGGCTGTAAGCAAATGCATCCTTTGTGTTAATCGCCGGATTTTCCGCCACCAAATAAGGAACCATCGAATATTCATATGATTTTACTACTCCAGGCACAAACAACAGCAGGGTCCACAAGAGTGTATACAAATCCCTTAAAAACATAATCGCTGTTACATTTTTATAATTCTTTTCAAATGCTATGAAAAACTCTTTAAACTGTGGTTTTGTATCAAAACTGCGGACATAAAAACGCATCACCCCCACATAAAGCGGGTTTACAATAAACACTTCAACCGCTATCACACTTATAAATACAATAAACGCTAATACAACAACTGCCGCTACAACTACAGCGAAAAAAGCTACTCCATAATATCTTCCACTTAAAATAGGTTCTTCAAGCTCTAATATTCCAGCTCCCGCAGCCTGATCAATACTGTGAAGCCTTATTTCCCGCCCCCAGTCTGGAAAAATTTCCGAATCAAATCGAATCTCATTAAAAATCGGCTGCAGCACTCCTGACACAATGGAACCTGAACCAACAAAAAGAGACATCAGAACTGTCATAAAAATTACCCGCCAATAATGCATACGCAATACGGCTTTACTCCGCCCCTTCAAATCCCCCCGATTCCACTGCAGACCATTTTCCATACAAGCAACTCCTATCATTAATACCGCCGGCTGTAAGTAGCACCGCGCAGCTCGGACCGATATACTTTCCGTCCCCACAAAATCATGCAGGTATTCCCATAGTTACACTCACCAACCACAACATACTCCTTGTGTTTTTCTGTGATAATTACAGAATGTCCTTTATAGCGGACGACATCACCCATTTTACTCTGGTCAAATGATTTATGCTTCTTTATCTTCGCATTCCTGCCGTAAATCAGATCACTCATTTTCCATGCAAAACCATAACATTGAAACCCTAAAATTCCATTTGGACAATTATAATGGTTGCAGGTTGAAATATCATCTATGCTATAGTGATGGCATGGCGTATTTGTAACCGTGGAACTATCATATTTTGCCCGGTTCATATGATTCCAGTATTTACCAGATGGAAACTGCTTCTGAAGCTTTTTAAATTTATTAATAACTCTCTGTACAGATGTAGGATAAATGGATTTTGCTATGCTAAAGGCACCATAAGCCAGATTCCCCTCATACTTTATCAATGCTCTGACCTTATAGCTTTCCGTCTTTGACGAGGACGCGGCTCCATTACTCCATTTCACTGTATTTGCAGAGGAAACTGTCTTTACCTTCCGGTAGGAACCTCCACTCACTTTTCGGAAAATTTCGTATCCGTCAACATTGCTAATCTTTTTCCACTTGACAGTAACCTTCCCACCACTCCGGCTAACTGATGTAAGAGAAGCTTTGGGAATGTCTACCCGGATACTCTCAGATGCGGAAACACCCTCTGTTATCGTTGCAGGAATCTCACCTGGTTCTACCGGCACACCATCTGGGTCAGCCACTCGGTAAGCTGTGATTTTGTAAGTAAACTTAACCCCTCTCTTAAACTGTTTATCTGTAAAAGAATGCATGGCATATGGTGTATTTTTTACCATGCCAAGCAATCTGTACCCCGCATCATATTTACATTTGCGGTAAATACGGAATCCGTCATTATTTCCATCACTAAACCATGTTAACGTCACAGAATTTGCAGAATAATCTGAAATCTGGACTAGCGAAATATCCTCATACGGTTCCTCAGGCTGGCCGGCATCTGGTTCATCTAGCTGCCCCGCTATTTTATGTTTTGGCGCCTGAATTCCCGGCAGGCTGCCGGCACTGGCAATCTGTGTTTTCTGATTTCCCAGATTTCCGGATAAAACCATCGACAACACCAATAAAAATAAAGCAATTCGTTGTATTCCCTTTTTCATAATAATCCCCCATGCCGCCATGCGGCTCAAATTGAGATAAAAACATATTTCTTTAGTGTTTTTTTCCCATTTCTGTCCACAGTTGATAACTAAAACCCAAAATACTCCATTTAAGAATACACCAAAATTGTGTCAAAAGTATACCCAGTAAATCTCTTACTCTGCTGCCTTTGGCCTATTGTATCAATCAGGATCAATCCACATCCCGCACTTTAAATCGGATAATCCCAAGCACTGTGCAGATTCCCCCAATAACAAACAGTATCCCAATAAACTTAAACTGCTTTACCGCTTCTAATTGATAATCCAAAGCACATGACTGCATATTTTCAATCCAATACGTGTAGAAATACTCTTTCTTTGTCCAATAATGCAAAAGCATAGATGCCGTTTCCCCACCAAGCAAAAACATAACATTAAGGCCAATAGATAGTCCGCCCGAACGCGCAAAATGTGCAATCAGCATTGTTATTGCTGAATAACTCCAGATTACTACAATCTGCCCTACAACAACAAGAAGAAACCTTCCAGGGGAAATACTTCCAAACCCATAACACAATCCTGCCACAATAGATAATAAAGCAGCCATTGACAATGCGATCACCGTCATAGCAGTGGACAGTGCAATATATTGCCCTAATGCAATCTGCACTCTGGATGCACCACGGCTGACTACCTGCCTGATTGTCCTGTTGGTATACTCATTCGAAATCATTCCACCCACAAATAGAGCGATAAATATCAAAAAAAACGATCCCAACATAAAGCCCGCAAATACATGAATCCCTCTTGTTCCCTCTAACACCTCTCCCCAGATTCCTCCTGCAAATTTGCCATAAAGGAATGCAAAAATCTGTATTAATACCATGCCAAAAAGGCACAACGCCGTCACAAGTGTAACTTTACTCCTTACAACTTTATAAAATTCACTCTTCATAATATCTAACATCTTAGTATCCCCCCATTCTATCCACAAAGTACATCTCCATATCCTGCCCCTCAACTGCCAGATAGGAAACCTGCACATCGTTCTGCACAAGGGCCTGGTTCATCAGTGCAGCACGTTCAAACTGCTCATAAATACATAGTGTCTGATCTTCCAGAACTTTGCACTCTGTCACATTGCATTTCTCCGCCAAAACCTTCTTTGCCTTTTCGCTGTCATTTACCGCAATATGAAGATAATGCTTCACACGATTCTCCAACTCCTCTGCGCTAAATTCTTCCACCAGCACGCCAGAATTAATAATGCCATACTTTGTTGCAATCTTTCCGAGTTCTCCTAAAATATGGGAAGACATCAGTATTGTAATCTGCTTCTTTGCATGAAGCTCTAACAAAAGTTCACGGATCTCCCTGATCCCTGCTGGGTCAAGCCCGTTCATCGGCTCATCAAGAACTAAAAACTCTGGATCTCCCAAAAGCGCTATCGCTACAGAAAGCCTCTGCTTCATTCCAAGTGAAAATTTTTTCGCTTTCTTCTTTCCAGTATCCGGCAATCCCACCAGGTTCAAGAGTGCATTAATATCCGTTGTCTTCTCACACCCCTGCATTTTGCTATAATATGTTAGGTTTTCTTTGGCAGTCATCCCCGGATAAAGTGCCGGCTGCTCTATGACACAGCCTATCTTTTTCCGCCCGGCCCCCAAATTATTGGAACCAAATAAGGTGAAACCTCCCTCTGTTGCCCTCGTCAATCCACAGACCATCTTCATCAGCGTAGTCTTCCCTGCGCCGTTTTTTCCAATAAATCCATAAATATCGCCTTTTTCCACATGCATATTTACATGGTCTACTACGTTTTTCCCTCTGTAGGTTTTTGTAAGCCCACTCGTTGTCAGTACATCCATACCACTCATTCTCCTCCTTTTTTTCATTTTGATATTTTCTTACAAGAAAGTTACCGCCCAAGACCTTAATTATAAAAGTCTTAAATTCTTAAAATGGCCGCTGCGCTACAGTGTGATTTCTTATAAGATAAGAATATCTTACCAGATAAAGGTTTATATAACATAAATCTAACCTTAACGTTTGGTTAAAAGGTACGCTAACTACACTATGAAAAGTTTCTAAATAAGTTAAAAACAGAGGAATACGCATTGGCATTCCTCTGCAAATCAATATTTTTATAAATTCAGTCCCTTATCTTCACTACATCCCAGCACCAGATTCATACATTGGATTGCAGCACCGGATGCACCTTTTCCCAAATTATCGAACTGCGCTGACAATACCACGCGTTCTTTATTTCCAGTAACATATATCTTTAGTCCATCCCAACCAGACAGACCATTGCCAGGCAGAAAGCCGCTGGCAGCCACTCCGTCATCGGCACCGCATACTTCCACAAACTTCTGCCCTGCAAAATAATTAGCGAAAAATTCACGCAATGTCTCCGGCGTCTGCTCCCCCTGCAGCATATCTGTATATAACGGCACAGACACCACCATCCCACTATAATAATCATCAATGATAGGAGAAAAAAGCGGTACCCTGACAAGCCCTGTCACCTTCTGCATTTCCTTTAAATGCTTATGCTGCTGTGAAAGCGCATACTCCCTCGCAGAATCAAATTCCTTTGGGCGGTTCTCATCTGCATAAGCAGCTATCGTGTTTTTTCCACCACCACTATACCCAGTCAGCGAAAAACTCGCAATTGGATAATCTTTCGGCAATATCCCTCCTGCAACAAGCGGATACACCAGAGAAATAAAGCCCGTCGCATGACAGCCTGGAACAGCAATCCTCTTTCCGTTTACAATGTTCCCACGATGTTTCTCAGACAGCTCTGGAAAACCATATGCCCAGCCTTCTTCAGTACGGTGCGCTGTAGAGGTATCAATAATACACACATTCTCGTTTTCTACCAAAGACACGGATTCCTTAGCAGCCATATCCGGCAAACACAAAAATGCAATATCTACAGAATTAATTAATTTCTTCCTCTCCTGTGGGTCTTTCCTTTTGTCTGGATCAATCCTTAATATTTCCACATCATCCCTGCCCTGAAAACGCTCATCAATCCGCAGGCCCGTCGTTCCCTCACTGCCATCAATAAAAATCTTTGTCTTCATAATTAAATATTCTCCATTTCGTAATCAATGCAGGCACGGCTTTTGCGCACCTTTGTAATAAACGCACCGAATGCCTTATGGTCTGAATGGCTCTGATATGCATTTAAGCCATCCATATCCTCAAAATCACATACAAGTGCAATATCATAATTAGTCTGGTCTGCCTCTGGCGCATTTGTCACCACTTGATAAGCTTTTAGGCTTGGCACCTTTTCTCTCAGTGCTTCTGCCTTCTCCCTAGCCAACTCCCTATTTTCCCGGCGGCTTCTCCCCTCCGCTTCCTCTAATAATTCAAACATTACAATATGCCTAATCATATTTATCCCCCATCTTTCTACATTTTGATTCTCGCGTACGCAACGAGCCAAACGCAATGCTCCTTTGCACTTGGCGACTGCGCGCGGGTCACATACCCCGTTGCTTGCAGCGGGGTTGTTGATTGCCTTTTTTCCATTCTACATTGTTTTCCTATTGTAACACGAAGAAAAATGAATGACAATTTATTTTGGCAGAAGAATGGAAATCCAAACATTTATATGGTAATGTATAGGGCAGAAGAAAATATCAAAAACGCACCCTCTCACTGGTGCGCTAACAAAAATAGTGTGAAAAATATATCTAAGGCAGCAAAAAAAGCTACCTAAGATATATTAAATTTCACACAGGAAAAATGCAAAATCAGCATTTTTCATCACTATTTGAGCCGCCAAAGGCGGCATGGAGGATTAATATGAGGCTAAGAAATGTTAAAGGTTCCCAGGAACGGATTTTAGAAAACCCATATACGATACAGACAGACGGAACAAACGGAGATAACTACAAAGGATTATGGAACAAAAATATTTTTCACAATAACCACCCAATCCACATAGAAATTGGCATGGGAAAAGGACAATTTATCACCACACTGGCAAAAGAAAACCCAGATATTAATTTTATAGGTATTGAGAAATATTCCAGCGTATTAGTGCGCGCTTTAGACAAAAGGGAAGAATTAGAGACAAACAACCTGATCTTTGTGCGCATGGACGCCGAAGACCTCACCTCCTACTTTGCAGAAGGCGAAATCTCAAAAGTGTACCTAAACTTCTCCGACCCATGGCCAAAAGACCGCCACGCCAAACGGCGCCTGACCTCTGTAAACTTCCTGGCCCGTTACGATAACATCCTACAATCGGACGGGCTGCTGCAGTTTAAAACAGACAACCGCCCCCTTTTTGACTTCTCTCTCGAACAACTAAATGAAGCCGGTTGGATGCTTGATGAATCCACATTTGACCTGCATAAAAACGGCCCGGCTCCAAATAATATTATGACTGAATATGAAGAAAAATTTTATGCTATGGGAAACCCAATCTGCCGTTTTACAGCACATAGATAGCATAAATTATTTCTTTTGTTCACCAAACTCATTTAGTGCCCTGACCTTCTTTCCAGAAAGCCTTGCACTGATTAATTTATTCATCAAAAAGGCAACAACTGCAACAACCGGCACGCCGATAAACATGCCAAGCACTCCAAAATATGCCCCACCAAGTGTTATCGCAAAGATAACCCAGATTGGGCTAAGTCCCGTAGACTGCCCCAAGAGGCGAGGTCCTAAAATCAAGCCGTCAAACTGCTGGATAGCCAAAATCATAATAGCAAAGATTAACGCCGCTTCCCAGTCCGTACACAGATAGATTAGTACGCCCGGAACGGCTCCAATAAATGGCCCAAAATATGGTATCATATTTGTAATACCGACAATAACACTTAAAAGCACAGAGTACGGCAGCCCAATTATATTCATAACCACACAACAGATACAGCCAATAATCAGAGAATCAATTGCCTTACTAATCAAAAAAGCCCCAAAAATATCATTACATTCGCGGAACGTAGTACAAAACGCATCCCCTTTTTCTTCTGAAAGAAAAGCATACACGACCCTCTTTGCCTGAAAACGGAACTTGTCTTTGCTATATATCATATAGATTGAAATAAATATTCCAAGAATACTATTAATTGCCAGCTTCACGATAGAAACTGAAACGGAATAAAGCATTGGGACAATGCTGCCAACAAGATTTGTTCCATAATTCATCAGGTTTGGTAGCATCTTATTAAACTGTTCATCAACAAACTTAAAATCTACATCAGGATACCGCTCCTGAAGATAGGACAATTCTTTCATCACCTGCCTGTACATTGAAGGAATCTTTTCAGTCAGTTCCTGAATACTCTGCCCCATCTGCGGAATGACAAAGACAAAAGCAATTGCAATAAACCCTAACACTACCACATAAGCAATCGCAATAGAAATCACTTTTACTATTTTCTCCGCCTTCCCCTTTGTAATAAACCGCTCAATCATCCCCTGAATCTTTGCCACAAGCGGTATCAAAAAATATGCCGCCAGCGTTCCAATAAAGAAAGGAGAGAGCACGCCAAATAAATTAGATATAAATGCCTTCGTCTCTCCCCAATGAGAAACCAGTATATAAATTAAGATTGATGCCGTAATCACAAACAATGCATAGCGGCAGACAGACATATATTTGGGGTTAATCTGCAGCCAATGGACTGGCTTACGCTCCTCTTTATGGTTCTGTACTTTTTCCTTCTCTTTCTCCACATGACTATGTATTACTTGAGATGTCTTGCTCTTTTCTGCCATACTCCTAAAAAACCTCTCTTTCCCTCGAAAAGTCACAAATTACGTTACCTAAGAGTATAGCCTATTTTTCCCTGTTTGAAAACATATCCAAAAATATTTAAGCTATCTTTAAGATTCCAGGTTGCTACTACATCCCCAGCAACAGCCCTGCATCTAACATATTAATCTCCATTCCGCCTTTGGCGGCTCAAATAGTGATGAAAAATGCTGATTTTGCATTTTCCCTGTGTGAAATTTAATATATCTTAGGTAGCTTTTTTGCTGCCTTAGATATATTTTTCACACTATCGCTCCTGCTGCTGATATTTCACAATCGCCATTCCAATCCCAGCCAGCGCAAAAACAAACAGTATCTGTATTCCCATTCCTGAGAGTACCTGCCTTCCCACAGCACTGGAAATGTTTTCGTGCTCCATCAAAAGGATATTGACTGTCTCATACCAGTACACTGGCAGGAATTTTGCTATCATTTTGACCTGTGCCCCCATTACCTCAAGCGGCACAAAAACACCACATAGAAAACAGATGCCAAGAGAAAGCGGTGTTGTAACTGTATTTGCCTGCATCTCGCTCTTTATTAATACACCAACTAAAAAAGCAATTTCTAATGCCACAAGCATGTTCAGAAATCCATTAGCCAAATACCAAACGATATTTTTCTCTGCCACGATATCATGATTATATATCAGAAATAGGCAAAAAATGCAGGCAATATACATAATGACGCCAACCGCAAAGAAAGCCAAAAGCATTTCTCCGTTTTGCTTTTTCAATGACACAGAAGATGCCATTAATCTGTTTTTTACCTCTCTTTTCCGGAACAAGAACAAAATTTTTCCCAATACTCCCCCAAAAGTAGCAAGGAACAGATAAGGAAGGAACTGGAAAAATCCCCCATGCGCCGGCTGTTCACCGCCATTTCCGTTTAGGTCTTCCAATGTCACTTTGCCTTCTTTATGCCCCATTACCTTCTGGCTACCTTCCCGAATACTATATCCGGCTGCCTGATACGTGCAGACATTCCGCACAAAATTATTAATCTGCTGTTCCAGATATATCCCACTATAGCTTCCAGGGCTATTAGTAAGATGAATCCCTGTTTCCCCTTTTCCTGCATTCTCCTCAAACCCCTTTAAGATTTGCAAGATAACACTTTGTTTCTGATAATATAATTCTTCCGAAAGCCTTGCCTTGTCATCCTTTGCCAATGTAATGCTGTGCTTTTCTTTTAAATATGTTATGAGCTGCTTTGATAGTTCGCTCTGATCCAGATCTACAATCGCAACATTTATCTTCCGGGCAGCAAATCCCCCTTTATCCTCCTTTTGGACAGCGGCATTCATAATAATTGCAATTCCAAGGAAGATGCCAAAATACATCAGCACAATACCAATATTCTTCCGCGTCATTTTAAGATAGCCCTTAAATACTGTCATATCGAACCCTCCTTACCATAAAAAAGTTGCCGATCAAAAAGATAACTGCCCAAACTGCCATTGACAGGACATCTCTTGTGTATCTGGATGCATCCTCATAAATTGTCATGCTATAAAATGCATCACTGATTAATGCGCTTGGATTTATTCTGTTGATAATCGGACAATACTCCTCAATCAGTCCCTTTATCCCACCGACCATCAGGCCAGACAAAAAGCTGCTTCCCAGGCTGACAGCAAGCAGAATGGCAATTTTAGTCCCCTCTTTCCATTTGCCGACGCTTCCCACCAGCATACCCATGGCAACGCCGATTAAACAACCCACAAAGGAAACTAAAATTATTTTTCCAATATCATCACCTAAATCCAGTTTTAGGACACCAGTCATATACCCCAGTAGAACCAAGATGTCCACAAAGTTAATGACACAGATCAAAATGAAGTCCGAAAGAATAATCTTCATCTTGCCAGTTGCCCCAAGACATCGCCTCGCCCCCACCGGATAAATATTTGCCTGAATCATCATAGATGCCTCAAACCCTAGAAAACAGCCAAACATACAAGTCATTGCAATCAAGGAAAAGAAATACTGAATCATCCCGTCTGTCTCTTTCCCCCCAAGTGATGCCTCTTTCACATACTCCGCCTGCATAGCAGAACCGCTTAAATGTTTCATAAGTTCTGGCAGATTCTCTGGTTTTTCCCTTGATACATTCTGCACTATTTCCAAACCGCCCTGATAGGATTCCAGAAATGACTGCAGCACACTTTCCTCCACTCCGGTTCCGGCTACCAAAAGCTCTGGTTCTTTATCAATATAAAAAATCCCGCAGATTTTTCCATCTTTTAAAAGCGATTTTGCCTTTTTATCTGTCATCTCTTCTGTCTTAATTAAGTCCTCCGCCTCTTCCTCAATATCTCCCAAAAAAGTCTGAAACGTTTTTGCCTGCCTCGACTCATCCCTAACAACAACTGCAGTGTCAATACATTCCAGGTTTGTATCAATATTTCCGAATGTCACATAAAAAAGAGTACATAAAATTAATGGAAATAATAAGGACCAAAACATCGTTGTCCTGTCACGCAAAAGGCTCAAAAAACGATATTTCATTAATTGTATCATAATTTATACCAAGCCTCATGAAAATTCTTGCATTTTCATTTGAGGCACAAACACAAGCGGTGAAAGATATGTGTTTGCTTTTTATCCTTCCCTCTTTTTTTCTTTCACCCTTTCCAAACTTCTTTCAGTTGATAACCCAAAGACCTAATCTCTAAGCTCTTTGCCAGTAATTTCTAAAAATACATCATTTAGTGTCGGCATTTCAGAAAAAATTTTCCCAAAAGAAATTTCCTTCTCCTGTAGATAATGCAGTACCCTCATTAGATTCTGTTTTGCACCGCTGCAGCAGACAACTAATTTTTGATTTTTATAATCCGTCTGAAATACATGCGGCAGTTCTTTTATCTCCTGAAGCTGCTCTTTGTCCAGCGCAATTCCCTCAATCGTAATACGTTCCCCCATTTTAATCATCCGCTTTAACTCTTCTTTTGTCCCCGATGCAATATTCCTCCCATGATCAAGAATCGCAATTCTAGTACAAATCTGCTCCACCTCTTCCATATAGTGGGAAGTGTAAATAATCGTCGCCCCATCTTTATTTAATTTTTGAATGCCCTCCAGAATATGATTGCGGCTCTGTGGGTCTACTGCCACAGTCGGCTCATCCAGAATGACTAGCTTTGGCTTATGGGCAATCCCGCAAGCAATATTCAAACGACGCAATAATCCACCAGACAATTGGTTCGGCCGCATTTTTCTGTGGCTCTCAAGCCCGACAAAATCAATTGCCTCCTCCACACACTCTCTGCGCTTCACTTTATCCTTAATATAAAGGCCACAGAAATAATCAATATTTTCCACAACACTAAGTTCCTGAAACACTGCTACTTCCTGCGGCACAATTCCAATCTTCCGCTTAATATCATAACTGTCTGGGTGCATTTCCCTGCCAAATAACGTAATCTCCCCTTTATCATATTTGAGCAATGCCAACAGACAGCTGATCGCTGTAGTCTTTCCGCAGCCATTCGGTCCCAGCAGCCCAAATACTTCTCCCTCTAATATCTCTAGATTTAAATGGTCAAGCGCGACCAGATCACCGTACCGCTTAACAAGATTTTTAATTTGAATCATTTTTTCCTCCAATCTGCTTCATACAATAACGAATTATATAATTTCTATTCACGGTATCATTACATGATATTATTATATCCATCATGGATATCATATCACAGTGCAGCATGTCAGTAAAAAATGTGACAATTGTAATGAATGCACATTGTTATAAAATTCTACTTATAAATAGCAAAAGGGGAATGCTAACGCATTCCCCTTTGAAATACACAATATTCTTTATTCTACAATATCTAACAGCCTACCCGCTACTTCTGCCATATTAGAAGATACCTGCTTCGTGTTGCTTGAAATCTGTACGTTTTCCTGTACAACACCAGAAATCCTCTCAATCTGGCTAACAGCATCCTCCACAATATTGACATTTTTCCGAACCATATCTGTAATATCCTCCACAGCATGATTGGCTTTCTCAATATTTTCTACAACCACGTCAAAAGCTTCCGCTGTCTGTTCTGTAATCTCTTTTCCACTCTCTACCGCCTTCAAAGAATTTGTAATCAACTCATTTGTCTCTTTTGCTGCCTGCGTACTTCTGGCTGCCAGCTCACCCACCTGCGTGGCTACAACCGCAAAACCTTTCCCCATTTCACCAGCTCTCGCCGCCTCAATTGAGGCATTCAGAGAAAGCATATTCGTCTGTTGGGCAATCGAATTAATCTCATCAATAATCTTTTCAATTTCCATCGACATTTCGCTAATTTCCTGCATGGAACCTTTCAACAATTCCATCTGCGACTGCGTACGCTGAATCTTATCCTTCGTCCCCTCTGTTGTCTCCGTGACATCCGCAGAAGCACTTACACTGTTATTCAGCTCATCAGTCAGTTTATTCATAATCTGCTTGAGGTCTGCCACAGCCCGTTCCTGCTCGCCAGTTCCCTGATAAATACTGTCCGCATTCTCCAAGGTTTCCCCTGATGCATTATTTAAGCCCTTGCAGGCGTCTTTAATATTCTGGATCAGCATCTGGTTATTTTCCATATCTTCCTTCTGCTGCTCCAAAAGCTTCTCATTTTCTTTTATATTTTGGCCAATATTTTCTACCATTTTATTTATACTGCTTGAAAGCAATTCAAACTCTGGGTTTCCTTGCTCATGGACAGAAATCCCAAAATCCCCTTCTGAAATCTCTTTCATGGAATTTGTGATATTGTTGATTCCCTGCACAATTTTACTGTCCACCATGCGGTTAATCATCAATAACAATACACCAAAAATAACCAACATGCTAAAAGAAACAACCAAAGTCTGGTTGCGGCGCTCCTCAAAATATTCCCGTGCTGGCATAAAGGTTCCAATTACCTGACCGTCGTATTTCTCCGCCTGGTAATATCCCTTCACTCCATTAATCACCGCCTTGCCCTTTCCAGTCAACTCCTTTGGAAATCCATAATCAGAAGCAGGCTTGCCAATCAAAGACTCATCTTTATGCGCCAGTATCTTTCCTTCCTTCTCATCAATCGCATAGACATACCCCTTTTTACCGAAGTCAATACCTTTTAGCACAGTATCAATCTTTGTGCTTGCCAGCATATTTTCCAAAACCTCCGGCCTCACACCAACCTGTACTAACCCTTCCGCATCCGACCTTGCCACACCGATATACTGCATTACGGTCCCCTCTGCGACATTTGTCTGTGGCTCCTGCACAATCTCAATAGACGGGTCATCTACAATTACCATAAATGCATTTGACTGCTCCCCGCTCTTCATATCAAACCCAACATAGCTGTCAATCGTACTTTCTGTAATAATACCTTCCTTATTAATAATATGTAACTCATTTACGATCAACCTGTCTTTAATCTGATTCAACTTCTCTGCATCCTTTGCAATCGAAGGATCCTTTGCAAGCATATCTGCAAATGCCCTGGTCTTAGCCAAGTTGCTCTCACCAAGGTTTTCTGTAAGATTCTTCACATTTTCTTCGTTACTTGACAGCTTGTTTTTTACATCCTCCAGTTTAGCCTGACTGACAGATGTATTATTCTGCTGGGTAATCACAGTCTGCAGAATAAACACAGCCGAAATTGTAACGATTAATGCAATTAACATATAGATGAAAAGACGGGTTGTAAATATTTTTTTCATAACTGCATTCTCCTTTATATATTTTATAATTCTTTTTTGGAACATAGTAAAAAATACCATACCACAAAACCATGCCGAATACAACACAGTTTTACGTTAATCTTCAATAAGTCTTTTGAAAAAAGCTAAAAAAATCTGTTATAATAAATGGGGA
>CAJUID010000017.1 GCA_910585905.1 uncultured Lachnospiraceae bacterium
TATGCGCATTACTTGCCTATCGAAATTATATTGTATAAATGTGGGTCAAGTTAAGAGCAGAGCAACGGGGCATGACTTAGCAGCCCCATTTGTACATCTCACAGTGCGCCTAAGAATTTTTCTGCGCGATGCGGACGGCATTGCAGATTCGCTCGTAGACCAGATTGCATACTTCTGTGGATGACATATCTTTATAGTCTTCATAGTATAATGGTTTTAGATAGATTACTTTTGTCCTGACTTTTCGGAGGGACCACAAATCAAATACTTTCCATGAATCAACTAGTGCAACAGGGACAATTGGCGCCTTTGCCCGCATTGCGCTTTTGAAACTTCCCGCCTTAAATGGGTCAACATAATTTCCGTTCCGGTGCTTGTACCCTCCAGAGGGAAAAATAATAAATTTTCGCCCTTCTTTTACCTCTCGGGTTACTTCTTTTATAATGCCTGCTGCCTGCCGCAGGTCATTTAATTTCATCCGTTTTCCGCCCACCAAATCAATAAACTGTTTGACTAGCGGCATATAGGAACGGGCATCATCCATTACGATGGAACATGGTTTTTCATGTGTCAGCATAATTCCCAGGGCATCGTATTTTCCCTGGTGGTTGGCAAACATAACATATCCGCCTTCTTTTGGCAGATTTTCTACTCCATAAGCGTCCGTATGGATTCTTCCTCTGTTATTCATTAAGCGGATGGCATGTTTATCATATTCATAACGAAATTTTTCAGAGTATTTTTCCGGGTGTTTTGCATAATACTCCATTTTTGGTATCATCCAGATCCGATGTAAATTACCAAGTATTACATATACAAAGCGTATCAAAATTTCACCTATACCTTCCCTTGTACAGCAGATATGAAACTTCCTATGGCTCCCACGCATGTAATCAGCCTGGTGCAAGTTTCTTCTTTGGGCACTGTACTAGTACAACGAATACTAAGTAACTTTGCATTAAACTTGTCTATATTTCCATCTGCTGCATTTGATTTTCTAGCCGTAGCCACCGCTGCGCCGTCAAAAATCTGCCTTGCAGAATGAAAATTTATCCTGCGTTTAACATCAAAGAACTTAATTTTATTGTACAAGTATCATAAAATCACAGTCAATAATGTATCACAAACTTTGTTTTTTTACAACTGCTTCCTAGACCGCATCTAAAAATTCACAAAAACGTGGTGCAGAGAAAAGAAGGCAGGCAATTATGATAGAAAATAGCGGATAACAGATAATTATTGATTCTCGCGTACGCAACGAGCCAAACGCAAGCTTGCTTGCACTTGGCGACTGCGCGCGGGTCACATACCCCGCTGCTCTGCAGCGTTGCAAGTTTGATACCCCGTTGCTTGCAGCGGGGTTGTTGATTGGTTGTGAATAGAAAAGTAACTGTTATTGCCCTGGCCTGTGGCAAATATATGGTTGACTCTCAGGGGGGAAAAGGATATAGTAAAATCAGCGTTTTTCATGCAATAGAAAAGTAACTATTAGAATAGTGGCGTTGGGGCGTGCCTGACAATTCATTTTTTGTGCGCCCTGGTAAATAAACGGCATGGAGGTATAGATGAGGATAGACAGACAACAGACAGACCGCAATGTGATAGAACAGAAAATAAGACAGATGGATATTACCCTTCCCCCACCAGAGTCGGAACCGGAACGGCAGTATTATTTTATGAAAAAACTGCAGGGAATTGTGGAGGAGAGAAAGAGGCAGCTTGGCAGGCCGCTGTTTGCCAATATTACAACATTTGGCTGCCAGATGAATGCGCGTGATTCTGAAAAGATTCTGGGGATTATGCAAATGATCGGTTATGAGGAGACGGATTCGGCGGAGGCGGATTTTTTGCTATATAATACCTGTACGGTCAGGGAAAATGCCAACCTAAAGGTATATGGGAGATTAGGGCAGTTAAAAAAGCAGAAAGAGAAAAATCCAGATATGGTGATTGCGCTGTGCGGGTGCATGATGCAAGAGCCAGAGGTTGTAGAAAAGATAAAAAAAAGTTACCGCAATGTAGATATTATTTTTGGTACGCACAATATATTTAAATTGGCGGAACTGTTAGCTATGAAATTTTTTGATACCGGGAAACAAAAGAAAATGATCGTAGATATCTGGGAAGGGACAACAGAAATTGTAGAAGAGCTTCCCAATGAGAGAAAATACTTTTTTAAGAGCGGCGTTAATATTATGTTTGGCTGTAATAACTTTTGCAGTTATTGCATTGTACCGTATGTCAGGGGGCGGGAGCGGAGCCGGGAGCCGGAAGATATCCTTGCGGAGATTACATGCATGGTAAATGACGGTGTGGTGGAAGTGATGCTTTTGGGGCAGAATGTAAATTCCTACGGAAAGAATTTGGAGCATCCGATTAGTTTTGCTAAGCTTTTGGAGCAGGTCGAGCAGATTGAGGGGTTGGAACGGATTCGGTTTATGACATCGCATCCAAAAGATTTGTCCGATGAGTTGATTGAGGTAATGGGAAAATCCACCAAGATTTGCAGGCAGATGCATTTGCCGCTGCAGTCGGGCAGCAGCCGTTTGTTAAAAATAATGAACCGCCATTATACAAAAGAGGATTATCTGCTTCTTGTAGAGAAGATCAGGAAAGCGGTGCCTGACATTTCCCTAACTACGGATATTATTGTGGGATTTCCGGGCGAGACGGAGGAGGATTTTGAAGAAACAGTTGATGTAGTGAAGAAGGTGGGATTTGACAGTGCATTTACATTTATTTACAGCAAGCGTACTGGGACTCCTGCTGCGGCTATGGATTATCAGGTGCCGGAGGAAATTGTAAAGAAGCGGTTTGACAGACTGCTCGCTACTGTGCAGGAAGTCTCGGCAGATAGGACAAAACGAGCAGTTGGAACTGTACAGGATGTGCTTGTGGAGGAGGTAAATGGACAGGATGCTTCTCTGGTAACAGGGAGAACCAGCCAAAACTATGTAGTACATTTTGCGGGAAGCCCTTCATTAATTGGAAGCATTGTTCCGGTTCACTTGGATGAGAGCAGGGGATTTTATTATATGGGGACACAGGCGGCCAGCCGTGAGGCAGAATAATGAATATGGCAAATGAATGGCTTGCTGTTTGCAGGCACAGAAACGGGGTGGAATATGGATGAGAGAGAAAAGGGTAATAATTTAAGGCAGCGCCAGGAAGAGAGGGAACATTCCTTTTTAAGTCAATATGCATCATTTGCTGATCAGTCACTGGGAAGGGACAAAGAAGAACCGCAGTGTGATATCCGAACAGATTTTCAGAGGGATCGGGATAGGATTCTTCACTGTAAGGCATTTAGGCGTTTAAAGCAAAAAACCCAGGTTTTTTTGGCGCCGGAGGGGGATCATTATAGAACGCGCCTGACGCATACATTGGAAGTGGCGCAGAATGCCAGGACGATTGCGAGGGCGCTGTACCTGAATGAAGACTTGACGGAGGCGATTGCTTTGGGGCATGATCTGGGGCATACACCGTTTGGCCATGCGGGAGAACGGGCATTGGACCGCATTACGGAGGACCACGGGGGATTCCGGCACAACCAGCAGAGTGTCAGGGTGGTGGAGCGTCTAGAAAAGGATGGGAAAGGGCTAAATCTGACAAAGGAAGTCAGGGATGGCATCTTAAACCATCAGACAAAATCTACGCCTATGACATTGGAGGGAAAGGTAGTGCGGCTTTCGGATAAGATTGCCTATATCAATTCGGATATTGATGATGCGATCCGTGCAGGCATAATCCGGGAGGAAGAGATTCCGGTGGAACTTACCGAAGTGCTTGGAAACAGCACAAATCTCAGATTAAATACGCTGGTGCATGATATCGTGCGCGGTAGCGAGGGCAAAGGGGATATCTGCATGTCTAAACCAGTTGAGAAGGCAATGTTCGCCCTGCGCCGTTTCCTTTTTGAGAGTGTTTATACAAATCCGCTGGCAAAAGGGGAAGAGCGTAAGGTCAGCAATATGATAAATCAGTTGTACGAGTATTATATACATAATATAGAAGAAATGCCATCGGAGTTTCTAGACCTGATCCATGAGGGTGAAGCAAACCAAAGGGTTGTCTGTGATTTTATTGCCTGTATGAGCGATCGGTATGCGGTAAACCTCTACAAAGAAATTATGATACCAAAATCTTGGAGTGTGTTGGGGGTGGAGCATCGCTAGGGGGGGAGAAAAGTATGTTGAAAATCCCCACATGTCTCCGCAGCCAATGCTAAAATAAAAAAAGGAAAATTATTTTATGCGTCGAATAACTAACATAGAGGGCTTGTGCCCGGTGTATGCTATGTTGGTTATTTTTGTTTGGTTATAGGAAACAAACCTTTAGACATGCTAAAAGAAAGGGGGAGGGGCATGCCGCGTTTTTTAGAGGAACAGATTGAAGAAGTCCGCCAGAGAAGTGATATTGTGGATATTATTGGCAGCTTTGTGAAGCTGAAGCGTTCCGGGAGCAGTTATGTAGGGCTTTGTCCCTTCCATAACGAAAAATCACCTTCCTTTTCTGTAAGCCCGGCAAGGCAGATGTATAAATGCTTTGGCTGTGGCGCAGGCGGCAATGTTATTACGTTTGTAATGGAATATGAGAATTATTCCTTTCCAGAAGCCGTTAAATACCTTGCGGAGCGCACCGGGGTCGAATTGACACAGAGGGACTTGACAGAGGAACAGAAAAAACAGGCAAGCCTTAGGACAACCCTAATTGAGATAAATACAAAAGCGGCGCGGTATTATTATGCAAAGCTAAAATCTCCCCAGGGAAAAGTTGGCTATGACTATCTGAGGGAGAGAGGATTGTCGGATAAGACAATACTGCACTTTGGCCTTGGATATGCGGGGCAGGATGGCACGGAGATGTACCGCTATCTAAGGCAGCAGGGTTATGGCGATGATATTTTAAAGGAGACTGGGCTTTTTAAGATGGATGAGCGCGGGGCGTATGATAAATTCTGGAACCGCGTTATGTTTCCAATTATGGATATCAGTAACCATGTAATAGGGTTCGGCGGTCGTGTGATGGGAGATGCCAAGCCAAAATATCTGAATTCGCCAGAGACAAAATTGTTTGATAAGAGTAGAAATCTTTTTGGGTTAAATTATGCCAGGCAGGGAAAGAGGGACTATCTAATCTTATGTGAAGGATATATGGATGTGATCGCCCTGCATCAGGCGGGATTTACCGGTGCGGTGGCGTCACTGGGAACCGCATTTACAGAACAGCAGGCAGGGCTTATCAAGCGTTATGCACAGGAAGTGCTTCTTACTTACGATAGTGATGCCGCAGGGAAGAAGGCTGCAATGCGGGCGATACCGATGCTTCGGGGTGTAGGGCTGAACGGAAAGATCGTACATATGGAGCCATATAAGGACCCAGATGAATTCATTAAGGCACTTGGCCCGGAGGTGTTTGAGAAGCGCCTAAGCGAGGCGCAAAATAGCTTTTTCTTTGAGGTGGACGAGCTAAGGAGCGGGTATGACCTGGCGGACCCGGAACAGAAGACAAAGTATTATCATGAGGTGGCACAAAAGCTTCTTGTATTTCAGGACAAGGTTCAAAGAGATAATTATCTGGAGGCGGTTGCTGCAAAATATGATATACGGAGGGAAGACTTACGGGAGTTAGTGATACGTTACAGCAGCCGAATGCCCGAAGGGTATCCAGAATCATCTAGAGCTGACACAGCGTTAAAGAGCAGCCAGAAAAAAGAGGAGCGCGGGATAGGATATTCCTACCGCCTGCTTTTGTCTTGGCTAATTGAAGATCCAGCGCTTTTTCGGCCGGTTAGCGAACGGATTCAGCCAGAGGATTTTATAGAAGAAGATTTCCATACGGCTGCAGCACTTCTCTATCAGCAGCTAGAGGAGGGAGAGCTTGTCCCGGCAAAGATTATAAATCATTTTCAGGATGTGGAGAGCCAGAAGATGGCAGCGCAGATGTTTCAAACGGATTTTCAGGCGAAAATGGGTCCTGAGGAGAAAGAAAAGGCGTTAAATGAGCTGGTCATCCGCATTAAGGAGTACAGCATTGACCACAGAATCCGTAATTTGACGGATATGGGGGAGCTGCAAAGCCTGATTTTGGAGAAGAAACGGTGGCAGGCACCAGAGAAATTGCATATTTCTTTAAAAGATGGATAAATTATAGCTTAAGTCAGTAACCAAGGAGAACTGAGGGTTAAAAAATAGGGTGCATGCCTGCGGGCGGCTTACAGGGGGACTTCAGTACATATAGGAAAGGAAGGAACACTATGGCAACAGAAAAGAAACAGACAGGCGGGGATTTTGCAGGTGAAAAGAAGAAACCTGCAAAAAAAAGTGCGGCGAAGAGTTCGTCTGGAAAGAAAAGCTCTGCAAAGAAAAAAGAAACAAACCAGGCAGGGGATGAGCAGAAATTCCGGGAGAAACTAGCGGCGTTAAAGCAGCTTGCCAAATCAAAGCGCAACGTGTTAGAGCTTGCAGAAATTAATAGTTTCTTTAATGATATTGGCCTGGACGAGGAAAAGACAGAAAAGGTAATTGATTTTCTAGAATCAGAAGGCGTAGATGTGCTCCGTATCCCGGAGGGGAAGGAAACCGATGAGGATATTATTCTTGAGATGGAAGCCAGCGGGGAGGTGCCGGATGATGAAGAAATAGAAAAGATTGACCTGTCTGTGCCGGAAGGTGTCAGCATAGAAGACCCGGTCCGTATGTATCTGAAAGAGATTGGCAAGGTGCCGCTTTTGACTGCGGATGAGGAGGTAGAGTTGGCACAGCGCATGGAGCATGGGGACATGGAGGCAAAAAAGAAGTTAGCGGAGGCTAACCTTCGTCTGGTTGTCAGCATTGCGAAACGCTATGTCGGCCGCGGTATGCTTTTCTTAGATTTAATCCAGGAAGGAAATCTTGGACTGATTAAGGCAGTCGAAAAGTTTGATTATAAAAAAGGATATAAATTCAGTACGTATGCTACCTGGTGGATTCGCCAGGCGATTACAAGGGCGATTGCGGACCAGGCGAGGACAATCCGCATTCCGGTGCATATGGTAGAGACAATCAATAAATTTGTGCGTGTACAGAGACAGCTTTTACAAGAACTGGGAAGGGAGCCGTATCCAGAAGAGATTGCCAAGCAGATGAATATGCCAGTAGACCGTGTGCGGGAAATCCAGAAGATTTCTCTTGAGCCGGTGTCTTTGGAGACGCCGATCGGGGAGGAGGAGGACAGCCATCTTGGAGACTTTATCCAAGATGATAATGTTCCAGTTCCTGCGGAGGCTGCTGCATTTACGCTGTTGCGTGAGCAGCTGGAGGAAGTGCTTAGCACGCTGACAGAGCGTGAGCAAAAGGTTTTAAAGCTTCGTTTTGGGCTTGAAGACGGGCGTGCCAGAACATTGGAAGAGGTAGGCAAAGAGTTTAAGGTAACACGTGAGCGCATCCGCCAGATTGAAGCCAAGGCGCTCCGCAAGTTAAGGCATCCGAGTCGCAGCCGCAAGTTAAAGGATTACCTGGAATAATGCGAATGGTGCATTTATCGGAGAGGTTAAAACGGCTTGCCGCCAATGTGCAGAGAAAAGGAGTGGTGGCGGATATCGGTTGTGATCATGGTTTTACCTCAATCTATCTTGTGCAGATGGGACTGGCGGACAGGGCAGTTGCAATGGATATTAACAGAGGACCGTTAGAGCGGGCACAGGAGCATATTCTCCAGTATCAGGTTCAGGACAAGGTTGCCCTGCGGCTTTCGGATGGGGCAAAGGAGCTTTCCGCGGGGGAGGCAGATACGATATTAATAAGCGGTATGGGCGGCGCATTGATTTGCCGCATTTTAAGGGAGAGTGAAACGGTTGTGCGTTCGGCTTCTGAGCTGGTGCTTTCGCCGCAATCTGAGGCATGGCTGGTGCGACGGTGCATTCATGGGCTGGGATTTCGCATTGCAGCGGAGGAGATGGTCAAGGAGCAGGGAAAGTATTATGTGGTTCTACGTGCTGTGCAGGGGCAGGAGTCCTATGGACAGGACATTGACTATATTTATGGCAGGAAGTTATTGGAGGAACGGGACGCCGTGTTTTTGGAATACTTGCGGAAGGAACGGTGCCGCGTGGAAGAGGTATTAAAAGGCATGGAAGGGAAAGAACTTTCTGGCGTAGGCCAGGAGAAAAGGCAGGAATTACTGTTAGCGCGCAGTAGGATGGAAAGTATTTTGCAGGGAGGAGGACACTATGGGGAATCGGATTAAAGTGACGGTAGGTTCGGCTGTAAAAGAGTATGGTCATGGTGTTACATATGGGGAGATTGCAGCAGATTTTCAGAAGGACTATGAGTATGATATTATTTTGGCGCAAAAAGAGGGCAAGTTAGTGGAGTTAGCAAAAACCCTGGAGGAAGATGCTGTGATAAAGTTTTTGACTACTGCAACAGGCAGCGGCCATAAAACATATGAGCGTGGTGTAATCCTTTTAATGTTAAGGGCATTTTATAGTGTGGCAGAAGGGGAGAAGATACAGAATATCTTCGTAAAGCATTCTCTTGGGGACAGCATATATTGTGAGGCGGAAGGCATCACTATAACAGAGCCGCTCTTAAAAAAGGTGCAGGAATATATGGAGGGGCTTGTCCAGAAGAACCTTCCCTTTGAGAAGCGTTCTGTTGAGACTGCGGAGGCACTCAGGCTGTTTGGGAAACACCGGATGTATGACAAGAAAAAGCTTTTTGAATACCGCCGCGTATCAAGAGTCAATATCTACTCGTTAGATGGGTTTGAAGATTACTATTATGGATATATGCCTGCTTCGACAGGTGTTTTAAAATATTTTTCTCTGGAGCAATATAGTCAGGGCTTCCTGATACATATCCCAGGCCGGAAAACGCCGGATGTATTGCAGGAATTTCACGACAGCCCTAAGCTTTTTAGTACACTGCAGGAGGCAAGCGGCTGGGGGAAAATGGTAGATGTCGATACGGTCGGCGCATTAAACGATGTGATTGCACATGGAGGGGCATCCGATTTGATTTTGGTGCAGGAGGCTCTTCAGGAAAAGAAGATTGCCGAGATTGCAGAACGGATTGCAAAGGATTCCGGCAAAAAATTTATTATGATTGCGGGACCGTCCTCATCAGGTAAGACTTCGTTTTCCCACAGGCTGTCTATTCAGCTTAGGACCTTTGGGCTGCGGCCGCATCCGATTGCGCTTGACAATTATTTTAAGGACCGCTCGGAGACGCCTCTGGATGAAAACGGGAACTACGATTTTGAGTGTCTTGAAGCGATTGATGTGGAGCAGTTTAACCAGGATATGATGGCTCTTCTTCGGGGGGAGCGGGTAGAACTGCCATCTTTTAATTTTTTGGTTGGCGCAAGGGAATACCGGGGTGATTATAAACAGCTTGGGATGGATGATATACTTGTTATCGAGGGAATCCATGGCCTAAATGACAAACTTTCCTACAGTCTCCCAAAGGAAAGTAAATTTAAGATATATATTAGCGCACTGACACAGATTAATATTGACGAGCATAACCGGATTTCTACGACAGATGGGCGTTTAATCCGCCGGATGGTAAGGGATGCGAGGACACGTGGCACAAATGCGGCGCAGACCATTGCAAGATGGCCGTCTGTTCGCAGGGGGGAGAACCGTTATATATTCCCATACCAGGAAGAGGCGGATGTTATGTTTAACTCTGCGTTAATTTATGAGCTTGCGGTTTTAAAGCCATATGCGGAGTCTATTTTATTTGGGATTTCCAAAGATGCTCCAGAGTATGTGGAGGCAAAGCGGTTGCTTAAGTTTTTAGATTATTTTATCGGCATCAGCAGTGAGGGGATACCGAAAAATTCTTTGATGCGGGAATTTGTTGGCGGCAGTGTATTTCAAGTATAAACTGTAAGGAAAAGCCGTGTGCTTAATTTTTACAGTTAAAAAAGAAGAAAAGAGGATGTTTGCCCTATGGCTAAATTAATAGATGGTAAGAAAATTTCACAGCAGATAAAAGATGAATTAAAGGAAAAGGTAGCGCAATTAAAAGAGCAGGGAATTTCAATCTGCCTTGCGGTGATTCAGGTGGGGAATAATCCTGCCTCCACTGTTTATGTGGGAAATAAAAAGAAGGCATGTGCCTATGTGGGGATTGAGTCACTTGCCTATGAGCTTCCTGAGGAGACAACTGAGCAGGAACTTTTAAGTTTGGTAGAGGAGCTGAATCAAAAGAAAGAGGTCAACGGTATTTTGGTGCAGCTTCCGCTTCCAGGGCATATTGATGAGGATAAGGTGATTCAGGCCATAAGCCCGGCAAAAGATGTTGACGGTTTCCATCCGCAGAGTGTCGGGGCGCTGAGCATTGGACAGAAGGGCTTTGTCTCTTGCACACCTGCAGGGATCATTCAGCTTTTGAAGCGCTCAGATATTGAGATAGATGGGAAGGAATGCGTGATTATCGGGCGCAGCAATATTGTCGGCAAGCCGATGGCGCTCCTTCTTTTAAGAGAAAATGGGACGGTTACTATCTGCCATTCTCATACGGCAGATTTAAAGGAAGTGGCAAGACGCGCTGATATTTTAGTTGTGGCGATTGGAAAGGCGAAATTTGTGGATGCGGATTATGTAAAGGAAGGCGCGGTTGTGATTGATGTAGGCATGGACCGCGATGAGAATGGTAAGCTCTGCGGTGATGTGGATTTTGAGGCAGTCAAGGATAAGGCAGGGGCGATTACGCCTGTTCCGGGCGGCGTTGGACCGATGACAATTGCGATGTTAATGCACAACTGTGTGGAATCTGCAATGATGTCACAGGACTAAAGGAGGTTTTGTTTGAATATTTATTTTGTATCCCTTGGCTGTGACAAAAATCTGGTGGACAGCGAGATGATGATTACAGGGCTTAGAAAAGCCGGATATCGGATTGTGGATGAGGGGACGGCTGCAGATGTGATTGTAGTCAATACCTGCTGTTTTATTGGGGATGCTAAGGAGGAGAGTATTAATACGCTGCTTGCGATGGCAGAATATAAAGAAACAGCGGTTTGTAAGCTGTTAGTTGCGGCTGGCTGCCTTGCACAGCGTTATCACAAAGAAATCAGAGAAGAAATTCCAGAAGTTGATGTGATTGTCGGGACGATGGGGTATGAATCCCTCGTTGAAGCAATTAGGCAGGGAATAGAAGAAAAAGAAGATGGGCCGAAGGAATATCTGATGGATATTAATTATCTGCCGAAGCCTTTTATAGACCGCGACAGCATGACAGGGGGATATTTTGCCTATTTAAAGATTGCGGAAGGCTGTGATAAGCACTGTACGTACTGCGTGATCCCAGGGGTTCGGGGAAAATACCGGAGTGTCCCGATGGAAAATCTGTTGGCACAGGCAAAACATCTTGTGGAATGTGGCGCAAAAGAGTTGATTCTTGTTGCACAGGAAACAACGCTCTATGGAAAGGATTTGTATGGAGAAAAGAGCCTTTCAGAGCTTTTGGAGAAGCTGTCAGCAATTGAAGAGTTAAAATGGATACGGATTTTGTACTGTTATCCAGAGGAGATTACAGAGGAGCTGATTACGGCGATCGCAAAGCTGCCAAAGGTATGCCATTATCTTGACATTCCAGTCCAGCATGGCTCAGATGCCGTATTAAAGAGGATGGGGCGCCTGACGGATCGGCAGGAGATTGTGGAGATTGTAGAAAAGCTCCGAGAACGGATTCCTGACATTGCGCTTCGGACAACGCTGATTACGGGATTTCCGGGCGAGACACAGCAGGAATTTGAAGAGTTAAAAAGCTTCGTCCGCCAGATGAAATTTGACCGTCTCGGTGTTTTTACGTATTCCCAGGAGGAAGATACGCCTGCGGCTGGAATGGAAGGGCAGGTTGACGAGGAAACAAAAGAGGCGCGGAGAAATGAGGTTATGGAGCTGCAGCAGGAGATTGCGTTTGAAAAATGTAAGTCTCAGGTTGGCAGGAAACTGGAGGTGATGATTGAGGGGAAGCTTCCAGAAGAAGGGGTATATATCGCCAGAACATATATGGATGCGCCGGATGTGGATGGTTATGTTTTTCTGGAAAGCAACTGGAATCTGATGTCGGGAGACTTTGTAACAGTTAATATTGTTGGTGCAAAGGAGTATGACTTGATCGGTGAGATAGCTGAGGAATAACATTGCATGGGCACATAGCGTTTGACAGGCGCGGAAATGGAGTGACAGGATGAATTTACCGAATAAAATAACAATGTTAAGAATTGTTTTAATACCTTTTTTTGTCTTTTTTATGCTGACAGAGTTTGTTCCTTATTCCCGGTTTATTGCGGCAGCAGTTTTTGTGATTGCAAGCCTTACGGATACGCTGGATGGGTATCTTGCGAGAAAATACCAGCTCGTCTCAAATTTTGGAAAGTTTATGGACCCTCTGGCAGATAAGCTTCTTGTCTGCTCTGCATTAGTCTGTTTTGTGGCACTGCCTGACAATCCGATGCCTGCATGGGTGGTGATTATTATTATCAGCAGGGATTTTATTATCAGTGGGTTCCGCCTGGTAGCGTCGGATTCTGGTGTAGTGATTGCGGCAAGCTGGTGGGGGAAGATAAAAACAGTAGTGCAGATGCTGATGTCTGTTCTTTTGATATTAAATTTTGATGGGGCATGGTTTAACCTGGCAGAAATTATTTTTATTTATGCCGCGCTGGCGCTGACGGTAATCTCGCTGGCCGATTATCTCTGGAAGAATTGGAAGGTGCTTGATGATGGAAACATGTAAGGAACGCCTGGTAGCTCTTTTGCAGGAAAAGGGCTTTCATATATCTACTGCGGAATCTTGCACAGGAGGTCTGATTGCAGCGGCAATTGTGGATGTCTCCGGTGCGTCAAATGTATTTGAGGAGGGATATGTCACTTACTCAAACAGGGTAAAAGAAAAACTTCTTGGAGTGCTGCCGGAAACGATTGCGGCATATACAGTTGTCAGTGCAGAGGTGGCGAAAGAAATGGCTCTTGGGACATGGAAAGAGACCGGGTCAGAATTAACGGTTTCTGTAACTGGCTGTGCAGGCCCTGGAGATGCGGAAGATGGCACAAAAGCGGGGACGGTCTACATTGGCACTTGCTTTCAGGGAAAGGCCAAGGCAAGGGGATTTGTCTTTGACGGTGGCAGAGCGCAGGTAAGGGCACAGTCTGTGGAAGAAGCATTAAAATTTGCCCTGGAAAGGATAGAAAGCGGTGAGTAAGGTAATTATAGCAGGCGGCGGCGCGGCTGGGATGATGGCGGCGGTTGCTGCGGCAGATGCAGGGCATGACGTTGTCTTGTATGAAAAGAATGAAAAGCTTGGCAAAAAATTATATATTACCGGGAAAGGGCGCTGCAACCTTACAAATAACAGTGATGTAGAGGGGCTTTTAAAAAATGTGGTAAGGAACCCCAAGTTTTTGTACAGTGCATTTTATTCATTTGACAGTATGGCAGTTATGGATTTTTATGAAAAAGAGGGGCTGCCTCTTAAGACAGAGCGTGGAAACAGAGTATTTCCGCAGTCGGACAAGTCCTCGGATGTGATCCGTACCTTACAGCGGGCTTTGGAGCGCAGAGGGGTGGAAATCCATTTAAATACTGCAGTCAAAGAGTTATGCATAGAGGACGGGGAATGCGTTGGCGTGGTGGCCGGAAGCGGGCAGAGGGGGCACAGTGAGAAGGCTGACGCGGTGATTGTTGCAACTGGCGGAATTTCTTATCCATCTACTGGTTCTACCGGGGATGGATACCGTTTTGCTGAGGCTTGCGGGCATATTATACAGGAGACGATGCCGTCCCTTGTCCCATTTTTGGTAAAAGAGGATTATATTTCAAAAATGCAGGGTCTATCGCTGCGGAATGTGGAGCTTGTGATCAGGGAAGGAAAGAAGGTGCTGTTTCAGGAGCTTGGCGAGATATTGTTTACCCATTTCGGAGTGAGCGGCCCCCTTGTGCTGTCCGCAAGCAGTGTGGTAAGCGGAAAAGACTTGAAAAAGCTTTCCGCACATATTGACTTAAAGCCTGCATTATCAACAGCGCAGTTGGACGAAAGAATATTGCGGGATTTTAAGGAAATGATAAATTATGATTTTAAAAATAGCCTACACAAATTGCTTCCAGCGAAGATGATCCCAGTTCTGGTAGAATTGACTGGAATCCCGCCTGAGAAAAAAGTTAATGAGGTGACTAGGCAGGAGCGGGAAGGGTTGGTGGAGCTTCTGAAAGGATTTCCATTTACTATTGAAGGGCTGCGAGGCTATAATGAGGCAGTGATTACCAGAGGTGGTGTCTCTGTCCAGGAAGTGAATCCTGCTACTATGCAGTCAAAAAAAGTTCCAAACTTGTATTTTGCAGGGGAGGTGCTTGACTTAGATGCAAGGACAGGGGGATATAACCTGCAGATTGCGTGGTCAACAGGATATCTTGCAGGGATTTCCGTTCATTAGAAAAGATTATAGAATCAGAAGGAGAGAAGAGAGATGCACAGTATTGCAGTTGACGGGCCTGCCGGGGCAGGCAAAAGTACGATTGCCAGAAGGGTGGCAAAAGAACTTGGATTTATCTATGTGGACACAGGGGCAATGTACCGCTCTATGGCGCTTTATTTTCTGCGTCATGGCATCAAGGGGACAGAAGAGCAAAAGGTGTCAGATGCATGTAGTGATATAGAGGTAACCATTGAATATGAAGATGGGGAACAGCAGGTTTTCCTAAATGGGGAAAATGTTAATGCCTTTATCCGAACAGAGGAAGTCAGTATGATGACTTCAGACACATCAAAGTACCCAAAGGTCAGGGAAAAGCTTCTAAGCCTGCAGAGAGAATTAGCACAGAAAAAAAATGTGATTATGGATGGCAGGGATATTGGAACTTGTGTGCTTCCGGACGCGGATTTAAAAGTGTATCTGACGGCAAGTTCTGGCGAGCGTGCGCGAAGAAGATATAAAGAGCAGATAGAGCGTGGCATCCAGTGTGATTTGGGGCAGATTGAGAAAGATATTATCGCAAGGGATGAGCAGGATATGAACCGTGCAGTTTCCCCGCTTAAGCAGGCCAAAGATGCAGTGCTGGTGGATGCATCGGATATGACGATAGAGGAAGTTGTTGCAAAGGTCGTTTCCTTATATCAAAATAGATAAGGTATTTTTAGAAGATGTTAGTTCTTCCTAAAATAGCGTTATATGTGATATGTCAGGATTTTCAAAAATCTTTAAAATAAAAGGCAGAGAGGATGGAAACAAATGGAAGTAACTGTTGCAAAAAGCGCAGGATTCTGCTTTGGGGTGAAGAGGGCAGTGGAGATGGTATACCAGGAGGCGGAAAAGGAGCGGAAAGTATATACGCTGGGGCCGATTATCCACAATGAGCAGGTTGTTGCAGATTTGCAGCAAAAGGGAGTTGGCGTATTAGAATCTGTGGAGGATATCAAGGAGGAGGGCATTACAATAATTATTCGTTCCCACGGTGTGGGTAGGGAAACATTAGAAGCCCTGCAGAAAAAAAATGTCCAGATTGTGGATGCAACTTGTCCATTTGTAAAAAAAATCCATAATATTGTCCAGGAAAAACAGCAAGAAGGCTATGGGATTATCGTAGTTGGCAACGCTTCCCACCCTGAAGTGGAGGGAATTTGCGGCTGGTGCAAAAAAGAGTGTATTGTGGTGGAAACCCCGCAAGACGCCGTAAAATGTACGTTTCCGCCCGGAAAAAAAGTCTGCGTTGTGGCGCAAACGACATTTAATTACAAGAAATTCGAAGATATAGTTGATATTTTATCCAAAAAGAGTTATGATATACTTATTATGAATACAATTTGCAACGCTACCGAAGAGCGTCAGACAGAAGCGGGTACCATTGCGAGGCTATCCGACGCGATGATAGTGATAGGTGGAAAACATAGTTCAAACACCCAGAAGCTGTACGAAATCTGTAAGGCAGAGTGCTTGGACACACATTTTATACAGACACTTGATGACCTGGATTTGAATCTTTTTCAATCCTTTCGTAGCGTGGGTATTACTGCCGGGGCGTCAACCCCAAATAATATTATTAAGGAGGTTCAATCATATGTCAGAAAATATGAACAATGAATTTGAACAGTTATTGGCTAATGAGTCATTAGTAACAATCCACAATGGAGAGATTGTAGAAGGGACAGTTATCAGCGTTAAAGAAGATGAGATCGTTCTCAACATTAACTATAAAGCTGACGGTATCATTACCAGAAATGAATACAGCAACCAGCCGATTGATCTCACATCTGTTGTAAAAGAAGGCGATGTGATGAAGGCAAAGGTTCTGAAGGTAAATGATGGCGAAGGGCAGGTGCTTCTGACTTATAAGCGCCTTGCAATGGAGAAGAGTAACGAGCGCATCAAAGAAGCTTTTGAGAACAAAGAGGTCTTAAAGGCAACAGTTTCCGCTGTATTATCCGGTGGCTTGAGTGTTGTGGTTGAGGAGACAAAGGTATTTATTCCTGCCAGCCTGGTATCTGATACGTATGAGAAAGATCTTACGAAGTATGCAGGGCAGGAGATTGAGTTTGTAATTAGCGAGTTTAATCCGAAAAAGAGAAGGATTATCGGTGACAGAAAGCAGCTTCTTGTGGCAGAAAAGAAAAAGTTACAGGAAGAGCTTTTCGAGAGGATTCATGTTGGTGATACAGTAGAGGGTGTTGTTAAGAACCTGACAGATTTCGGTGCATTTATTGATCTGGGCGGTGCAGACGGGCTTCTCCATATCTCTGAGATGTCTTGGGGCCGTGTTGAGAATCCAAAGAAAGTATTTAGCGTTGGCGATAAGACAACAGTATTGATTAAAGATATTAAGGAAGACAAGATTGCACTCAGCTTGAAATTTGAGGACCAGAATCCTTGGTTAAATGCAGATGGCAAGTATAGTGTTGGCTCTGTAGTAAAAGGTAAGGTTGCTAGAATGGCAGACTTTGGAGCTTTTATTGAGTTAGAGCCTGGTGTAGATGCATTGCTCCATGTTTCACAGATTTCTAAAGAGCATGTAGATAAGCCATCTGATGTATTAAAAGTAGGCCAGGAGATTGAGGCAAAGGTTGTAGATTTTAAGAATGAAGAACATAAAATCAGCTTGAGCATCAAAGCTTTGTTAAACGATTCGGAAGAGACAGAAGGAGCAGCACCAGAGGAAGAAGAGGCAACAGAAGAATAATTTAACAATTATATGGACTTTTCCATAGGCTTGAGTTGATTCTGCAAGCAGGATGATGATTCGCCAATCTGCGTTCAGCAGATTGGCGAATTTTATTTTATAATCATATATATACGAAATGAATAAAATGTAAGTAGGATAGAGGAAGATGATTCCTGGTAAGTTTGTGTCTGTGCGCTGCCTGCCGCAAACTTGGAGATTGGTAAGCAGCGCAGGAATGGAGAAGAAATATGGGTGATTATGAAGTTTTCAAGAAAAAAATTTTCGAGTTGACCAAGATTGACCTAAACTGTTACAAAGAGCGTCAGATGAAGCGAAGAATTGATTCCCTGATCAACAAGGCAAAAAAATCAAGTTATGATGAATATGTCGCAGCATTAAAGACAGATAAGGCACTGCTTGAAGAATTTGTGGCATATCTGACCATTAACGTGTCAGAGTTTTACCGCAATCCAGATCAGTGGCAGCTCTTAGAAAAGCAGATTTTCCCATATCTGTTTGAGCATTTTGGAAATAGTATCAAAATATGGAGTGCAGCCTGCTCAACAGGGGATGAGCCGTATACATTGGCTATGGTGCTTGGAAAATTTGTTCCATTAAACAAGATTCAGATTGTTGCAACAGATATTGATAAGCAGGTGCTTGAGAAGGCACAGATCGGTATTTATGATGACAAGAGCTTAAAAGGGCTTCCGGCTGATTTAAAGAGCAAATATTTTAATCAGTTGGATGCAAAGAGATACCAGATTAAGGATGAGATCAAGAAATGTATAAAATTTAGCCAACACAATCTGTTGAAGGATCCATATCCAGATAACTGTAATTTAATCGTCTGCCGTAATGTTATGATTTATTTTACGGAGGAAGCAAAGCAGGTTATTTATAAAAAGTTTAATGACTCTCTGAAAAAAGAAGGAATTTTATTTGTGGGGAGTACGGAACAGATTATCGCGCCAGGGAAATATAATTTTTCTACACTTCAGTCCTTCTTTTATAAGAAGGACTAAGATAGACAGATTATTTTGTTCGTTTGGAAAATTTGTGCTTCCGCAATGAACAGTTTGTAATCTGTTTAGGCATTTTGCGGGGTGAGCAGAAATGGGGGATTATTATGAGATATAAAGTGTTATTGGTAGGAGACAATAATACAGTGATTGACACTTTTTTTGTACATATGGATGATGTGTTTGAGGTGCAGACATCCTCTTCCAGATTTGAAGATTTGGTATGTCATGCGGAGTATTTTAAGCCGGATATTCTGGTTTATTGTATGAATGCAGAGAGCAGGGATGCGATTAGCCGCATGGTTCCAGTGAAAAATGAATTTAACAGGAAGGATATCGGCCTTGCTATTATTGGGGATAGCAAGGACTGCGGCGAATATGCCAGGATAACGGGCGGGGTGCCTGACCTTGAGATTTTAAAGCCGATTACGACAAGGGGAATTAAAGAAAAGCTTATAGACTATTTAAAGGAGGCACAGAAGAGAAAAGAGGAAAAGAAGAAGGCCGATCTTGAGATGGAGGCCAAAAAGCAGGAGAATGCGGAGAAGCAGAGGAAGGCGGATTCTGAGATTAATGATATTTTGGAATCCCTAGATGATGAAATGCGCAAAAAACATATCCTGGTAGTCGATGATGATATTAGGATGTTAAAGGTTATTAAGGAGCACCTGCGCGGCACATATGATGTGGCGACTGCCATAAATGGTAAGCTTGCCCTAAAATTCCTAGAGACAAAAAAGACGGATTTGATTTTGTTGGATTATGTGATGCCGGATGAAGATGGCCCTACTGTTTTGAAGAAAATCCACGAAAATCCGGCGACAAAAGATATACCAGTGGTTTTCCTGACTGGTATGACGGAAGGGGATAAGATCAGGGAGGCATTGAGTGAGAAGCCTCAAGGTTATCTGCTTAAGCCGATTGCCAGGGATAAATTGATCGCAACGATCCAGTCGGTGATTCAATAGTTTATATTGAGGGGGTGGCAGCATGGATGAAAACTTAAATATTACAGATTTATTGGATGCTGATATCTTACAGCGGGTCCAGGATGCTTTTTCCCAGGTATTAGGGACTGCAGCGCTTACAGCCGACCAGAATGGCGTGGCAGTTACGAAAGGCACAAATTTTTCGGATTTTTGCCAGAAATATACTAGAAAATCCCCAGTTGGGGCTCAGCGCTGTGAGTTGTGTGATAAATATGGTGCGGAGCTTGCATTGGAGGCTGGAAAGTCTGTAATGTATACCTGCCACGCAGGGCTGGTGGATTTTGCGGCGCCGATTATGGCAAAGAGCCGTCTGTTAGGCTGTTTTATTGGCGGCCAGGTTTTAATTGGAGAGCCGGATTATGATAAGATTAGAAAATGTGCGGTTGAGTTTGGGATAGACCCGGATGAGTATATTGAGGCCGTCAATAAGGTTCCCCGTGTGTCAAGGGAGAAGGTGAACAGAGGGGCGGAGTTTTTGTACACAATTTCCAGTGTTCTATCTGACCTTGCATATAGTAAATTTCTTGCACAAAAGGGAAGGAAGGAAATTGAGAGGGCAGCCAATATGAAATCTGATTTTCTGGCAAATATGAGCCATGAGATCAGGACGCCAATGAATGCTGTTATTGGAATGGCGGAGATGGCGCTGAGGGAGGAACTTCCGCCTGCCGCAAGGGAATATATCAATCAAATTAAATCATCCGGCAGGGCACTTCTTACAATTATAAACGATATTTTAGATTTTTCTAAAATCGAGTCTGGTAAGATGGATATTGTGAATGTGAAATATGAGCCAATGTCTATTATTAATGATGTGTCTAATATTATTATGACACGTATTGCGGAGAAGGATGTGGAGCTGATTTTGGATATCACGCCGAATATCCCACATAATATATTAGGAGATAATATTAGAATAAAACAAGTTATTGTAAATCTGGCGAATAATGCAGTGAAATTTACCCAGACAGGGCAGGTTTTGATCCGCATGGGGTATGAGCGGAAGAATGAGGATGAGATGAAGTTATGTGTCTGGATTGAGGACACAGGGATTGGCATAAAGAAGAAGGATTTAGGGAAGCTGTTCCAGTCATTTCAGCAGCTTGATAGTAAGCGAAACCGTAATATTGAGGGAACCGGGCTTGGGCTGGCGATTTCCAAACAGCTTTTACATTTGATGGGCGGTGAGATTGGCGTTACCAGTGAATATGGAAAGGGAAGCCAGTTTTTCTTTGAACTGCCACAAAAAATCCTGGATGATACACCAAGCATCCATGTAAAAGAGCATGGAAAAGACTTAGTGGTTGATCTTATGAGCAATACATATATCAACAATCAGTTAAGGAAAGATAGCCGGGCTTTGGGGGCAGGTTACATTCATCTGGATTCTATGGAGGAACTGGAAAATCTGCAAGATGGAAAAAAAGTTTTTCTTTTTATGGAGAAAAAGAACTTAACGCCAATGGTGGAGGATTTTCTTAGGGCGCACCGGAAGATTACGGGTGTCCTGCTGGTGGAATTTCATGATAAGGTAGAGTACCATATTGATAACCTTTTAATCCTTAAGAAGCCGATTTATGCCTTGAATCTTTCTATGATTTTAAACGATGATGGAAATCATATTATTTTTATGAATAACGATGAGGAGGATTTTGATTTTATTGCACCGGATGCCTACGTTTTGATTGTGGATGATAATCTAATCAATTTGACAGTAGCGGAGGGGCTTTTGGAACCGTTGAAGCTTAAAATAGATACTGCGCTTAGCGGACGGGAAGCAATTGAAAAGATTTCCGAATTTAAATACGATCTGGTTCTGATGGATCATATGATGCCTGAGCTGGATGGGGTCGAGACAACACATATTATCCGGCGTTTTCATGAAGAATATAATGATGTGCCGATTATTGCCCTGACAGCAAATGCAGTAGATGGGACAAAAGAGATGTTTATGAAGGAAGGCATGAATGATTTTGTGGCTAAACCGATTGAAATGAGGATATTAGCTTCTAAAATTAAGCAATGGTTAGATCCAGAAAAGGTGAAAAAGGCACAGTGGGAGACAAGCGTAAATCAGAAACCAAAGAATGAACTGCCGCCAATCGGTGATCTGGATACGGATTTTGCGATGGGGCTTTTGGGAAGTGAAGAATTATTCTGGAGTGTTTTAAAAGACTATTACCGTGTGATTGAGAAAAAAGCCATTCTTATTAAGGAACTGGAAGAAAAAGAGGACTGGCCTGCCTACACGATAGAGGCACATGCTTTAAAGAGTGCGTCAAAGCAGATAGGGGCACTTTCCCTGTCTGACAAGGCGGCAGATATGGAGAAAGCTGGGAATGAGCGCAACAGTGGAAGAATTCATCAGAATACAGATGCTATGCTGGAGCAGTACCGTTCCTATAGTTCGATTTTTGCAGAATATTTCCCAGAAGAGATAGAGACGGATGAGTTTAAAGAAAATGTGACTTGGGGTATCCTGTCAAAGCTTTTTATAAATATGCGGACAGCTCTTGATAATCTTGATATGGATGAGATGGAGGAAGTAGCTGCGGAGATGAAAAAATATAAATACAGCGGCGAGGAAAAAGAACTTCTGGAAGAGTTGCTGGATGCTGTAGAAGAATTAGATGTGGATACCTGCGAAGAAATTATGGAAGAGTGGGAAGGGAAAAATTAGTTTTGGTGTGTTATATTGCCTCTGGTGTTTCATTGCCGTGCGTTTTATAGCGGTATGATGAAGCGACAGAGGTATATTTATATTTAGATTTTTATATTTACAGGAAACTATTCGTAACATAGTGGTGTACCAACAAGAAACGCTTTAGCGTTTTTGCTAGGGCACAAGCGGAGTCTGTGCCCTTTTTTAACTCCTTGTGGGAACATGAACTATTACTTGCGTGTTGCGGCCGTTCATGTTATAGTTAATAGAATAGCGTGCAGACGATTCCCGAGACTTCTGAAAGGCTCATCCAGAATTTTATGCAGTATTTGCCAGAAAGATTTCGGTCTTTAGTCAATAAATGCTGTTTGGGCGGTCTTTTCAGTTGTTTCGGTTGTATGTCTGCAGTTAGAATATATTGATTGAGAAAGGAGTTAGTAATACATGGCATTTAAATCATATTCCATGGAGCTTGCGGGAAGAACCCTGACAGTTGATATCGGCCGGGTTGCAAAGCAGGCAAATGGTGCAGCATTGATGCACTATGGAGATACAACGGTATTATCTACCGCAACCGCATCTGAGAAACCGAGGGAGGGGATTGACTTTTTTCCGCTCTCAGTTGAGTTTGAAGAGAAAATGTATTCAGTCGGGAAAATTCCTGGCGGATTTAATAAGAGGGAGGGGAAGGCATCTGAAAATGCGGTGCTTACGGCACGTGTGATTGACCGCCCAATGCGCCCTCTTTTTCCAAAAGACTACCGCAATGACTGTTCGCTGAATAATCTGGTGCTCTCGGTAGACCCAGAGTGCAGGCCGGAGCTTGTCGCAATGCTTGGCTCAGCAATTTCAACTAGTATTTCCGATATTCCATTTGATGGTCCATGTGCGACGACACAGATGGGGCTGGTAAATGGCGAGTATATTATAAATCCAAATCAGGAGCAGTGGGATCATGGTGATTTGCGCCTGACGGTAGCTTCAACAAGAGAAAAGGTCATTATGATTGAAGCTGGGGCAAATGAGATTCCAGAAGAAAAAATGATCGAGGCAATTTATAAGTGCCATGAGGTGAATCAGACTATTATTACATTTATTGATGGTATAGTAGCTGAGATAGGTAAGCCGAAGCATGAGTACACAAGCTGTGCTATACCAGAGGAGATGTTTGAGGCAATTAAGGAGATTGTGCCTCCGGCAGAGATGGAGGATGCCGTATTCTCTGATGATAAGCAGACAAGGGAAGAAAATGTCCGCGCCGTATCAGAAAAACTTGCGGAAGCTTTTGCAGAGAAAGAAGATTGGCTTGAGATTCTTGATGAGGCAGTTTATCAGTATCAGAAAAAGACAGTCCGCAAAATGATTTTAAAAGACCACAAACGTCCAGATGGCCGTGAGATTACGCAGATACGCCCTCTGGCAGCCGAAGTGGATCTGATTCCTAGGGTGCATGGTTCTGCAATGTTTACCCGTGGGCAGACACAGATTTGTACCATTACCACACTTGCACCATTATCAGAGCAGCAGAAGGTGGACGGGCTGGACCCAAATAAGACAAATAAAAGATATATGCATCATTATAACTTCCCATCTTATTCAGTTGGCGAGACAAAGCCGAGCAGGGGACCGGGAAGGCGTGAGATTGGGCATGGTGCGCTTGCGGAGCGTGCATTGATTCCGGTTCTTCCTAGCGAAGAGGAATTCCCATATGCAATTCGTACTGTTTCGGAGACATTTGAGTCAAATGGTTCCACTTCACAGGCAAGTATCTGTGCTTCCACTATGTCATTGATGGCAGCTGGGGTACCAATCAGGAAGCCGGTTGCCGGAATTTCTTGCGGTCTTGTGACCGGTGATACTGATGATGATTATCTAGTATTAACCGATATTCAGGGATTAGAAGATTTCTTTGGCGATATGGACTTTAAGGTAGCAGGGACAGAAGATGGTATTACTGCAATCCAGATGGATATTAAGATTCATGGGCTGACCAGGCCGATTGTGGAAGAGGCAATCAGGCGCACGAAAGAGGCAAGAATGTTTATTTTAGAGAGCACGATGCTTCCAGCAATCAGCGAGCCTAGAAAAGAAGTTGGCAAATATGCGCCAAAGATTATCCAGACGCAGATTGATCCTCAGAAGATTGGCGATGTGGTTGGACAGCGCGGAAAGACAATTAATACGTTGATTGAGCGCACAAATGTAAAGATTGACATTTCAGATGATGGCGCTGTTTCTATCTGTGGTGAGGATGCTGAGATGATGGCGGAGGCACTTCGCCTGATTAAGATTATCACGACAGATTACTATGAGGGACAAGTTCTTGAAGGAGAGGTAATCAATATCAAGGAATTTGGCGCATTTATTGAGTTTGCACCGGGCAAGGAAGGCATGGTTCATATTTCCAAGATTGCGAATGAGAGGATTAACCATGTCGAGGATGTTTTGACATTGGGAGATCATGTTAAGGTGGTTTGCCTTGGCAAGGATAAAATGGGCAGAATGAGCTTTAGCATTAAGGATGCAAAGTAATATGTAAATATCTTAATGTGATTATTCATATCCAACAATAGAAAAAAGATACCAGAATCATATGCGAGAGCACAATGATTCTGGTTTTTTCGGTAATGGAAAGTGGGTAACAACATTTGTATGCTAATTTATACAGGAATGGAAAATAAATGCTTTTCAGAAAGGGCAGTACATGGTATTATATTATTATGGACTGCCCTTTTGGTTTGAGGGAAATTTGCCCAAAATTTTTTGGTGCAGGCAGTCTTCTGGTTGGCAACTTTGCGACAGAGAAATGAAAAAGCAAAATGGAGAAAGTATGAAAAAAATATTTAAAAGAGACTTAAAACTAGCTACAACATTAGTGGTATGCCTTCTTCTTGATGTTTTCCTGCTTTTGGGGTTACGCAGTGCAAGCACTGATTATGAGGAAATGTTTTATACGGAATTTCTTGCAAGCGAAGAGAAGCTTCGCTTAAAGAGTGATGTATATGTGATTACTGTGCCATCGGTCTATAATGATTCTGTGGAGACAGAAAAAACGAAGCTAGAGGATCAGCAGATTGAAAAGATTAAATATCTTACGGAGCATATCCTGGATTCAGCAAAGGGAGTGTTTGTGCTTGGCACAGATCTTCTTTCTGATCTATCTGCTGAGAGAAGGTGTATGCCGGCTTTTCGGAATGCAGGAAATGTGTACTGGCATTACAATTCCAGAAATGTCGGGTATTATCATGTCGGGGATAGTTGCTGCCAGATTAAATTTTTAGATAACTACCGTGGCAATGATAACCGCTTTGAGGTATTGGGCGAGGGAAGTTATTCTAGAAATTATCTGCCATATTTTATGATGACAATGGATAATGGCACAGTGGAGTACGACAAGGACAGCCAGCGCTATATTATGAAAAATAAGTCGGGGGAGCATATTTTCCATGCGATGGAAGATGGGACGATCCGGGTCAGGGATACTTCAAAGTTTGGCGTTATTTATTCTAATCTGGATTCCTTTTATGAAGATGCGAGAAAGTATAAGAATGCAGAAAAATATAAGGATGCGGTTATTTTTATCCAGGACCGGAACACATTGTCCAAATATGCAAATGGTGCGAGCCGCACACAGAATCTGGCAGACTATTACATAAATGTTCTTGGGACAATACAAAATGACGCTACTGTCCCAACACTTAAATTTTCGCAGAAAATGTGCATGGCAATGGCAGGTGCGCTTTTAATCGGGCTTTTTGTCCTTTTTGCGGTTGACTGGGTTTGCGTGTTAGCGTATTTTCTGGAGATTTGTGCTGCAGTTTTAGCAGACTTCTTTTTAATAGAACGGGGGATGCTGTATCTTCCGGTCGTAGATTTTTTTATAGCAGTCACGACTACATTCTTAATACTAGTTATTGTGAAAAAGATATTAAAGCGAATTAGTATGAGAAACCTGCCGATTGATGCGGTAATCCGTTTTACGAATACAATTGTTAATATTGAGCATTCTGTATCTTATTCAGAGTATTTGATGAAGAACCGCAGTGAGATTGAAGATGATATTTCTGCATCTCTCTTGCTTCCAGTAATGGATCAGGAGTCATTTCTGCTTAAGGAGCTGGCAGCGGAAAATTACCGCAATAGGCGTTTTGTAGAGAACCAGTTTTGGAATACTTCGGTCGGAAGCAGCAATTCGGTTATCCAGACGCGCTCAAATTTGTTCCAGGGACAGAATTATGTAGCCTTTGTACCGCTTCCGGTTTTTGATGCAGAATCTGAGCTTGTGACATTTACAGTAATCGGGATGAAAAAGAAGCTGAAACCGCAGAGGGCTTCTTATATTTCCATGATGCTTTTCTCCATGTATATTTATTTTAAGGCACAGCATGAGCGCGGAGAGCATCAGAGAATGTATTTTTCCATGCTGTCATTGATGATTTCGGTGATTGATGCGAAAGACCCTGTTACGGCGGGTCATTCCCAGCGTGTGGCAAATATCTCAAAAGATATCGGTATCTGGCTGAATTTAAGTAAGAATGAGCAGTTTGACCTGGAGTTTACAGCTCTGCTTCATGATATTGGAAAGATTGGTGTGTCGGACTATGTATTGAATAAACAGAGTGTATATACACAGAGTGATTTTGAGCAGATGAAGTACCATACGATCCGCGGTGCGGAGATGCTGTCGGAGGTGGGAATCAGCGAGGAAATCATAGATGGTGTGCGCCATCACCATGAAAGGATTGATGGTAAGGGGTATCCAGATGGGCTGAAAGGGGAGGAGTTATCCCTCTTTGCCAAAATTATTAAGATTGCAGATGTCTATGATGCTCTGAGCAGCAAACGTCAGTATAAAGAAGCGTGGGAGATTGATAAGGCACTCAATATTATTTATAAGGGAAGAGGCACAGAGTTTGACACAGAAATTGCAAATGTGTTTATCGACCATATGTCGCCGCCGGGTTGGATTCCGCCAATTGATGAGAAGGCCGCAGGTGAGCGTAGAAATCCAAATACGGAGAAGGCTGCCCAGATTGTGCGCGATTTTTACCGCAAATATAAACAGTATCTGTCTGTGGAATATCCAATTCCAAGTAAAAAGGCAGTTACCATTGACTTTTTCCGTGAAAATGGCTTTATGGAATATGATTGGGGCGAGACATTTAATAACTCTGCCTTTTTAGAGGAAAAGCCTATGATCCTTGCTTATGAGAAGGAGACAAAGAGCCTTATTTTTGGGCAGGGCAGCAAGGGAAATGGTGTAAATAGTATTTATTACTATTTCTTTAAGGGATTTGTAAATATGGGAATTTACCTGCTCTTTCCGATGGATACAAAGAAAGTGCTGTCACAGTTGACGGAACACTACGGAGAGCCGATGATTATGGATGAGCAGATGATGGTATATGAGACAAGAAAGATGCGCATTGTATTTTACCATACATTTGATGACAAATTCCTACTTTTCTATATTTCAGATTATATGTGTGGAAATTATGTTTTGGAGCCTGCCAAAACGGGCGATGGTAAGTAATTAGGACAGTTCCATAGGGGAAAAGATTGAATGAATACAAAAAAAATTGCCCAGATTGGAATGTTTACGGCAGTAGCATTTGTGTTAAGTTATATCGAATCGCTGCTGCCTATTTCAATTGGTATTAATGGAATAAAAATTGGTTTATCCAATATTGTAGTAATGCTCTGTTTATATGAATGTTCCCTCAAGCAGACTTTTGGGATTGCACTGGTGAGGATTTTGCTGGTTGGCCTGACCTTTGGGAATTTCTCTATGATGATATACAGCCTTGCAGGGGGGCTGCTTAGTTTTTGTGTTATGGCTGTGTTAAAGTATTTAGGCAGTTTTTCAGTGTATGGCGTCAGCATTGCGGGCGGTGTGTGCCATAATATCGGGCAGGTTCTGGTAGCTGCCGTTGTCTTAAAACAGAAAGGGTTGATTTTTTATTATCTGCCTCTGTTATTAATCGCGGGATGCGTGGCGGGAGCTTGTATCGGTGTTTTGGCTGCGGTGTTGGTTAAACGCCTGCATGGTATGTTTCAGGAATAAGCGTGGATAGTAACGCATAATTGCAAAATTATGCAAAAAGAATTTGACAAGCTTGCATTCAAGTGATATGATATCTGAGTGTGCCGCTTAGTGAGGCAAATTGAAGTCTGTAAGGAGTATAGGATTCCGAGCCAGACGCCGTAACTAGCGAGTAATGATAAGGAGGTAAAGACTATGTACGCAATTATTGCAACAGGTGGAAAGCAGTACAAAGTAGCCGAAGGTGATATCATTAACGTAGAAAGGCTTGCAGCAGATGCAGGTGAGACAGTTACTTTTGATCAGGTTGTTGCTGTAAATGATGGTACGATGAAAGCTGGCCCAGATGTAGCAAATGCTACAGTAACCGCTTCTGTCGTTAAAGAAGGCCGTGCGAAAAAGGTTATCGTTTACAGATATAAGAGAAAAACCGGATATCATAAGAAAAATGGTCACAGGCAGACATTTACACAGGTCAAGATTGAAAAGATTAATGCATAATTCTGTTTGGCGGTTTTTCAGGTTCGTTTAGGAATCGAAGAAAAAGGTGGCAGTATGGTTCGAGTTACGGTTTATCAGAATGCGTCCGGGCAGTATCCAAAGCTTAGGCTTGAGGGACATGCAGGTTTTGCGGCATACGGTGATGATATTGTGTGTGCTGCAGTCTCTGTTCTGGTGATCAATACTGTAAATTCCATTGAGGCGTTTACGGAGGATGTATGTGAGTATTCGGAGCAGAAGGATAAGGATGTAGTTCTTTTTGAGGTGACATCCCGTCCGATAAGCGATCATGCTGAGCTATTGTTAAAGTCTCTGGTATTTGGGCTTAGGTCTATTGCCAGGGAATATGGAAAAAAGTATATTCAAGTTGAGATTATGAAAATGCAGGAGGTGTAAGGCAATGTTAAAGATGGACCTTCAGTTATTTGCTCATAAGAAAGGAATGGGTTCTACTAAGAACGGTAGAGATTCCGAGTCTAAGAGATTAGGGGCAAAGAGAGCAGACGGGCAGTATGTGCTTGCTGGTACAATTCTTTACAAACAGCGTGGAACAAAGATTCATCCTGGAAATAATGTAGGTCGCGGAGGCGATGATACATTGTTTGCTTTGGTGGACGGTGTTGTTCGTTTTGAGAGAAAAGGAAGAGATAAAAAGCAGGCTTCCGTTTATCCGGTAGAAGCTGAATAATGTTGTAATGTAACCGTGTATGCGGTAATACCTATGAGGGGGGCTGTGGATTGCAGCCCCTTTTCTTTCAGATTTGAAAAAAAAGGAATACAGATAGATGGGAATTGTAGGGGAGTTTGCCAGATGGCATCCTCAGGCAGAAAGAAGGTGGAATGATGTTTGCAGATAGGGCAGAAATCTATATCCGTTCCGGTAAAGGCGGTGACGGGCATGTCAGCTTCCGCAGGGAGCTTTATGTGGCGGCAGGCGGCCCGGATGGCGGCGATGGAGGCCGTGGAGGTGACTTGATTTTTGAAGTGGATAGAGGGATGAATACATTAAATGATTTTCGTCATATCCGGAAATATTGCGCCGGTGATGGGCAACCGGGCAGCCGGAGAAAATGCCATGGTGCAAGCGGCCAGGATTTGGTGGTTAAGGTGCCTGAGGGGACTGTTGTCCGGGAAAAAGAATCTGGCAAAGTGATCGTAGATATGTCGCACGGCTGTACCCGTGAGGTAATCTTAAAAGGAGGCCGTGGTGGTAAGGGCAATATGAATTACGCCACAGCAACGATGCAGGTGCCGAAATATGCGCAGCCTGGAAAGCCAGGCAGGGAGCTTACTGTAATCTTAGAGCTTAAGACGATTGCAGATGTTGGGCTGGTTGGCTTTCCCAATGTGGGAAAATCAACGTTTCTTTCAAGGGTTAGCAATGCAAAGCCCAAAATTGCAAATTATCATTTTACGACGTTGCAGCCGATTTTAGGCGTTGTCGATTTGGAGGGGACGGATGGGTTTGTGATTGCTGATATACCGGGGCTAATTGAGGGTGCCTCGGATGGCATAGGGCTTGGCCATGAGTTTTTGCGTCATATCGAAAGAACGAAAATATTTATTCATATGGTGGATGCGGCTTCTACAGAGGGGCGGGACCCATTAAATGATATTCAGGTCATTAATGAAGAGCTGCGCAGATATAATGAGGATCTTTTAAAACGTCCTCAGGTGATTGCGGCAAATAAAACGGATGTATTTTATGGCACGGAAGAGGAGACGGTAATTACGCTTTTGCGCGAGGAATTTGAACCGCAGAATATACCTGTCTTTCCGATTTCTGCGGTGAGCGGCAAGGGTGTAAAGGAACTGTTGTATTATGTGCGCAAACAGCTAGATTCCTTAAATGAAGAGCCGACGGTTTTTGAGCGGGAATATGAACTGGACCAGGATACCTATCGGGATGAGCCATATACGGTATCCTATGATGAAAAAGATCAGGTATATGTTGTGGAGGGGCCGCGCATTGAGCGTATGCTTGGCTATACAAACCTGGATTCTGAAAAAGGTTTCCAGTTTTTCCAGAATTTCCTGCGCACTAGCGGGATTCTTGAGGAGCTTGAGGCAATGGGCATTGAGGAGGGCGATACGGTCCAGATGTATGAACTGCAGTTTGATTATTATAAGTAGGGAAGGAGCCGTTCGCAATATAAACTGTACGGGGATATTTTCTCGATTTTTGTGTACAGAGGGAGTTATTGCTTATTTGCAGTGGGGGCTTTGATATTGGGAAGCTGATCCAAAATGGAGAAAGACGGGGTATAACTATGAAGGAAATTATCTTAGAGGGTGTGATCTGTGCCATTGCAGCCGGGGTGCTGATGATTCTTCATGAGCTGGTGAAGGCGATTGTGTATATGGGAATACAGAGGCACCTTGGCAGCAAGAGGACATATTCCCACAGCATCTGGGAAGTGTACCGTTATCTTGATCCAGTTGGGATTATTCTTTCTGTTACCAGCAGTGTGGCGTTTTCTAGGCCGTTTATGTTTCGGATTCAGAGCAAGAAGATTAATAGGACGCTTGGGATTACTGGTTTTGCGGTGTTGCTTTTATGTTTTTGCGGCAGCATGGCAGCGCTCAAGTTACATATCCTGGGCGTTTCTGGTATGACGACTCTGGAAGGGCATGGGATATTACCTAAATTAATAACTTTGTATATTCAATACACTGCAATTATTAGCTTGGGGATGTTAGTTGCCAATCTGTTTCCCATTTCTATTTTTGATATGGGGCTCGTAATCGCAGGATTTTCCTCCCAGAAATATCTTGGCATTATCAAAATGGATGGGATTATTAAAGTGATTTTTGTGATAACTTTGTTTATGGATTTGATTCATTATGGCTGCTTTCGTTTCATTATGCTTCTGCTGTAATGTTGAGGGAATGATATGAGTATTTCGGTTAAGCTGGAGGCTTTTGATGGGCCTTTGGACCTTCTTTTGCATTTGATAGAAAAAAATAAAATAGATATTTTTGATATTCCGATCGTGGAAATTACAAAACAGTATATGGAGATTATTTCCCAGATGGAAACGAAAGATATGGATATTATGAGTGATTTCCTTTTGATGGCCGCAACATTGCTGCGCATTAAATCGAAAATGCTGCTTCCGGCTGAGATCAATGAGGAGGGGGAGGAGGAAGATCCCCGTGCAGAGTTGGTAGAGCGCCTGCTCGAATATAAGACTTACAAATATGCTTCCTATGAGCTAAAAGATTTGCAGGTAGATGCGGCGAGGCTTTTGTATAAGGAACCGACGATTCCAGATGAGATAGCGGATTACCACGAGGAAGTAGATATTTCGGAGCTTTTGGGGGATGTGACGCTTGCAAAGCTGCAGAATATTTTTCGGAGTGTTATGAAGAAGCAGATTGACAAGATTGATCCAATCCGCAGTAAGTTTGGCAAAATTGAAAAGGAGCAGATTAGCTTGCCGGAACGTATGGCATATATAGAAGAATATGCGAGGGAACATCGAAAGTTTAATTTTTGCAGACTGCTTGAGGAGCAGGCGGATAAGATGATGGTGATTGTCAGTTTTCTTGGAATTTTGGAACTGATGAAGGTAGGCAGGCTTCGGATTGTGCAGGAAAATATATTTGATGATATCTGGGTTACTTATATGGAACAGCCGCAGCCGCAATCTGCATCGTAAGTGGTTTCGGCTATTTATGTGAATGGAAAATGGAGGCGAACATGAAGTTATCAGAATTAGAGGCCGTAATTGAGGCAATTCTCTTTACAATGGGGGAGGCTGTTGATATTGAACGTCTGGCGGCGGCTTGCGGTCAGGATGAGGATACTTGCCGCCGGGTTATCCGCAATATGATGGACAAGTATGCGGGGGAAGACCGTGGTATCCAGATTATTGAATTGGACGGTGCATTTCAGATGTGTACGAAGTCATCCATGTATGAATCCATTATTAAGATTGCGCGTGTTCCCAAAAAACATGTCCTCACAGATGTATTGTTGGAGACACTTTCGATTATTGCTTATAAGCAGCCAATCACAAAGCTGGAGATTGAGCATATTCGCGGCGTGAAGTCAGATCATCCGGTAAATAAGTTAGTGGAGTATAATCTGGTCTGTGAGGCGGGAAGGCTGGACGCACCGGGAAGGCCGATTCTGTTTGCCACGACGGAAGATTTTCTGCGCAATTTCGGCATAGAGTCATTAGAAGACCTGCCGGTAATTAATCCAGAAAAAATTGAAGATTTTAAGCTGGAGGCGGAAGAGGAAGTACAGCTTGAGCTGGATATATAGCAGAGAGGGAAGTTTGAGTGATAATTAATGATAAAAAGGTGGTTGATGTAAAAATCAACCACCTTTTTTCTAATGTTAATATATTTAATAGCTTCTGTTATACTTCAAATAATAAGTCGCCATATGTAGGCACTGGCCAGAAACTTTGATCGACAATCATTTCCAGCTCGTCAATCGGGGCACGTAGGTCATTCATAGCTGGAAATACGACATCTTTAAAGAATGTTGCTTGCTCTTTGCCTTCCTGTTTTGCAGCAGCTTCTAAAGAAACTTTCTCTAAATTTGCAAGTGCTTTCTGTGCAGATGCGAGGAGAGAAGAGCATTTGGTCAGTAATTCAGTCTGGACAGATGTATCAGCAGCTGGGCAGGCTGATTTTACACTATTAATTGAATCGGCAAGGCTTGTAACATATTTAATAATTGATGGGATATATTGCTTTCCAGCCATATCAATCATCGTTTTGGCTTCGATATTTATAGTTTTGGAGTAGATTTCATAGTTGATCTCTACTCTGGATTCAAGCTCTGTTTTTGTCAGCACGTTTTGCCTTTCAAACATGGCAATTGTCTTTTCTTCCATTAAATAAGGGATTGCTTCTACAAAGGATTTCACATTTGGAAGACCGCGTTTTTCTGCTTCGGCAACCCAATCATCAGAATATCCGTCCCCATTAAAGATAACTTTGCGGTGTTCTGTAACCGTCCTCTTGATTAATTCATTGACAGCACGGTCGAAGTCATCCGCCTTTTCTAATTCATCCGCAAAATCCTGTAGTACATCTGCAACCATAGTGTTAAGTGTGAAGTTTGGCCCAGAAATTGACATAGACGAACCAAGCATTCTAAACTCAAATTTATTTCCAGTAAATGCAAACGGTGAGGTGCGGTTTCTGTCGGTAGCGTCCTTCTTTAATACTGGCAGCACATGTACGCCAGTATCAAGCTTTGAACCCTGGATTGAAGAGGAGACATCGCCGCGGATAATCTGCTCAATAATATCTTCTAGCTGTTCACCAAGGAAAATGGAGATAATTGCTGGAGGAGCTTCGTTTGCTCCCAGTCTGTGGTCATTTCCTGGGCTGGAGGCAGAGAGGCGGAGCAGTTCAGCATGTTCATCAACTGCGCGGATTACCGCTGCCAAGAACAGAAGGAACTTTGTGTTTTCATGTGGTTTTTTACCTGGGTCCATCAGGTTAATGCCAGTATCTGTTACGATGGACCAGTTATTATGTTTGCCAGAGCCATTGACGCCGTCAAATGGTTTTTCGTGTAGCAGGCATTCCATATTATGCCTTTTTGCAACTTTTTTCATAACTTCCATTACCAACTGGTTATGGTCAGTTGCTATATTTGCGGTAGAAAAAATTGGAGCCATTTCATGCTGTGCAGGGGCAACTTCGTTATGCTGAGTTTTAGAGAGAATGCCTAGTTTCCAAAGCTCCTGGTTTAAATCTTTCATAAATGCGGCAATTCGTTCCTTGATTGCCCCAAAATAGTGGTCATCAAGCTCCTGGCCTTTAGGTGCAGCTGCCCCAAAGAGGGTACGTCCAGAAAAAATTAAATCTTTGCGCTGTAAATATTTATCGCGGTCTACCAGGAAATATTCTTGTTCTGGCCCGACAGAGCAGGATATCTTTTTTACATCATCATATCCAAATAGTTTCATAATACGGACAGCCTGTTTGCTGATTGCTTCCATGGAACGGAGAAGTGGTGTTTTTTTGTCAAGCGCTTCACCTGTGTAAGAGCAGAATGCAGTAGGGATACAGAGTGTAACTCCTGCGGCATCTTCCTGCAAAAAGGCTGGAGAAGTACAATCCCATGCAGTATACCCTCTTGCTTCAAAAGTGGCACGGAGGCCGCCAGAAGGGAAAGAGGAAGCATCAGGTTCGCCTTTGATCAATTCTTTACCGGAAAACTCAAGAACGGGTTTACTTTTGGTTGCAGGGCTTAAGAAAGAGTCGTGTTTTTCAGCAGTAACGCCGGTCATAGGCTGGAACCAGTGTGTATAATGGGTTGCGCCATGATCCAATGCCCATTCTTTCATTGCATGTGCTACAACGTTGGCAATATCTGAATCCAGGTCTGCTCCGCTTTCCAAAGTCTTTTTCCATGTTTTGTACACATCCTTTGGAAGCTTTGCCTGCATTACTTCATCGTTGAACACGTCTTTTCCAAATACCTGTTCAATAACATTTGTTTCCATATTGATACCATCCTTTCATATTAACATGTTGAATCAGTCAACAAGCTCTCGTTAATTATATCTGTCCAGGTGGTCATAACCGCTTTTTGGGTGCAAGTTATGTCAGATATGTCGGTTCCTATGATGTCTGATCTGAACAGAATTAGTAAATACCTCTGGTCTGTCAAATTCTTTCTAGCAAAAAAGGCGAACTCAAACGAATTGAGAACGCCTTTGTTCTGTACAGTATTTAACCAACTGCTATTACAATAACACAATTTCTTGGATTTGAAAAGCCCTTTTTTGATTTTTTTTATGAAAAGAAACAAATAGTTACTATTCACGTCTAATTTAGAAAATAGCAAAGTTTTTCGTTTTTATACGCAAAAAGAGGACTATTTTATGGAATATGCATAACGCTCTTGCAAAAATGGGAGAAAAAAAGTATGATAGATGGAGTGGCTTGCAACCTGCGCAAAGAAGTTTTTTGTTATGGTATGAGGGCTGAATCATGTCTTATCGTTCTTATATATAATTATGAATAAGCTGGAGGTATATTACTGATGTCAGAAAAAGAACAACAAAAGCCGTTTTCTATTAAGGAGGCTTTTTTAAAATGGTTTGGGTTATTTTTGGTGGTGATTGCATCGCTTGCTGTCTTTTTTGTGGTGGATAATGCTTCATCCATTGTTAGTACCATTGGGAGTTACATAGGGATATTGCGTCCAGTCGTGTATGGCTGTGTAATAGCTTACATATTAAATCCATTAATGAAATTAATTCAAAATTCCATTATGCGTTTTCTGGAGAGGAAAGGCAGACAGGCATCCCAGAAGAAAAAGGGGCTTGTCACAGGGATTTCTATTACCTTGTCGCTGCTTCTTGGGATTATTATTATTATTGTGCTTTGTTGGATGATTCTTCCGCAGTTAGTGGCCAGCGTCTATTCGTTGGTTGAAAATCTGCCATCTAAAGCGAATTATTATTATAATATGTTGAATGAAAGTATCCGCAACAATAAATTTTTGGCAGATACCATGCAGGAAGTTGCATTGAATGCTACAAAGTATATGGATGAAATGGTAAACACGAAATTACTGCCTTGGATGCAGACTGATTTGCTGCCGAGTGTTAATTTGGTTGCTATGGAGTTTGCAAATGGTGTGATGAGTGTTTTAAATGTGCTGTATAATCTTTTTATTGGAATTATTGTTGCTATTTATATTTTGGCAAGTAAAGATACATTTGCTGCACAGGCTAAGAAAGTTGCCTATGGCATATTTAAGAAAGAACATGCAGACACGGTAATCCGGTATGTCAGGATATCACATGGCATGTTTAGTGGTTTTATTATAGGAAAGATTGTTGATTCTACGATTGTAGGTATTTTATGTTTTGTGGCAATGACGGTTATGGGCCTGCCATATGCATTGTTGATTAGTGTTATTATCGGTGTAACAAATATTATTCCGGTATTTGGGCCATATCTTGGGCTGATACCAAGTGTGTTTTTGATTTTGATTGTAAATCCAATGCAGGCGTTGTATTTTGTAATCTTGATTGCCATATTGCAGCAGATTGATGGAAATATTATCGGACCAGCAATTCTTGGTGAGTCAACAGGACTATCTGCATTTTGGGTACTGTTTTCTATTCTCTTATTTGGCGGCTTGTGGGGAATTGTCGGTATGATCATCGGCGTACCTCTCTTTGCAGTTATTTACCGCATTGTGGCTGACTTTATTAATTGGAAGCTTTTGGGCAGGGATTTGTCAACCGTAACAGATCAATACCTTAATTTAAAGTGTATTACAGTGGATGGTGACGAAGTTTCTTATATTGAGTATTCTGATGAGGAGTTACATCGGAAAGAGGAGGAAAAGAGAAGAAAAAGGGCGGCCTTAAAAGAAAAGTATTTAAACCTTAAATGGTTGAAACGGAAAAAGAAACAGCCTTGACGGTAACATGGAGGAGTATTATGATTAAAAGTATGACGGGTTACGGCCAGTACGAGAAGATTACGGAAAAATACCGGGTGGCGGTAGAGATAAAGTCGGTCAATCATCGGTACTGTGATGTAAGTATAAAAATTCCGAAAAAGTTTAATGTGCTGGAAAGCAGGGTTAGAGATCAAATAAAACACTATGCCAGCCGTGGGAAAATTGATGTCTATATTCATTTTGATAATTACTCGGGCAGCGATGTCAAGGTACAATATAATGAAAGGATAGCATCAGATTATGCCAATGTAATTCAGAAGGTAGAGGAAAGCTTTGGGTTTCCTGGGGCGGTTTCTGCGGATTCTTTTATCCGCCTGCCAGAAGTGGTTTCACTGGGGGAGGAAAGTAAGAATGTAGAGGAGTTCTTTCCGGTAATTGAGGAAGCAGTGCAGGAAGCAGGAGAAGAGTTTCGGAAGGCAAGGGAGGCAGAAGGGGCAAACTTGCAGGCCGATATTTTGGCAAAACTAGAGTTTATTGAAGACTTGGTTACTTTTGTGGAAGAGCGTTCCCCACAGATGATAGAGGAATATAGGCAGAAGATTAAAAATAAAGTTACAGAACTTCTTGGCGGCAATCAGTTAGATGAAAGTACGCTTGCGACGGAGCTTATTATTTATGCAGATAAGGTGTGCGTAGATGAAGAGACAGTGCGCCTTCGGAGTCATCTTCACAACATGCGGGAAACGCTTGCAAAGGAAGAACCGGTGGGGCGAAAATTAGATTTTATATCGCAGGAGATGAACCGGGAGGCAAACACGATTCTGTCAAAAGCAAATGATAAGGAGTTATCCCGGAATGCGATTGATTTAAAAACAGAGATAGAGAAAATTAGGGAACAGATTCAAAATATTGAATAAATCCGGAGGAATAGGTTGTTATGCTGGTGAATATAGGATATGGAAACGTGGTAAATATGGATAAGGTTATCAGCATTATCCGCGCAGATGCTGCCCCAATTAAACGGATGGTTCAAGTTGCAAAAGACGAAAATATGGCGGTGGACGCAACTTGCGGGCGGAAAACAAAGTGTATATTAGTGATGGACAGTGGACATTTGGTACTGTCAGCATTGCTTCCGGAAACAATAGAAAACAGGGTGTCAGAGGTCACTATTTCCAGCCAATCGAAACATCATGTGCAAAACCAGTAGCTTTTGCTTTACTGATATTTAGAACAGCCGATACACAAATTCCAGAAAATAGTCAACCTCTTATGCGCAAGCAAGACAGGTTTGGGCATTTTCTGAAATTAGACACGAATAGTGACTGTTTGAAAAATCTTTTGCAGAAAAATAAAGGAAAGACTTTGACCAATGCATATTATATCTGTTATACTATACTGTATTCTTGTCAATGCAGTGGCTAAATAGAGTTTCGTTTTAACAGAAATTTGGCCAATTAGAAATATTGAGAAAAGAAAGGGGACAGATTATGTTACATCCATCATATCATGATTTAATGAGCACAGTAAACAGTGAGGTAGAGAAGGGGGAAACTCCTATTGTAAATAGCCGTTATTCTATTGTTTTGGCAACTTCTAAGCGCGCGCGCCAGTTGATTGACGGCGTAGAGCCTCTTGCAAAGGCTAACTGCCCAAAACCTCTGTCAATTGCGATTGACGAATTAAATGAGTCTAAGATTCATATTCTCAGTGAGGAAGAGGCAGCAGAAGCAGATATGCGCAAGGCAGAACGGGAGCTTCAGGAGGCTGCTATGGCGGAAGAATTAGTTTCATTAGCGGAAGAGGATTAGGGATTGTAAGAATTTATTAAAAGGTTAATAAAATCCGTGTGAGGCGGAATGGAGGTTTTAGTATGAGGGAAAGTGAAATGACAGGTGGCTGGAAGGAAGAGGAACCAGCCACTACAGCAACAGAGAATGAAATTGGAAATCAGGGTCAGGAACCGGAGGGCAGGAATCGGGAATCAGGAAGAAAGAAAGGCAGTTTTTTTAAGGAGCTGATCGTCTATGCGGTGATTATCGTATTGTGTGTTACGGTTGTACCGAGGTATGTTGTACAGAGAACGCAAGTATCAGGGATTTCCATGTTAAAGACACTGGAGGATGAGGAGAGCCTTTTGGTGGAAAAGGTATCTTATTATTTTAATGATCCGTCTAGGTTTGATATTATTACCTTTTACCCAAAGGGGCGAGAACATGATGAATATTATATAAAGCGTGTAATTGGTTTGCCTGGGGAGACAATACAGATTACAGGCAATACTATCTATATTAATGGAAGAGTTTTGGAAGAGCATTATGGAAGAGAGGCAATGCAGTCTGGAGGGATTGCGGAGGAGCCGATTAAGCTTGGAAAAAATGAGTTTTTCGTTTTGGGTGACAACCGGAATGACAGTATCGACAGCAGGGATGAAGAAGTTGGCATTGTAAAAAAAGATAACATTGATGGTCATGCAATTTTGCGAATCTATCCATTTTCTAAATTTGGGACAATACAGAATAAAAATAGTTAAGGAAGAGCATCAATATGAGGGAGGCACGCGGTATGCGTACAAATATGAAAAGGATTGGGATAATATTGTTTTGTTTTTCTGTTGCTGTAGCTCTTTCTGTGGTTGGAAATACCTGGATGGCCCCAAGATCAGAGGCATGGAATGCGGCTGCCGACAAAGCAATGGTATCTTCTCAAACGGGTGATATTAAGAGCAGGAAGGCAATAAAAAAAGGAGCAAAAAGCCGTAAGAATTATAAGATAGCTTTGGATGCAGGGCATCAACGGTACGCAAATAGCGGTGTAGAGCCAGTAGGTCCAGGTTCGTCAACAAAGAAAATGAAGGTGGCAGGGGGTGCAACCGGAGCAGCAACGAGGACACCGGAATATAAGCTGACATTAAAAGTGGCAAAGAAATTAAAAAAAGCATTGATAGCAAAGGGATATCAGGTTTATATGGTAAGAAACACTAATAATGTAAATATTAGTAATAAGCAGAGAGCCGTGAAGGCGAACAAAAGTGGTTCCGACATTTATATCCGTATCCATGCGGATGCTTCTGCTTCTTCTGGAGTCAGGGGGGCGAGTATGCTGTATCCATCGCCATCAAATCGGTATGTGAAAAGTTTAAGCAAGCCATCTAAAAAGCTTTCTGAGTGTATTTTGAAAAGCTATTGTAAAAAGACGGGAATTCAGAGCCGCGGTCTGATCAAGAGGGATGATTTGACGGGGACAAACTGGAGTAAGATACCAGTTACTTTGATTGAAATGGGGTTTCTTAGCAATGCTTCGGAGGATCGTTTTATGAATAGGGCAGCAAATCAGGAAAAAATGGCAGAAGGAATTGCTGACGGAATAGATGACTATTTTGGATTTTAGTGGTATACTAGTATAGGTTACTATTTTTCATCGTGCACTTGATAAAAATGTGTTTTTGGGATTGTTAGATTATTATGATATCAAATTATTTTAGGTACAGTAAATAAATTGATTGTCAGTTTGTGCTGAATATTAACTTATTTACGATTCCTTACGCAGGAGGAGGTAAGTATATGACGGGATTAGTGAATTTGATGGAAGAGACAGTCTTAGAAAAGATTGACCAGTTGTGGAAACAGACGGATTATTGCAAGTGTGAAAAGTGCCGTATGGACATTGCGGCGTTTGCTTTGAACCGTCTGCCGCCGAGATATGTGCAGTCGTTAGAGGGAAAGCTGTTGCACAGGTTTGATGCTAGTACAACCCAGATGGATGTCGAGATTACTGCAATGGTCTTTAAGGGAATTCAGATTGTCGGTGATGATCCTCATAAGAACGCAAATGAATTTTAAATTACAGATTAGATAACAAAAAGGACACGTTTTGGTGTCCTTTTTTGTTGCTTATCTGTATTTCCAAATGCCCCATAATATCAAAAGATGCAGGGGATAAAATGCATAAAAGAAATATCTTGGAAGCTGTATTTCTTTTTTCTGCGGGTCAAACCAATAACAAAATGGCAGTGCAAAGGCTGCGTATAGTTCGATGCCCCCATAGGCGGCTGAAAGCAATATTGCCCAGAACATCTGAGACTTTTTATTGTGACGGAGAACATAAAAAGTAAAGATGAGCACTACTCCAAAATACGAGTAATCTGTTTTTAGCGCATAAGCCAAAGCGCACCCTGCTGCCAGTATGATTCCTTCCCATAGTAGGTTTTCTTCGTATTTTTGTATGCCTGCCAGTACAAAAAGGCCGATTAGCATGGTAAAGAGAACATTTTGCTGGCCTGGTGCAAATGGAGTTTTGTAAAATGCTAAGTCAAATGGGATTTCTGAGAGCAGTGCAAAAATGGAAAGCCTAAAAATATATTTCTTGATATCTTTTGTGGACAAAAATCCTTGAACTAGCACAAAACAGAAAATCGGGAATGAGATTCTTCCGACAATACGCATTCCCCGATAGAGTGCCTCATGTTCTAGCATATTAATAAAAATAAAGGCAATGTGGTCGCATAGCATTGTCAAAACAGCAATTAATTTTAAAGTTGTCCTGCCAAACGTAGGCCGCAGTGGTATCATATGCCGCTCCTTTCTTTTTGGTTCTAAGATCAGCCGTGACAGTAGCTTTTACTTCATTAACAGGGCAAAAAAATAACTTGTGACTCTTAGAATCACAAGCTCTTTCGGGTTGGGCTGTTTATAAAGATAAACAGTAGCAGTCTGTAGGGGAATCGAACCCCTGTTTTCGCCGTGAGAGGGCGACGTCTTAGCCGCTTGACCAACAGACCAAATGTTTTTTGTGTTGACATTTCTTTCTTGCCGACAAGTGATACTATACACTACTTTGACAAAAAATGCAAGTACTTTTTTTATTTTTTTTTGATGACGATAAAATTCTGAAAAAGACACTACATAACTGAAATTATATATGTGAATTATTGTAAATAAAAAAGTAAATGCTGTTGCTCTGTTAATTCATGCCTGCTGCATTGATTCTCGCGTACGCAACGAGCCAAACGCAATGCTTGCAAGGAACTGAAAGTTCCTTTGCACTTGGCGACTGCGCGCGGGTCACATACCCCGCTGCTCTGCAGCGTTGCAAGTTTGATACCCCGTTGCTTGCAGCGGGGTTGTTGATTTCGTTATGTGGTTATGCTAAAATAAATTGCCGAGTGATTTTCTGCATATATTTAAGGGATCAGAAATAGATTAATGGAAAAGATGCCCCATTCTTTAGGAATGTAGGGAAGAGAGAAATATTAGATGGAGGAATTAAAATGAAATATTTTGGGACGGATGGATTTCGCGGGGAGGCTAATGTTGATTTAAATGTAGTACATGCATACAAGGTAGGAAGGTTTTTGGGATGGTATTATGGAAAGGAGCATAAGGCTAGGATAGTGATTGGCAAGGATACCAGGCGTTCTAGCTATATGTTTGAGGATGCTTTGGCATCCGGCCTGACAGCTTCGGGTGCGGATGTGTATCTGTTGCATGTGACGCCAACACCGAGCGTGTCCTATGTCGTGCGCACAGAGCAGTTTGACTGCGGTATTATGATTTCTGCAAGTCATAATCCATATTATGACAATGGTTTAAAGGTGATTAATGGCGGCGGGCACAAGCTGGAGGCGGAGATAGAGGAGAAAATCGAAGCCTACATAGATAGTGAAGAGGATACCATTCCGTTTGCGACAAAGGAAAAGATTGGGCGTACAGTAGATTACGCGGTTGGGCGCCACAGATATATCGGTTATCTGATGTCGCTTGCTACACGTTCTTTTAAAAATATCAGTGTGGGGCTTGACTGTGCAAACGGTTCATCCTATTCTGTGGCCAAAGGTGTTTTTGATGCACTTGGGGCTAAGACATTTGCAATTGGGATGGAGCCCGATGGAACAAATATAAATGATGGCTGCGGCTCTACCCATATTGAGAATCTTCAGGCATACGTCAAAGAGAATCATCTGGATGTAGGTTTTGCTTATGATGGGGATGCAGACCGCTGTATTGCAGTGGACGATAAAGGAGAAATTATTGATGGAGATGCCATAATGTATCTGTGTGGCTGTTATCTCAAAGAAAAGGGTGAGTTAAATAATAATACGATTGTGACGACTGTTATGTCTAATCTTGGATTATATAAGGCACTTGACCAGAAAGGGATTGCCTATGAAAAGACAGCAGTTGGCGATAAGTATGTCAATGCAAATATGATGGAGAATGGGCATTCCCTTGGAGGGGAGCAGTCCGGCCATATTATTTTTAGCAAGTATGCTGTGACAGGCGATGGTGTTCTGACTTCCCTTATGTTAATGGAAGTAATGCTGGAAAAGAAAGCGAAGTTATCGGAACTGCGAAAAGAGCTAAAGATTTATCCACAGCTGTTAAAAAATGTACGTGTGGCAGATAAGGCTGCAGCAAGAATGGACAGTGATGTCGATGCGGCTGTAAAGAGAGTAGAGGAGGCCCTTGGGGATGAGGGGCGCATTCTTCTTAGGGAGAGTGGCACGGAGCCGTTGATCCGTGTTATGGTTGAGGCGAAATCAGAAGAACTTTGCAGCCAGTATGTCAGCGAAGTTGTGGATGTATTATATAAGAAAGGCCACGCTGTAGAATAATAGCGAAGTTTTTTTAACAAATCTCTTGCTTTTATAGGGGGTGTCATGCTATATTATACAAATGGTGGTTTACGGGCGGGACCCGTGCAGATATAAGGAGGAAATGTTAGAATGAGTGTACAGGTGGAAAAGTTAGAAAAGAGTATGGCAAAGCTTACGATTGAAGTTGCTGCTGATGAGTTTGACGCTGCAATTACTAAGGCGTACCAGAAGAGCAAGAGTAAGATTGCGTTACCAGGTTTCCGTAAAGGGAAAGCACCCCGCGCTATGATCGAGAAAATGTATGGTGCTGGGATTTTTTATGAGGATGCTGCAAATATCCTTATTCCAGATGCGTATGAGGATGCTGCTAAGGAAAGCGGCCTGGAGATTGTAGCTCAGCCAGAGATTGAGATTGTTCAGATTGAAAAAGGCAAAGAGTTTATTTTTACAGCAGTTGTGGCTGTGAAGCCAGAAGTTACACTTGGTGAATACAAGGGAATTGAGATTGAGAAGAAGGTAGCAGAGGTTACAGAGGAAGAAGTTGCCGAAGAGATTGACCGCATCAGGGAAACAAATTCGCGTATGATTACCATTGATGACAGGGCAGCCGAAGAAGGGGATACGGTTGTGATCGACTTTGACGGTTATGTAGACGGTGAGCAGTTTGAAGGCGGAAAAGCCGAAGACTATGCTCTGGAACTTGGCTCCCATTCCTTCATTGATACATTTGAAGAGCAGTTAGTTGGAAAGAATATTGGCGAGGATGTAGAAGTAAATGTAACATTCCCTGACCAGTATCAGGCAGAGGAGCTTCAGGGCAAGCCTGCTTTGTTCAAGGTAAAGATAAAAGAAATTAAGATGAAAGAACTGCCAGAGTTAGATGATGAGTTTGCGCAGGATGTTTCTGAGTGTGATACTCTGGAAGAGTACAGGCAGGAAACAAGAGAGAAGCTTTTACAGTCAAAAGAAGCTGCCATTACAAGAGAGAGAGAAGAGGACGTTGTCAACAAGATTATTGAGAACGCGCAGATGGAGATTCCGGATCAGATGGTTGCTGCACAGACACGCCAGATGACACAGGAGTTTGCAGGCCGTTTACAGTCCCAGGGACTTTCTTTAGAACAGTATATGCAGCTTACTGGCCTGACAGCCCAGAAGATGATGGAAGAGTTGCAGCCGCAGGCATTAAAGCGTATCCAGAGCCGTCTTGTTTTAGAGGCAGTTGTGGAGGCTGAGCATATTGAGGCAACGGATGAAGACCTTGAGAAAGAAATTGAGAATATGGCTTCTATGTACCAGATGGAGGCAGATAAGTTAAAAGAACTGATGGGTGATGAAGAGAAGGAACAGATTCGTATGGATATCGCTGTACAGAAGGCAGTAGACCTTGTAGTAAGTGCGGCAGCAGAAAAATAAAATTTCCAGATCGGCGGTGGCGGATGTGGGTGACCACATCTGCTGTAGTGCCGATATTTGAGAGTTTGAAAGGGGTGTTAAGACATGGGATATAGTATTCCTTATGTTATTGAGAAGACGAGCAGCGGAGAGCGTTCGTATGATATTTATTCCAGGCTGTTGCAGGACAGGATTATTATGCTGTCTGGTGAGGTAAATGATGATATCGCTAGTCTGGTTGTTTCACAGTTATTATTTTTGGAATCACAGGATCCGAAAAAGGATATTTCTTTATATATAAATAGTCCAGGTGGAGTCGTGAGCTCTGGGCTTGCAATTTATGATACCATGAATTATATCAAATGTGATGTTTCTACAATATGTATGGGACTGGCTGCCAGTATGGGTTCTTTCCTGCTTGCGGGCGGTGCAAAGGGAAAGAGGCTGGCACTGCCAAATGCGGAGATTATGATTCATCAGCCAGCAGGCGGTGCGAAGGGACAGGAGACAGAAATTAGGATTGTGGCAGAGCAGATGTTAAAGACAAGAGAACGCCTAAATAGAATCCTCTCTGAGAATACGGGCAAGCCTCTGGATGTTATTGCTGTTGATACAGAGCGTGACAATTATATGACGGCTGAGGAAGCAAAAGAATATGGCCTGATTGACGAAATAATAACAAATAGGAAGTAATTGGTTTCTGAACGGAGGTTAGCATGGCAGGAAAAAAAGAAGAGGGAAAATTAAAGTGTTCCTTCTGCGGAAAGACGCAGAATCAGGTACACAAGCTGATTGCAGGGCCTGGCGTATATATTTGCGACCAGTGTATTGAGTTATGCTCGGAAATCATCGAAGAGGAATTTGGAGATATTGATGAGAGATACGAGATGGATTCTGATATCAATTTATTAAAGCCGAAGGAAATCAAAGAGTTTCTGGATGATTATGTAATTGGGCAGGAAGAGGCAAAGAAAGTTTTGTCTGTTGCAGTGTACAATCACTATAAAAGGGTTCTCTCCCAGAAAAACCTGGATGTTGAGCTTCAGAAGAGCAATATTATTATGCTTGGGCCGACTGGTTCTGGAAAAACATATATGGCACAGACACTGGCAAAAATCCTTAACGTTCCGTTTGCCATTGCAGATGCAACTGCATTGACGGAGGCAGGTTATGTCGGTGAGGATGTAGAAAATATCCTGTTAAAGATTATTCAGGCTGCAGACTATGATATGGAGCGTGCAGAACACGGCATTATCTATATTGATGAGATTGACAAGATTACCAGGAAGGGCGAAAATGTTTCCATTACCCGTGATGTTTCTGGGGAGGGAGTACAGCAGGCTCTTCTTAAGATATTGGAGGGTACGGTTGCAAGTGTGCCGCCTCAGGGTGGAAGGAAACATCCGCACCAGGAGTTTTTCCAGCTTGATACCACCAATATTTTGTTTATCTGCGGCGGTGCTTTTGACGGGCTAGATAATATTATCAGTTCACGTATAGGAAAGAAAGCAATTGGTTTTAATGCAGAACTCTCGGAGAGCGTGGAGGACAATGTAGGCGAGTTGTTTAAGCAGGTTCTTCCAGAGGATTTAGTAAAATTTGGCTTGATTCCAGAATTAATTGGGCGTGTTCCGGTAACGGTATCTCTTGACTTGTTGGACGAGGAGGCGTTGACCAGAATTTTGGTGGAGCCGAAAAATGCCATTACAAAGCAGTATGAAAAATTATTTGAGATAGATGATGTAAAATTGACATTTCAGGAGGATGCGATTAAGGCAATCGCTAAACGTTCTTTTGAGAGGAAGACGGGAGCCAGAGGGCTTCGCGCAATTATGGAATCTGTCATGATGGATGCCATGTTTGAAGTGCCTTCTGATACGAATATAAAAGAATGCATTATCACAAAGGATTCGGTTCTTGGTGAGGAACAGCCAAAGTTACTGATGAATAATGATGAGATGAAACTGCTTCCAAAGAGAAAAAAAGCAAAGAAGAAGGCAGAGGATGATATTGCCTGATAGGTCTGCGTGTGTGAAAGCGCAGCAATAGAAAATAGGATGACAGAAAAAGGGGGAAGCTTGCTTCCCTCCTTTTTTGACAGGAAGGGTGTAAATGATGGAAGAAAAGAGAGAAAAATATCCTTTTGTCCCACTCCGGGATGTAGTGATTTTTCCGGGAGTGACCGTTTATCTGGAGATTGCCAGAGATTTCACAAAGCAGGCAATGGTGAAGGCGATGGAGACCGATAAACTGGTTGTCACCACGGCACAGAAAGACCCGAATCTTGAAAATCCGGGCATGGATCAGCTTTTTTCCGTGGGTACACTGGCGGAGGTAAAGCAGTTAGTGCGGCTGCCTGGAAAGCGGATACAGGTGGTGATTACGGGTTTGCAGAGGGTGGAGCTGCAGTATCTGGAGACAAAAGAAGAATATATTGAGGTGGCTACAGAGCTATTTACAGATGAGGAAGAGCTGAATTATTCGTTGGAAGTAATTGCGATGATAAGAGGGCTGAAAGATATTTTTAAGGTATATGCTAATCTCAATAAAAAGATTAATAGTAAGATTGTTGAGGATATTCTTCTGATAACGGATTTGGATAAGCTGATCTACGAGATTTCTGCAAATATAACGATAAATTATATATTAAAACAGAAGATACTAAGCCATGAATCTGCTGTAAAGAGACATGAGGAGCTTGCGCTTATTTTAAACCGGGAAATCGGGATTATGCGGATTCAGGAGGACATTGCACTTAAGGTAAAGAGCCAGGTGGAGCAGAGCCAGAAAGAATATTATCTGAAAGAGGAGATTAAGGCGATCCACAAAGAGCTTGGGCAGGAGGATGTTCTCTCAGAAGCAGATAAGTATGCTGGGAAGGCAAAGAAACTGAAAGCTCCAAAGGCTGTAAAAAAGAAGCTAAAGGAGGAGATTAACCGGTTCCGGAAGGTATCGTCGAATTCTTCTGAGAGCGCGGTAATCCGTGGTTATATTGAGACGCTTTTGCGTTTCCCGTGGAAGAAAGAGAGCATTGAGCAGTTAGACCTTTCTCGGGCGGAAGAAATTTTAGAGGAAAACCATTATGGATTGGAAAAAGTAAAAGAACGTATATTAGAGTTTCTGGCGGTAAAGGCATTAAAGGAGGATGGGAAGAGTCCTATTATCTGCTTGGCTGGGCCTCCGGGGACAGGAAAAACATCTATTGCAAAGTCGATTGCCGCATCCCTGGATAGGAAGTATGTTAGGATCTGTCTGGGCGGCGTTAGGGATGAAGCGGAAATTCGGGGACACAGGCGGACTTATGTGGGAGCTATGCCCGGAAGGATTGCGGCGGGGCTGATGAATGTGAAGGTTAGGAATCCGTTGATGCTTTTGGATGAGATTGATAAGCTTGGGGGAGATTATAAGGGCGACCCGGCTTCAGCTATGTTAGAGGTTCTTGACCCGGAGCAGAATAAGCATTTCGCTGATCATTATATTGAGCTTCCGATAAACCTCTCAAAAGTGCTGTTTATCTGTACTGCCAATACGACGGATACTATTCCAAGGCCGCTCTTAGACCGTATGGAAGTAATCCAGTTATCTGGTTATACAGAAACTGAAAAGTTCCACATTGCGAAAAGGCATCTTTTGCCAAAGCAAAAGGAAGAAAATGGGTTGAAATCTGGAAATCTTCATCTTTCTGACAAAGTTTTGTACAATATCATACGGTATTATACAAGGGAAGCTGGCGTGCGTGGGCTGGAACGCAAAATTGCGCTGGTGTGTAGAAAGGCGGCCAGGAAGGTTGCTTTGGGCGAGACGGATACGGTACGTGTGACAGACCGCAATTATAAGGAGTATCTCGGAAAAGAGCTGCAGCGGATCAATCTGGCCAATGAGCATCCAGAGGTTGGCATTGTCCGTGGGCTTGCTTGGACAAGCGCCGGGGGTGACACGCTGGAAATTGAAGTAAATATTATGAATGGAAGCGGTAAGCTGGAACTAACCGGAAAACTTGGCGATGTTATGAAAGAGTCGGCTAAGATTGCCCTTTCGTACGTGAAGTCTGTGACGGCAGGGGATATGGCGGAGGAATATTTTGAGAAGCATGATTTTCATCTCCATGTGCCGGAGGGAGCGGTGCCAAAAGATGGGCCGTCTGCAGGGGTTACGATGGCAACGGCATTTTATTCTGCTGTTACTGGAAAAAAGGTGTATCCTGATATCGCGATGACAGGGGAGCTTACGCTGCGCGGCAAGGTGCTTGCGATTGGCGGGCTCAAGGAGAAGCTTTTGGCGGCAAAGGCTGCAGGTATTGCGAAAGCATTTGTTCCGATAGAAAATGACAGAGACATTGAGGAGATGGAAGAGGAGGTGCTTTCGGGTATTGAGATCTGTTATGCAAAGAAGGTAGAGGATATCTGGAAAGAGGCCCTGGAATAGGCAGAGAAATGAGGGAAACGATGAAGATTAAGAGTGTAAATCTGGAGACGGTGTGTGGAATAACTAGCAAGTTGCCAGATAACCAACTGGTGGAGATTGCTTTTGCCGGGCGTTCCAATGTGGGAAAATCTTCCCTGATTAATGCGCTGATGTACCGGAAAGCATATGCGAGGACATCAGAGCGTCCTGGAAAGACGCAGACCATTAACTTTTATAATATAAATGACACTTTGTATTTTGTAGACCTGCCGGGATACGGTTATGCAAAGGTTCCACAGAAAGTGCAGGAGCAGTGGGGCAAAATGATTAACGGTTATCTAGAGAATTCCTCTGTACTCCGGCTGGTCTTTTTGCTGGTGGATATCCGCCACAAGCCAAACCAGAATGATAAGCAGATGTACGACTGGTGCATCTATTATGGGTTTAATCCAGTCGTGATTGCAACAAAGGAGGACAAGGTGAAGCGTTCCCAAAAGGCAAAGCGTGTCAAAGAGATTAAGGAGGCACTTGGCGTGGTAGAGGGAACGCCGGTGATTCCGTTTTCTGCCCTAAACAAAAACGGCAGGGAAGAAATCTGGGAATATATTGACATGGTTTATGAATCTTTTGTGGCGGAGGGCGATATGGAATAGATTACCGCATATTGAGATGAATGGCTGCGGCTAGTGACTACTATTATTTAGCGCTATTCGTTTTATCACAACAGTTCTTAAGATAGAAAGGAATGGGGAGATATGGCAGGGAGGAAGAGAGAAAAAACATTTTTTTATCAGGGAATATTTGCAGTATGTTTGCTGCTGTTTTCTATCGTTGCATTTCGGTATGTGGCGAGAGCTGATGTCTATCTGTTAAATGGCAGCAGTGGAAGGATTTTTATAGGAGATTCTCTTACGGTTTCTGAGTTTTTTGTGAAGGAGGAGGCGGACAAGGTTTTGCCAGAAAGCCTTCAGTATTCGGTATCGGAGGAGAGTGAGGATGCAGGCTGCATTGCATTGTCGCCTGATGGGACAGTGTTGGCGGTATCAGAGGGAAATGTGGCTATTCAGGTCACATACCAGCTTACTGATGATAGTTCCCAAAGGACGGAAACTTTTTACATAACAGTGCTGGCGCCAGAAACGGTGACAGCCAAATATGGGGAAAAAATCTGGCTGGCTGCATTTGATATGTACAATCCGTATCAGGAGGCGGATCTTGGTGAGGAAGGCATTGGGGCATATACCTATTCTTTTTCCAATGACAGCGTAGTTTTGGATCAGGGAAGGGAGGGCATTGTGGTTCAGGGGTTCCATGATGTTCAGGTTTATCTGGAAAAGACGACTACAAAGATTTTAGTTGCTAATATTGAAGTAAATGCCCCGAAGTTTAGGCGGGCAAGAATGGCAAGGGCAACAAAAACAGATGCATTTTATCCGGGTCTGTTAAATTGTACTCTGGATTCCTACTCTGATTATGCGCAGGATGCAATCTATCTGGCAGAACCGCAGTGGAGTGTGGAGGATGAAGAGATTGTTACGTTGACGGAATCTGGATTTCTTGCGGCTGCAAAGGGCACCACTAAGATTATGGCGTCGTTTACTGCGAAAAATGGTGACAACTTAATATTGACACTTCCTGTTACAGTAACTGACCCAAAGCTTACAAAAAATATGCTTGTAACAGCTTCTGGTATAGAAAAAAAGGCTCCGGTTTCTGGCACTTGCAGTGACAGCATTTTTTCGAAGAATAAAGATGATTATAGCGGTAGTTTCGAGGATGAGGATGGAGATACTAGTGCAGAGGGAAGCGGGTTTAAATATGCAAATATGGCGCTGAATGGAACATTAAAAGGTTTTCAGGAAGGCACAGAAAAGATTACATTTTTTGTAGATGGCAGGGAATTTAGCATGACACTTGTTATCACAAACCCGCGCTATGCAAAAAATACATTTACGATGTACAAAGGATTGAAAAAGGCACTGCCGATATTGGGGCTGCATCAAAAATACAGTACAATAAGTTATGCATCTGCAAAGACAAGTGTTGCAGCAGTTACAAAGACAGGAAATGTCACAGCAAAGAAAGTGGGGACTGCAAAGTTAAAAATTAAGGCAGATGGCAAGACTTTTTATGTGTGGGTGGAAGTTGCGGCAAAAAGAGCATATCAGGCGGCAAAGAGGGAGATTGCGATTTCAAAAACAAAGACGAAATATAGCCAGGTAAAACGGATGTTATCTGGATTTTACGACTGTAGCTCGCTAGTTTCCAGAGTATACCGAAAATTTGGCGTTTATTTTGGAAGCAAATCCGGCTGGTCGCCAACGGCTGCAGGAATTGGCCAGTGGTGTTCAAGCCATAATAAAGTGATTGCAAAAAAGGCACTGGATTATACAAAGCTGGTTCCGGGTGACCTGGTATTTTATTCATATACAAAGAATGGAAGATACAAAAATATCAGCCATATTGAGATGTATGTTGGCAATGGGATGAGCGTTTCGGCAAGTAGCAGCCGTAATGCGGTAGTGCATTATGGATATGGCACAAATAGTGTAGTTATGATTGCCCGTCCATTGAAATAAGATAGAAAACAGCCTTTTGGAATACTGGGGAAAGGGCTGTCATAAGATAGGAAAAGTATTGCAGTATGTTACTATTTATGTCAACTACAAAAAGAACAGAATCATTGTGTCTTCACATAAAAAATAGTAACTGCAGGTATGCGGGGAGCCATGAATGGATTGTAATATATTTTATTGTGGTTTCCGGGAATGGAGGTTAGGATGAATATTGTTGTTTTGGCAGGGGGGCTCAGCATGGAGCGCGATGTGTCTATTGTGTCTGGCACGGGAGTCTGCAAAGCATTGAGGGAGAGAGGGCACAAGGCAATTCTTCTGGATGTTTTTCTTGGATATGAGGATGAATTTGATATAGAGACAATTTTTGAGGAAAAGGAGTCACTGCTTAGGGAGGAAGTGCAGATACAGGAAACGGAGCCTGATCTTGAGAAGCTTAAGGCGTTAAGGAAAGATGCTTCTTGCTTGTTTGGGCCAAATGTGGTTACTATCTGCAAAAAGGCAGATATTGTCTATATGGGGCTTCACGGAGCTGATGGGGAGAATGGAAAGATACAGGCGGCTTTTGATGTGCTTGGCATCCGCTATACTGGTTCCGGCTATTTTGGCAGTGCGCTCGCTATGGATAAGGGAGTGGCGAAAAAGGTGCTTTTGAATGCAGGGATTCCGTTGCCAAAGGGATTTTCGGCAACGATAGGAACAGATCAGGCTTTGCCTGCAGATATCGGCTATCCTTGTGTTGTAAAGCCTTGCTGCGGCGGTTCAAGCGTAGGGGTTAGCATTGCAGGGAATGAACAGGAATATAAGAAGGCTTTAGAATTGGGGTTCCGGTATGAGGGGGAACTTCTGGTGGAGGAGTTTATTAAGGGAAGGGAATTTTCGGTCGGCGTGATTGACGGAAAGAGCCTTCCGGTAATTGAGATTATTCCAAAACAAGGGTTTTATGATTATAAAACAAAGTACCAGTCCGGCATGGCGACAGAGGTTTGCCCGGCAGAGCTTTCAAAGGAACTGACAGAGCAGATGCAGCAGTACGCTGTGAGAGCTTTTAGGGAACTTAAGCTGGAAGTATATGGAAGGATTGACTTTTTGTTAGATGATAAAAATCAGATGTATTGCCTGGAAGCAAATACGCTGCCTGGTATGACGCCGATGAGCCTGATACCGCAGGAGGCAAAAGCAGCCGGAGTTGAGTATGGAGAGCTGTGTGAACAGATTATCGGAAAATCATTAGAAAAATATACAGGTAAAAAAAAACGGGTCAATCAAACAAGTGAAAAATATAGTTCAGGGGATTTAATCCCAGTCTGGACTTCAACGATGCAGGGCATGACGCCAGAAAAGATTGCGGCTGCCTGCAATGGCACATATTATGGCCCGGAGGATGGAAAATCAAAAGAGGTTTCTATGATTACAACAGATAGCAGGCAAATTGAAGAAAAGTGTCTGTTTGTAGCAATCAAAGGCGCCAGGGTAGATGGAAATAATTTTGTGGAGATGGCCTATAAGGAGGGGGCACTTTGCTGCCTTTCCGAGAAGGAGCCGGAAGGCAGAACAGAGCCATATATCCTGGTGGAATCCTGCTATCAGGCGTTAAAGGATATGGCAAAGCTCTACCGCAGCCAGATGGAGGGAGTTAAGATTGTCGGGATTACGGGGAGTGTGGGCAAGACTACGACAAAAGAAATGATAGCTGCTGTCCTTTCGGAACATTTTAGGACGTTAAAAACGCAGGGGAATTTTAATAATGAAGTAGGCGTGCCGCTCACTTTGTTCCGCCTTAGGAAGGAACATGAGGTTGCGGTGGTAGAAATGGGAATCAGTGACTTTGGTGAGATGTCCCGCCTCAGTGAAATGGTGTGCCCGGATTGCTGTGTTATTACGAATATTGGACAGTGCCATCTGGAAAATCTTAAGGACAGGGACGGCGTACTGCGCGCAAAAACTGAGATTTTTCAGTATATGAATTCCGATGGAAGGATTTATCTGAATGGCGATGATGATAAGCTTGTTACGGTAACAGCAGACGGGAAAAATAATATAACATTTTTTGGCGTGGAGAATACATCGGGAATCTATGCAAAAAATATCAGGAATCTTGGACTTGCGGGGACGGAGATAACGATTGTATCATCTGCCGGGGAGTTTGATGTCATGATTCCGGTACCGGGAAAGCATATGATTTTCAATGCATTATCTGCGGCGGCAATCGCGCTGGATTTTGGGATGTCTCCACAAGAGATTCGGAGAGGGATTGCAAGGTTTCAGCCGATTGGTGGACATAGCAGCATTGTTACTACAGAAAAATTTACAATCTTAAATGACTGTTATAATGCGAATCCAGTCTCAATGAAAGCGGGCATTGATGTTCTTTCTGAGGTATCTGGCAGGAGGGTTGCCATTGTGGGCGATATGTTTGAGCTTGGTGCAGGGGAGGAAAAGATGCATGAGGAAATCGGTACCTATGCGGAGGGCAAAGGGATTGAGCTTCTGGTGTGCATTGGTGCCCTTGCAAAGAATTGCCTGAATGGTACAGGAAGGATGGGAGAACATGCGACGCTTGCCGTGCATTACCAGACCTTGGAGGAGGCTGTGGCTGAGCTTCCAAGGCTTTTGCGGAAGGGGGATACGATTTTAGTTAAAGCGTCCCATGGAATGCATTTTGAAAAGATTGTTGCAGTTTTAGAAGAAATGTGATAGAATAGCCCAGTATAAAGCAAAGGCAATGACCGTGATGGGGAGCTGTGTGTTCCCAAGTAGGTTTTCTTGATTTCGGCAAGAGAGAGGATGTCCCCGGCTGTAAGCATCCTTACGTTCCCAAGTAAACTGAATTTCCCACGTGAGCTGCATTCTGGAAGGACAGATTTTGTTTGTGTAGAGAATGACGTGAACCAGACGTTATCTGGAATGAAGAGTTTATGATGATATCATAAGAATCAGGGTGGTACCGCGGTAAGTCCGTCCCTGGCATGCCCATGTCAGGAGCCATCTTGGGAACTTTTTGAATGGAATTAACATTAAGAGTTCTTAATGTTATAAATGAAAGGCACGAATCTCCTGCCATGTGGCAGTAGATTTGTGCCTTTTTTGCTAGCGCACCAGCGCTGGCGGTGCCGCTTTTTGTGTTAATGCATGTTTTAAGGCACAGAGGAAGAAAAATTAGAAAGGAATGGGACAATGAAAGACAAATTAGCGAAGATTATGGAACAGGCAATCGCGCAGATTGAAGATTCCGGGGAACTTGACAAACTGAATGATATCCGTGTGGCATTTCTTGGAAAAAAGGGTGAGCTTACTTCCGTGCTTAAATCCATGAAGGATGTTGCACCGGAGGACAGGCCAAAAGTCGGCCAGATGGTGAATGAGGCGAGAAGCAGGATTGAACAGAAGCTTGAGGCAAAACGGGCATCGTTTGAGCAGAGGCTTTTAGAAGAAAAACTGAAAAGTGAGACATTAGATGTGACGCTTCCAGGGCGAAAGCAGGCAGGCGGGCACCGTCATCCAAACACGATAACTTTGGAGGATGTAGAAAATATTTTTATAGGAATGGGCTATCAGGTAGTAGAAGGGCCGGAAGTGGAATATGATTATTATAACTTTGAGGCGCTGAATATCCCGGCAAACCATCCAGCGA
>CAJUID010000018.1 GCA_910585905.1 uncultured Lachnospiraceae bacterium
CTAAAAAGAAGCTAAGTCATGCCCCGTTGCTTGCAGCGGGGTATTTGACTTTTGTGTAAAATAGTAAATGCTGTTGCCCTGATGTGAAGTGTCCATTAGATTCCCTTTTAAATTAGTTTGTGATATAGCTTACAAATTTATATCCTGCATCCTTAAACATTTTTTCGGCTCTTGTAATGGATACTGTGCTCTTGTGCCTTGTAACCGGATCCATCCATGCAACAGTTGAGGAATTGTACTCCGTAATCAATACTGCATGGTTTGTATCCAGCATACCGATTACTGGCTTTTCTCCGCTGACAAAGTAAAGAACTTCGTCTAATGTACATCCTGTTAAGCTGACAGGCTGTTCTAGATAATTGCTTAACATGGACAAGATAGATTTCCCTTTAAGCTGGGATGTGGTAGTAGTTACTTGTGCGGCCTGCAAAAGCATTTGTGTGCAGGCTTTGATACTGGATGAAGTATCACTAGGATAATTAATATTGGATAGCTGCTTGCTGATAAATTTGCCGCCACGTTCCCAAACAATATGGGAATTACTGTCCATAACAGCTCCCATCTGGTTATCTGCCATTATAATTGCTTTTTGCGCACTTGTTGTAGAATCTGATATTTCACCTCCTGCATAGATATAGTATTTGATAGAATTTGCTATTTCTTCATTTGATAGATGAAGTGTTGTGTTTTCCGTTACCATTACGCATTTGGTAGAAATAACTTCTGGCTTATTTCCAATAATATATCCTGCTGGAAGGGAGATATATTTTTCTGTAAGCATCCTTTGGGTAATACGGGTTGTCAAGTCAAAGGATTTTGCTTTTGTATTTTTCTGGTTCATAATGGTGTCGTCTGAAGCACTGACAAATTTTCCATTTTTTTTCTGTGTCCTTTTTAAATGTATTACATTATCTTCAATGGTAGCTCCTGTAACATAACGATTTTTTACATTATATTTCCGCAAAATATTACCTTTGCAGTCTGAAATAACAAGTCGGCAGGCTGGGTAAATAATATCGCCAGTGGTAGATTCATGGATATCTTTATTTTTTACAAAGCCATATACAAGGTTTGCATCAATTGTCCCGATTACAACAATGCTTTGGCCGCTAGGAGCTTTTACAGTCATCTTTTTTGAGGTATCTAGGTCTAAAATGGTAAGTTGGTTTGCTTTACCATTTGAGTCTGCATTGGACCATATAAAGCATTTTGCCTTTTCCAACATAGAGAAATGGTCTCTAGAGGCATGTTCTGTTAATATGTCATAGCGTTTGGAAGACATATTGTAAGCATAGACAATATTATTTAATGAGAAATAGAAAATATTCTTATCATTTACATAAGAAAAATCTCCTAAATCTTCCTTAAGTTGTTGGTAGGTTGTGGTTAATGGAATGTACACCCGCTCGGTAATCCTATTATCTTTGGCACTATAATCATACAATAGGATCCCGACTCTTCCTTCATAATCACCACAGTTCATATATCCATACAAAATAAAACTAATATTTCCATTGTCACTAACTTTTAGTATTTTTATATTATGCTGGTCATAATTTTCCCTCAGGTAATCTTTTGAATTTTGTGCAAAAGAAAACACAGAGGTTAATTTATGAGATTTTAAATCATAATACCAGAGGCTGCCATTCCGCACAAATGCAAATTTATCATTGGATTCGCTGGCAGTTATATCCAGGTCAGTTTCATTGGATACGCCGATTTTAAATTCGCTTCTTTTTAAGGAAATTAAATTCGGGTCAAAAAATGATTCCATTCTGCGGTTAAATGCCAAAAGATAAATCCGGTTGCCGGAGTAACGTACACGGTAAAATTCCTTTACATGGTATGTTTCTAATCCAGAGTCCGTTTCCGCCTGCACATAGTAATCTAATGATATGGCTGAAGTTTCTATATTAATCTCGCGGATGGTCGGGATTACCTCGGTTAGCTTTTTGGGATTTAGCTTTTTCCAGGTAATCAAGCTTTTGCTAGAGTGAATATTTACATTTGCAAAAGTGGAATCATCATTTGTGTTTGCTTCCAGATATGGGGAGATATTAAAGTCTCCCTTGCCAAAGGTGGCATTGTGGAAGTTATTTACAAAGTCTAATTTCTCTTTCAAAAAAAAGTCACTGCCATAATATTTAATTCTTGTATAAAAGTGAATTTTTTTACTATAACTTGTTGTAAGGGTAATTTGAAATCCGTACTCGACACTAGAATCTAGTGTCTGATTTATTTTAATCAGGGCAGTGCGGTATTTCTTCTCTGTATCAAATGCAGAGAGGGAATCTTTTTCAATAATTTTACTGTTGGAAATATCCCTTAGTTTATATTCTAGTTTTTTTATTTTTGATTCATTCTGCATAATCTTGACAGTAAATGCCTTTTTCGTATCAAGCGGTGTTATTGATTCGCGTACTTTTCCGCTGTCCATTTCACTGCTGTATCCATGCAGGGTGTTGATTGTATAATTCCCTACCTGTAGATAGAGAATTGGAAATGTGGAAGCCTGCAGGCTGGTGGCAGTAGTAGTTACTGCTGAGATTTCAGGTATTGACTGTCCAAATAGAAATAGGGAAACAGCAAACACAAAAAACATAAATATCAATTTAGACAAATATTTCAAAATAATCCTCCTATAGGGCAATATAAAATAGGGGCCCAGTGTTTTAATTATATTTTACTACACTTGTATTACTTCGTTTTTCAAAAATTTTGATGTGATATATACAATGGTTTATATTGATGTATTTCCATATAAACATGTTTTAACGTTAAGTAAAGAGTAACGTTCTAATACAGTATAGTGTTTCTAAAAGAAAAAGGCAATGTATGAAGGAACATTTTTAAGAAAATGTCATAAACTGATATACAGAGATGGAAAATTCATGTGCAGAAATGGGGGAAGTTTATTGATGAAAAAATGTTTATATCCAAAGGGAAATTGTTTGACATTTCCAATGGAGCTGACACATGTACAAAACGATAGTTTTCCAGTAGATAATAAATACTTATATCCCGTTGAAGTAAAAGAAATCCAGTATGAGGTGGAAGACCAATGTGACCGGATGGAATATGACGGGAGCCTGATGTATGATGAGTATCCTGATAAAATATCGGTGGAGGCAATGGCTACAAATATCTGCAATAAGGCGAAATGTGGACATAAAGAGGAAATCAGTAACCGCTGGATGAGGGCACTGGTACAGATGATGCTTTGCAATGAGATGTCTTACCGCAGGGAACGGCGCAAATGCCATAAAAAGAATATGGGAAAATGTATGGATTAGAAGTCATACTGAATAAAAGGACTGCCAAAATAGACATGCGTTTTTGTGATGGCTGCCTGTAAATTATAATTTTTGTTTGTTATTTTCGTTTCCCGTTGCTGGATAACTGGGCTATAGAAATATAAATCAGTATAGTTCTTTTCTATTTGGCAGGAAACTAGGCATATATCAGGATCATATTCTTTTAATAAGGCATAAATACTATTTTTATCTGGAGGAACCTGCAGGTTACTATTTGCTATTGACTGAAATGCAGGGATTGCTTTTTGTGGTGCAGAAAAGATGTGGCTGTTTATTAGCTGCATAAAGAGAAAAAGCCAACAGATCATTGCCAGACACAGTGTTATATAAAATAATAAAGATGAATTGTGTTTCAAAATTATTTTTTTCATGATGACATTTCCTTTCTAATACTTCAGAAGTTAAGTCAAGCAACGATGCGAGATTTAATAGCCGAAGCAATAAATATGGTTATGTCATCATTTTTACCAGTTATGGATATATTTATACTTATACTTATAAGCTGATCTAATTTGATTTCGATTATTTGTCTTTCTTGTATAATTGGCTTTACTTTTATAGCAATAGCTGTTGGTAGATTTCTCTCTTTGGGACACCACGGTCTTTCGCGACTTCTTTCATAGCATCTTTTTTGCTGAGTCCCTTTGAGAGGTATTGTTCCATATGTTCTGGTATCGTAAGAGTTTCCCATTTTTCTTGTTTTTTGGCATTTAATTCTTCTTTGGAAATTCCTTCTATTACCAGAACATATTCTCCTTTTGGGGTTATTTCCTGATAATATGAAATCGCCGAAGAAAGGGTAGTCTGATCTGCTGTTTCATGGATTTTTGTTAATTCCCTGCATATAGTAATGCTTCGTTCCCCAAGGGCGTCATAGAGCTCTTTAAGAGTTGCTTTTAGGTGATGTGGGGCTTCATAGAGAATAATGGTGCGTGTCTCTGTTTTTATTGATTCTAAGATATTTTTGCGTTCCTTTTTGTCATGTGGGAGAAAAGCTTCAAAAGCAAATCTTCTAGTAGGAAGGCCCGATAGTGTTAATGCGGTAACGCATGCGCAGGCGCCTGGAAGGGAAGTAACTGGAATACCAGCGGCATATGCCTGTTTTACAATTTCTTCGCCGGGATCTGAAATACCAGGGGTTCCGGCATCAGTTACCAGGGCAATATTTGAGCCATCTGTCATTTTTTGCACCAGGTAGGCAGCTTTATCAATTTTATTATATTCGTGATAACTTGTCATGGGAGTTTTGATTTCAAAATGATTGAGAAGTTTAATGGTATTGCGTGTATCTTCCGCGGCAATTAAATCCACTTCTTTTAATGTACGGATTACGCGGAGTGTGATATCTTCCAGGTTTCCGATTGGGGTTGCACATAAATATAACATTCCTGCCATTGTAATCCTCTTTTCTGTTAAAATCCATAAATATCTAAAAGCTGGTCGGTGTATTCGTTTGGGTTTTTATAAACAATAATAGGCGGCTCTATTTTTATCATAGGGTTGCCGTCTAAAACTGCTTCAATTAATACCATGTTTGGCTCTTTGTCAATATATGGGTGGACAAAACGCATTCGTTTAGGTTCCAGCCGATATTTCATCATTTGCTTGAATATTTCTGCCAATCGGAAAGGTCGGTGAACCATAAATAGGCTTTTTTTGGGTTTAAGTATGTTTGCACTTTCTCGTACCACATCCTCCAGAGTACAGAGTATTTCATGGCGGGCAATTGCTTTTGGCAGTGCAGGATTTTTTAACCCATGTTTATCAATCATATAAGGCGGGTTTGTGACTATGGCATCAAAGGAATGTTTTCCATAAATGGAGGAAGCCTCGGCAATATTTCCGGCGGTAATATGGATTTTTTCTTGTAGATTGTTGTAAGCTATGCTCCGTTTTGCCATATCACAGCTTTCTTCCTGAATTTCAAGTGCTTCAAAAAAGCCTGCTTCGGTTTTGGCTGATAGCAGAATAGGGAGGATGCCGGTTCCGGTTCCCAAGTCTAAAACATGGGAACCCTTTTTTATCTCAGCAAAATGGGATAGAAGAACCGCATCCATTCCAAAACAAAATTTTTCTGGATTTTGTATTATTTTATATCCATTTCTCTGCAAATCATCAAGACGTTCACCGGGACGGAGGTAGTTTATCTTATCTATTTTTTCATTCATATTTTCTTTTTGTTATCCTTTAAGCCGTATTTTGCTGTGGTTTAAGTTGTCATAATTGTTGGTTGATTTATGTGTGGCTCCGGCCGTTATTTTTGCCAAAGCTCCGCCCACTGCTGCTGTGGTAGCTGCTTTTACCGCTGCGGTTAGAATTGAAATGTGTATTACTACGGTGTGTTGAACTATTTGCACCATTCTGGTTGTGATGGTTGTTATACGTTTTTTTGTGGTATTTTTTTGGTTCTTCTTCACCACTTGGGCGGCGGTAATCCTTTTTGGAGTCATTTGTATTATAGGAGCGTGTGTTATTTTTATTGTAAGAACGTTTTCCACGGTTGTCATTATTATATTTATTAGGAGTAGAAGTTTCTTCTGCAGAAATATCTTCCAAATCTTCTTTTTCTAATTTCTCCAATTCGCGCAATGCATTTTCATCTAGTTCTTCATCTGGAAGGACTGGTGCGATTGGAGCATTTGCCGGGCGGCTTCCATTTTCAAATTGCAGTTCGTTGACGGAATATTCACGCACTTCTTTTTCGTCGTTGTCGTGTGTCAGAAGGACTTTGACGCGTTGCTTTAAGACACTGACGCTCTGGACTTCTCCACGGTATCCTTCAGTGGTTGTTACTTTTGCACCAATATGGGGAAGTGTGCTGTTAAGATATTCGTATGCTTCTTCCTCATTTTTTAGACAGCACATCAGACGCCCACATACGCCAGAAATTTTAGCTGGATTTAGGGAGAGGTTCTGTTCTTTTGCCATCTTAATTGAAACTGGTGCAAAGTCAGAGAGATAAGAATGGCAGCAGAGCGGACGTCCACATATAGCAATTCCGCCAATCATTTTTGTTTCATCTCTGACACCAATTTGGCGGAGCTCAATTCGGGTACGGAAAACGGAGGCTAAGTCCTTTACAAGTTCACGGAAGTCTATCCGCCCATCAGCTGTAAAGTAAAAAAGTAATTTATTGCGGTCAAAGGTATATTCGGAATCAATTAATTTCATACCAAGCTGGTGCTTTTTTATTTTATTGAGGCAGATATAAAACGCTTCTTTTTCCCGTTCTTCATTTTCTGCGTTCATTGCATCATCATCAGGTGTGGCAATACGCATAACGGGTTTTAAAGGCTGTACGACTTTGTCGTCTTCAATCTCCCTTGGGGGGAGGACAACCGTTCCATATTCTACTCCTCTTGCGGTTTCGACAATGACATGGTCGCCTTTTTCGATTTCCATTCCAATCGGGTCAAAGTAGTAAACTTTCCCTGATTTTCTAAAACGAACTCCTATAATTAGTGTCATAATTAGCTAAATCCTTTCTGTAGCTGCAGAAAATGGCAGTCTATATTGCTGCTCTAACAGTATTTTGCAGCTACTCTTTAATCGTCAAGAGTAGCAATCCAATTGCTGTATCAAAATTGACATTTGCATTTAAGCGCATTTTTGCCTTATCAATTGCCTTGATAATTTTTTCAATATCTGCATAGTTCCGTATGCTGGCCTGTCTGGAAATTGCTTTATATTCATTGCGGTAGAGAAGAAGGTTGGCATCCTTTGTCACTTTAAACATCAGGACATCACGATACCATAAAAGCATAAGATCAAGATATTCGCTAATCTTTCCTTTGTGCTGTGAAAGGTCTTTTATTATTGCCATAATATCTGGAATATCCATTTCATCAATTTTTTTCAGAAGTCGAAGTGTATCTTCTTTCATTTCAGAAAAATCATCCGAGGTCGCAAAGTGAATTGCTTTTCCTACGTTTCCCTGACAGAATCCGGCAGCAATCTTAGCTTGTTCTGGTTCCATCTGCAGGTTTTTCATTAGATACTGGGTGATTTCTTCTTGCCGCAATGGTTCTGTATTTAAGACGATACAGCGTGATATAATTGTCTGTAGCAGATTTTGGGAATTTTCTGTCAAAAGAAGAATAGTCGCATATTCCGGCGGTTCTTCCATTGTCTTAAGGAGAGCATTTTGCGCCTGCTCTGTCATTTTATTAGCATGGGGAATGATATATATTTTATGTGTGCTGCTGTATGGTTTTATGGTGATATCATTAATAAGCTGGCTGCGGATATCATCAATTCCAATACTTGCTTTTTCGTGTGATATAAAACGTACATCAGGATGGTTGCCGGAATCGGCTTGTAGGCAGGATTTACATTTACCACAAGCATCTCCCTGTTCTGTCCTATTTTCGCAGAGAAGAGTTTTTGTAAGCGCGGAAGCTAAAAGCCTCCTGCCGGAGCCAGTTTCACCATTAATAATATACGCATGGGAAAGGCTTCCTTTTTTTATACTTTCTTGTAGATGTTTTTTTATCTGGTCTTGTCCAATAATATCTTTAAAATTAGCCATAATACCCTCCATGCCGCCTTTGGCGGCTCAAATAGCGATGAAAAATGCTGATTTTGCATTTTTCCTGTGTGAAATTTAATATATCTTAGGTAGCTTTTTTGCTGCCTTAGATATATTAAATTTCACACTATCTCCTTTACACTTCTGCGTAAAATGACTACGCTGATGCCCTAAAAAGCTGATGTTCTAATTGACAAAATATAGGCAGGAATTAAGTAAGAATATCCAGAATTAAGCCGCGGATTTCATCAATTTTGCTTAATATAGCGATATGGTCTTTTTCTTCACGCAAAAGTTCCTCTGCCAGTTCATCTAGCGTATGGTTAATTTGCCGAATAATACCATATACTCGGTGGCGGCCTTTGCGGTCAAGAAAATTTTCCCTGCTGAATTCATGTGAGTGGGTTGCTATTTCATTCATAAATTCCTGGATTAGTTTGCGATATTGCTTCATGTCGCGGACATCCATTTTTTTGCCGAGGCGGTTGCCCTGTTGTATGATTTCTTCCATCATAAAGGAGAGCTGTGCTTGTAATTCATTTTCCTCTAAACTGCTTAAGAGAGCAAAACGAAAGGATCCATCCGCTTCGGTTGTGGGAGCTTTTTGTCCCATCTGCTGGAGCTGTTGTAAATTGTTTATTTTTAAATCCAAGGCCGCATTCCCCCTTTTCTATCTATCAAAATAACCGCAGGTTTTAATTCTCGCGTATGCAACGAGCCAAATGCAAGTTAGCTTTCATTTGGCGACTGCGCGCGGGTCAAATACCCCACCCCTTGGCAAGTTCCGTTGCTCTGCAGCGGGGTATTTGACTTGTTTTCTATAGAATATTAGAAACATTTTTCCATATTTCCTCTGATATTTGTTCCACTGTCTGGCTGCCATCAATCCGTATTATCGTTTCTTCGTCTTTTAATTGTTCGATTAATTCTATATAGCGATTTCGAACTTCTGTTAGACGGTCTTTCGTCTCAAAAAGCTCTGTGTGGAATCTTTCTTTTTTCATGCGTTCGATTGCTGTTTCCGGGCTAATATCAATAAAAATATGGTAGTCTGGGCGCAGCGTATCTGCTGCTGCGCTGTTGAGGTTTCTGACCCAATCAAAAGGAACTCTTACACTCTGGTATGCATAGCTTGATAAAATATATCGGTCACATATCACGTGGATACCCTGGTTTATTTTGGAACAGATACCGTCTGTGTCATTTAAGAGGTGGTCTAACCGATCCGATGCAAAAAGGGCAGCTATTGTTTTTTCATCTGTTTTCATGCGCCCAGAAAGGCATTGACGGATCATAACTCCAATCGGGCCTGTGGATGGTTCTGCTGTCAGAAAACAGCGCTGTCCACCTTGCTCCATCCTTTTTTTTAGTAATGAAATCTGGGTGCTCTTTCCACTTCCATCAATTCCTTCAAAAGTAATAAAATGCCCCCTATTGTTATCCATATTTTTCACAGTATCCCCCTATATATTTTATCGAACAAAAACGAACCTGGCGTTACTATTCACAGTTATTCATCTCATCAAGTGACAGCTTCTCTGCCTGTGGCGTTGGCCGCAATTTGACAGCCCTGGCTTTCTTATGTTGTCTCTTTGCTGTTAATCCAGATGGTATTTCCGTTTCTGCTGGCATCGGAGCAGGCGGCGAACACTGCGTCTTCAATGGCAGCAGTTCCCGTATACTGGATTACCCCGGCATTTAATGTAAAGGATTCTACTTGTCTCTGTTTAATATTCGCCACAAATTTTTGTGTAGCAAGCATTGCTTGTTTTTCATTTGTCTCTGCAAGAAGGCAGATAATTTGATTGTTGCCAAACCTTGCGATAATATCCGTAATACGGCTGGTAGCCTTGATTATGCTGGCACACTGGCAGAGACATGGTATTTCCCTGGAACTGTCCTGGCAATGAACCTGGAAGGCAACCAGTGACAAAGGATTATGATATCTTTTAAAGCGTTCTACTTCCTTTAGTGCCTCGTCATAAAAACCACTTTCACTGAGAAGTCCAGTGAGTGGGTCACGTTTTGATACGGCGCTTTGGTAAATTGCAACAGGGTCAAAATTTTTTCTTCTCTGTGCCATAAGCTGGAATTTTAATGTTGCCTCTTTTACAGATTTGACGCCAAGGCAGACTTTCCAGGAGGCTCCATCATAGGCAGCGTATTTGTGGGTTGTAGATTGTGATACTTTTGTAGTCTGCAAATCTAAATCATTTATAATAACAGCATATTCTGCTACCTGTTCATAAATTACTTCACCGATTCTACAACGGTTGTAGGAGCGGTACTTTTGTATGCGGTAATCCTGCATATCAAAGCAGTCACTTACCGCTTCCCGCCATTCTTGAAACTGTTCTAATGAGATACGCTCCTGGTCCTCTAGTGTAAGGCAGGAGTAAGCGCTTGTCCAATTTTTAGTATAAAGAGCATGAAAAAACTGGTCGAGTACATCTTTTGCCGAATCATACTGTAATCCTGCCCTTGCGTGTGATACAGTATATACATGTTCACTTCTTTTTGTAGAGTGTTCTAGCCAAATACGGTGATAGGCCGCCCTTTGGTCCGGATTGCTTAAAGTACGATAGGCTTCATTTATATCCATCATGCGCGGCATTTCGTTATCATTGCGGCTGGTATCAGGATGATATAACGTACATAATTTTCGGTAGGCTGCCTTAATTACATCAGGAGAAGCGTCGTGATGTACCTGCAGAATATGATAATAATCTTTAAATATTGAAGACAATCCGAACATCTCCTTTCTGCCAAAAAGGGAATGCGGTATGCATCCCCTGTTAAATCTATCCCACTTTCAATTTAAATTTTTGAACAGCTCTTTCGTCATCTACGGGGATTTTTTCCATAGAAGCCCCCAGTGCATTTAGTTTGTCTTCAAAATTTTCATATCCCCGTTCAATATATTTGATGGAGTCTACAGTGGTATATCCTTCAGAAACAAGGCCAGCAACGACAAGGGCAGCACCGGCACGCAAATCCGGGGCACTAATCGTAGTTCCGGTAAAACCTTCTACTCCTTCAATAATAGCAACATTTCCTTCTACCTTAATAGAAGCCCCCATACGGGTAAGTTCATCAACATATTTAAAGCGGTTTTCAAAAATACTTTCTGTCACTGTGCTGGTGCCTTCGGACAGGGCAAGAAGTGTTGCGATTTGAGGCTGCATATCTGTAGGAAATCCCGGATAAGGCAATGTCTTAATCTGGGAATGCCTTAGTCTCTGTGAAGCAGAGACGCGGACAGCATCATCAAATTCTTCTACAGTAGCACCAATCTCAATCAATTTTACAGAAATTGCTTCTAAATGTTTTGGAATTACATTTTTTATTAACACATCGCCTTTTGTGGCAGCAGCGGCAATCATAAAAGTTCCTGCCTCTATCTGATCAGGAATAATAGAGTATTCACTTGTATGAAGCCTCTGGACGCCAGTAATGCGGATTTTATCTGTACCAGCGCCTTTAATTTCGGCGCCCATGCTGTTTAAGAAGTTTGCCACATCAACGATATGTGGTTCTTTTGCAGCGTTTTCAATGATTGTCTTGCCTTCTGCCATGCAGGATGCAAGCATAATGTTTATTGTTGCGCCTACAGAAACGACATCCAAAAAGATATGGTTTCCTCTTAGTTGGTCGGCCTCTGTATTGATCATACCATATTCTATATTTACCGAAGCGCCGAGTGCACGGAATCCTTTTAGGTGCTGGTCAATTGGCCGGCTTCCGATATCACAGCCGCCTGGCAGCGCTACTTGTGCCCTGCGGTATTTACCAAGAAGTGCCCCTAATAAATAATAAGAAGCACGTATTTTACGAATGGAGTCATAATCTATCGTCATGCTGCTGATGGTACTTCCGTTAATTTCTACGGCATGAGGGCTGATTCTATTTACAGTAGCTCCAATTCCTTCTATCGCATCAAGTAAAACATTTATATCTCTAACATTTGGAAGATTATCAATAACGACGGTTTCGTCAGTCATGATAGCAGCTGCAAGAATGCCAAGCGCGGCATTTTTAGCTCCGCTGATGTTTACTTCTCCGTGAAGAGGAGTACCGCCTTTTATAATATACTGGTTTTCCATATCGCACCTCAATCAAATCAAAATTTACTATCCTAATCTATTCATCTTGTCTATATTTCATGTAAGTAATTTCATAATATGTCATTGGTAGCTATTGGTAGAAAATTTTATGCCAAATAGAAAGGCTGCTTTTTTGCAGACCTTTCCCGTAATTTTAGCCACACTTATCAATATTATAAACAAATCGTATAATATGTCAATAAGGAATCGGGCGTCACTGACACGATTTTGACATATTTGTTGTTATTCTTTTTTTCGGTTTTCAAAATATACAAAGGAATCTATTGCATCAAAAATATCCTGAAAAGTTTCCCTTGGTGCTTCCTCAATATATTTTTTTAGGATTTCCTGGCCGGCGGTTCCATGGTATCGGCCATAGAAAATATCAAATAAATTATGTCCCCTGACATATATTTTAATATCTTCCATATTATCTTTAATATCCTGTTTACTTCGGATACGGATATTTTTTGTCCGAAGCAGTTTTTTCATACTATTTAGCTTAAACAGATAGTCTTTATATTTTTTATATAAAATATTGTAGAATTCTTCTTCTGATTTAATAACACCTATTTTTGCCATGATTTTTGGTTCCAAAAAATAATTTTCAAATGAATAATATTTTAAGATTAAAACATTTTTTGGTTCTACTTTTGGCAGATTTCCGATATCTTCTTTGGCACGCTGGTCATAGTAGCTGCAAAGCTGTTTTTTTAAATATTTTGGGTTCTTTCCGTCGCTGTCCCGAATCATTAAAAACTGGTCTTTGAGATAAAGTTTATTAATATATTTCAAATTGGCATATGTTTTAATGTTGGTACAGCTATTGGTAGGTATAATGGTAATCCGCTGTAGATTACCTTCCTCATCATAAATTTCAGAGTAATATTTTTCCAGAAGGAGCGGAAGACGGCTGCTGTCCTGTTTTCCCTCTACGATAAAAACAAAGCTGACATTCATTAAGTCGTTTGCTGTGTATCCTAAATCATCAAGAATGTCATCAATCTTAGTATCTTCCTTAATGGTGGTAAAATATTCACTATCTAGTTTTACTTCTTTTATTTGTTTTGTAGAGAAGTTAAAAATAAGATTTGGTGAATGTGTAGAAAATATTACCTGGTTTTTTTTGGAAAGGCGGAACAGAATTTCACTTGCAACCTTTTGAAGTTGTGGATGCAGATAAATTTCTGGGTCTTCCATCATGATAATGCAGGGTAGAATATCGTCCTCTTCTACATATGTTTCTAGGAGGGAAAGCGCATAGATACTGCGGAGTCCCTCGCTAAGCAGGTTGATGGAACCAACGGACCCATCACGAACTTTGTTATAAATTAAGGTATCTACATTTAATAGTTTATCTAAGTCGAAATTCAACCGGTATTGCACTTCCTGGGAAGGGCTTCCATTTGCCCGGAAATGTTCATTTACTTTCTGGGCAAATTCACTTAAATTTGTATGAAATAATTTGTATTGTAAGAGGCGTGCAGTTTCATAAAGGGTTAGCTCCTCTGGTGCTTTCTTATTGATCAAATCAATGCACTCAAAACATAAGTTGCATGTTCTGGTGCTGTCAAAAGTACACAGATTATCTTTTAACATCTGAAAAGATTCCTTATCGTAGAAGCTAAATACATCGTTCTGCAACGCCTCGAGATTTCGGTTTTGGTCTATATGATATATTTTTGGAAATATATCTATAATAAAGGGATTGTTTTCCTGATAACCGTCTTCGTAGGATACATTTTGTTCTGGGTCAATAAGACAGGTAAAGGAAATTATGCCATCCTGAAATGAAGGGAGTGCTATCTCAAATTCTCTCAGCCATTCTTCGTAGTTATGCGCTTTGCTGATAATTCCTTTGGAATGGAAATAGCTTAGATCATCCTCCGTGTAAGCAATCTGGAGGCTGATTTCAACGGTGCTATTTGAATCCAGAAATTCATAGGGCTCAATGGAACGCATTCCTGCCACGAGAAGAAGGGCATCAATAACTGCTGTTTTTCCGGTATTATTTTTTCCTACCAGGATCATTGCACTTTCAACGTTTTGGATTTCTAATTCTCGGATGGATTTGAAATTCCGGATTTTCAGGTAGCATATTTTCATAAAATAAATCCCCCTTTATTTTAATGTATGAATCAGCAGAAAGAAGGTGTCAATTGTGTTTTGGCTTTTTCTGGCTTTTTTTGTTTCTGCCGGCTTTTGTTTGTTTTCCTTTTTTCCGAATGGAGCCTCCAAATGTTCCCAGTGCGTTTCCCAAAGTAAAGTATGTCCCGTGGGAGTATGTAATCAAATCACTATCGTTTAGGTGAAATGTATTTTTTTCATCCATATAGTTATCATCTACATGTACTGCAGTAACTTTTGCCAAAAACATGTGGTGGGAGCCGAGTTCCTTTATTTCTGTAACCTGGCATTCGATGTTGACAGGTGATTCAGCAATCATGGGACAGGAAATAGTGTCAGCTGGAATTTTTGTCAAATGGCATTCTTTCCATTTATCTACATCCCTGCCAGACTTGACTCCGCAATAATCAGTGGCATAGGCAAGCTTTTTTGTTGTCAGGTTGATTACAAATTCTCCCGATTCTTTAATAAGTGGATAGGAATAGCGTTCCGGCCGAACAGAAATGGAGACCATTGGAGGGTTTGTGCAGATTGTCCCTGCCCACGCAATTGTTAATATATTGGGAGAAGCATCTATATTACCGCAGCTAACCAGAACAGCAGGCAGAGGGTAGAGCATATTGCCTGGTTTAAAATTAATTTTTGCCATTTGCAGCCTCACTTTCTGTACTTTTTTCTTCTTCTTAGTATATCATATTTCAGCCGTTTGCTGCAATCAAACTTCATAACCTACAGCGGTGAAGAATAAAAATCCTTGGTATGCTATCAATCAGGCTCTTATTGTCAGACAAAGAATGAATATGTTAGAAATGAGAAAAAACCGGAATACAAACTACACAAAACCTGCAAAATATGCTATGATAGAGATTAAGTAGTGTGGAAAATAATTTTCACCAAGATTTGAAATATTTTATAAAATAATATCTGTATACATATGTTAGGGAGTATGTGTTATGCTATGCGCAAAAGGAGGTAACAGACATGGCAAATTATTTGGCATTTGAAACCATGACGGAGGGACTAGAGAGCAAGGTTAGGCAGGATTTGAAGTTTAAGACGGGCAACTTTTTGTGGAAGATAAAATTTAATGTGCCGCTTGACCCAAAGACTGTTAATAATGTAAATCTTTATGTGACAACACTTAGCATGTCACCATTAAAGACTGCAATCCGTTACAATTCACTGGAGAATGAGATAGAGATAGAGCCGTTAGAGCCATATGCACAGAATGAATCCTATATATTGAATATTACAACAAAGGTAACTTCTTTGAGCGGTAAGCCTTTGAAGCAGCCTCTGCAGGTTCAGTTTAAGATTGATAATTAAAAAATGATTTTATGGGGGAATGCATGGATATCAGAATGATATGTTGCATTCTCCTTTTTTTCATGGTAAATAGAAGTAATAAATACCCCGCATGGATAATATAATGATAAAAAGGGTGACGAGGGGACTGTAAGAATTTGACAGTTTCTAAAAAAATGTCACAAAAGGATATTGTCTAATGGCGCAGCAGGCGTTTTAGAGAATATGCCGGAATAGAAGCAAAACGGAGGGGGAGCCATGTCGGGAACCAGAATCGTTGTCCTACAGCTAAGAAAAGTGATATATACTGCAATTTTTGTCGGAATTGGCATAATAGCTCTTATTTTTCTAATTGTAATGCTGTCTTCCGATAAAGGTGGAAAAGGAAGGGAAAGTGCATCAGTGGCAGAGGAAGGTGAGCATCTGTATGAAGCAGGTGTTTACACAAAGGAAATTCAGATTGGGGATGCCACGGTCAATTTACAGTTATCATTGGATGAGGATAATGTGAAGTCTGTTGAGCTGGTGAATCTAGATGAGAGTGTGGAAACAATGTATCCTCTGATGCAGCCAACAGTTGAAAAAATTTCAAAGGAATTGGCTGCGGGAAGGGGTATGGAGGAAATAGTTATTTCAAAGGAATCGCAATATACGGAAAAAATTATTGTGGAATCAGTGAGTAAAATGATGGAGGAACATAGAAAATAAGTTTAGAAAGAAACGATGGAGGAAAAAGATGTCACTACAATTTGTCCTTGGCGGTTCCGGCAGGGGAAAGACATATTATATGCAGCATCTGGTTTCCAGAGAAGCAGAGATGTTTCCAGACCGCCAGTATATTTTTTTGGTGCCGGAGCAGTTTACAATGCAGACACAGAAAGAGTTAATTGCCATCAGTAGGGCGAAAGGGATAATGAATATTGATGTGCAGAGTTTTCTGCGGCTGGCATTTCGCGTCTTTTCAGAAACCGGAGCGGGCAGTATGCCAGTATTGGATGATATGGGAAAGACAATGATTTTAAAGAAGGTATTGAATAATCTGGAAGAGCAGCTTGATTATTTTGGTAAAAACATACATAAAAAAGGTTACGTACAGGAAATTAAGTCATTTTTGTCTGAGCTTTTGCAATATGGAGCAGATGAGGGAATTATAGAAGAGATGATCCATGCTGCCGGAAAACATCCGGTGTTGGCAAGAAAGCTGAAGGATATTAAGATTATTTACCGGGGATTTATGGATTATCTAAGTAACCATTATATTACATCCGAAGAGATTCTTACGGTGCTTGCCGGAGTAGCACAAGAGTCGCAAATTTTAAAGGATAGCATAATTTGTCTTGATGGTTTTACAGGTTTTACGCCGACACAATACCAGTTTATTGAACGGCTGCTCCGGGTGGCAAGGAAGGTGTATGTTTCGGTTACGATTGATAAAAAGGAATCAATCGTAAAAGTTGGTGCGCGCCATGAACTTTTTTATTTGAGCCAGCACACGATTTATAAGCTTCGGAAAATAGCGCAGGATAGTAGAATTGAAGTGTGTCCGGAAATTTGGACAGGTGAGGAAATTAATAAGACACGATTTGCAGCGGCAGAAGATATTTTTATGCTGGAGAACTATTTATTTCGCTATCCGATGAAAACGGTTAGTAAGGATCATGGGAATATTTCAATACATGTTTTAAATCAGCCAGAAAAAGAGGTTGATTTTGCGGTAGAACAGATTCGGAGCCTGCTGCGGGATGGGACATGCCGTTATCGGGATATTGCAATCGTAACTGGAGATTTGGGTGTTTATGGAATTCTTGCCGGGGAAATTTTTGAGAGAGCAGGGATTCCTTGTTTTGTTGACCAAAAAAAGAGTATATTTGCGAACCCATTTGTGGAGATGCTTGATACAGTTTTGGAGATATTTTTAACAGATTTTCAGGCAGAAAAGGTACTTGCCTTTGAAAAAAATCTTTTTACGAAAGCAGAACAAGAGCAGGTGGATTTATTAGATAATTTTTTGCGCGCTGCGGGAATCCGTGGTTATAAAAAATGGAATTCTGTTTGGGACTGCAGCAAAGTTTTTTATGGATTACCAAAAGAAATTTTGGAGTATGTCAGCTTTCAGATTGATACGGTCCGTCTAGAATTAACAGAACAGTTAGGATACCTTTATGAAGAGATTGGAAAGGGAAAACATACGGTGAGGGATTATGCAGAAGCCCTTTGCAGATGGATGGAAGGAGAAGAATATTATCTGAAAATCTCGCAGGCAGCAGAAGAATTTTTAGCAGAAAACGAGCTTGGTATGGCGGCGGAGTACAGCCAAATTTATGAGATTATCTTGGAAGTGTTTGACAGGCTGGTAGAACTTTTGGGTGATGAGTCAATGGGGCTTAAGGAGTTTAAGGAAATCTTGGATACTGGATTTAGTGAGGCGAGGATTGGGCTGATTCCTCCTGGGGTTGACCAGGTGGTGATTGGGGATATTAACAGGACAAGACTTGCAGATATTAAATATCTTTTCTTTTTGGGGATGAATGACTGCAATATACCTAAAAGTGGAGGAAATGGCGGGGTGATTTCGGATTCAGAGAGGATGTTTTTATCGGAAGAAGAATTTGAGCTGGCGCCAACGATACGGGATAATGTGTATACAGAACAGTTTTATTTATATCTAAATCTTACAAAACCTTCCAGGCATTTATATTTGACTTATTGTGAGTCTGGAAATGATGGAAAGCAGCAGAATCCGGCATATATTATTGACAGGATTCAAAAGATTTTTCCACACCTTCATGTAAAGCTTGAAGAAAACCGACAGGACGACAGTTATCTTTTGGGAAATAATTTTGGAAAAAGTTATTTGATACAGGGGCTTAGAGATAAAAATTATACTCAGCGGAAATGGAAGGAAATTTTTAGCTATTATAAAAGAAATCTGAATACAGAAGATACAGTAAAAAGGCTTATGGACGCCGCATTTTATCGGGAGGAGCAGACTGAACTTTCGAGGGAGGCGGTAAAAGCACTGTACCATGATATTTTAACTGGAAGTACCTCCCAGTTTGAGCGTTATGCGGTTTGTGCATTTTCATATTTTATGCGTTATGGGTTAAATCTGCGGGAGAGGGCGGAGCATCAGGTAGAATTTTTTGATATTGGAAATATTGTACATGAGGCATTGGAGCTGTATACAAAGGAACTGATAAGGGAAGGGAAAAATTGGAATGAAATTAGCGAGGCAGAACAACATGTAAGGGCGAATCAATGTATTAATGCCGTGGCGGAGCAATATAAAAACGGGCTTCTTTATAGTACAGAGCGTGATACTTATCTGATTACAAGGCTTCGCAGAATTCTTGCAAGAACAGTCTGGGCGATTACAAAGCAGATGGAGCTGGGGGAATTCCGTACAGTAGATAGTGAGATTTCTTTTGAAATTATGCATCAGACAAAAGGCGGGGAAGTAATGGAGGAGTTTGAACAATTTGGCAGGGAAGAAGATGAAAACCTGCTGCGGTTAATTGGAAGAATTGACCGGATTGACAGTATGGCAAAGGGAGATGCAGTCTATTTAAAGGTGGTGGATTATAAAACCGGAAAGAAAAATATATCTTTGTCTGATTTGTACCATGGTTTACAGATGCAGCTTATGATTTACCTGAAGGCGGGAATAGAGGAGACAGCTGGAAAATTGAAAAAGCTGGTGATTCCTGCAGGGGTACTTTATTACAATATTGATGACCCAATGGTGGAGGGAAAGGTTGGGAAAGAGATGGTGGAACATGCCATATTAAAAGGGTTAAAAATGGATGGCCTTTTAAATGAAGATGATCCAGTACTGCCATCGCTGGATACTGGCTTTTTGGCAGAAAATGGAGGGTTAGCGGCTGACCGGTCTTCTGATATTTTACCATTTGCCACGAATAAAGACGGATGGCTGAAAAAGGCATCCAAGACAGTTACGACAAAGGATTTTGCAGATCTGATGGAGTTTACGGAGCAGAAATTAAAGAATATCAGGGATGAGATAATGGATGGGACAATTGCAGTAAATCCATACCGAAAGCTGGATTCGAGTGGGGAGACTGCGTGTCAGTATTGCCCTTATAAAAGTATCTGCCGTTTTGATACAAAGATTCAGGGAAATGAGTACCGTGTGTTGGAGAAATTAAGCAATGATGATGTGATGGAGCGTGTAAGGGAAAAAGATGGGCTGTAATTAGTAACAAACATGTGCAGATGGAGGAAAGAAATGGGTAAACCAAAGTGGACGCCTGAACAAAAACAGGTAATTGATTTGCGGGAAAGAAATATACTGGTCTCTGCGGCAGCAGGTTCTGGGAAAACAGCAGTATTAGTTGAGCGTATTATTGCAGAAATCAGCGAGGGCGATTCTCCAAAGGATATTGATAAACTGCTTGTTGTTACCTTTACAAAGGCTGCTGCTGCTGAAATGCGTGCGCGTATCGGAAAAGCTTTGGAAGTCAAGCTTTTGGAGCAGCCGGAGAATAAACATATCCAGAGGCAGGCAAGTTTATTACATACAGCCCAGATTACGACAATTGACAGTTTCTGCCAGTCGATTATTAAAAATTATTTCCATGTAATAAACCTTGACCCATCATTTCGTGTGGGGGATGAGACAGATCTAGAACTGTTAAAGCAGGACATTTTAAAAGAGGTGATTGAGGAAAAATATCAACAGGCAAGGGAAAACGGGGATGATAGATTTTTGCAGTTTACAGATATGCTTTCAACCGGAAGGACAGACCATGCGATTGAGGAAATGGTGTTGTCACTGTTTCAGGTGGCAAATAGCTATCCGTGGCCGGACGAGTGGCTTTTAGGATGCAGTAAAATGTACCAGTATTCGGATATGGAAGAGTTTGAGGGAAGCGAATGGATAAAAGGACTGTTAGATTACTTAAAAGCGTGTACAGCAGAATTTATACAAATGGCACAAAAAGCATATGACATTTGCCAGGATACGAATGGGCCGAAGGCATATGAAGATGCGATTCAGTCTGATATCGCATTTTTAAAAATATTACAGGGGGCGGATAGTTACCAAGAATATCAGGATTGCTTTTTGCAGTATAATCCTGCCAGACTTAAAGCGATTCGCAGCAAGGAAGTGGACAATAATAAAAAAGATACAGTAAAAAATCTTAGGGAAAATTATCAAAAGAATGGGCTTTCTAAATTGAAAGAGCGTTTTTTCTTTCAGGATATGGAGGGGATGCTTTCTGATATGCAGAAAATGGCACCTGCTGTCCAGCAGCTTATTGAGCTGACAATGGATTTTGAGCGTGCTTTTGCCGAGAGGAAACGGGAGGAAGGCATTGTAGATTTCGCTGATATGGAGCGCTTTGCGCTGGAGATTTTGCTAGATAAGGATGAGGAGGGAGTGCATCCAAGTGAGACGGCAAGGGAACTGCAGGAATACTATGAGGAGATTTTAACAGATGAGTATCAGGATAGTAATTATATTCAGGAACTATTATTGACAAGTCTGTGCCGTGCGCCGGAGAATAGACCTTATCTTTTTATGGTTGGCGATGTCAAACAAAGTATTTATAAATTCCGCCTTGCAAGGCCGGAACTTTTTTTGGAGAAGTACCAGAACTATACAATAGGGCATGGTCCATTCCAGCGGATAGACCTGCATCAAAATTTTAGGAGCAGGGGAAGTGTACTGGATTCTGCAAACTATATTTTTGAGCAGATTATGAAAAAAAGTCTTGGCGGAATTGTTTATGATAAGGATGCGCGTCTGGCAGCAGGAGTAGAGTTTAAAGAATGTGATAATAGGATAGCTGGAAAGACAGAAGTTATATTAATTGAGCAGAAAAGTGATGATGCCTTTGTCCAGAAAAAATCATTGGAGGCCGCAGTAATTGGAGAGAAAATCAGGGAAATGGTACAAGGTGGGCAACCCTTGTATGTAAATGGGGAGGATGGTTACCGGCCGGTGAAATATGGGGACATTGCTATTTTATTAAGGAGCCTGACAGGGTGGTCGGAAGAATTTATAGAGACTTTAAGTGATATGGGAATTCCCGCCTATGCAGATACAAAGACGGGATATTTTACATCCCTGGAAGTGGAGACAATTTTAAATCTTTTGCATCTTGTAGATAACCCACGGCAGGACATACCGTTGGCTGCGGTGCTGCGTTCTATTCTTGGCAATGTGTCTGATGAGGAACTTGCGTGGATTGGCACTCTGCCAAGAGGAGTGGATTTTTGGGATAAGATAGAATGTTTCCTTGGATATATGGAGTGGAACAATGGAGATAAAGATAAACAAGATGAATTACGGGATACTTTCGTAAAAAAGGGAATTGATTTTTTAGAGATAGAGAAAAGCTGGGTTATGGAGGAAGAGGCGGCTCTTATCTTGAGGGATAAGCTTTCTGTTTTTGTAGACAGGCTGCGGTCCTATCAAAAATTTGCAAAAACAAGGTCTGTCTATGAACTTCTTCGAAAAATATATGAGGAGACAGGATATTATCACTTTATGGCGGCGATGCCTTCTGGGGAGAAGCGCCTAGCTAATCTGGATATTTTGTTGCAGCAGTCTATAGAATTTGCGGAAAATGGGCATCAGGGGATTTATGGATTTACGAGATATATTGAGAGTCTGCATAAATCAAATGTTGATTTTGGAGAGGCGTCTGTAAACGGGGAAAATACGAATGCAGTGCGGATTATGACAATTCACAAGAGCAAGGGCCTGGAATTCCCGGTTGTCTTTACGGCTGGCATGGGCAAACAGTTTAATTTGATGGATGCCAGAAAGAGTACGATTATTGATGGGGATTATGGCGTAGGCTGCGATTTTGTAGATTTGGATTTGCGAGTGAAACAGCCGACTCTTTTAAAAAAGTTTATGGCGAATCAGATTTCTCTCAATACACTTGCAGAGGAGATTAGGATATTGTACGTAGCACTGACAAGGGCAAAAGAACAGTTGTTTATCACTGGTACTGCTTCTGGTCTGGGAAAAAAATTGGCGGGCTGGTTCCAGAAATCAGAATTTTTGGATTTCTTTCAGCTTAGCAGCGCACAGACGTATCTTGACTGGATTGTGCCGGCACTCCTTAAAAGGGAGAAGATTGGCAATGCATTTCGGGAGTATTTGTCAGATGGAGAGGAACGGAAAGCTTTTTCTACCGGAGAATGGGATAATTTATTTGATGTAAAATTATCTTTTCCAGAGAATGTGATTCAAGATGAAAAGGAGGCTCTAAAAAGTGCAGCAGAACAATACCGTATTTTGGAAAACTGGGATACGGATACTGTGTATGATGAGGAGATGCGGGGGGCGATAGAACAACAGACATCCTATCATTATCCATATGGGAGTGATGGGGCGCTTCCAGTAAAGATATCTGTATCAGAGCTAAAAAGAAGAGAGGGAGAGCAGACAAGAAAATTAGAGGAAGAACAGGAAATCTTTCTAGATGGGCTGGGAGAAGAATTGATTCCAGACAGTGCGGAACCTGAGATTCCAAAACCTTCTTTTTTACAGGACAGACAGGAGTTAAGCGGCGCTGCAAGAGGGACATTGTATCATCTAGTAATGGAACATTTTCCATATCGCCAGATAGGAAAAGAGGAGTGGACGGAGGTAGAATTTGAGACTTACTTAAGGCAAATGGTACAAGATGGCTATATGAGCGAGGAAGAAAGCAGGCTTTTGGATGTCAGGAAATTTACGGGGTTTTTACGCTCCCGGATTGGGCAGCGTATGTTTGCAGCGGAGTTAGATGGGCGGCTAAGGAGGGAGCAGCCATTTATGCTAGGGTTTAAGGCAAACCAGATTTATCCAGAGCAGCAAAGTGAGGAAATGATTATTGTGCAGGGGATGATTGATGCATTTTTCTTTGAGAATGATTATATTGTCTTGATTGATTACAAAACAGATTTTGTTTCATTTGGGAGAGAAAAAGAATTGGTAAAGAAATATAGAACACAGCTTACTTATTATGCGGAAGCCCTGGAGCGTCTGACTGGCAAAAAGGTAAAAGAAAAGGTCATTTATTCTTTTGCTCTGGGAAAAGAAGTAGTAGTTTAAATTTATTGTTAGAGGATAAAATATGTGTAAAATAGTTAGCCCCACAGAGAATTTATATCTCTGTAGGGTTATTAACATGTTCCTTAGACGACTTGCCGTGGGGATTTAATTTAATTCTTTTTTAATGCTTTCTAGGTCTTTTATCCACAAATTTAAGGAGGCATCACTCGGCATACGCCAGTCCCCTCTAGGGGAGAGGGCAACGCTGCCGACTTTTGGCCCGTCTGGGAGGCAGGAGCGTTTAAACTGCTGAGAAAAGAATCTCCGGTAAAAGGTTTGCAGCCATTTATATATTGTGGCATTATCATAAATACCAGAAAAGGTGTAAACGGCTAACCGATAAATTTTTGAAGGCGTAAAACCGAAACGCATCAAATAGTAAAGATAAAAGTCATGTAGTTCATATGGACCGACTATGTCTTCTGTTTTTTGTGAGATTTTCCCATTTTCTGGAGGCAGAAGTTCTGGGCTGACAGGGGTATCTAATACATCCATTAAAATATTATGGAGTTTTTTGTCGGAAGTAGTTTCTGCATAATAAAGTACAAGATAGCGGACTAACGTTTTAGGAACTGAACAATTGACTCCATACATTGACATATGGTCACCATTGTAAGTTGCCCAGCCGAGCGCAAGCTCAGACATATCTCCTGTGCCGATTACCATACCATTCGTCTGATTTGCCAAGTCCATTAAAACCAGGGTGCGTTGTCTTGCCTGTGAATTTTCATAAGTTACATCATGCACAGAACTATCATGTCCAATATCATGAAAATGCATTTTAACAGCTTCATGGATAGGTACTTCTTTAAGTGTTGCACCTAGAATTTTTGTTAATTCGCAGGCATTTTGATATGTGCGGTCTGTTGTGCCAAAACAAGGCATTGTGACAGATAGGATACCACTTCTGTCAAGACCTGCCAGATCAAAAGCTTTGGCGGTTACAAGAAGCGCTAGTGTAGAATCAAGTCCACCGGATATTCCAATCACAGCATTGCTACAGTGTGTGTGTGTCAGGCGCTTTTTCAGGCCCATTGCCTGAATGTTAAGGATTTCGTTGCATCGGCGGTCACGGTCGGTCTTGTTTTGTGGGACAAATGGTGTCTGTGCAAAGCTTCGTGTTAGCGCAGTATCTTTTATTTTTTGATAATCAAATGTAATAACCTGATAGCCGCATGATTCTGGTGTGATAGATTCAAAGGTGCTCATGCGGCGGCGTTCGCTAATTAATTTGCCAAGGTCAATTTCACTGCAGATTATCTCATTAGAAAAGCGAGGAGATTCTTTTAAAAGAATTCCATTTTCAGCAATTAAGTTATGTCCTGAAAAGACCAGGTCTGTAGAAGATTCCCCTTCCCCGGCGTCTGCATAAATATAGCCACTGACTAGGCGTGCTGACTGGTTGCGTACTAGCTCCCTGCGGTAAATATCTTTTCCAGTAGTTTCGTCACTTGCGGATAGATTGGCAATTACTGTAGCGCCTGCCAATGCATGGCTGCAAGATGGAGGAACTGGCATCCATAAATCTTCGCAGATATCAATGCCTAGTGTAAATTCTGGAAAGTTACTTGCTTTAAATAAAAGATTTGTACCAAAGGGAATGTTATTTCCAAGTTCTCCAAGTTCTGGAATCTGAATTTGTTCATTGTGGGCCGAAGGTTTTGCAAAATGGCGGCCCTCATAGAATTCAGAATAATTTGGAATATTCTGTTTTGGCACAATACCTAAAATCGTTCCATTAAAGACAACTGCGGCAACATTGTAGAGGGAGTTCTGCTTAAAAAAGGGGAATCCAACTAAAGTAACCATATCCATACCGGAAGATTCTTTTAGAATATTTTTTAATCCTGATAAAACATTTTTTAATAAAATATCCTGGCCAAAAAGATCGCTACAGGTGTATCCAGTTAGGCAGAGTTCTGGAAAAACAGCAAGTTTAACGCCTTCATCATTAGCAGCTTTCATATTTATTATAATTTGATCTGCATTATATTCCGTGTCTCCCACTAAAATATCAGGAGTGATGGCAGCAGTTTTTATAAATCCATGTCTCATATTAATCCTCCATGACGCCTTTGGCGGCTCAAATAGTAATGAAAAATGCTGGTTTTGCATTTTTCCTGTGTGAATTTAATATATCTTAGGTAGCTTTTTTTGCTGCCTTAGATATATTTTTCACACTATATACCAAGCCTTTCTGTTATTATTGTTTCAAATAAAGTGGTTTTTTATTCTCGCGTAAGCAACGAGCCAAACGCAAGCTAAATGCAAAGAACGGAAAGTTCCTTTAGATCAACTTCATTTGCTTGATAAAATGCGTTTTTGTATTTTTTGCCTGTCAGAGAATGGTAACCGTATTTATTATAAACCAAGAAAGGAAATTTGGATAGGCTTTACATGGATTACTATATAAACTATAATAATGATAGGTTGCTATTTTTAACATAATTTCTTAAATTACTTTGGATATAATGTCCCGCAAATTTTAAAACTGAGGTAATATCTGGGGGTGAACGTATGCGAAAAATTTACAAATTAAATACAGAACAGTTAGAAGATCCTGAAATTTTTCAACGTTTTTATGAGGAACTATCAGAAGGACGGCAACGGAAGGTTGACAGTATGCGCCAACAAAAGGGTAAAATGTTATCATTGGGCGCAGGGATATTAATTGACCGGGGGTTGAAGGAGTATGGGCTTCGTGAGGCAAAGACAAAAATTGCATTAGGAGAAAATGAGAAACCATTTTTTCCAGATTACCCGGAAATTTATTTTAATGTATCCCACTCGGAAAAAATGGTGCTTGCTGTATTTGCAGATACAGAGATTGGATGTGATATTGAGTATATCGCTCCAATAAAAATGAAAATCGCAAAAAGATTTTTTTGTCAGGCCGAATATGAATTTATAATGCAGCAGCAAGAAGAAAAACAGACGGAAACTTTTTATCGGTTTTGGACATTGAAAGAAAGTTTTATGAAAGCAACCGGGTTGGGCATGAAACTGCCAATGGATTCTTTTTGTGTCTATCTGGGCGAGGAACCTTATGTAAAACATCAGTTAAATAATGTGGAATATCATATGGAGGAATGGAAGGAAGGAGAATATAGGGCAGCAATGTGTTATGGAGGCTGAAATAGTCAAGGTGGGAAAGAAGAATGTAGTAGAGAATGAATTTTTGGTTAATATAAGTGGAATCATGATATATGGTTAATTAAGTATCGTTGTGTGTAATTTATATAGAAAGGATTTGTCTTCTAAATGGGGCTATATTGATAAGATGGGAATAAACGGTATTAGGTAATATAAAGTTCAGCCCAAGAAAATGCAGTTTAGCCCAAGCATATTGAAAAAATTATAAAACATAAATAAAATAGATTTGTTTCTAATAGCAGGATGATAGGGCATATCTGCAATGTATGTTGTCGTTTAAACATTTTAATTGTACGATATATATTTTAAATTATCAAATATGTAATGGCAGGGGGTGATTCTAGTTGATTTTTGGGTCAATTAAAAGGAAAATGTTTTGTATATTTGTCGTATATACTTTGGCATTTACTTTTTTTACTTCATGTGGAAAAAGTAGTTTAGCTAATGTATCACTTAATGAAGAAAAAAATGAAAAGAAGGATGATAAGCATAAAAAAGATGCTGTTCTACAAAACGTAAAAAATATTGTTGTAGCATCTGGAAAAGTAAAGGAATATTTAATTGAAATAGTATTAAAGAATGGATATTATGATGATAGTGGAATATCACCTTATCAAAACACTTATGAGGGGGAATTTGAGATTAGGGTGATGAAAGATAGTCAAATATGTTCGACTTTAGATTTTACATATAGGGATTCAAAAGAGGGGCTTAATCTCCACAAAGGTGGTAAAATTCAAGTTTCTGATTACAACGGAGATGGGCAGATGGATTTTGCAGTAGGGCAGAAAATTAGCAGCAGTGCAAAAGATTATCAATTTTTTACAATTGATGAAAATGGAATGCTGTATAGGTTGAAGGAGGGTTTCATAGCTGACGAGGAATATTTCCCATTGTTTCATATGAAAAATGGGAAAGTCCAATATCGTCAATATAATCAGGAAATGGGAAAATACCAAAAGAAATATATAAAAATACAACAAATTTCATCTAAGTAAGTATATGAGTAGTTTAGATAAAAAAGTGTATTTTAAAAAGCTGTGGGCATAATTATATGTACCACAGCTTTTTGTATTGATATTAGATTGTGTTGGATGGGGGGTGATTGCTATGTGACTTTAATTTATAAGTTTGAAATATGTCTTTTACTTGTGTGAGAAGTGTACGGCTGATAGACAATCTATGGCCATTTGTTAATACAACAAAAGATTTATCAATGTAACATATATGTTGTAGATTTACAAGATATGAGCGGTGAATTATTATGAAACCATGATTAGACAATTCATTTTGCCATTGTTTTAGAGATTTGCGAACGATGATGTATTCACTATTTGTCTGGTGTAGTAATGTATAATTATGATCTGATTGAATGTATATGATATAATCGGAAGAAATATTATTGCCATTATCTAGAATTAAGGGATAGTTTTGTTCCAATTTTAAGCTTACTTTATTAATATAAAATTTTATGGATGACAATATAATTGGCTTGTAAAGAAACCCAATTACATATTCACCAAAACATTGTTGCATGTTTTCTATATGGGAAGTATAAAATACGATATATGTTTTCCAATTTTTTTCCTCTAGTAAGTTTTTAACTTGAATACCAGAAATGCCATTCATTCGTATATCAAGGAAAAGTAAATCTAATTTTGGCATTTTTTGTATCAGTTCTTCTCCAGAATGAAATATGGCGATGCTATTATAACCTAATTGTGATAAGAATATTTTATATTGATTTAATTCTTGTATATTATCATCGCAAATACCAATGAGCATCTAAATTCTCCTTCCTGAATAGAATATATTATTCATATTATAACTGGCATAATTTACTTATTTCTTAATATGTGCCCCAACTCTGTTATGTATTTTTTCGGTTATTATGTTTTTAAAATATTCTACTTCTTAGTAGAAAGGTTTATCATATACTATGCCTGGAATTAATAGTAAATAGTTGTAACCGTTAAATGGGAATGTCATAGAATAATTATATTTAGTTTTAATAAGTAAATGCAATTATAAATATTATACACAGAAGGAGCATTTTTGTCAAACACGTATAAATGGTTTTAATTATGCATGTTATTTATTCTCGCGTAAGCAGTGAGCCAAACGCAATGCTTGCAAGGAACTGAAAATACCTTAGCATTTGGCGTCTGCGCGCGGGTTGCTGAACATCCGGTGGATGTTCGTATAGCAACGACCGAAGCGGAGCGGAGACCTAATACCCCGCCACTTGGGGCGGAACTTGCCAAGGAACCGAATGGTTTATTTAGAGAAGCTAAGTCATGCCCCGTTGCTCTGCAGCGGGGTATTTGACTAAATGTTTTATTAATATATACTAAAGTTTATTTAGGTCTGCATTATAAATTTTTTACAGCTAAGCCCAAAAAAATGCAATTAAGCCCAATAATATTGGAATTCTATTTATAATAATTTAATATAAAATTACAATTTAGGTAATTGCGAAACTCGCGATGCTCGTTCGCAATCATAAATCAAAACAAGGAAGGATTCGTGCATAACACGAATCCCGGAATGAAATGTGGATAACCAGACATTTTAGGTGCACTCTAATAAGTCTCAGGCTTTGTGGAGTTGGTAAGTCCTATGCTATGAGAAGTTTAATGTTTCGGATATATTCATGATGTTTGATTTTGTCTGCAAGAACAACTGTAATGAGTTGAGTGATACCTGCCAGAATCAGATTGGCATGTAGAGTTTTTTCATTCTGCGTCCGACGCCCGGCATTATCTTTGATATGATTTATATCTCATTCAACAGCCGTTCTGATCTTGTAAGTGTTATCCTAATCTACTGTGCCGCAAAGGACATCGGGGTAGGCACGAAGGTCTTTTTCTGGATAAATATGGACCATTCTTCCACAAGAAGATGCTGTGCAGGGAGATTCACACATACATTCGCGATGAGTTTTACGGGTGGTTTTGTCATAGACATATTTGATTTTGGGCAAACAAACTTATACGTGGACAAACCATTTTTACGTTTTGACGAACCTTCCTATTTCATGTTTCATGGGAAGGGAATCATCTTATGGGCGGCTAGGTATTCCGTCTCCGTTGATTTACAATCAGGATTTGTAATTCCTGAGAGTGAATTAAGAGGAATATATGCTTTGGAGAACTGTTTATTTTCGCCCAAAGTGTTGCCTGTAAGTAATTCACTATATAGTTGACAGGAATCGAAAGCAGCCTCACCGAGAAAGATCTTAGGATTTATAAGGGGATGTTTTGAAAACAAGTCTTTTAGTGCCGGAATCAATAGCTTTGAATCATGGACACACTTATCCTCATCAGGGGAGTCGGATTTCTTTTCAACAACAAGATCAGGATGGGACGCCATAAAGTCTTTGTTATAAAAATAAAAAGAAATATGACGTATCATACCAACACCATTGGTAACAATACCAAACTTGAAGGCATAGCAAAAATGTCTATTGATATACAATTGTTTGATTTCAGGATTGGCATAAGCTTTAAGTTGCCTAAATGATCCTGTTTGCATAATTCGGATTATTTTCGGTAATAAATGCTTCAATACCGGATGAATCAAAGGTGGTCATTTTCGCTTTGGCAGAATCAATGGTTTGGCAGATGGGTTCGGTAACATCAACAAGGTTATCAAATACGAGCTGCAGGACATCTAAAAAGTCCTGTTTGAAGCGTGTGATTTTGGAAATGTTCAGGACTTTGCTAAAACCACAGAACTCACGGAGTGGTTTGGAGTAAGTGAGAAAAGTCAGGAGAAGCCGATCTGTGGGGATAGAGAAAATACGTTGAATAATCAAAGTCCACAGGAAAGCATGTAAAGGGTATTTACGAGTTCTGCCCGTTGATGCATATAAATGATTTCTAAAGGAACTCAGAATAATTTCATCAAGATCGATAAGAGTTTCTAATAGAGAAAGAAACGCAGGTTTGTCATTTTCAAATTTTTCTTGGCAATCTGAAAAAATATCTGCCAAAGAGAGCTGTTTATATGGCATCATAGGTATCAGAATAACTCCTTTCTTAGCTGTATGGTTTTTAGTTTCCGTCAATTCTATTATACCATATCCAGTGAGGGTTATTTGTTCTTTTGAAGTTAAAAATGCCATATTCATGCGGCTTGTGGCGTTTCGCAAACGCCTAAATTATAATTTTAATAATGGGGGATATAGTTCTATTTATTGCTTTAAGATGTTTATAAAAATGTAAACGAGTGACATTCAAAAAATAAGAGGATTAGGAGGATATTTTATGAAAGAAATTAAGAAATTGTTAATATGTTTTTTTATGATAATCTTGATTGGGTTTAATCAAGTTACAGTTTTGGCTGCAAATTTTGGAGAGGTGCAGAATGGAAAATGGGACAGAATTAATGATAATGTAAATGAAGTGGATACACTTTCTTATAATGGTTTACTATTTAAAAGGGGTGATTTGCAATTAAATACTGTGGAGTGGTTACAATGGTATAATAATTTGACTGATAGCGTGAAGGAAATGATTAGTTATGAGCCATTAGAATTAGAAACTCAAAATCAGGTTGATGATATTTTTAGTTATAATATATATATGTATAAATTGCCAATATTAGAGAAAATATTGGATTATATACCAAGTATGTATGCAAATAATTTACTTCCAACAAGTGGTTATGAACCAGCTTATAATCCAACATATTGGAATAAGGCAGAAAATATAGGGAGAGCAAATTGCTATGCATATGCAATGTATGTATTATGTAATAATGAAGGTAAATTGCAACCTGGTGATATGTCTGGCAATAGGTTTACATCATTAACAAAGGCATCAATTATAAAGGCAGCCAAGGCAGATGGACCATATTTAGGTGGAGGAAGAGCCTTAAGAGAATCAACACAAAATGAAAAACCTGGTGCAAAGGAATACAAAGTTGCACTTGTAATTGCTCCAGGATTGGATTATCATTGGTATATACAAAATAAAGATGGTTATTGGTCACATAAACGTGGGCTCTCAAAAGTAACCAATGTTGATGCAGATGGAAAAAAAATAAAGGATCCTAAAACTTGCAGCCGGAATTATGGCGGAGGATTAAATTATTCTAATTTTTGTGGATATTATATTGTAAAATGCACAGCGAAGTAAGAAATAAAGATGCAAAATGGAATAAGATGATAAGTATAATTAGACAGTTCCAATTTGTAAAATATTAGAATAATAATGATTAACCAAATGATTATACATAACTTATTTATTGGAAGTTGTGTTATCAAAAGCATAACGCAGTCCCAGGGAATTTTAGTTTTTATAAAAAGGAGAATTGTTATGAAATTAGTCATTAGTAAAAATATTTCCCGAAATTTTTGGGTATTAGTTTTAATAATAGTTTGTATTAGTGGAATTATATTAATTAGGGGAATTGCGGGATATGGCAAAGAAAGCTCAAAAGAAGTCTTATCAATGAGCGAAGTTAAGAAATTAGCGCAAAAAGGGAATGGGCTTTCTTGGAAGGATTTTGAAAAATACAAAGGACAGGATATAGGAAGTGGGATGTATGTTGTTTGCTATGATATAGATAAAAATTATAAACTTTTAATCGGGGGTTCTGATTTAAAAGGGAAACCGGATTATATTAGGTTAGTTAAGGGAACTGAAGAGGAGAGGTATATTGATATACGAACGGGGGATATTGATAAATTTATGGATAGTGAAAATTCATAAAATCTAAAATCGTATATTATGGTTTATAGTTAGATGGGCGAGAGAATTCGCCCATCTATTTTGATACTGACTGGCAGAATCATCCTGAAGATTTGGATGATCTGATGCTATGGTCGAAAACAGTACAGGCAGAATGAAAACTTAAATATTCATGGTTAATATCTTACCAGCAATGGACTTACTTTTCTAGGCACTTTGTTATAAATAGCTTACGTTTATCTGAGTCCCCCCACTCCAATCTGTTAATTTTATTTATTTCGATACTTCTCGGACTGTTTTATGCAGAAGCAAGGAAACCAACCAAAATAGCAGGAAAATTCCCAGTGTATTTCTAAATTGTATATGGAGTTTTACACCGTAATACAATTCTTTTTCCCATAATTCCTTTGCCAGTATAAATCCTAAAAGAGTTCCAGATATAATTCCTGTCAGTAGATATAAGTTAATTTGCAGGAAGCAGATTTTTTGCACTCTCTTTTGCTCTGTTCCTAGAAGCCTCAGCACATGGTAATCTTGTTTTCTGGATAGCAGCATTCCTCTAACAGAATTTAGCCAACCTGTTGCGATGACTAGCATTAATCCCCAGACTACTATTTTTGATATAATGTTCATTTGTTTTATTTGTTTTTCTGTATTCATCAAAATTTTTTCAGAAATATACCCAGTAAATATCCAACCTTCCTGTTTTAGAGCAGTAAATATATCTTGAATTGTATCACGGTTTCCATAAAAAAATAGGGATAAAGAGTTTCCATTTCCAGGATTTTCTTCTTTTTCATGCAAATTTGTATAATTAACCTTGTCTACTAGAATCTGAAATTCCTTTTGTAATGAATAGGGTGACCAATCAAAAATTCCTACAAGTGTAAACTCTTTTTCTTCTTTTAGATATTTTGATTTTAACCGTACCTGGTCTCCCAGATGATATCCTTCTTGCTCTGCTAACATTTTTCCGATAACCATTTGTTGTTCCAATGGCACAGATGAAATGGATTGATATGTATTTTTTACAAAGCGCTTTGTAAAATCAAAAAGATCTGTCGTATAAAATCCCCATGCACTTCCCATCTGCCCTTCATAGACTCCATGTATATAACTGCATTCTACTTGTTCTTTTTTCCATTGTTTTCTGATTTGATTAACTTTTTCTGCCTCATTAGTGCTTGCGCTTGAATCAACCGTGAGTTCACAATGTCCGTCGGCTCCTTTCAGTAAGTCTTCATAATAAGCATAGGAATTTAAACTAAGCATATTCATAAAGGATTCACCCACATAAGAAAATGCAGTCATACAGATAATCAGAAAAATAATAAATAAATTCTGTTTCCATTTTGGCAGCAATAGTTTCCATGCCAGATAACCATTTTTCCCCATAATCTTTTTGAGAAACAGAAAACGAAGACCATCTTTATTTCTCCGTAATCCTGTTTCTGTTTGATGAAAAATCTGCATGGGCAAACCATATTGGCTAAATGCAAAAAATATCATTAATAGGATATTTAGTATCAGGAATGTTAAAAAAATCATGCCGAAAAACATTTGCCAGTCCATCATCATTTTGCCACGAAAGAATTCGTATTTTTGATTTAAATAATTTAAGAGAACTGTATCCACAATGGCAGATGTCATTCCTGCTGTGAGGCAGGCAAAAAAGCTAACCACAACAGACATGAATAAGAAAATTAAATTCACTTGCCCTATTGTGCCCCCAAAGGTACGTATTATAGCCATTTCACGAACATATTTTTTGATAAATTCATGAAAAATACTTAGAATGAATAAGCTACTGATGCCGAGAATAAGACCATATAAAATCTTTAAAAATTGATGTATTCCCTGATATCCCGCCGCTTCCTCTTCTAGGATTGACGAATATAATTCACTATTCTTATACTGTTGCATTTTTTCCGTAACGGCAGATTGAATAGAATTATCTATATTTGAAGATAACTGAAACAGTCCTACTCCTAAAAAGCAGGCAATAAAAATGCTGAAAAAAGCAGAAAAGGTCAGCATTTTGCTATGTTTTAAAAAAGATATACCCAATTGGAACAATTTCCACATCAATCTTCCCTCCTCATTTTTGCTGTCTGGCTTTCTTGGAAACTTTTCATAACTTCGTTTATATTTTGCGTGTTGGACGAATTTTCATACTTCCCAGTGATCCTTCCGTCTTTTAAAAATATAATGCGGTCTGCATAGGAAGCAATCTCAGGATCATGTGTAACGATAATCACACTCTGCCCCTTCTTTTCTCTGATTGCCAGAAATAGGCGCATAATATCCTCAGCTGTCTGGGAGTCTAGATTTCCAGTTGGTTCATCTGCCAAAAGTATTTTCGGCTCATGGATCAAAGCTCTGGCAATGGCCACTCTTTGCTGTTGTCCGCCGGATAGATCCAGCACTGGGCTGTTTATTTTTTCCTCAATTTTTACCAATTTTAATATTTCCTCTGTCTTTTTCAGAATATTCTTTTTGCTTTCGCCTGCCAGAATTAGGGGCAAGGACACATTTTCTCCGACTGTAAAATCTGTTATCAATTGAAAGGACTGAAAAATAAAACCGATATTTTTTGCGCGTATCCTGGTAGCATCTGGTTCCAGGCCATATTTTTCTTCCTTCTTTTCGTTTAGGTAAATGTTTCCTTTTGTTGCCTCAGCCATAGCCCCGATAATATATAACAGGGTACTTTTGCCAGAGCCACTGCCACCCATCACTGCTATTACTTCTCCCTCATGCAGGGAAAGCGATACCCCTTTTAATGCTTCTAATGTATACTTTCCGGTAGAATAAACTTTGTGGATATTCTCCAATCGCAGAATTTCTTTCATTTGCGTCCTCCCTATAACTTTTTCATTTCTCTTCTCTATATTACTCTAACTATTATTCAGGAACAAGAGATAAAAACAGTAATTAGTACACACAATCTATTTTTAATATGTTACAATTTGATATAAGATATTGTTTCTTTTGTTTTGTATTTATGGGATTTATTCCCGCGAAGCAACGAGCCAAGCGCGAGCTTGCTCGCATTTGGCGACTGCCGCGAGGGTCAAATACCCCGCCCCTCTGGGGCGAACTTGCTAAAAAGAAGCTAAGTCATGCCCCGTTGCTTGCAGCGGGGTATTTGACTAAATTTTGTGGTTTAACCGATACTTGTAATAGAAGACGCAATGGTGTACATTGAGTCACATTAAGGTTTTATAAAGACTTAAAGAATACTGCTATCACGCCAAACATGACATACTGATGTCGTGTTTGGCGTGATATGATTGAGGTGTGTTTGGAGCTCATAATAGCTATTTTAAGTAAATCTGGGAATGTGAGGTTCGGATGAAAATAGACAGGCTTGTAGGGATATTGGCAATGCTTTTGCAGAAAGATAGTATTACTGCGCCGGAATTGGCGGATCATTTTGAAGTTTCAAGGAGAACCATTAACCGTGACATTGAATCTTTATGTGAAGCGGGAATTCCTATTTGCACCAGGCAAGGAATCAATGGTGGTATTTCTATTATGGAGAATTACAGAATGGATCGCATGCTGCTTTCTTCTAGTGAAATGCAGGAGATTCTGGCTGGGCTTAGGGGGCTTGACAGCATAAGTGGAAGTCGCCATTATGCGAGGTTGATGGAAAAACTGTGTGTTGGTTCGTCCCAGTTTGTGAGTGGCAGGGATTCTATGTTGATTGACTTATCTTCGTGGTATAAAGATACTTTGGCACCTAAAATAGAAATGATACAGGCGTCTATTGATGAAAAGCGACTGTTAGCTTTTTTATATTATGCGCCGGGCGGAGAGAGTTGGAGGAAAATTGAACCATATTATCTGGTATTCCGGTGGTCGAGCTGGTATGTCTGGGGATGGTGTGAATGGAGGAAAGATTTTCGTTTATTTAAGTTAAACAGGATGGATAAGGTAATGCCTTGTGAGCAGGTGTTTTCTGAAAGAAATGTGCCGATGCCAGATCTTTCAAATGAGAGGATTTTTCCTGGTGGAATAAAGGTAAAAGCTCTTTTTGCACCAGAAGTAAAATGGAGGCTGGTAGAGGAATTTGGACCACAGTGCTTTTTGGAGCAGGAAAATGGCTGGCTGCTGTTTCAGTGCGATTATAGTGATAGAGATCATTTGGTCAGTTGGCTTATGACATTTGGGGACAAAGTAGTCTTACTGGAGCCAGAGCATATCAAAAACGAGATTTACAGCATGGCGAAAAAAATCATGGAGAGATATGGGAGGAATGATGATGGCATTTGATTTTAAAAAGGAATACAAAGAATTTTATATGCCAAAGAATAAGCCGCAGATAGTGACAGTTCCTGAGGCAAATTATATTGCTGTCCGTGGCATGGGAGATCCAAATGAGGAGGATGGTGCATATAAAAGGGCGATTGGAGTTTTATATGCGGTGGCGTATACTTTAAAAATGAGTTATAAAACAGATTATAAGATGGATGGTTTCTTTGAATATGTTGTGCCGCCTTTGGAGGGCTTTTGGTGGCAAGAAAATGTTAAGGGGATAGACTATTCTAATAAATCATCCTTTTGCTGGATTTCTATGATACGCTTGCCAGATTTTGTGAAAAAAGCGGATTTTGATTGGGCTGTCAAAACGGCGTCAGAAAAAAAGAAAATGGATTGTTCTTCAGCCGAATTTTTAACGGTTGATGAAGGATTATGTGTACAGATTATGCATTATGGGGCTTATGATGATGAGCCGGGGACAGTAGCTATTATGGACAAGTTTATAGAAGAGAATGGCTATGAGAATGATATAAATGATAAGAGGATGCATCATGAAATTTACCTCTCGGACGCAAGGAGAGTTGCGCCTGAAAAATGGAAAACAGTTATCAGGCATCCAATAAAAAAGAAAGTAGACAAATAAGTCGGAAAGGGGAAAAGATGGCAACTTCAAAGGAATATCATGATTATATTTTAGAAAACCTGCAAAAAGTAGGTGATGTCAGGACAAGGAAAATGATGGGGGAATATTGTGTCTATTTCCAGGGGAAGGTGATTGGAAATATATGCGATAATAGTTTATTTCTTAAACCAGTGGATTCTGCACTAAGAATGTTTCCAGATGCGGAAAGGGCATATCCATATGAGGGTTCAAAAACGTTAATGGTGGTTGTGGATGATGTCGAAAATGTGGAGAAAATGACGAAATTATTGCATGCAATGTATGAGGAATTGTAAAAAAGTAGAATAGGAAAACAGATAATAATCTTTTATAATGTTGGAGTCAAAATACTTTGACTTTCCCCATTTTTTGAAGACAATAATTTGATGTTATTGATAGGCAGTGGAGTTTCGCCAATTTTACTCTGTGATTGCATGATGATCCAAAAAACTTCAGGTGGAACAACCAGGAATGCAGCCTCATCGCCAGACAACTAGCTTTGATAGAAGGTCTTTGCTTTGTAAAACTTCGATGGAATATGCGCCCCGAAGCATGTCTAAGCGGCATGTAGCAGTGTGCTATGTTTTCCTAGAAGGCACGCTTCCGCTACGCAGAGGCACGTAACGGTGCATAATATCCTGCAAAGCAGAATATAAGCACCGACGGCCTCTGAGTGCCTCTACGAAAAACATAGCACACTGCTGCATTGCCGTGAGTTTGCGAAAGGGGCGCATAAATCATACATCGAAGTTTGCAAAGCATTAGACCTTCCTCAAAGCGTAGCGTTGCCAGATGGGGCTGCATTGCCTGATTGTTCCATTTGAATTCTGAATGAAAATCATGTACACAGAGCAAAATTGGCAAAATATCTGTGTCTTCAATAACATCAGATTATTCCCTGCTAAAAATGGTAAAGTCAAACAAAATACCCATTGCAAACTATGAATTTTTGTGCTAGTATAGTCTCGTTTATGGATAGGAAACGAGGCGAAAGAAATGAAAAAGAAGAGGGACTCTGGCATTGAGCTGTTGCGGATTTTTGCGATGCTAATGGTGATTGGTGTCCACATTTTTGTATATGGAGGATATTTTGACACTGCGCGCGAACAGAGTGGAATTGTCTGGTCGAGTGCATATTTTATGAGATTGTTTTTCCGTCCTGCAGTTAATATATTTATTATTATTACGGGATATTTTATGGTACATTCTCCGTTTGACCTCAAAAAGTCTTACCGAAGGGTATTATCGGTATATGGGACAATATTGTTCTATTCTGTCTTACTTAGCATTATCGTGCTTGCAAATCGGACTGTATTTGAAACAGAGTATACAGTTTCTGTTATTATTGGTAAAATGCTTCTTCCCCTGCTTTCACAGGAGTGGTATTTTTTAACGGGCTATATTTTATTGTGCCTATTTGCACCTTTTATAAATATTTCCCTGCAAAAAATCACAAAACAGGAGTACCAGATTTTACTTATCGTGGCAACGGTTGTGATGAGCTTGTGGCTTTGTCTGGCTAATCTAGATCCTTTCTGGGATGTTCTTCGTGACAGTGGATATGATGGGCTGTTTAAAGGGAAAAATGTATTTTCATTTATTTACATTTATCTTGTGGGCGGTTATATCGGGCTGTATGGCAAAACAAGGAAAACGCCGCAGTTTTTATATCTCTTTGGTGCATTTTTCTGTGTTGTGGTAAATTACTTAATCTGGACGCGGTTTGATGATCTGTTGGCATATGAGGATGTAGCTATGAGTTATGCAAATCCGCTTGTAGTGCTGACAGCAGTTTTTGCACTCTCTTTTTTTAAAGATGTGCATTTTTATAGTAAGGTTGTTAATATAATTGCTTCTACGACGATTGGAATCTATGCACTTCATGAACTGGAATATATGCGTGACCTTATTTGGAGTAAATTTGATTTTTCCAAAATGGACTGTTCTAATCTAACCACCAATTTAATTCGCATCGCTGCTATTATGATGTTTATTTTTTTGGCAGGTGCAATGATTGAACTGGCAAGGCAGCTTTTATTTATGGGCATTGGAAAGGCAGTAAAAAAGGCGTTTCCAGTAAATTCTGCTACAAAAAAGGCAAAGAACTAATGCTCTTTGCCTTTTAATGAACCTAAGAAAAATTTTAATAAGGTCTATTTCTTTTTCTTTACCCCTGAGATAACTGCCTGTAATACAATGAAGAAGCAGAGCAGTGCGGAAAGTACGATACGTACCCACCAGCTCGACAGTGAGCCCTGTGTTGTAATCAGGCTGGAAATAGTTCCCTTTATCAATACACCGAATATTGTTCCAAATGGTGTTCCGACACCACCGCTAAGAAGTGTACCACCGATTACGGAAGCAGAGATGGCATCCATTTCAAGTCCTTTTGCCTGCTCAACGAAACCAGAACAGCTATTGAGGCAGAATAAGAATCCGCCGCAGCCGGCAAGGAAACCGTTTAAGATATAAGCTTTGAACTTTGTCTTGCGGACATTTAATCCCATCATCATAGCACTCTGCGCATTTCCACCGATTGCGTATACCTCACGGCCAAATTTCGTATACTTCATAATTATTGCGATAATGAATACAATTACCAGGGCAATGATAACGGTTGGATATATGTACGCTGGAAGAAATTTTCCACGTTTACTATATGAACCGATCGGGAGGTAAATTCTATATTTTGCCCATGCAAGGAATGTTTCGTTTTTGATAGAAATCATATCCGTGCTGATCATAGAAGTAAGTCCTCTTCCGAAGAATAATCCTGCCAGACTGACGATAAATGGCTGAATCTCCAGATAGGAAATTAGGAATCCCTGTACAATACCATAGAGAAGTCCGATTCCTAATGCAATAGCAACAGCCATATAAGCGCTGGCACCGTGGTTTTCCATCTGATTTGCAACAGCCATACATACCAGGGCGGTTACAGAACCTACAGAAATATCAATTCCACCTGTAATCATTACAATTGTCTGTCCAACGGCAATTACCAAAAGACCAGCATTTGAGATGAAGAGGTTTAAGAACATCTGCGGCTTAGCAAATCCACCCTCTGCAAAGATAATCATACCTGAAATATACATTGCGAGGAACAGCAGAATGGTAATCATAAGGAGAAAAGTATTGGAGTTAATTTTTCTTTTTGTCTGTGTTTTTGAATCAAATATTCCCATTTCCATATTATTTTCCTCCTTCCGCACTAGCTGTATTTGATAGTTTCTTTGCTTTCTGGTTTGCTAAGAATTTTTTAAATACAGGGCTTTGCAATACGACAATAATGATAACGACGATAGCCTTGTATACCGGCAGCTGGTCAGCTTTTACATTCATAGCATAAAGTGTAGTGGTTAATGCCTGGATTGTGTAGGCACCGATTACAGAACCCATTAAGTTAAATTTACCACCTCCAAGTACATTGCCGCCAAGGGCAACCGCAAGGATAGCATCCATTTCCAGGTTCAGGCCGATATTGTTCGCATCAGCGGAATAGATACGGCTAGATGCGACAACGCCTGCGATACCAGCCATAATTCCACAAATTACATAAGTCAGGAACTTAATTAATGTAGAATTTAGACCAACCAGCCTAGAAGCAGTACCATTGATACCAACACTTTCGATATAAAGGCCAAGTGCTGTTTTCTTTAATATAATTTGAGTAATAACAATTACGATAATTGCTATAAAAATAGGCGTAGGAATTGGGCATTTTCCGATATATCCGCCAAATGTTTTATAAGAGTCAACACGGATATATGTAATCTGCCCTTTTGTAATTAACTGGGCAATTCCGCGGCCAGCGGTAAACAAGATCAATGTTGCTACCATTGGTTGAATGTTTAATTTTGCGACAAGGAATCCATTAAATGCACCACACAGTGCAGAAGCAAGGATTCCAGCTATAATCGCAAGAATTAAAGGTGCGGCAAGTGATGTAACGGATGTTGCGCCTCCGGAAAGAATCTGACAGCATACGGCTGCGGCAACTGCCATTACAGCGCCAACGCTGATGTCCTGGCCTCCCGAAGCAGCAGTAACGAGTGTCATGCCGACAGCGAGAATTACAAGCTCAGATGCACGGTTAATTACAATAATGATGTAACCGGAAAGAACTCCGTTTTCAAGAGAGATTTTGAAGAAATCCGGTGTTTTAATAACGTTTACTAATAATACTGCGATTAAGCATACAATTGGCAAGAATAGACGCTTTGACGTAATATTTTTTAATGTATCTTTATTCATTTCCGTCACCTCCTGCGATTGCTTTCATAATGCCTTCCTGGGTCAGTTCATCGCCGGTCAGTTCACCGACTTTCTTTCCGTCCCTCATAACACCCATTCTAGAACAGGTGCGGAGCATTTCTTCTACTTCAGATGAAATAAAGGTTACAGCCATACCCTGATCTGCCAGGTTCAGCACCAATTTCTGAATCTCTGTTTTTGTTCCAATATCAATACCACGTGTTGGCTCATCCAAAATCAGGTATTCTGGATTGGTTAGGAGCCAGCGGCCAATAATAACTTTCTGTTGGTTACCGCCAGACAGGCTCTTAATCGGCGTTTCACGGCTAGCCGTCTTAATCTGCAGCATTTCTATGTATTTGTCAGCGGCTTCCTCCATCTCCTTATGGCTCATAAGGTGGAACATTCCTTTTTTCGCCTGCAATGCAAGAATAATATTTTCTCTTACAGACAGATCAGCAATAATTCCATCCTTTTTGCGGTCCTCTGGAAGGTAAGCCATGCCAAGTTTCATTGCGTCAATTGGTGCGTTGATTTTTGCCTCCTGGCCATTTACTAAAATCTTACCAGAATCTGGCTTGTCAGCGCCATATATTGCACGGACAAGTTCTGAACGCCCGGAACCTAATAAACCAGTAAGGCCGACAACCTCTCCTTTGTTTGCCACAAAATCAAATGGTTTGATGCTTCCTTTCCGCCCAACGCCCTTTGCCTCAATAACCGGAACAAATTTCTCCAGTTTTTTATGATCCCCTTTGATATCAGCCAAATCATCAAAATCTTTACCCATCATCTTTGAAACGAGCTTGACACGAGGAAGGTCTGCTACTTCATATTCACCGACCAGTGTGCCGTTTCGGAGTACGGTAATTCTGTCACAGACTTCATATACCTGCTCAAGGAAATGGGTAACAAAGATAATTCCTACTCCCTCACTCTTTAATCTACGCATTAAGACAAATAACTTTTCCACTTCTTCATCATCCAGAGAGGATGTTGGTTCGTCCAGGATTAGCACTTGACACTTCATATCAACCGCCCTGGCAATTGCAATCATCTGCTGCTTTGCAAGAGAACATTCCTCTAATTTATCTGTTGCATTTGCGTCAATATCCAAATTCTTTAATAGTTCTGCAGATTTTTTGTTCATTGTCCGCCAATCAATAAAACCAAATTTTCTTGGCTCGCGTCCAATAAAGAGGTTTTCTGCCACGGTAAGATTTGGACATAAGTTTACTTCCTGATAAACGGTACTGATTCCATGTGACTGGGCATCCTGGGGAGATTTGTTCACAATATTTGTGCCGGCCATTGTAATAGTGCCGGATTCAAAATCATGTACGCCGGTAAGCACTTTAATCAGAGTAGATTTTCCGGCTCCATTCTCGCCCATGAGTGCATGGATTTCACCCTTACGGAGCTTGAAGTCTACATGTTGTAGTGCCTTTACACCAGGGAATGTTTTGGATACATCTTTCATATCCAGTACAACATTATTTTCCATTTAAACTCACCTACTTTCTCATATTTATTACTTCGGAAGTTATATCTCACAGATTTTAGGAGAATAAATTTTTAAGGACATCTATTTAGTTGATACCGCAAGTATAGCAGTGCTGCATTAAGATTTTCAGCAGAATATCTCCCCCAAAAATATAGTCAAGTAGAAGCTGCAAGATATAATAGCCGATGAAATACGCTAAAAAGGGCGTAAAAAAAGGGCACAGACTTCGCTTGTGCCCTGGCAAAAACGCTAAAGCGTTTTTGTTGGTACACCACTATGTTACGAGCAGTTTCCTATAAGTCAAAAAAGGGCACCGTCTATGCCGGTGCCCTGGCTAAAAGCCAAAAGAAATATAGTTCCCAGTCTCCCAGCTATTTTACGCCTGAATTTTTTTAGTATGCACGGCCGTCAATTACTTCCTGTGTTACTTCTGTAACATCATAATCTGTTCCGTCAACAGTTACCTTAGCAACATCAGCACCATGTGCATAAATTCCTTCATCTACATATGCCTGCTTATCAGGTGTCTCACCTGCTTCTAATTTCTTAATGATCTCTTCTACACGAGGTCCATGAAGTGGGTTACACTCTGTGTTTAAGATAATCTTACCAGATAAAGTATCTGTGATACCTGCTTTTGTTGTATCAAATGACATTACAAGAATGTCTCCATCAGGACCAACTTTCTTACCAGCAGCTTCAATTGCATCAATTGCGCCAAATGCTTCATTATCATTCTCACAGTATACAACATTGATGTCATCATGCTGTTTTAACATAGACTCCATAACTTCCTGGCCTTTTGCCTGTGTAAATTCACCAGTCTGCTGCGCAAGCAGGTTCCAGCCGTTTGCCTTAACAGCATCATTTAAAGCTTCTGTACGTCCAATCTGAGCAGATGCACCGATTGTACCCTGAATATCTACAATATTGATTTTGTCAATCTTCTTAGCTTCTGCATATGCCTTTAACCATTCACATGCCTTCTGTCCCTCTAACTTGAAGTTAGAACCAACCCATGCAGTGTAGAGGTCATCCTGTGAAACATCTACCATACGGTCAACGATAATAACTGGGATATCAGCATCTTTTGCTTCCTGGAGAACTGTGTCCCATCCAGTCTCAGTAACTGGTGCAAGTACAATGTAGTCAACTTCCTGGTTGATAAAGTTACGGATTGCCGTAATCTGATTTTCCTGTTTCTGCTGAGCATCATCGAAAATCAGTTTGTAGCCGTTCTCCTCACTAAATGTAGACTTCATAGACTGAGAGTTAGCAGTACGCCAGTCAGATTCTGCACCTACCTGTGAAAATCCAACAGTGATTACATCATCACTTGAATTGTCATCACTCTGATTTGATTTGTCATCGCTGGTAACACTGGATTTGTTATCCTTGTCGTCACCGGCTCCGCAGCCTGTCATCAATGTAGCTGCCATCATTACGGAAAGTGCTGTTGCTAAAAATTTTTTCTTCATTATTCTTCTCCTCCTTAATATAAAAGATAATGATACCGTCTGAAATGTACTATCAGACATTGTCCTTTTATAAAATATGCAGTTTTTTTCCCATGTATGTAAATCTCTGCTATTGTTTTGCAATATTGTGCCTGCTACTGCAAAAGGCAATGCTTTTTGATTTAAAGTGAGATTTCATAGCAACTGTATATTTCATATCATAGCTATATCATATAGTAATATTGTTAGAGGGTAAACAGAATAATATATGCATTTTTGTCTATTTTTTTTGATTTGTTGACTTTTTTGTGATTTTTTACGAAAAATGTTGAATATTTTTTGCTGCAATGGTAATAGTTGCCGTTGTGCCTCGTCCAAGTTCACTCTCAAATGAAACGCCATAATCTTTACCATAGTAGCTGCGGATGCGTTGGTTGACATTAACAATGCCAAAACCTCCATTATCTGTGGCATTGTTATTATTATTTGCTATACATTGCCTTAATTTATCCAATTCCTTTTTATCCATGCCCCTTCCGTCATCTGCCACCTGGAAAATAATGTTGTCCCCATCTTTTTTGCCAGTAATTAAAATATGGCCGTTGCCGCGTTTATTGCGGACGCCGTGCACAAGCGCATTTTCTGCCAAAGGCTGCAGCATCAGCTTTGGAATAGTGTATGGATATAATTCTTTGTCAATATGAATTTCAAAGTCCATAACATCCTGATAACGAAACTTCTGGATGTTCATATAGCTTTCTACATGAAGTTCTTCTTCTTGTATGGTAATAAAATCTTTACCTTTGCTAAGTGTCGTGCGGAAAAAGGAAGAAAGATATGTAACGATTGCCACAACCTCCTCATTCTTTTTCATTTCGGCAAGCCAGACAATGGTATCCAGTGCATTATATAAGAAGTGGGGGTTGATTTGAGCCTGTAAGAGCTTCATTTCAATTAAATGAAGGTTTTCCTGGTTTTTCTTAATATCCTCCACCAGAATCCCGATTTCCTGCGTCATATCATTAAAGTTGCGTGTTAAAATAGCGATTTCATCAATAGATTCTACCTTTGTATTGGCAGTAAAATCACCTTTTGCCACTTTACTAGTTTGATCGCAGAGTTTGCGGATTGGGGTTGTAACACTTTTTACTGCGCTAGTTGTCAATGATGCTGTAATAATGATAACAACAAGTAATGTAATCAGGCAGGTAGTTACCATCAGCGCATTTTTTTTGTCAAGCTCGGCCTTTACATTTTCATAGTTAGTTGTTTCTGTATAAATGTAATTCTGCAGGCCGGATTGTATCAGGGAAGTCAATGCATAGATGTTCTGGTCAAGGCTGTTCATATTATCATCGTAAAGAGAACCTTTTTTAATATTTTTTTCTAGGTTGATCACACTTTTTCGCAAAGCATTTATAGTATTTTTTGTGCGCATCATCTGATTTGTACTGCTGTTTACAGTAGCAGTATCTGAAAGGCGGCTGCAGGCCGACTCCAGTTCTTTCATATAGGAATATGGATTAACCGTTACAATTCCATTTACGGTAGTTTTTCCAACGCCAAGTTCCTCAATTGGTTTGTTTCCAATTACTGCCAGATACAATGTGTAATCAATACGTTCTTTGAAGTTATGAACATATTCATTTGCATAAGAAATATTTTTATTAATATCAGAATAGGCGCTTGCGGCATCTGATAATGCCCACAGCAAGTAGAACGATAATATTACCATTGGGAGGATTGCTGTAATAGATATGGAAGTTAATTTTTTGCTTAAAGAGAGTTTATGTCGGCGGCGTATCATTTATCTTCCCCCTTTCGTTTGGAACGGTATTCCTTAGGGGAATATCCAAGCGCCTTTTTAAAAATATAGCTGAAATAATGTGGGTCTTTGTAACCGACTCTATAACCGACCTCTGAAGTTTTTAGAGAAGAGCAGACTAAGAGTTCTTTTGCCTTCTCAAGCCGTATCTCAGTAAGATATTCTACAAATGTCTTTCCCATTTCGCGGCTGAAAATGGAACTAAAATAGCTTGGGCTCATTCCGACGCCCGCAGCTACCGTGTTTAAGGAAATATTATCTGACATATATGTATGCTCTATCTGATTTTTTGCAGTTTCAATAATATCGGAATATCTGCGGCCGCTGGCGGCATTTCTCAGTTCTAATGCCTGCTCTAACAGGCGGCTGATATAGTTTTTGATATCGTCTATTGATTTTGCAGTGCTGACAGCGCGTTTCATTGCCTCATCATTCTCATCTCTTGCCGGGCCGTTAAATTGGCTGCCAGAATCTGCGCTTATTTTTTCGCAGAAAGACATAACAGCAACATAGATATTCATAATGACATACTGGCGCATCATGATGGAACGAAAATGGTCTTCTGAGATTTCTTGAAAGCAGGCATCTACAAAGCTTCCTACTTCTTCCAGAGTTCCATTATTTAAGAATTTTTCAATTACATGGTGTGTCTGTTCCAGTTCGACAAAACTGTCGCAGTCAAAATCTTCCTCAAATCTGGCGGTATGTGGGCTGTGGGGAGAGATAATCTGGTTTGTTCCACGGGTAAAACGGCTGGAAAATGCCCGGTCAGCCTCTCGGAAAGACTGGTTTAATTCCCGCAGACGAAAAACTGAGGAGCCAATTCCACCGAAATACTCTGTATTCGTATGATTTCCAACGATTTCTTCCAAAATTTTTATTAAATCGTGTTCCCTTTGCTCCATTTCCTCTGTCTCATCGGCTATCAGCAGAAAGGCCCAGCCGTCTACGCCCCTTTGAAAGCTGTAGATGCAAGGGATTTTTTCTATGGTATTTTCTATTTCATCATAAATATCAATAGAAAATCCAGAGGTTTCTGCCCCATTTACTTTTTGCTGGACCTTAAATAAAATAATTTTGTAAATACGGGCACTCAGGTTCATTTGGAATGCTTTTCCGCGTTCAATCGCATCGGCAAGAGAGATGGAGCCAGAAATTAAATCCCCAAAAAATTTCATCTTTTTTAATTCTTCATTTTCCCGCATTTCCTGAAGATAAAGATTTTTTAAGTCTTTATCCTCGCGCTCCAGGTGAATCTGTGCAGAGACATCCTTTAGGGTGTTTAAAAGGGAGGCGGAAGAGATGGGTTTTAAAAGGTATTCAGTCACTCCGATCTTTATTGCTTCTTTCGCATATTCAAATTCGTCATATCCGCTCAGGATAAGGATTTTAATATCGGCCAATTCTTTTTTTACAAGACGGCTAAGCTCCAGCCCGTCCATAAATGGCATCCGAATGTCTGTTATTAGAATATCAGGTTTTTCTTTTAGAATAATAGGAAGTGCCAGTTCCCCGTCACTGGCTTCGCCCACAAATTCATATCCCTCTTTTTCCCACTCAATGCTATTTTTGATTCCATTGCGGATCAAGATTTCATCTTCTACTAAAAATACTTTAATCACCGGACCGCCCCCTTGGTTTTCCATTCTTATTTTTCTTTATTATAGTTTTCTGGCAATATCCTGTCAAATGCAGAAACCGGTTGTGGATACGATTTGCAGTAATATTAAAAGAGCAGAATCATTATATTTACACTGTAAGATTCTGCTCTTTATTCTCGCGTAAGCAGCGAGCCAAACGCTATACTTGCAAGGAATGGAAAGTTCCTTTGCACTTATAGGATAGAAATAATAGGAAAGTTTTCGTAATTATAAATTGTCATTTCGCAATGCTTCGATTGGATTATCTTTTTTAATTTTGCTCATAGAGTATAGCATACTAGTAAAGATAATGAGAAAGACACTTATGCATACGATTACTACACTGATCCAAGGCATTGAGAATTTGGTTTCCATACCCTGGTTCATGCTACGGTACATCATATAGCACAGGAATACAGATACCGGAAGGCCATAGAGCAGACCTTTTACGCCATATAGGATACATTCATAATTCATCATATGGTCAAATCCCTTTTTTGTCATTCCTACTGACTTGAGCATTGCAAACTCTTTGCGGCGAAGCTGGATGTTGGTGGAAATGGTATTAAATACATTTGCAACAACAATTAATGTAATCAGCGTGATAAAGCCGTAGGAGAAAATATTAATAATTGCCATTAGAGCCATCTCTGACTCTTCGGTAGCCCTAGCATCGAACACTCTGCTGGCAATGGAAGTGCTGTAATCAGACTCATTTTTAAAAAAGTTTTCTAACTCTGTGGTAGCCAGTTTATGGTTTTTTGCCTGAAATTGAAACTGAGTGCGGTCCAGATCTGATAAATTGTCTGGCAGTATTTCAAGTGCAGAATATGGCAAAATAACAGTCATAGTATTTTCAAAGTGCATATCTCTGCCGCCTAGCGGCAATTTCTGATGCATTACTTTTGAATCCTTAAATGGGATTTGAACCAATGCCTTTTCTTTTGGCACTGTTTTTACTATGTCAGATTCGGAATCATCTTCTGTGCCTAACTGTACAAAGGAAAGTGATAGTTTATCAGCATCTGCAACATTGCCAGTGTAGGCTTTATTTGAAGTAGAGTTGACGGCATATAGGTCTCCATTTAGGGTATTGGAAGTCAGCATGTTATTGGAAGCAATTACGCCATCTATTATAGTTGTTACAGGATCCCAGATTAGAGGGCGGATGTTTTCACTATTCATATATTGAGCTACATCCAAATTATTTTCCTCCAGATATTTCTTATATGTTTTGTCGTCAACAAAACATATTTCTGTATTAATGACCACCTTTGTCTTATCCGAATTCCAGATATTATTTTCATAGTCGGCAGGATATAATTTTAAAAGCTTTAGATAAGCGGGGGTAATCTGGTTGACATCAATCTGTATTAATCCCTGAACAAATTTACTGTAAGCTACATTATCTATTCCTTTTAACTGGGATAAGCGAAGTTTTGTGCTAGATAGGTCATTTTTTCCAAATTCTGTATCTTCTGCCGAAAAAAGGATATCATAACAATCATTTTCATCAATATAATTTCTTGCTCCCATTAAATAGTTTGAAAAGCAACTTGCGCTAAGGAAAAGAATAATACTGAGTGCTAATGAGGCTACGGTCAGTCGGTGTTTCCTGCGATTCCTTTTAAAGTTTTTGTTTGCAAGCATACCCTCAAAGCCAAACAGTTTATATACTAATTTGCTGCTGCGGATATTTTTACGTTTTAACTTTACTTCATTGCTTTCACGGAGCGCTTCAATTGCTGGGATTTTTACAGCGCGTCTTGCAGGCAACATTGCTGAGATAATTACAGTAATTATGGCAATAGCTACTGCGATTAAGATTGCCCACCATGAAATAACAAGTTCTAATTGTATTGTCTCAGAGCCAGTTGTAATTATGCCAGTATCTGCCATTAATTTTCCGACAAAATGAAGCGTAATCCCAATTCCTAAAAGACCGCAGCCTACTCCTAATGGGATACCAATTATGCAGAGGAAAAATGCTTCAAAAAGTACGCTTTTTCGGATTTGCTTTTTGGTGGCACCGATGGATTTTAATAATCCAAATTGTTTCGTCCTTTCGCTGATGGATATGGAAAATGCATTGTATATCAAGGAGATGGATGCAATCATTATAATTCCCATGAGGATTGCTCCCATATTCCTAAGGACATTCATATAATTTCCATTTGGTGACTGTCCTATAAGCCGCAGCAAGGATGAATGGATATCACAATAGATTCCCTCATTTTTATCTTTCAGATTTTCTACGAAGTTATCTGAAAAATTGTCAATTTCTTTGGGGTTTTTCATTTGATAAAAAACTTCAAAGGAATACGCTGTCTGGTCTTCGCCTGTAGTAAAGGCGGAATAACCTGGAGCACCAAAATCTTCCATGTCTGGTCTTTCACAAATCCCCACAATTTTGTACGTTTTTGATACGGTATCTGTCAGTTCTTCTATCTCTTTTTCATATGTCACCCACTGCCCCCAAAACAGTCCCTCTCCTGCCTTGCGTTTTCCTACTTCTAGAGTTATAGTATCTCCAACTTTATATTTTACATTACCATTTGTGGATAAATGCTCCGATATAACCAGTTCATTATTTTTCTCAGCCATTCGGCCTTTTATTAACCTGATTGGACTCATTTCTGTAAAATCTGAGGTGATAGATTCTATGCACAGATATGGTTTGTCTTCATTAATACTGTCCTTTAGTTCTGCATAACCTACATTTCGTACCAAGGTACTTTTGTCAATTTGGTCTTTTTTCTGCAGTTCTTCCGCCTGTTCTTTTGTAAGTCCAGAAAGTCTGCCGTGCCATGCACCTGATACGCTAATTTCTAAATCCACCATATACTGCTGCAAGCTGAATACGATGGAAGTAACTGAGGTAAACATTGCTGTAGACAGCAGGATCCCGATAATAGTTACAGCAGTACGGACTTTGTTTTTCTTTAATGTCTGTAAAGTAAATCGGTTAATTATATTCATGATAGATTCACCTCGTCTCTTGTGATTTTTCCATCTTCGATAGCAATAATGCGGTCCGCCTGCAGTGCAATATTTTCGTCATGTGTGATCATAATTAATGTTTGATTAAATTTTTTGTTGGATTCCTTTAAAAGTGACATAATCTCTTGGCTGTTTTTGCTGTCAAGGTTGCCAGTTGGCTCGTCGGCAAGGACAATTGCCGGCGCATTCATTAATGCCCTTCCAATTGATACACGCTGCTGCTGTCCGCCGGACAGCTGGTTTGGTAAATGGTTTTCTCTGCCCTCAAGCCGCAGCAAATGTACCATTTCCTGCAGTCTTTTGTTATTTACTTTTCTTCCATCCATCAGAACTGGCAGTGTAATATTTTCCTGCACATCTAGAACCGGAATCAGATTATAAAACTGATAAATTAATCCTACTTGCCTTCTACGGAAAATGGCAAGCTGCTCTTCATTTTGTGCAAAGACTTCCTTTCCATCCATAAAGACCTTTCCAGACGTTGGAATATCAACAGCACCTAAGATATGGAGCAGCGTAGATTTTCCAGAGCCGGATGGCCCGATAATTGCTAAAAATTCTCCCTGCTCTACAGAAAAAGAGATGCCGTCCAGCGCTCTTACTTCATTCTCTCCGGAGCCGTATACTTTTTTTAAGTTTTCCACTCGTAAAATTTCCATATTAAATCCCCCATTCCGAAGCTTTTCGCCAGAAATCCCGGCAAAGCTTCAATTTTTGCAGGCGCCGCCTGCGCCCTCATATATATTTTGGATAATTATAGTATAAGATATCAGAATTACAAGAAGGTGACTGTAATGTGACAAAATTGTAAGGTTGGGGGATTTTATAGATTTTGTTTCTTTTGAGGTAGTTTTTCTTTCATTGCTTGCATTTGCTATGTTTGCTAATGGAATTATTTTGTCTTCTTTGCTCATGGTGTGTCCTCTCCTCAAACTTGATTTTCTTGTTTTGTTAGAACATTTTAACTAATGAGAGGATACTATTTTTGATGGTGATTGAATAGTGCGTGAGGTGGTGTTTTTCTAAATAAATAAACCATGTGATGGTATTTTTAAAAATTTCCTTATCCCGTAGCAATTTTTAGAATTCTTCCTTATCAGGTAATACAATCTAAAAATAGCTGACAAAATTTGACTATTATTCTCTAAAAGTTTCATTATAACGAGTGTATTTTTCTTATCTTTGCATATAATAATACCTATTGTTTGATCTTGTAATGTCAGTTGCATTACTCTTGTATCCATGCAATAAATTTCTCATTAATAATCATTCTTTGTAAAAAAAGGAATACTTACTCCTTTTTCCACATTCAAATCCATGATTCTATTTTCTGGCACTCTCATCATCTACATCAAGTCTCTCCTGATAAAAACTATCCGCTCCATTCAAAACATTCTTCTTCATCAACAAACTTCCTGCATACATCAAGTAACGAACTCCACTGGCTATTGCCATCTCCTCCGCTGCTGCTTTCTTTGCATTCACGACAGCATCATTAATCATGTTATCTCCCTTAACCTCAATAAGCTGATAGGAGCCATCCTCCATCAATGCAAGGAAGTCGGGATAATACTTTCTTACCCTCTTTGATTCTGGGTCAAAATACTGTACAGCCAAGTCTCCCTGACCTGATGTAAACATACCAGTAAAATAAATTTCCTTTACCTGATTGCTGGTAATATACTGTAGGAAACATTCTCGTTCTGGTTTGGAATCAAAGCAATAGGTATCAGCATGAAAACTCTTTGCAATTTCAGCAGAAGTAAAATTATTATGTCCCTTAGTAATTACCAATTCATCAGATGCCGTAAATTCATAATATCCCGCATCTTTAGGCTCTCTGAGCAGCACCATATCCACATCCTCGCTTTTCTGCGTACTCTTCACCTCATAAAGTGCATGGAAAATCTTTGGAATAATTACATCATCCAAGATTTCATTATGACGATTCACTGCCTCCACAATAACCGCTACACCATCAACTGATTCTCGAAGGATTTTTTCTATCTTTAGGCATGGAATATTCATATAAAATGAAATTTCTCCAACAAGAGAAAATGCACTGTATTTATTCTGATCTTTCATCTCATCTATATTGGTTTCCTTTTCGGAGAGACCAATCCGCAAACTGCCCTTTTCATACATCTTCGCCTCATATTTCGCCTCATCTAGTGTGGCAATACCAAAATCAATGGGAGCTAAATATCCTTTTTCAACCAACGAATACTCATGCCATAATCTCTTCATACGAATACTTCTTGGGGGAGGAAGAACCCTTACCTTGTATTTGTCTTTCTTCGTTTCAGATGACTTTCCAAAGTCGGAAATTTCCATATTGTAATTTTTACGTAGTTCCTCATTCAAAGTATCATAGTTCTCCTTAGACAGAAAAACCGTAGCTTTTAGCTGTTCATCTGACAACTTGCGCAAACACCGCATCGTTGCCTGCAAGACAAAAACTTTCGACTTCGGACTTCGGAAAAGTGCGATTCCTAGCAGAGAACGGCAATTCCAACCCTCACGCCCCTTTTCTACAAGTATAATGAATTGTTTTTTACTGCCCTCTGTACCCACAACATCCAGATTGTTAAAATTTCTTATGTCTTCATCCTTTGTAACTTTTGAATCACCCGTATTAACAAGGATAGTAGAAAGAGGAATATCGAGTTTACTGAGAATTTTTTCAACCGCTGGACGAACTATATTGTTTGCTTCCTCAACACCAGCTGCAAAGATAGCGAGTTTTGGCAGAAGCCCTTCGTAACACTCCCCGCCATAACGTTCCCAAAACATTTTGATAGATGCGTGGAGGAATTCCTCACTTTTCACATTATCAAAACCAATTGGGTCTGCATCTTTTAGAAATCTTTTTGCTATAGATTCATTCAATCCATAAGCATAGACTACTTCTGGCAATACTTGTTTATTGACATAGGGAGTACCCGTATAGTTATAGCAGGCAACAATAGCTGTGCTTTCTGCCAGACGATTGATTGTGTTTCTCAATGTTGTTTTATTTGCTCCGCCGGAGCGGAGTTCTTTTTCCAAATTTGCACCAAATAAGTGATGTGCTTCATCTACATATACACCTAGCTGTGGTAAACGGCACAGTTTTTTGAAGCGTTGATTCTCCATTAAAGAAGCATCATCCCATACATCTTCATCATCGTCGTCGTCAGCACCATAAACATCTGAGAGTAATGAACCACTGCCAAATAAAATATCTACGGCTTTATCTGCTTTTCGCCTTTTCTTTACAATAATTTTTTGATTATTTGAAATTACTACATTAAAATCAGAATCATCAATCGTATGGAGCATAACACCGCTTTTCTCGAGGAAATGGTATTTAATGTTTGCATCCAATACTCGAGCATATTCAGGTGGCACAACCTTTGTCTTGTCAAAGGTCATAATCTCACGTAGAGATTCCAGAACCGTCTTGTCTGGAGCAAAGACTAAGGCATTATGGCAAAAACGCTTGTCCTTCGGATATTTCTTAGCGAGAAGAAACTCATAAAAAATACAGGTTGCCATGAGAATAGTCTTGCCGAGTCCCATTGTCAAGGCATAGATGTAGTTCGGATAACTCTCCCTGTATTTTTTCATCTGTTTGAAAACCATCTCATTCTGCTTGTTTAAGTCAGTCGTAAAGAGTGACTGTTGCCCACCTTTGGTAACTGTATAATAAGAGACATCGGAGAAATCATTTCTCTGGTTCCTCCAATCATCGAATATTTCGTACATATGCGCATTATTCATGAATTCCTTGATGAAGACATACATTTCCAGAGCTTCAAACTGTGGTTTACGAAGAAATGCATCTGGATTTTCGTTGTTGTCATTATAGGCAAGGATTTTTTTTGTCAAGTCATTATATCTTGAGCCTTCAATAAGTCTTTTGAAAAAAGCTAAAAAAATCTGTTATAATAAATGGGGAG